>NZ_CP031320.1:4309327-4980308 GCF_003355155.1 Streptomyces armeniacus | reverse complement strand
CCTGCCGTGCTGCGGAACCTCGTCGAGCAGTACGAGGCACTGCGGGCGTTGCACGCCCGCGGCGGTGAACCCGAGGTGCGGCGCCGCATGGACGACGTCGCGTACACGCTGTGCATCTCCACCGGCACCAAGCACGTGGACGCCGCGCTCATCGCCGCGCGCCACCGCCTGCCGGGCACGGACCCGACCGGCGACGACTCCTCGCTCAGCGCCTGAGCCCGCGGGCCGGGCGCCGGGGCCGGAGGGGCTGGAAGGCCGGGGCCCAAATGCCGTTCTGATCCCACCGTGTTGGGAAATACTCATCCGTTTCTCACGGATTATTGAGTTCCGCACGGCACCGTAAGCCCCATGGCTCCGTATGTGCCTGTCTGCCCCAACTGCGGCCGCGTCCGCTGCATCTGCCCGTCGTGACGCGCTGCCCGCGCGGTCACGGCGGCGGGAACCTCCCCCGCGTGAACGGCGGCGAAACTTTCGCCCGCTGCCCCGACCCCGATCGCGCGCCGCCCCCGCTCCATTCCGCCCTACGCCGCCCCGCGCCCGCTCACGCCTCCTCCAGCGGCGCCGTGCTGCCCCGTACGACCAGGCTGGTGGCCAGTTCGATACGGGTCGCCGCCGGCCGCTCGCCCCGGCCCAGGTCCAGGACCATGCGGGCCGCGGCCTCCGCCATCTGCGCCAGCGGCTGGCGGACGGTGGTCAGCGGCGGCGAGACCCAGCGGGTGAGCGGCAGGTCGTCGAAGCCGAGCACGCTCACGTCCTCCGGCACCCGCAGGCCCAGCTCGCGGGCCGCCTCGTAGAGTCCGAGCGCCTGCAGGTCGTTGCCGGTGAAGACCGCCGTCGGGCGGTCCGGCAGGCGCAGCAGCTCGCGGCCCACCTCGTAGCCGGCCTCGTGGTGGAAGTCGCCCTCCCGGATCAGCCCAGGGTCCACGGGCACGCCCGCCGCCTCGAGCGCGGCGCGGTACCCGTCGATGCGGGCGCGGCTGCACATCATCCGCGGCGGTCCGCCGATCACGCCGATCCGCCGGTGGCCGAGTTCGACCAAATGCCGGGTCGCGGCGAGCCCGCCCTGCCAGTTGGTCGCGCCCACCGAGGGCACCTCGTCACCCGGGTCCCCGGCCGGGTCCATGACCACGAACGGGATGTCGCGGCTGGCCAGTTGGGCGCGCTGGGCCGGGTCCAGCCCGGAGAGCACCAGGATCACGCCATGCGGCCGGCGCGCCAGCACCCGGTCCAGCCAGGTCTGCCCGGGGGTCAGCTGACCGTCACTCTCGGAGAGCACGACGCTCAGGCCCTCCTGGCGCGCGACGTTCTCCACGCCCCGGATGACCTCCATCGCCCAGGCGCTCTCCAGCTCGTGGAACACCAGGTCGATCAGGGGTGACCGGCTCGCCTCCGTACGCCGGCGGCGGTAGCCGTGGTGCAGGAGCAGCTCCTCGACACGGGTACGGGTCGCGGCGGCGACGTCGGCCCGGCCGTTGAGGACTTTCGAAACTGTCGGGGCGGAGACGCCGGCGGCACGGGCGATCTCCGCGAGGGTCGCGGTGCTCGGGGGCGACTCCTCGGCGGACTCCTCCTGCGGCTCTGGGGTGCGGCGCCGCTGCGCTTTTGCGGGACTCATGCCGCCGATGGTAGCGCCGGGCGCGGTCGTCCCGTAGTCGGAGCACGCTCTGCGACCGAGTGTGCGCGACCCCTTGACGCGGGCGGCAGCCCTCCTTAACGTGACCGAAAATTCGTAAAGCTTCTCGCAACATTCGTTGTTTCGATCCGCAGTCATTCGCCAGAGACATCAGAGACATTCGACAGAGGGTGCCGTCATGAAGCCCGGAGTAACCCACAGGACGTACAGCAGGCGCTGGATACTCGGGGCCGGCGCCGCGGCACTGACCGCCCCCGGACTCACCGCCTGCGGCGGGGGTGGCGCGGGTGGTTCCGACGGCGGGGAGCTGACGACGTACGTCTACGGCGACGACGCCGTGAAGGTGCAGCGCTCCGCCGTCAAGCGGTTCAACAAATCCGCCGACGCGAAGGTCAAGCTGGAGGAGGTGCCCGGCTCCGACTACGTCGCCAAGCTGCGTACGGCCATGGGCTCGCCCAGCGGCCCGGACATCTTCTTCAACTGGGGCGGCGGCAGCATCAGGCCGTTCCAGGAGGCCGGCCGGCTGACCGACCTCACCGACGCCGTACGCGCCGACCCGAAGCTGAAGAACGGCTTCCTGCCGTCCGTGATGAAGGCCGGCGAACTCGAAGGCCGCAACTACGGCATCCCCATGCGCGGCATGCAGCCGGTGATCCTCTTCTACAACAAGTCCGTGTTCGACAAGCACTCGCTGACGCCGCCGGAGACCTGGGACGACCTGCAGCAGATCATCGACACCGTACGGGGCAAGGGCATCACCCCGTTCGCCCTCGGCGGGGTCGACGTCTGGACCGAACTCATGTGGCTGGAGTACCTGGTGGACCGGATCGGGGGCGAGAAGGTGTTCGCCCGCATCCAGAACGACGAGGGGGCCCGCTGGGAGGACCCGGCCGTGCTGAAGGCCGCGGAGCAGGTGAAGGACCTCATCGACGGGGGCGCGTTCGGCAAGAACTTCTCCTCGGTGGGCTACGACAGCGGCGGCGCACCCGCCCTCTTCGCCCAGGGCAAGGCCGCGATGCACCTGATGGGCTCGTGGGAGTACCCCACCCAGCTCGGCAAGCACCCCGAGTTCGCGGAGAAGGACCTGGGCTGGGCCGTCTTCCCGACGGTGACCGGCGGCACCGGCGACCCCCGCAACGTCGTCGGCAACCCCACCAACTACTGGTCGGTGCACGCCAACGTGGGCAACAAGGACGCCGCCATCGCGTTCCTCACCGAGATGGCGTCCGACCGCTACGCCAAGGCCCTCATCGCCAACGGCGACGTGCCCGCGACCGCCGGTGCGGAGAAGCTGCTGGACTCCTCGCCCAGCCCAGAGTTCTCGAAGTTCCAGTACAAGCTGGTGCAGGACGCGCCCAGCTTCACGCTGTCCTGGGACCAGGCACTCCCCTCCGACCTCTCGGCACCGATGCTCACGGAGATCAACAAGCTGTTCGTCGGGCAGTCCTCGCCCCGCCAGTTCGTCAGCGCGATGCAGGGCCTGAAGTGACGGCGGCGCTCGACCGCCGGCCCGACCGGCACCCACCGCAAGACGGCCGCAAGGCGCGGGACCGCCGCAAGGGGCAGCAGCTCGACCGCAGGGTGGGGCGCCCGCATCCGGCGTGGGTGCTGCCCGGCGTGCTGTTCTTCGCGGCGTTCGCGCTCGCGCCGATGGTGCTCGCCGTCTACCTCTCGTTCTGCGACTGGGACGGGCTGTCCGCACCCCGGTTCACCGGCCTGGACAACTGGACCACGCTGCTCGGCGATCCGCAGATGCACCGGGCCGCCGGGCTGACCGCGCTGCTCGTCCTGGCGAGCTGGGCGTTCCAGACGCCCGCCGCGCTGCTGCTCGGTGTGTGGGCGGCCGGCCGGCAGCGCAACCGCGCGGTGCTGTCCGCGGTGTTCTTCATCCCGCTGCTGCTGTCCAGTACGGCCATCGCGCTGCTGTTCCACTCCGTGCTGGACCCCAACTTCGGTGCGGTGAAGCAGTTCGGGGAGTGGTTCGGGCTGGGCGACCAGAACGTGCTGGGCAATTCCACGAGCGCGTTCCTGGCCGTGGTGTTCGTCGGCGGCTGGCAGTTCATCCCGTTCCACACGCTGATCTACCAGGGCGGCGCCCGGCAGATCCCCGAAGTGCTCTACCAGGCGGCGGAGGTGGACGGGGCGGGCCGCGTACGGCAGTTCTTCTCGATCACCCTGCCGCAGCTGCGCGACACCGTCACGACGTCCACCGTGCTGATGGTCGTGGGCACGCTCACGTACTTCGAGACGGTCCTCATCCTCACCAAGGGCGGACCCGGCACCGACACCACCATCCTCCCGTACCTCATGTACCACACCGGCTTCCAGAAGTTCGACCTCGGCTACGCCAGCGCCATCGCCACGTTCCTGGTGCTCACGGCCACCGGGCTGGCGCTGCTGCTCGTCCGCTTCACCGGCTTCGGTGCCATGCGCAGCACCCGCGAAGGGATGTGACCCGACATGACCACCGGAACCACCGGACCCACCGGACCCACCAGCACCGCACCGGCCGCCGCGGATGTCGACAAGTCCCCCCGCCCGCCCGGTTCGCGCGGCAGGCCCGACCGTACGCCCCGCGCTCCGCGCGGACGCGGCGGGGGCGGCCGTACGCGCCGTCCGCTGCTGGGCCGCCGCGTCAACCCGTTCGCCGGGGCCGGCTCGCTGATCTGGCTCGTCGTCGTCCTGGTCCCCGTCTACACGATGCTGTCCGCGTCGCTGATGAAGCAGGACCAGGCGCTGACCGGCAACCCGCTGGCGCCGCCCTCGAATCCCACCCTCGACAACTACAACACCGTGCTCAACAGCGGCTTCCCGCGCCTGATCGGCAACACCGCGCTGGTCGCCGTGGCCGTGGTCGCGCTCGTGCTCGCGTTCTCCGTGCCGATCGCGTACGTCGCCGTCCGCACCCGGGACCGCTGGTCCGGGCTGGCCTTCCGGGTGTTCCTGCTGGGCGTGGCGATTCCCGCGCAGGCCGTCGTCGTACCGCTGTACCTGATCATCGGCGAACTCGGCCTCTACGACACCCTGCTCGCGGTGATCCTCCCGACCGCGGCCTTCGCCATGCCGGTCGCCGTCATCGTGCTCACCGGCACGATGCGGGACATCTCCGAGGAGCTGTACGAGGCCATGGCGCTGGACGGAGCCTCGCCGATGCGGATGATGCTCCAGCTCACCGTGCCGCTGTCGCGCGCCGGCATCAGCACGGTGGCCATCTTCGCCGCGCTCCAGGCGTGGAACGGCTTCATCTTCCCGCTGATCCTCACCCAGTCCGAGGGGCCGCGCGTGCTGACGCTCGGACTCTTCACGTTCATGGGCCAGTTCGGCATCAACATCCCGGCCCTGCTCGCGGCCGTCGTGCTGTCCGGCGTGCCCATCTTCGCCGTCTATCTGGTCGCACGCCGCGCGCTGATCAACGGGCTCATGGGAGCCGGCGGCAAGTAGCCGCCCGCGCCCCTTCGTACAGACAGAGAGGACCCACTCCCCCATGACCGTCCGCCCCGCCCGCGACGCCACGTCCGCCCAGGACGCCGTAGAAGACGCGCCCTGGCGCGACCCCGCACTGCCCGCCGCGACGCGCGTGGCCGATCTGCTCGCCCGGATGACGCTGGAGGAGAAGTCGGCCCAGCTGTACGGGATCTGGATGGGCGCCGACCAGTCCGGCGAGCATGTGGCGCCGCACCAGCACGACATGACGGACGCGGTCGACTGGGACGCCCTCGTCCCCCGCGGACTCGGCCAGCTCACCCGCTGCTTCGGCACCGCCCCCGTCGACCCCGCGCTCGGCGCGCTCGCCCTGGCCCGCGCACAGCAGCGGATCGTCGCCGCGGGCCGGTTCGGCATCCCGGCCGTGGCCCACGAGGAGTGCCTGGCCGGTTTCACCGCGCACGGCGCGACCGCGTATCCGGTGCCGCTCGCCTGGGGCGCCACGTTCGACCCGGAGCTGGTCGCCGAACTCGGCGCCCGCATCGGCCGCGACCTGGCGTCCGTCGGCGTGCAGCAGGGCCTCGCGCCGGTGCTGGACGTCGTACGGGACGCGCGCTGGGGCCGCGTGGAGGAGACCATCGGCGAGGACCCGTATCTGGTGGGCACCCTCGGCGCCGCCTACGTGCGCGGGCTGGAGAGCACCGGCGTGGTCGCCACGCTGAAGCACTTCGCGGGGTACGCCGGTTCGGCCGGCGCCCGCAACCTGTCGCCCGTGCGGGCGGGCGTACGGGAGATGGCGGACGTCGTCCTGCCGCCCTTCGAGATGGCGCTGCGCGAGGGCGGCGCGCGTTCGGTGATGAGCTCGTACACGGAGGTCGACGGCGTACCGTCCGCCGCCGACAACGAGCTGCTCACCGGGCTGCTGCGCGGCACCTGGGGCTTCGAAGGGACCGTTGTCGCCGACTACTTCGGCGTCGGCTTCCTGGAGACCCTGCACAAGGTGGCGGCCGACCCGGGCGGCGCGGCCGGAGTCGCCCTGGCCGCGGGCGTGGACACGGAGCTGCCGACCGTACGCTGCTACGGCGACGCCCTGACCGGCGCCGTACGTGCCGGACGCGTCCCCGAGGAGCTGCTGGACCGCGCGGCGGAACGGGTGCTGCGGCAGAAGTGCGCACTCGGCCTGCTCGACCCGGACTGGTCGCCGCTGCCGCCCGCGCTCGCGGGCACGGGCAACGGGTCCGGCAACAGGTCCGGCAACAGGGAGGGTGGCCGTACGGGCGACGGCGCGTCAACGGCGGTGTCGCCGCCGGCAGCCTCGACCTCGACCCGCCCGCCAACCGCGCCCTCGCCCGTACGGCCGCCGAACGCTCCTGCGTCCTCCTCGCCAACCCCTCCGGCACGCTCCCGCTGAGCCCCGCCGCGGGCGCCCGCATCGCCGTCGTCGGCCCCCGCGCCGACGACCCGCTGGCGATGCTCGGCTGCTACTCCTTCCCCGCCCACGTCGGCGTCTCGCACCCGGACGTGCCGCTCGGCGTGCACGTGCCGACCGTGCTGGAGGCGCTGCGCGGGGAGTTCGACGGCGCCGACGTGACGTACGCGCCCGGCTGCGACGTCAGCGGCGCGGACACCGGCGGCATCGCCGCCGCCACCGGGCTGGCGCGCGACGCGGACGTGTGCGTCGCCGTACTCGGCGACCGGGCGGGCCTGTTCGGGCGCGGCACCTCGGGCGAGGGCTGCGACGCCCCGGACCTGGCGCTCCCCGGCGTACAGGGCGAACTCCTCGACGCGCTCCTCGCCAGCGGCACCCCCGTGGTGCTCGTACTCCTCTCCGGGCGGCCGTACGCCCTGGGCCGCTGGGCCGAGCGGCTCGCCGGCGCGGTGGCCGCCTTCTTTCCGGGGGAGGAGGGTGGCCCGGCCGTGGCAGGCGTCCTGTCCGGCCGGGTCAATCCCTCCGGCCGGCTCCCGGTCAGCATCCCGTACGGGCCCGGGGGCCAGCCGTGGACGTACCTCCAGCCGCCGCTGGGGCTCGCGGGCGACAGCAGCAGTCTCGACCCGACGCCGCTGCACCCGTTCGGGCACGGCCTGTCGTACACCGGCTTCCGCTGGGAGGACTTCGCGGCCGTCCCGGCGGAACTGCCGACCGACGGGGGCACCGAACTGGAGCTCACCGTACGGAACACGGGCGACCGCGCGGGCGCCGACGTCGTACAGCTCTACCTGCACGACCCCGTCGCCCAGACGACCCGCCCCGACACCCGGCTGATCGGCTACGCACGGGTGCCGCTCGGTCCGGGACAGGCCCGCCGGGTGCGGTTCCGCTTCCACGCGGACCTGACCTCGTTCACGGGGCTGAGCGGACACCGGATCGTCGAACCGGGCGAACTGGAGCTGCGCTTCGCGGCGTCCAGCACGGACGTACGGCACCGCGTCCCGATCCGGCTGACCGGGCCGGAGCGGGAAGTGGGCCACGACCGGCGGCTGGTCTGCGCGGCGACGGTGGACTGAGGGGCGCGGGCCCGGCGTTGGGCGCCATGGCCGCTGTGGCCGCTGTGGCCCTCTCGGGGCACCGGCCCGTCAGCCCTGTCAGCCCGTCACCTCGGCCAGCCGCCGCGTGAGGTACTCGCGTACGGGCTCGCTGTCCGGGCCCGCGCCGAGCAGCGCCAGCTCCCGCAGCTTCCCGGCCTCCACGCTGCGCCGGCGGAGCCGGTCGACGGCCCGGTTGCGGGCGGTGGTCACGATCCAGGCGCCCGGCCTGCGCGGCACGCCGTCCTGCGGCCAGCGGGCCAGCGCCCGCGTGAACGCGTCCTGCGCGCACTCCTCCGCCAGGTCCCAGTCGCCCGTCGTACGGATCAGCGTGGCGACGACGCGGCTCCACTCCTGCCGGAAGGTGGCCGCGACCGCCGCCTCGACGTCCTCGGTCACGCGCGGCCCGCCGCTCGCCGTACGCTGCCCGCCGCCGTCTCCGTCGCCGTCTCCGTCGCGGTCACGCGTAGAACGGCCGGATCTCGAGCAGCCCGAACTCCGCCACCGGGTGCCGTGCCGCGATGCCCACGGCCTCGTCCAGATCGGCGCAGTCGATCACGTCGTAGCCGATGCCGCTTGTCCGGCAGGGCCCGCGGCCGGTCCGGCCGGTCCGGCCCGTCCGGCCGGTCGAGGACCTGCTCGCGCAGGACGACCGCGTCCGCGGCCCCGTCCACGCCGTGTGCTGTGCTGCGTGCTCCACTCACGTCTGCTCCTCTCGTACGGCGGCCGGGCCCGGCCCGGCTCTCGGCAACACGACGAACGGGGACCCCGCGGATGGACACCCGGCGGCGGACTTTCCGCCGACCGCCCTCCGGGCGCGCACCGCCCGGCTGGGATACTGGGCGGCTCCACGGCGGAGGCCTGCAGGCCGACCGCTCGACCGACCGCCTACGGCTTGGGAGTTCCGTGTTCGTCGACCGGGTCTACGTACCGGAGGGGCTGGCCCCCGACGCGGCCGGGCGCGGCCAGTGGCCGTTCACCGTGCCGTGCGTCGCGGAACTGCTCGACCACGGGCTGACGCTGCGGCGGCCCGTCACGTTCCTCGTCGGCGACAACGGCTCGGGCAAGTCCACGCTGGTGGAAGCGATAGCCGAGAGCTTCAAGCTGGACGCGTACGGCGGCCGGCTCGGCAGGCTCTACGGCCGCCCCGACCCGTCGAAGACGCCGCTCGGCGAGGTGCTGCGGGCGGACACGACCGTGGCGGGCGCCCGTATGCTGGCGGGCCCGCGGCGCCGGAAGAAGGGGTTCTTCCTGCGCGCGGAGACCGCGTTCGACATGACCGAGAACCTGGGCGGCCTGCCCGGCTACTGGCCCGAGGACACCAGCGCCATGAGCCACGGCGAGGGCTTCCTGGCGATGTTCCGCTCGATGTTCGACGCGCCGGGCTTCTTCGTCATGGACGAGCCGGAGGCCGCCCTGTCGTTCACCTCGTGCCTGCAACTGGTTGCGCTGATGCACGAGTTGGGCGAGTCGGGAGCACAGGTCGTCTGCGCCACGCACTCCCCGCTGCTCGCCGCGACCCCGGGCGCGGACATCATCGAGGTCGGCGAACACGGCTCCCGCCGCGTGGAGTGGGACGAACTGGCCCTGGTGGACCACTGGCGCCGCTACATGTCCGACCCCCACGCGTACCTGCGCCACCTGATCACGCCCTGACGGCCCTCCGTCCCCGCCCGCTCCCGGGCCCGGGCCCGTTCCTCCCCTGGCCCAGTGGGCTTGCCGCAGTCCCTCGTGCCGCTGAAGTGCGGGCGCGGGGCGCACGCCGGAGGCGCAACCGAGGGGTTGCACCTAAGTGAGGGACGTGCAATGCTCGGGTTGCGCATCCACTCACCACCCGAGGAGCACCCGATGACCGAAGACCGGATCGAACGAGACATCCTGATCGCCGCCCCCGTGGACCGCGTCTGGTCGCTGGTGGCCGTGCCCGGGTTCTGGGTGGCCGACCCGCCGGGGCAGTCCGGGGTGGCGACCACCGAGGGCGAGACGATGGTCGTGAAGCACTCCGAGCACGGCGACTTCCCGCTCCGCGTGGAGAAGCTCGAGCCGCCAACGTACGCCGCCTACCGGTGGATCAGCGCGTTCCGTGACCAGGAGGTACGCGAGGACAACAGCACGCTCGTCGAGTTCACCCTGACCAGCGAGGGCGCCGAGACGCGGCTGAGCGTCGTCGAGAGCGGCTTCACGAAGCTGGCCGGGTCCGACGAGCTGCGCCGCAAGAACCGGGAGGACCACGCCGACGGCTGGCCCCAGTGCCTGGACGCGCTCAAGGCGTCTGCCGAAGAATCACCGGAGTGACGGACGAGGTGACCGGCGCACACCGCACCGCCGACAGGACGGGCAGGGCCGACAGGGCGGCCAACGGGGCCGACAGCCCCGGCAGGAGCGGCAGTTCCGGCCGGACGGACGCGGACAGCGAGGCCGTCGACAGCGTCCTCACCGCGCTCGCCGACCCGACGCGGCGTCTCCTGCTCGATCTGCTCGCCGCGCAGGGCGAGGCCACCGCCACGACGCTCGCGGAACGGCTGCCGGTCTCGCGGCAGGCGGTGGTCAAGCACCTCGGCGTGCTGGACGGCGCCGGGCTGGTCTCGGCGAACCGGGTCGGGCGCGAGGTGCGGTACGCCGTACGGTCCGCGGCACTGGACGCGACGGCACGGTGGATGGCCGCGCTCGCCTCCGAGTGGGACCGGCGACTGGCGAACATCAAGCGCATCGCCGAAGCCGCGGAACGCGACGCGCACTAGCGGAACGCCCGTCCACTGGCAGGTCGTTGACCTGCCAGTGGACGCCGCGGTTCACACAGAGGGCGCGCACCCGCGCCGCCCACGCGATAGAGTCGACATCAAACGAAAATGATTGTCATCTACGCCCGGCTCCGGCCGCCCGCCTGCACGCCCGCATGAGAGAGGTCGCCGCACATGACCGCACAGGACCGCACCACCGTCGGAGACGTGTTCAGCGCAGGCGCGGAGGAGTTCCACCGCTGGTCGCCGCTCCTCTGGGACCCGGTCGGCGAGGCGACGGCCGCCTCGGCCGCGCCCGCACCCGGCGAGCGGGTGCTCGACGCCTGCTGCGGAGCCGGGGCGTCCGCGCTGCCCGCCGCCCGTGCCGTGGGCCCCGGCGGCCGCGTCGACGGTGTCGACCTGGCCGTCTCCCTGCTCCGCACCGCGGAGGACCGCGCCCGCGGCGAGGGCCTGCGGAACGTCCACTTCCACGACCGTGACGTGACGGACTGGCAGGCACCGGACGGCGGTTACGACCTCGTGCAGTGCTCGCTCGGGGTGTTCTTCTTCCCGGACATGGACCGGGACACCGCGGCCCTCACCCGCCTGCTGCGCCCCGGCGGACGCCTCACGGTGACCGTGTGGGAGAAGGGCGCGCTCGGCGGCTGGGGCCAGGCGTTCAAGCGCGCCGTCGAAACGGAGCGCGAGTGGCCCGCCACCCCGCCGTCGGCGCAGCTGAACCGGATCGAGACCCCCGAGACCCTCACCGCGTGGCTGGAAGGGCTGGGCCTCACGGACGCGCGCGTCGAACAGCGGCGGTTCGACGTCCCGTTGACACCCGACGGCGGCTGGGACCTTGCGGTGGGCAGCGGTACGCGCGCCCTCCTCGCCGGGCTGACGCCCGCCGCCGTCGAGCGCGTCCGTACGCGCTTCACCGCCGCCCTCGACGGCGACGCCGTGACCGATCTGGACGCACGGATTCTCACCGCCACGGCACTGGTCCCCTGACCTGAGCCCGCCGTACGCTGAGCACCGTGTACACCACACGGCTCTCCCGGCACGTGAACGCCCCGCGCCCGGCGGTCTACCGCGCGCTCCTCGACGCCGACGCGATGGTGCGCTGGCGGGTGCCGGACGGCATGAGCGGGCAGGTGCACGAGTTCGACGCGCGGGAGGGCGGCGCGTTCCGGGTGTCGCTCACGTACGACGCACCGACCGGCGCGGGCAAGTCCACGGCGCACACGGACACGTACCGCGGGCACTTCGTACGGCTGGTGCCGGACGAACTCGTGGTCGAGGAGATCGAGTTCGAGACGGCGGACCCCGCGCTGCGCGGCCGGATGACGATGACCACGTCGCTCACGGACGCCGGCGGAGGCGGCACCGAGGTCGTTCTCCTGCACGAGGGCGTCCCCGACAGCGTGCCCGCCGCAGGCAACGAGACCGGCATGCGGATGGCGCTCGACAACCTCGCGCGTCTCGTCGAGGAGGACTGAACGGCCCCGGCGTAAACGGGCTCCCGGCGGGCGGGCGTTGCGGCAGGGGTCGTTCCAGCGGGCGTCGTTACGGCTGCGGCGTCACCCCGCGTGGTGCGCCAGAGCCGCGTGCGGGTCGTCCCCGGCGCGGACCGGCGCGTGGTCGGTGTGGACGGTGGCGGCGGTCAGCCGGGGCACGGCGTGGATCAGGGCGTGCTCAGCGGCGACGGCCAGCTCGTGCGCCCGTACGACGGTGAGGTGCGCGTCCACCACGATGTCCGCCTCGGCGCGCAGCGCGTGCCCGATCCACCGCAGCCGCACCTGTCCCGTGCCGCGTACGCCCGGCACCGCGCGCAGCGCGTCCTCCGCGGCCTCGACGAGGGCGGGGTCGACGGAGTCCATCAGGCGGCGGTAGATCTCCCGCGCGGCGTCCCGGAGGACGAACAGGATGGCGACGGTGATCAGCAGCCCGACGACCGGGTCCGCCGCGTGCCAGCCGAGCGCGACGCCGCCCGCGCCGAGCAGTACGGCGAGCGACGTGAACCCGTCGGTACGCGCGTGCAGTCCGTCCGCGACGAGCGCGGCGGACCCGATGCGCCGGCCGGTGCGGATGCGGTAGCGGGCGACCCACTCGTTGCCCGCGAACCCGGCCAGCGCCGCCCCGGACACGGCCCACAGGTGGTCGACGTCGCGGGGGTGCAGCAGCCGGTCGACGGCGGCGTACGCGGCGAGGCACGCGGACGCCGCGATGACCGCCACGATGACGATGCCTGCGAGGTCCTCGGCGCGCCCGTAGCCGTACGTGTAGCGGCGGTTGGCCGCCCGCCGCCCCAGCACGAACGCGATGCCCAGCGGGACGGCGGTCAGCGCGTCGGCGACGTTGTGCACGGTGTCGCCGAGCAGTGCGACCGAGCCCGACAGGGCGACGATCGCGGCCTGCACGGCGGCGGTCGCGCCGAGGACGGCGAGGGAGATCCAGAGCGTACGGAGGCCCTCGCGGGAGGTCTCCAGCGCCGCATCGGTCTTGTCGGCGGCCTGGTGGCTGTGCGGCCTGACCAGGTGGCCGAGCCGGTGCCGCAGCCGGGCCGTACGCGTACGGGCGCGGCCGTCACCACCGTGGTCACCGGCGTGCCCGGCGTGCTGGTGCCCGTGCGCACGGTCGTTCCGGTTCGCCGCCATGCCCCCACCGTGGCACACGGAGTCCCTTGCGGCTACTGCCGTCGTACCCCCTCTGACCAGGTGCGACTCCTTCGCAGCTGCGCCCCGGGGGCGCGTGTGCGGAGGGCCCGCGCCGTCACCAGGACGACTTGGTCACGCCCGGCAGGAACCCGGCGTGCGCCTGCTCCCGTACGCGCACCCGGGACAGCCCGAACTTCCGCAAGTGGCCGCGCGGCCGCCCGTCCACGCTGTCGCGGTTGCGCACCCGGGTGGCGCTGGCGTCGCGGGGCTGGCGCCGCAACTCGGCCAGGGCGGCGCGGCGTTCGGCCTCCGTGGCGTCCGGCCGCCGGACGGTCTCCTTCAACTCGGCGCGCCGGGCGGCGTACCGCGCGACAACCGCCTTGCGCTTCTCGTTCTTCGCGATCTTGCTCTGCTTCGCCATCAGGCACGCTCTCCTCGTGGCTTATTGGAAACGGTTCCCATTACCAATATAGTAGCGCCATGGCGCTGAACCCGGGCGCCGGACCCGAACGAGCAGGAGCGAGCCCCCATGGAACCGATGCCCGACGGGCTGCCCGTCGTCCTCGTCGCCGGAATGCACTCCGCCGCACGCGAGGAGGTGGTGGAGGGGCTGCTGCGCAGCGTGCCGGGCAGCGTCGCCCTGCACCACGACCTGTCCACGGCCGCCGCCGGCCACGTACGCCGCACCGTCCGGGAGGCCGACGGCCCCGTGTCGTCCGGCGAGACACCGCTCGTCAACGACTGCGCCTGCTGCGCCCTCCGCGAGGACCTCCTGCCGGAGCTGGCCCGGCTGGCGGCAGCGGGGACCGTACGGCTCGCCGTCGTCGAGCTGTGGGACTCCGTCGAGCCCAAGAGCATGGCCGAAGTCCTCGCCGCACACGGCGGTGCCGCGAAGATCCGGCTGACGGGCGTGCTGACCGCCGTCGACCCGAGCCTCGTCCTGCCCTGCCTCGCCAACGGCGACGACCTCGCCGACGCCGGGCTCGCGGCCGCCGCCAACGACCAGCGGACGGTCGGCGACACCTGGGCGCGGCAGGTCGAGTACGCGCCCGTGCTGGCGCTCGTCGACAGCGAGACGGCCGACGACGAGGACCGCGCGCTGCTCGCCCAGCTGCACGCCACCGCCCGCCGGGCGCGGGCGGGTTCGGCGGAGCTCGTACGGCTCGCCCTCGCCGGATTCGACGTGGAGGCGGCCGCCGCCGCGCAGCACCCGTCGTGCGCGCTGCTCCCGCAGGAGGCCGACGAGGCGGGCGTCGCGACCGTCGTGTGGCGGCGGCGCCGGCCCTTCCACCCGGAGCGGCTGTACGCCGCGCTGGAGGATCTGACGTGCGCGGCCGTACGCAGCCGGGGCCGGTTCTGGCTCGCCGACCGCCCGGACACGCTGCTGTCCTGGGACGCGGCGGGCGGCGCGCTGTGCGTGGAGGCCGCCGGTCCGTGGCTGGCGTCGCTGCCGGACGCGGCCTGGGACATGGTCGCCCCCGCGCGCCGGGCCGCCGCCGCGCTGGACTGGCATTCCGAGCACGGCGACCGCTGCCAGCACCTCGTCTTCACCTCACCCGCCCTCGACCGGGAGGGACTTGAGGAGCTGCTCGACTCCTGCCTGCTGACGGACGCCGAGTACGCGTCCGGGCGGGAGGCGTGGCGGCGGCTGACGGGCGCGTTCGACGCGCTCCTCGACCCGGTCTCCTGAGCCCCCTCCCCCGGCGAACTCCCCGCGGGCTCCCCCGCGAACTCCCGCAGCCACGGCGCCCCGTCCCGTACGGCGCCCACGACCCCTGGAGGAACATCCGTGCCACGCCGCCCCGAACCCCGTAAGCCGCACAAGCCCAGGTCCCGGCCCAACCCGCTGGACAAGGCCGGAATCACGTACGTCGATTACAAGGACACCGACCTGCTGCGGAAGTTCATCTCCGACCGGGGCAAGATCCGCAGCCGGCGCGTGACACACGTGACGCGCCGGCAGCAGCGGCAGATCGCCGCCGCGATCAAGAACGCCCGCGAGATGGCGCTGCTGCCGTACGCCGGCAGGTGAGCGCGTGAACAGGCCGCCGCCCGGCCACCGGAGTCGGTGACCGGGCGGCGGCCTGTCGTGGTCGTGGCCTGTCGTGGTCGCGCTCGTGATCGTGGTTCAGCGCTTCAGCTCGCGCAGGTACTTGCCGAACTTCTCCAGGCCGTCGATGTTGCGCGGCCCGCTGATGCCCTCGTTGTAGTCGAGGATGAAGAAGTTGTTCCGCTTGACGGCGGGCAACTCCCGCGTGTGCGCCGACTTCTTGAGGAACTCGATCTTCTTCTTCGCGGGCTGGTCGCCGTAGTCGAGGATGATGACGACCTCCGGTTCGGCTTCCGCCACGGACTCCCAGTTGACCTGGGTCCAGCGCTCGTCGAGGCCGTCGAAGACGTTGCGGCCGCCGGCGGTCTTGATGATGTCGTTGGGCGGCACCTGGTTGCCCGCGGTGAAGGGGCGGTCGGTGCCCGAGTCGTAGAGGAAGACCGGGACGGGGTCGCCCTTGGGCGCCTGCTTCCGTACGGCCCCCGCGCGCCGCTTCAGGTCGCTCACGACCTCGTCGGCCTTGTCCTCGACGCGGAAGATGCGGCCGAGGCGTTCGAGGTCGGTGTAGAGAGCGTCGAACGGGTCGGCGCGCTCCGGGTACTTCGGGTAGTTGTAGCAGCTCTCGGTGTGCATGAAGCTCTGGATCTTCAGCTTGTCGAGGATCTCCGGGGTGATGCCACGCTGGTCGCTGAAGCCGGAGTTCCAGCCCGCCACGACGAAGTCGGACTTGGCGTCCACGACGAGTTCCTTGTTGAGGAGGTCGTCGCTGAGCATCTTCACCTTCTTGTACTCGGCGGCCCACGGGGACTCGCTCACGGGCGGGTTCGCGGGCGGCATCACGTAGCCATGCACGTGGTCGGTGAGGCCGAGGCTGAACAGCTTGTCCGCGCTGCCGCCCTCGTACGCGACGGCCCGCTCCGGGACGGTGTACGGGACGGGCTCGCCGCACCTCTTGACGGTGGTCTTCTCCGACTTGGCGGAGTCCGACGCGACGTCGGCGCCGCAGCCGGTGAGCAGCAGCGCCGCCGCGACGGCGGGCCCGACGACGGCGCGCGGCCGTACGGCGCGGGGAGGGCGCGGGGATACGGTCAGGGGCATGGCGTGGTGCTGCCTTTCGGGTTGGAAGGAGCGAGCGGTTCGGAAGAGCCCAGCGGTTCGGAAGGAGCGAGCGGTTCGGAGGAGCGCGACTCTCCGGCGGAGCACGGCGGTTCGGGACCCTGCGCCTCGGAGGCGAACAGCGGCGGCGAGGGCGACAGCGCGTACAGCAGCTGTGGGTCACCCGTCAGCGGGTGCTCGACCACACTCGCCCGCACCCCGAACACCTCCGCGATCAGCTCCGCAGTCAGCACCTCCGCCGGCGTGCCCGCCGCCACCAGGCGGCCGTGCGCGAGGACGCCGAGCCGGTCGCAGGCGGCAGCGGCGAGGTTGAGGTCGTGCAGCACGACCAGGACGGTGACCCCCGCGCCGCGCAGCAGCGACAGCAGCTCCACCTGGTGGCGTACGTCGAGGTGGTTGGTCGGTTCGTCGAGCACGAGGATCTCCGGCTCCTGGACCAGGGCGCGGGCCACGAGGACGCGCTGGCGTTCGCCGCCGGAGAGGGTGAGGACGCCGCGATGGGCGAGGTGCCGCAGGTCGAGCCGGTCCATGGCCCGTACGCACAGCTCGCGTTCGCGCCGGCTGAGCGGCTGGTTGCCGCGCAGGTACGGGGCGCGGCCGAGCGCGACGACCTCCTCGACGGTGAAGTCGAGGTCGATGCCGCCGTCCTGGGTGAGCGCGGCGACGGCCTGCGCGCTCTGCCGTACGGGCAGCCGGGCGAGGTCGTCGCCACCCGCCCGTACGGTGCCGGAGGTGGGCCGCAGGGCGCGGTAAACGCAGCGCAGGGCGGTGGACTTGCCGCTTCCGTTCGGGCCGACGAGGCCGACGACGCGGCCGCTCGGCACGTCCAGGGACAGCTCGCTCACCAGGCTCTTGCCGTCGGTCACCACGGAGAGCGCGTCCAGCGTCAGTTCCATGCGTGCCTCGCCTCCGTGTCGGCGGGTTCCATCCGGCGGGCTCCCATCTCAACGGCCCCCGAACAGGTAGCTCTTGCGGCGCATCAGCGTGATGAAGACGGGCACGCCGACGAGTGCGGTGATGACGCCCAGGGGCAGTTCGCGCGGCGCGGCGAGGGTGCGGGCCGCCAGGTCGACCCACACCATGAACACGGCCCCGGTCAGCGGGGCGACGGCCAGTACCCGGGCGTGGGTGGCGCCGACGACCATGCGCACGAGGTGCGGCATGATCAGCCCGACGAACGCGATGGCACCGCTCACCGCGACCATCACGCCGGTCACCAGCGACACCAGGACCAGCAGGCTCCGGCGGTGCCCGTCGGGGCTGACGCCGAGGCTCGCGGCGGTCTCGTCGCCGAGTGCCAGGACGTCCAGCGCGCGGCCGTACCGGTACAGCACGGCCAGCCCGAGGAGTACGGCCCCGGCGACGACCGGCAGCGAGCCCCAGGTGGCGGCGCCGAAGCTGCCCATCGTCCAGTACAGGACCATGCTGGTGGCCTCGCTGTCCGGCGCGAAGTAGATGATCAGGCTCATCACGGCCTGGAACCCGAGCGACAGGGCGACTCCCGTCAGTACGAGGCGCAGCGGGGAGAGCGCGCCGCGGCTCGAAGCGGCGGCGTACACGAGGAGCGACGCGCCGAGCGCGCCGAGGAACGCGCCGGCGGACACCGCGTACACGCCCAGCGCGGCGAGGCTCCCCGTGACGGTGACGCCGACGGCGCCGACCGACGCGCCCGACGAGACGCCGAGCACGAACGGATCGGCCAGCGCGTTGCGCACCATCGCCTGGATGGCGACGCCCACGGCGCTCAGGCCCGCGCCCACGAGGGCCGCGAGCAGCACGCGCGGCGTACGGATCTGCCACACGATCTGGTACGTCGTCGTCTCGTCCGCCTCGATACGGCCGCCGGTCAGCGCCGCCCACAGATACCGGGTGGTCTCCCCCGGCGTGACCGTCGCGGGGCCCAGGCCGATGGCCACGACGACGGAGAGCAGGAGTACGGCCAGCAGGACGGCGCACGTCGCCACCAGTCCGGCGCGGGTGGCGAGCCGGCGGCGTACGGGCGCGGGGTCGGCCGCTTCCTGGGCAACTCCCGCCCCCTGTACGGGAGTCCCCGCTGCGCGCGCCGTCGCCGTCATGCCTCCGCCCCCGCGCCCGTACGGCCCGCCGCGCCCGCGTCCGTACCCGCGCCCGTACGGACCACCAGGACGGCCGCCCCGAGCGCCGCCGCGACGAGAGCGCCGAACACCAGGGCCATGCCCGGGTATCCGGCGAGGCCGAGTCCGGCGCCGCCGAGGGCCGCGCCCACGAAGACCCCGAGGCTCATGCCCGCGGCGTTGATGCTCAGGGCGGCGCCGCGCTGCGTCCCGCAGCGCCGGACGAGCAGGCTCACCACGCAGGCGGCCACCACCGCGTGGCTGGCCGCGTGCAGCGAGATCATCGCGAGGGCGAGCGGCAGCCAGTGCGTGAAGTAGAAACCGGTGACGGACACGAGGGCCGCGGCCAGCCCGAGGAGGAGCATGCGTTCGGTGCCGATACGGGGCTCGGCGGCGTTCGTGACGCGGCCCGTGAGGAGGTTGCTCACGAAGAACGACGCGCCGCTGAGCGTCCACACGAACGCGAACAGGCCCGGGTCGAGGTCGAAGCGGTCGTCGCAGAACGCGGCCAGATACGCGAGGTAGCCCATGAACACGGCCGTCCGCAGCAGCGCGATGAGCAGCAGCGGCACGACGCCGGGGAGCTTCCCCAGGGCACGGAACGACGCGAGGTAGCTCAGCCGTTGCCCGCCTTCGTCCGCTGCGTCCTCCGCGCCCCGCGCCGTGTCCCTGCCGCGCGCGACGAACACGGCGGCCAGGCACAGCGCTGCCGCTGTCACCGCGACCAAGTCACCCTGCCAGCCCCAGAACAGCGCGGGCAGCGCGACGACGGGCGCGGCGAGCATGGCCGTCATCGACTGCGTCGCCGTGACGAGCGTCGCCGCCCGTCCGGCGGCCTTCCCCGACCCGTACCGGTCGGCCGCCGCCGCGGTGAGCGCGGGGTTCAGCACGGCCGTGCCCGCGCCGACGAGCAGGCAGAACGCCGCCAGCAGTACGAAGTCGCCGCTCGCGCCCAGCGCCGACGAGCCGCCGAGGACCACGAGGCCGCCCGCCGCCGCCCACTCCTTGCGCACCCGGTCGATGAACGGTGCCAGCGCCGTGCCGACCAGCAGCGCCGCCAGCCCGCCCAGTCCCCGGAGGCCGCCCATGGCGGCGACGCCGCTGCCTGCCTCGTCGGCGATCGGCACCAGGTAGGTGCTGAAGACGGTGAACGGCAGCAGGCCGACGGCCGAGGCCAGCAGGACGGGCCAGAGCGTACGGGCCATCCGCAGGTCGCCGGGCAGCGGCTCCTCCGCCTCCTCCCGTGCCACCCGGTCCTCCGTTCCCGTTCCCGTGCCGGTTCCCGTGCCCGTGCCGGTTCCCGTGCCCGTGCCGGTTCCCCTTCCGGTTCCGGTTCCCGTTCCGGTGCTCACGCGGCCCCCTGTTCCGCGCGGTACTGGTACAGGACCGTCGGTTCGGCGCTGAACTGCGAGAAGGGGAAAGGCTCGGCGTTCAGCGCGGTGACCCCGGAGGCCAGGAACGTACGGGCGACCGCGCTCCCCGTCTGCGCGTACACGAGCAGCGGCACTCCCTGGTCGCGGCAGTGCCCGAGGATGAGGTCGAACGTGCCGTTCCCCAGGGTCATTCCGGTGGCCACGACGGCGTCGGCCTCCTTGAGCACCTCCGTCATGTCGTCGGTGATCTGCTCGCCCCACTGTGTGGTGCGCAGGTTGAGGTCGCAGGGCAGGCAGACGCCGCCCCGCTCCCGTACGGCCGCGACCAGCGGGTTGACCACGCCGACGAGGGCGACCTTCGCGCCCGGCTCGATGTCGAGCAGGTCGACGATCGCGGCGTCGCGTGCCCGCGCCCGTGTCTCGGGCGTCCCGGCGGGCAGCGTGACGGGAGCCGCGTCCGGGGCGTCGCGGTGCGGGCGTACGTGGTCGAGGTACGCGTCGAGCGCGGCGACCCGTACGGGCGCGGACTCGTGCCGGAGGAGCGTGCCGAGGGTGTGCCCGGAGGCGTTCTCGCAGATGTCGGGCACGAGTTCGCCTGCCTCGAAGGAGCAGGCGCCGAAGGAGCGGCCGACGCGGAGCAGCAGGTAGTGGTTGTGGTAGGTGGCGGGGCCGCCCGCGAGCCGGGTGGTGTGGTACAGCCAGAACGCGCTGGTGACGGCCAGCTCCTCGGGGTCCGGGCCGTAGGCTCCGGAGAGGACGGCGCCGGTCAGTTCGCCGACGGTCTGCGGCTGGGGAGGGGGCATTCTCGTGTTCTCTCCGTCTGTTTTCCGAAGGGGTGGCCTGTCGGCCTATTCCGAAGGCCCCGGATTTCCCGGGGTGTTGAGACCGCGCCAGTACGTGGTCGACCAGGGGTGCCGCAACTCGTGCAGCGAGCTGATCTCGTGCGGTTTGAGGGTGTCGATGTCGGGTGCGTCGGCGTGTTTCGCGAAGGCGTTTTCGACATAGCGGTGGCCGGTGTCGGCCGCGATGAAGACGTACGTACGTGAGGCGTCCCGGCGCCGCTCCCAGAGCGTCGTGAGGTAGGCGGCGCCGGTGGAGAGCCCGGCGAATATCCCGCCGGCGCGCAGCAGTCCGACGGCGCCGGACAGGGCGCAGTCGAAGTTCACCCAGTGGATGCGGTCGTACGACTCGTGCCGTACGTTCTCGAACTCGATGGCGCTGCCGATCCCCGCGATGATCATGTCCGGATCGGACACGTGCTCCGAGCCGAAGGTGACGCTGCCGAAGGGCTGTACGCCGGTGAGCGTCACGTCCCGGCCCGCCGCGCGCAGGTAGTCGGCCAGCGCGCCGGTCGAGGCACCCGAGCCGACCCCGCCGACGAGCGCCAGCGGGCCGGCGGGCAGCTCCCGGTCGAGGGTGTCGGCGACGTCGCGGTATCCGTAGCGGTGAATGGCGTCGTGGTACTGGCGCATCCAGTGGTACGACGGGTTCTCCGCGAGGATTTCGGCGATGCGCCGGACGCGCGTTTCCTGGTCGAGGCGCAGGTTCTTGGACGGCGCGACCTGTTCCAGCGTGGCGCCGAGGATTTCCAGCTGCACGCGGAGCGTGCGGTCCACTGTCGTGGAGCCGACGATGTGGCATTTCATTCCGTAGCGGTGGCAGGCGAGCGCGAGCGCCTGCGCGTAGATTCCGCTGGAACTGTCGATGAGCGTGTCGCCACGCCGCACGGCGCCCGTGTCGAGCAGGTGCCGGACCGCGCCCAGTGCCGAATAGATCTTCATCGTCTCGAACCGCAGGCAGACCAGGTCCGGTTGGAGGGCGATGAGATCGGGTCGCTTCACGGCTTCCGCGATGTGCGTGTGCATCTGTGCCCCTGTCTCCCTGTCCCTGTCCCCGTCAGGCGGTCCGTTCGCGGCACACGGCGGTGCGTTCCGGCCCGTTCACCCCGGGCCGGAACGCGGCGTGCGCTTGCCTCGGCAGCGTAGCCTAGATAAAAATGATTATCACTTCTAGTAGGCGACCGAGTCGAGGAGTCACGTGAAGCCGTCCCGGGAGGCCGCGCCCCTACGGGCGCCGGAGCGTCGTACGGAACCACCGCGGACAGGAGCCGGCACCGGCTCGGGCGTGGGCTCGGCCTTCGGGACCTTCGGCGAACTGCTCCAGGGCGAACTGCCCGAGCACGACGGCGACTTCCTGGTCACCCTCCCCGTCGCCCGCTGGACGATGGCCGCCTTCCGCTGGGACCCCGGGGCGGGCGACCTCGCGGTACGGCCCGCGCAGAAGACGAAGGCGCTCCGCCTCGCGCGCATGATCCTCGAGGAGGAACGGCTGCCCGCGGGCGGACTCGTCACCGTCAGCAGCGTCATCCCGGAGGGCAAGGGGCTGGCCAGTTCGTCGGCCGACCTGGTCGCCACCGCGCGCGCGGTGGGCCACGCACTGGGCACCCCGATGCCGGCCGCCCGCATCGAACGGCTCCTGGCCCGTATCGAGCCCACCGACGGCGTGCTCTATCCCGCGATCGTGGCGTTCCACCACCGTACGGTGCGGCTTCGCGCCGTCCTGGGGGCGCTGCCGGCGATGGGCGTCGTGGGCATCGACGAGGGCGGCGCCGTCGACACCGTCGCGTTCAACCGCGTCCCCAAGCCGTACACGGCGGCCGACCGCCACGAGTACGCGCGGCTGCTCGGCCGCCTCACCGACGCCGTACGCCGGCGCGACCTCGCGGAGGTGGGCCGCGTCGCTACCCGCAGCGCGCTGAAGAACCAGCGGCTGCGGCACAAGCCGTCCCTGGAACGCATGCGGGAGGTCTGCCGGGAGGTCGGCGGACTGGGCGTGGCCGTCGGACACAGCGGTACGACCCTGGGCGTGCTCCTCGACACCAGGGACCCCGCGTACACGCACCGCGTCACGGCTGCCGCCCAGGCGTGCGCGGAACTGGCGGGCGGCGGCGGGCCGTACGGCGGCGTGGCGGTCTACCGGACGCTCAGCTTCCGCAACACCCTGCGACCGGGCGGCCCCGCCCGGCCGCAGGGTGTTGCGGAAGCTGAGCGTCCGGTAGTTAGAGCTTTTTCTGATCATGGCCCGACGCACCAATGAGTCTACACCCCAGCCCTCGGCGGCAGCGTCAGAGGGGTATAAGAGACAGGCCTTGAACACCAGCGCACCCCCACAGACACACACCCCCACCGCCAGACCGAGGCGGCCCCGGTTCACGCTCACGCGTGTGCTGCTCGCCCTGACCGCCGCACTGGCCTCCGTCGCGGTCTCCCTCGGAGTCGCCCAGACGGCGTCCGCGGCCGAGTGGCCGACCCTGAGCAACGGCAGCACCGGAGCCAACATCACCAGCGCCCAGTACCTGCTGCGCGCCCACGGCCACGACATAGCCGTCGACGGCGACTTCGGCCCCGCGACCGAGAACACCGTACGGGCCTTCCAGGAGTCCAAGGGGTACGGAGCGGACGGGGTGATCGGTTCGGAGACGTGGCCGGGCCTGCTGATCACCGTGCGGGAGGGTGACAGCGGCGACGCGGTGTCGGCGGCGCAGACAGCGTTGAACAAGCACGGTGCCGGTCTTGAGGTGGACGGCCAGTTCGGTCCGGGTACGGCGGACGCGGTGCGGTCGTTCCAGAGCGCTCAGGGCCTGACCGCGGACGGGGTCGTCGGCCCGAACACCTGGAAGGAGCTCATCGCCGAGGGCGGCGGAGACGACGGCGGCGGCTGCACGGTCCCGTCCGAGCCCGACCCCGAGGTGCTCCGCGTCGTCTACCGTGTCGCCACCGAACTCGGCGCCGACGACCGGGTGCTGCTGGCCGGATTCGAGGCCGGAGTGGTCGAGTCCAACATGAACAACCTGGACTGCGGCGACCGCGATTCGCTCGGCGTCTTCCAGCAGCGGCCCTCGCAGGGCTGGGGCACACCGGAGCAGATCATGGACGTGTCCTTCGCCTCGAACTCCTTCTTCACCCGGGCGATCGACGCAGCGGCCGCCAACCCGGGCGCCACCGCCGGCGAGGTGGCCCAACTCGTACAGGTCTCGGCATACCCGGACCGCTACGACGAGGTGGAGGGGACCGCGCTGGAGCTGATCGAGCAGGCCAAGGGCATGGGCTGAACCAGCGGCTTCAGGACCGGCCGAACTCCCCCTGAAACCCGGGCCGGGCGCACCCCGTCGGTGCGCCCGGCCCGGCCTCGTTCGCCGGAGTCGGACGGCACCCGGCAGACGGTCGGTTCTTCCTCTGCTTCGGAATCCGGACGATCTCGGGGAGGAGTACAACCCGTCGCGGTCTTTCGCCGTCTGTGTCACCGTACTCGTTTCCGTATTCGAAGGATGCCGTGCATGAGCCACGTAAGAGACTCCGTCAGCCCCGGCGGACGCCGGTCCCGCAAAGCACGAGCCGGCCGCCTCTCGGCAGCCGGCGCCGCCATGCTGCTGACGACCGGCGGCCTGACGGTCGCGATGCTCACCTCCCAGCAGGGGAACGCCGCGTCGGAGGGGACACCGCCGGCCGCGAAGAAGGCCGACGTCGGTGACGACTTCAACGGGGACGGCTACGCGGACCTCGTGAGCGGCGCCCCCGGAGGAACCGTCGGCGGCAAGTCCAACGCCGGCTACGTGGCGGTGACGTACGGCTCGGACAAGGGACTCGACCCCTCGAACAAGAAGGTGGTGAGCCGCTCGACGAAGGGTGTGCCCGGATCGGCCGTCGGCAAGCAGAGGTTCGGCGCGTCCTTCAGCAAGGGCGACCTGGACGGCGACGGTTACGGAGACCTGGCCATCGGCTCCGCGGACCCCTCGGCGGGCAGCGTGATCCTGTGGGGCTCGGCCGACGGACTCACCGGCGGCACGGCCGTCCCCTCGTACGGCACGACACCCCAGATAGGCGACTTCGACGGGGACGAGCAGGCCGACATCGCCCTGCTGGGCGACCCGGGAACGAGCGGGGACGATCCGGTCAAGCAGCCCGCCGCCCTGTGGAAGGGGCCCGTCACACGGTCCGGCACCCCCGCCGACAAGCTCGACTTCCTGGACGAGTCCGAGTGGGACGGCGCCAACAACAGCGCCACCTCGGTCAGCGGCCCCTCCACCGTACGAGGTGTGGGGGACGTCAACGGCGACGGCCGGCAGGACCTCGCCTTCTGGCACTACGAGGGGGACGGCATGCACAGCAGCGACGCCCTGCTCGGCAGCCCCTCCGGCTTCAAGGTGTCCGCGGGCCCGGACAGCGACGGCGCGGACATGGACCTGGGCGACGTGGACGGGGACGGCTACGACGACATGGTGGTGAGCGGCGGAAGCGACCTGTTCGACGAGGTGACGGTCGCCTTCGGCACCAAGGACGGTCTCTCCGCCGACCGCCGGCAGACGTTCGACCAGAGCATCGAGGGCTTCCCCGGTGAACCGCCCGCGGACGGCGAGATGCTCGGCTCCTGCGTCTCGGTCGCCGACGTGACCGGCGACGGCCGCGCCGAAGTGGCCCTCGGCATCAGCTGGAAGGCTGTCGGGGACAAGACCGACGCGGGCGCGGTCGCTCTGCTGCACGGCGCGGAGTCCGGCGTGACCGGCACCGGCAGCCAGGTGCTGAACCAGGACTCTCCGGACGTGCCCGGAGTCGCCGAGGACAACGACGAGTTCGGTGCGGGATGCGCCCTCCTCGACGTGGACGGAGACGGCCACCGCGACCTCAACGTCTCCTCCACGGAGGAGAACGACTCGTCCGGCGCCGTGTGGTCGCTCCGCGGCACCGCCGAGGGGCTCACGACGGAGAACGCGACCTCCTTCGGACCGGGCGACCTGGGCGCCTCGGGGACGAAGGCGCAGCTCGGGGATTCGATCCGCTGAACCGCTCGCGCCGGGCGGGCCACCGCCCGGCGCGACGCGCGGCGGCGGCCGGCCGCACTCGGCCTGCCTGTCAGTTGTCTGATCTAAGGTCGCCCGTGTGGCTGAGCCCTCCTTTCTGACCGCTGTCCGGGAGTCGTACGACACCGTCGCCGCCGACTACGTCGAACGCGTCCCGCCTCCAGCCGAGTTGGACCCGCTGTCACGCGCGATGCTGGCGGCGTTCGCCGAACTCGTGCGGGCGACCGGTCCGGGGCCGGTCGCGGACCTGGGATGCGGCCCCGGCCGCGTGACGGCGCACCTCGCCGGGCTGGGAGTGCCCGCCTTCGGGGTCGATCTGTCACCGAAGATGATCGGGCTGGCCCGCCACGCCTATCCGGACCTGAGGTTCACCGAGGGCTCAATGGCCGCGCTGGAGACGGGGGACGACCAGCTCGGCGGCATCCTGGCCTGGTACTCCACCCACCACACGCCCCCGCGGTGGCTGCCGGCGGTGTTCGCTGAATTCCACCGCGCGCTCACGCCCGGCGGCTACCTGCTCTGGGGAGACTACGTCGGCGATGAGCGGCTGCAGCCGACCCACGGCTACGGCCGTCCGGTGTCCTACGAGTCGTACCTCCTGCCTCTGGACCACGTGTCCGGCCTTCTGGGCCAGGCCGGGCTCGCCGTCACCGCGCGGCTGGAGCAGGAGCCGGGCGGGCGGGTGAACAGACCGCACGCCTGCCTCCTTGCCCGCAAGCCCGAAGGGCCGCGGCGATCAGCTTCACGCGCTTCCTGAAGGCGCGTTGCCCGAGAACGTTCCCGCGCGGCGCGCCGCGCACAGGGCATCCGGCGCAGGAACGTTCTCAGATGGGAATGGCGAACGCTCCGTCAGAAGACGCGGTGGTAGGTGGGGCTGTCCCAGACGTCCGCCAGCACCACCTTGCCCTGGCTGCGGGAGGCGTGCCAGACCTTGCCGTCCCCGGCGTAGATGCCGACGTGGCCGGGCCAGTGCATGAGGTCACCGGCCTGACGTTCGGAGGCGGGCACCGTCCGGACGGCCTCCGCCTGGCGGGAGGAGGTGCGGGGCAGGGTGATCCCGATCTGCTGGTAGGCGCGCAGGGTCAGCCCAGAGCAGTCGAAGGTGTCGGGGCCCTCGGCGCCCCACACGTACTCCTTGCCCGCTTGGGCCGCGGCGAAGGCGATCACCTGCTTGGCCTTGGCGGCGTCGTCGCCATCCGAGGTGGCCAGTGCGGCCCAGGTCAGGGGGCCGACCACGCCGTCGGCCGCGAGGCCGGAACGGGACTGGAAATCCCGCACTGCCTTGTCGGTGGCCGGGCCGAACTTGCCGTCGGTCGCGAGGTCGGCGCCATGACTGTTGAGGAGGCACTGCGCTTCGCGCACCGAGTCGCCTGTCGAGCCGCTCCGGATCTTGAGCCGGTCCGACTCCGCGCAGGCAGCGGACGAGGTGTTCGCGGATGCTACTGAGGTGCCGAGGGTGGTCAGGCCGCCGCCCAGCGAGAGGGCGCCGCAGACGACCAGAGCGGCAGCTCTGCGTGTGATCTTCACAGGGGTCCCCAATGCTCGGGAGTGAACCTCCGGCCGTCCCGCCGGAGTTGGCATGGGCGGCGAGTCTGCCGACGCATCGAGAGGTCCACCAGAGTTTGTGATCTAGATCACACAAGGTGGCGCGGGGGGCGTGACCAGGAACGTTCATCGTTCGTTCCGCCGCGAGAAGTTCGGTGAACTTTTGGTCCAACCAGTTGACCAGTGCCGCCGCTTGGTGAAATCTGAGCGCATGTGGCAACCACCAATCCGCCGTGAGGGAGTCTCCGAGCAGGTCTACGTCCTGCTGCGCGACAGGATCCTGAGCGGTGAACTGAGCGCGGGCGCTGCCCTGACAGCCGAGCGAGACCTTGCCGAGGAGTACGGCGTGAACCGGCACGCCATACGGGAGGCGGTCAAGCGGCTTCAGCAGGCACGGCTCGTCGCGGTCAGCCACGGCGGCCGGACCCTGGTGCAGGACTGGCGGGAAACCGCCGGGCTCGACCTGGTCGTGGAACTCGCACAGTCCGGCGAGGGAGTCGCGGCGCCCGAACTCGCCTTTGACGCCCTGGAGATGAGGGCCTGCATCGGCGCCGACGCCGCCCGGCTCTGCGCCGGCCGCTGCTCCTCGCAGACCGCCGAAGAGGTGGTCGCCGCCGCCGAACGCTACGAGCAGGCGGGCCCGGACCTGGCCGCGCTGGGCGCCGCCGACGTCGCCTGGTGGCGACTGATCGTCCAGGGCTCCGGCAACCTCGCTTACCTGCTCGCGTTCAACAGCCTGGTGCACGGCTCCCTGACGGCCGCCGACATGCCGATGGATCTCCGTGCCGCCGAACTCCTCGACGTCGAGGCCCACACACGTCTCGCGGGGTTCATCGCGGACCGCGAGCCCGAACGGGCCGAACGTCAGGCGCGCGATCTCCTCGGACGCAGCGTGCCGTCCCGCACCGGAGAGGCAACGCGCCGGTGAGCGCCGCCGTCACCTGTGCGATACCCGTCTTCGTCCCGCTCGTGCCGGCGGAGACGACCCCCTGTCGCTTCCCGTCCCATGACGACCGCGGTCACGTGTTACGTGCCTCGGTGACCGGCGCGCCCACGGCAGCCGGCAGCCAGTCGGTGCGGCTGCCGTAGAAGACCGTCGCGGCCTGCGGGCCCGCTGCGCCGCCTCCCCTTGGAAGTCGTCCCCGCCTTCGGCCGGGCCGGGCTCCGCTGTCCTTCGCGGATGCCCTCGCCTGTTGCCTCTGTCTCCGGACCCGTCACCGGGTCCGGATGTCAAATGATCCGAATCATGTAAAGAGGAGAAAACAGTGCTGCTTGAAAAGGTGAACAGCGACCAGGAAGTATCCGGATACCTGGAGGCGGCCGGCCCTGTTTCGGGCACCACTCCGGTGATGGACCTCACGTCTGTGGCGTACGCGATAATGGAGCAGTACGCCTGCATGGGCAGCTGCCTGGCCGCGGAATGACGCGCAAGTCCTCAGACGCCAGAGCAAAGGTAGTCAACGAACTCCATGTGGTCTCGAATTCGCAGATCCATTGAGTCGGCATGCGCCCAGCCGCTCGGCACGGCCGAGCGGCTGGGCGCGGCAACTCATCTGATCTCCAGCCTCGAATACGTGGTACGCAGCGCCGACAGGGCCCCCGGGGGCCTCAACGACTGGCAGTGCATGCGTGATCAGGCGCCGAGGAAGAGCAGGGCCCTCTCCAGGGTCAGGGACTGGGTGGCGAGGGAGCGTGTCACCCAATCCGTTCACGGATCACGTGCGCTGGCCGCGGCCGTGCTCGTCTCGCCGGTTCGCAACAACACGGTACGGCTGGTTTGCAACGCGTACTTGTCCGCTACCCAAATCCTCATCTATCCACGGCACGTGCTGGGTACGGACGGCTCCGACCAGGTGGCGTTTCTCGTCCAGACCGCGGCGGCACTGGGCCGTGCCGGCGGCACCGACGCGTCCCGCAAGGCCGCCGTCCAGTTCATCGGTGCGCAGACCGTGCTCTGCTACGGCGCCTCGGGATGGGCGAAGCTGGCGGGCCCCGTCTGGTTGAACGGCGACGCCCTGGTGAAGATCCTCCGCACCGAGACGTACGGCGACAAGTGGCTCTTCGAGCAGCTGTCGAAGTACCCGGCCGCGTCCCGGGCCCTGTGCCACCTGGTCCTCGCGCTGGAGGCCGGTTTCCCGCTGCTCCTTCTGAAGAGGGGCAAGTACATCGACCTCGGACTGGTGGTCATGGCGGGCTTCCACTTGGCGAACGCCCGGTTCATGGGCCTGTCCAGGTTCGCGTGGGCGTTCATCGCCACGTACCCGGCGGTGAGAGCGCTGGCCGAGGGCCGTGAGGCGGAGGCGCTGCCGCCCGTGAAGCGGGGTGCCGCGTGAGGAACGGCTCGTTTCCGCGGCTCGCCGCCGTGGCCATGGGAGCGGCGGTCGGCGTGGGAGTGACCCACCAGATGTACGCGTCTCTCCGCTCGCTCGCCTTCACGCCCGCCGGCTTCGAGGAACACCGGCTCGTCTGCGGTACGGGCAACATCCTCACCTGCTACAAGCGCGTCGGACTGCCGGACGGGCCCACGCTGGTGCTTGACGCCGGCCTGATGAGCACGTCGGTGTCCTGGCTGCTGGTCGTCGACCGGCTGGACCCCGCGATCACCGTGGTCGTGTACGACCGTGCCGGCTACCGGAAGTCGCAACGCCGTGCCTACGAGCCGTACTGCCTCGCCGAGTCGGTCGACGATCTCCGCGAGGTGGTGACTCACGCGCGAGCCGGCGCCGGTCCGGTCTTCCTGGCCGGGCATTCGCTCGGCGGCTACTTCAGCTATCAGGTGGCCGGTACCAGCAGCCGGTCCGGCGGCAGCGAGGCTCCCGCGCCCGCTGTCGACGGGATCATTCTTGTCGACCCCATGCACCCCCGGGAACTGATGAAGTCCCCGCGCCAGCGCGAGGGTTCCCGGAGCACGCACATGACGATGAAGCTCGGCTCCGTCACGGCATATCTCGGGGGAAGTCTCCTGTCGGAGGAGGCGGACCTCGTCTTCAAACTCTGCGTCGGCAATCCGTACGAGAAGCAGTTGCGCAGGGAGATGGCCGCCGGCAGGACATGGCGGGCCGGCAAGCGCGAGTGGGAACAGTCCTACGCGTTGATGCTGGACGGTGGCCGGTCCTTGAACAGGGTGCCGGTCCCGGTCTCCGTGATCGCGGCGGGCGAGACGCTCAGGCCCGAAGTGGGCCAGCGCCCGCTGCTGGACGAATACGTCACGCTCGGCACCGGGGGCGGCGTCACGGAGATCGAGGGTGCGTCGCACCAGTCGATGCTGTGGTCGGGGGAGTACGCACCGCGCACCGCCGAGGCGTTGGAGCGGATTATGAACGACAGTGTCAAGCAGCCCGGCGGCACCGGCCCGGACCGTGCCGGGACGGCGAAGTCGGAGACGAGATGACTGGCAAGGAAACCGTCCGGAAGGCGATAGCCGGGGCGGTCCCGGTGGTGTTGGCGGGCTGGTTCGTGGCGACCGTGGTGTCCCAGCATCCGGGTGGCGGCCACAACAGAATCCGTCGCCTCGACAAGACCGGCTCCGGCATGCTGATTCCCAACTGGCGCTTCTTCGCTCCGAACCCTGCCGTGGAGGACCGGCATTTTCTCTACCGTCTGGCCAGCGAGGACATGACCAGACACACGGAGTGGCGAGAGGTCCAGCCGATCGCTCAGCGCAGGCTGGCACATGCCTTCTGGTTCCCGGACCGCCGATCGGAAAAGGCCATCGTCGACGCGGCCGGCGTACTGCTGTCGGATGCGAAGCAGATGGACCCGGCGACCCGCGATTCCCGGCGGCCGGTACACCGGCTCATCTCCAGGTTCGTGCAAGCGAAGATCACACCCGATCCGGAGTACCCGCTGTTCCAGATCATGCTGGTCCGCTACGCGGGTTACGACCACGGCGAGCAGCCGAAGTACGACCTGGTCTTCGAGTACCAGCGGGTGGGGTCGGTCTGAGGTGGCCGGGCTCCACTCATGAACGGGGTATCCGGGGCAAGGAACAATGCACGGCATGGACGACGCGTTCACACTCCTTCGGCAGGCCACCGATCTCCTACCCGAGGACGCCGTGGCGGAGAACGGCCAGACGGTCTGGGATGTTCGCGAGGAGATCAGGTTCCAAGAGTGGGAGATGGTGCTCGGCCTTCTCGAAGAGATCGGGGACGCCCACCCCGTGTCCGTGGACTTCTGGGAGCTGCTCGCCGAAGCCGCTCGGCAGCTGATGCTCGACCGCAGCCACCGCTGGTGTCAGTGGCGGGGCTGGGAACTCCGGCACGGCACTCTCCGGGCAACGTTGAGTTTGGCGGATCCGAAAGAGGGCGGACGCCGAACGGTCTTTTCCGGGGACGGCCGTCTCAGGCCCATGTGGGACATCGGCAATCGCACCGCCGACGGGAAACCGGCACTCGGCATCGCGAGGCTGTGGGTGGAGTTCGCGCCGGGCCTCGGGCCCGGAGAAACCGCGGACGTTCGCCTGGCCCCCCTGAGCCCCGAACAGTGGCGGCACCTGAAGCCCGGTCACGTGATCCTTATGTACGAAGCCCAACCTGTCGCGGGCATCGCCGAGATCCTCGAGGTCCTGCCGCCTCGCATGTGAGTCCGGCTGTCCGAACGCCTCGACCGTTGGGTAGCCTGTGGCCCGTTTGTCGGCAGACGGGGGAGAGGACATGAAGGCCGAGGTGCGGAGGTCCGTGCCGCGCTTTCCGTGGGAGTGGCTGATACCCAGCATCGTGTTGCTGGCGGGCATGGCCGTGTGGGGCGCGGTGGTCTATCCGGAGCTGCCGGACGAGGTGCCCCGGCACATCGGGACCGGCGGTGTCGACGCGTGGACCCCGAAGTCGTTCGGCGCCGCGTTCATGATCGTGTTCGTCTACGCCGGGCTGACGGTGGTGGACGCGGCATGCGCGGCCGCGATCGTACGCACCGTGCCGGAGAACGAGCTGCCCTCGGGCGGCGAGCGCTGGGCCGCCGCCCTGCCGCGAGCCGGGAACCGCCCGTACAGTGCCGCCTCCGCGCTGCGGCTGGCCCGCGCCCTGCTGGTGATGAACGCGCTGCTGGGCGTGCTGTTCCTGACCTTCTGCGCTGTGTTGTGGCGCACGGAGCGGACCGCGAGCGTGCCCGGCTGGACGATGGCGGTGGATCTCGTACTCGTGGTGGTCGCGGTGGCGCCTGTGTTCGCCGCCGCCCTCCGCGACCGGAGGGAGCGTCGGGCGGCGGCCTGACAGGAGGTGGTCACCACCACGAAGTGCACTTCGTCTGCCCGGCGTTCTTGAGGTAGCCGCAGGCGCGGAACTTGTAAGTGCTCAGACTGCTTGTCGTTTTCGCGGCGCTGGTCTTCGAGGTGCCGGGGCCGCGGTTGACGGCGAACGGTCCGCACTGGAGCCATCTGGAGCCGCCGTTCGTCGTCCAGTCCATCCACACCAGGTCCCCGTTGACGGTGGTACCGCTGATCTTGGCCCAGCCCCGGTTGAGTCCGCGGATGTTGCCGTGATGAAGGGTGACGGAGCGGCCGGCACCCATGTCCACTGACCGGACGACACTCCCGGACGCGTCGTCGGAGATGTCGACGAACTCGTTGGCGCCGCCCTCGCAGTCGGCGGCCGAGGCGTGCGCGGGGGCAGCCGGTCCGGCGATCGACAGACCGGCACCGAGTGAGAGCGCGGCAGCGCTTGCAGCCAGGCCGCGGCGTACACGGATTTCCATGGATGTTCCCCTCCCTGGTCGATCCGAACGGGACGGCTCGGATCGTGAGTTCGCGGACAGGGTCGGCGGGACTTGCTCTGCTGCCGCACCGGCCCGTTCGGCACATCCACATGGTTGGTGTTCCGCACGCCGCTGGCCACGCGCTTAGACGGTGCTCGAACAGGGCTGGCAGCGCGCCGGGACGGTGCCGGCCGCAGCGGGGCGTGCGCAGCAGAACTCAGCCGCGTGCCGCGCGCGGCCGCAGCCGGTCTCAGGAGGAGAGCCGTACCTGCTCGCCGCCTGCGAGCCGGGTTCCGAGCGGTGTCGGGATGTGGTGGGCGTTGGGGCCGGTGCGATGGGTGGCGATGAGCCCGGCGTCGCGCAGCACGGTGGTGTGGTGGGAGACGGTGGCCGGCGAGATGCCGGTGCGGCGGGCGAGGCCGCTGGTTGTGACTCCGTGCCCGGCGACGACGGCCCGCAACAGCGCGGCGCGGGTGGGGCCGAGGAGGGCGCCCAGGGCGCCGTGCCCGGTCTTGGAGTCCGGCGGTGCGTGTGCCGGGCTCCAGAAGGTCTCGTGGGAGACGGGGTAGATCACGACGGGCGGCAGGCCGGGGTTCAGGTTGACTGCCGCTTCGCGACCGCAGAACAGCGACGGCACCAGACGCAGTCCGCGACCCCGCAAGTGGATGTCGATGTCCCGGGCGGGGCAGGCAAGTTCGAGTACGGGGGCCTTCCAGCTGATCGTGGCGTGCAGCCGGGAGAGCATCCCGTCCAGCCCTTCGGCCAGCAGCGTACGGGCGGCCGACAGCCGGGCCTCTTCGGTGCGGCTGTGCAGGTGCCGGCCTACGGGGACGATCGCGGTCTCGTGCCAGGCCCGCACCGCTTGGGCGACCGCCTCCAAGGTCCGTGGGGAGCCCTCGGTGAGCGGGCCGGCCCACGTCGGCAACCGGGCGTTGGTGAACTCGGTGAAGGTCGCCAGATCGGCCCGCAGGAGCGATTTCGGTGTGCGCAGCATCGCGTCGAGGCCCGTGTCAAGATCCGGCTGGCCGAGCGGTGTGAGGAAATCCGGGATCGCCCCCTTGGGATGCACCAGCGATCGCAGTACGTGGACCGAGCGCGGGATCCGCTGACGCGCCCAGCGCTGCCACGGCCCGTACATCGCGCCCGGTCTTCGTTGCTGCAGAGTTCGCAGGCTGATCACCGTCTCGGTAAGGAGAGCGGGACCTTCCGCGAAGGACACACGGAGAAGGTCGTCGTGGGTGAAGTGAATCCGGACCGCCACCTGTTCCCCCTCCACAGCGCGGCAAGCAAGGACCAGCCGACCAGAGTGGAGGCGCGGCCACAAGCGGATCGCAAGCCATGCGCCGAGGCTCCGGCGCCGCGCGGCGGCCTGGGCTTGTATCCGTTTTGTATGGGCGTCCCCTGGAATTCTGCCGACCACCGACCACTGATCGGCCGACCACCGACCACCAAGGGGAACACCATGCAGAGACGCTCCCGGCGGCTTCGTACCGCCATGAGTGCGGTCGTCGCGACTGCCGCTGCCGTGGGGGCCGCGGCATCCGCCGGCGCCGTGCCGGAGGGGACGGCGGACGGCGGTGCGGGGCCGGGGGACACGCGGCAGGTGAGCCACCGCGGGTACGACGTCACGGTGCCGGCGTCGTGGCGGGTGGTCGATCTGGCTGAACGTCCCTCGGCGTGCATCCTCTTCGACACTCCGACCGTGTACGTCGGCCCCGCCGGGAGCCAGCAGGACTGCCCGGCGCACGCGGTCGGGGGCGCGCCCAGCGTGTGGATCCGGGCGCTGGACGGCACCGAGCCGCCGGCCGGGGCACGGGTGCTCGGCAAGGGAGCCGCCGCCTCCGTGGCGCCCGACGAGGACGGCGAGAGCCATGTGGTCGTACGCGGGGCCGGGGTGCTGGTGTCGTCCTTCGGCGGCGACAAGGCGGCCGACGTACTGGAGTCGGCGAAGCTCACCGCCGACGCCCGGCCCGCTGACGGTAGGTCAGAAGCAGGCGGTACGGCGGCAGATACGGCAGGCGATACGGCAGGCGACGTGGACGCGTCGGCGGCCGTCGAGGCTCCGGGCACCTTCCGGGGGCGCGGCTTCGACGCGTGTACGGCACCGGGCGGCAAGGCGATGAGCGCCTGGCGCAAGACGACGAACTTCCGCTCCGTAGGCATCTACATCGGCGGCATCAGCCGCGCCTGCGCGCAGCCGAAGCTCACGGCCGACTGGGTACGGCACCGTGTGGCGGGCGGCTGGCATCCGCTGCCGATCTACGTCGGGCCGCAGGCGCCCTGCGAGGCCGACCGGTTCGCGCACACCATGTCCAGCGACGCGTCGACCGCGCGCGGTCAGGGCCGCCGGGCGGCCGGTGCGGCGGTCAACAAGGCGAAGTCCCTGGCCATCGGCCCGCGTTCGGTCCTCTACTACGACATCGAGGGCTACAACAACGACAACAGCACCTGCCGCCGCGCCGTCCTCAGCTTCCTGAGCGGCTGGACCAACCAGCTGCACCGGGCCGGCTACCGCTCGGGCGTCTACTCCAGCATCAGCTCCGGCATCTCCGATCTCTCCGACACCTACCGCTCGGACAAGTTCGCGCGGCCGAACCACATCTGGGCAGCCTGGTGGAACGGCGAGCGGAACACCGCCTTCAGGCCGTACGTGCCGGACGGCCAGTGGGACAACCGGCAGCGGGTGCACCAGTACCGGGGCGGACACAGCGAGACCCACGGCGGCCACACCATCAACATCGACAGCAACTACATGAGCGTCCACTGACACCGCAGCCGGCAGGCGGGCGTGGGTGCGGCGCAGCCACGCCCGCGCCCGCACCCGCCCGCGGCCGGACCGCGCCGAGAACGTCAGCCGGACCGCACGGTGACCCGGAGGAGCGGTGGCCCGGGCTCGCCGTGTCCCTCGGCCAGCCACCGTTCGAGCAGCTCGACGGCCTGGCTGACGCCCCCGGCGCCGCGGCACGTCCGGCTCATCCGGACGGCGTTCTCGCGCACGCGCCGGTTGCGCACCAGCCTGTCAACGGCGGTGCACAGCGTGCGCGCGGTCAACGCGTCGGGCTGCACGGTCACACCGAGACCGAGCTTGGTCACGTGCCGTGCGAGGAAACGGTGTTCGGGCGTCCGGGGCACGATGACCACGGGAGCGCCGTAGTACAGCGCCTCCATGACGCTTCCCAGCTCGCCGTGGCAGACGAGCACTCTCGCGTAGGGCAGCGCCTGCCGGTGCGGCAGCCGGTCGTAGGCCGCACGGAACTCGTCCGCTCCCGGGCCGCCGGGCTCAGGCTCGTGCCCGAAACTGTGGACGATGTGCCATTCGGCGTCCTGGAACGCCATGCCGATGGAACGGAGAGAATCAGGGGAGTTGCCGGTTTCTATTTCAATCGCTTCACCGATGGGGCGGAACGCCGCCTTCGCGCCGAAGTGCGGGAACAGCTGCACGGTGGGACGGGACCAGCGGTGCGCCAGCAGACGTGCGAGTGCGAAAAATCCGACGTCGTAGAAGAGCACGTCGGGCAGGTCGCCGTCCAATTCCCGCTCGATGAGCGGGAGCGGGTATTCGGTCGTTCCGGTGACGGGCTCGTCGATGTCGTGGGCGATGGTGCGGATACCGGGTTCCTGTACGAGGCCGGCATGGCGCTCGTGCAGGATCAGGGTGACTCGGTGCCCGCGGGTGACCATGGCTTTGCCGACGTCCAACGCGGGCTCCACGGTGCTGTTGTGAGCCGCGGGCAGCAGGACGAAATGACGCATCCATGCCCTCGTTCCGTCAATTGGGATTCTTTTGATGGAGACCGGGCGCAAGTGTCCCCGGCGGCCCGGGTGAAACAACCTCGACGGCCGCCGGTCCTGCGGTCGCGATTACCCGGAACGCGCCGAGTAAGTCTGCTGACGCGGTGAGCGCAATGACCGCGCGCTGGCTGTACAGATCATGAGTAGTGTGGCGCGGGCGCACAACGACTCGCGTGCTGTATTGCAAAATCCTACGACCTGGAGGGCAGTTGGTTGGAGGGAGTTCCAATTCCCGGCCTGGTGGCCGAGATCGCGGAGGAATTCATCAGTGATCGGGGTGACCTGGACCGTACGGCCGCCCAACTGATCGATGTCATCCTCCGCGTGGAGCCGAGCTATCAGCAGATACCCGTGGAGTCGCTCCGCAGCGGCAACCGCCGGATTCTTCTGACGGCTCTCGAGCAGCTGAGCACCGGTCGGCAGCCCCAGCCGCACGACCTGCGGACACTGGAAAAGCTGTGCCAGGTGCGCGCCAGGCAGGGCATCAAGCTTGCCTCGATCCTCACCGCGTACCAGGTCGCCGGCCACGAGTTCTGGACGGTGTTCGCGCAGCGGCTGGCCAAGGGGGGAGTGGGCGCCGAGGATCTGCTCACCACCAGCGAGTGGCTGTGGCGCTGGCTCGACACGGTGGCCCTGGCGGTCGCCAAGGCCTATCGGGAAGTCGATGTCCATGCGGCGCGGGAGGACGAACGGCGCGTCGGCGAGGCGCTGCGGGCCCTGCTGTCCGACCCGCTCACGGACCCTCGCGCGGAGATGCCCGCCGAGTACGTGGCCGAGCTCGGCCTGGACCCCGGCCGTCCGTACGCCGTGTTCAGGGGCCGCCCGCTGGACGGAGTGCCCGTGGGCGTACTGCGTGAGGCCGTCGCCGGCGGCATGATTCCCGACGGCGTCGCCGCGATGATCGACCACGAACTGGTGGGCGTGGCCGATCCGGACTCCCTGTCAGCGTCGCTTCCCGTGGAGCTGGCGGTCTTCGGGGCCGGGCCGGCCGTCCCCGCGGGGCACCTGCGCCAGTCGGACGTGTCGGCGTCCCGGGCCCTGGCAGCGGCCCTCCGGCTGGGCCGTACCGGGATCAACCGCATGGCCGACCTGCGCCTGGCGGCCGTGGCCGCCGGTGACACGGAGGTCACCCAGCTGCTCACCCGCCGCATCCTGCACCCGCTGCGCGCGAAGCGCCGCTACGGGCAGGAGATCTGGCAGTCCGTGGTGACCCTCCTGGAGCACGGGCTGCGTATCGAGGAGGCGGCGCTCAAGCTGCACGTCCACCCCAACACCCTCCGGCACCGGCTCGCCTCGTTCACCGACCTGACCGGTCTCGACGTACGCAACCCCGCTGACTGCGCGGAGATCTGGTGGCTGGCGGTTCTCGGTGCCACAGCGCAGGACCCGGCGGCGCCGTGACGCCGTGGAACGGTGCCGACCATGGGGACACCGATTCCTTTTCCTTCCGTAGAAGCGGCACCCGTAGAAGCGAGACCCGTGGAAGCGGCGTCACGACACCGCTTCGACGCGGACGAGCAGCAGTTGCTCCGGATTGAGAGCCGGGGCCCGTACGCCCGCGTGCGCGAGGGCGCTGCCGGTGAGCACCACCCCGCCGTCGGTCCACGGAGTGGGTACCTTCTGCCGGAACGCGCGGGCGTCGCTGGGAGGCTGGACGCGTACGCGGTACCGCGTGCCGGGGTCGAGGCCGGGCAGCCGCACCATGTCCGGTACGGACGTCAGCGGGGCGTCGAGCTGCACCAGGGCGAACAGAGCGTCCCGCCGGTCCGCCGAGACCACGCCGTGGACGGCGAGCGCTGGGTCGTACGGCTCGGCGCGCACCACCTCGCCGGTGTGCAGCAGGCCGCGGACCTCCTTGTACAGCTCGACCCAGTGGGCGAGTTCGGCCAGCTCCCGGGGAGTGGCCGAGGTGAGATCCCACTCGATGCCGAACGAGGCGAACAGCGCGGTGCCCGCCCGGAACGCGAGGTCGTGGGTGCGGCCCGTGGTGTGCGAGCAGGGCGCGCCCACGTGCGACCCGATCAGCTCCGGCGGCAGCAGCTGGGTGGTCCAGCGCTGGATCTGCTGCCGTTCCAGGGGCTCGATGCAGTCGCTGCCCCACACCCGGTCGGTGCGCTCGAGGATGCCGAGGTCGACGCGTAGGCCGCCGGAGGAGCAGGACTCGATCTCGACCCGCGGGTGCAGGGCGCGGAGTTCGTCGAGCAGCCGGTAGACCGCGTGGGTCTGGGCGTGCACACCGGGGGTGCCCTGCGGGCCGTGGCCCGCGTCGAGGAGGTCACGGTTGTGGTCCCACTTGAGGTACGCGATGTCGTACTCGCCGAGGAGGGCGTCCAGCCGTTCCAGGATGTACGCGTACGCCTCCGGCCGGGCCAGGTCCAGCACCTGCTGGTGGCGGGAGGCAAGAGGCTGCCGTCCGCCGGTCGCCAGCAGCCAGTCCGGGTGGGCGCGGGCGAGGTCGGAGTCCGGATTGACCATCTCGGGTTCCACCCAGAGCCCGAAGTCCATGCCCAGGCCGTGCACTGCCGTGATCAACGGGGCGAGCCCGTCGGGCCAGACGTGTTCGTCGACGTACCAGTCGCCGAGACCCGCGGTGTCGTCCCTGCGGTGGCGGAACCAGCCGTCGTCGAGGACGAACCGTTCCGCACCGGCTTCCGCGCCCAGCCGGGCCAGTTCGGTGAGGCGTTCCAGGCTCTGGTCGAAGTAGACGGCCTCCCAGGTGTTGAGCACCACGGGGCGCGGCCCGGAGCGCGGACGCTCCGCCCGCAGGTGCCGGTGGAAGCGCCCGGCGACGGCGTCGAGCCCGGTGCCGTACGTGGCGTACACCCAGGGGCTCTGGTAGCGCTCGCCGGGGGAGAGCCGCACCTCGCCGGGGAGCAGGAGTTCGCCGCCTCCGAGCACGGCGGCGCCGGTCGAGTTCCGCTCGGCGTACGTCTGGTGGTTGCCGCTCCAGGCGACGTGGACGGCCCAGACCTCGCCCGAGCGGAAGCCGAAGCCGGGGGTGCCCGCGGCAAGGATGAGCGGGGCCTCCGGTCCGGTGCGGCCGCGGCGGTTCTCGCGTGTGTGCATGCCGACTGCGAACGGGGTGCGCTGCGGGGCGCGTTCGCGTCCCCAGCGGCCCGCGAGGTCGAGGAGTTCGGTGGCGACGGGCGGCACGGGCAGTGTCAGCGCCAGCGCGTCGAGCGCGAACGGCCGCTCTCCTGCCGCGGTGTTGGTGACCTCCGCGCGCTGCCGCAGCAGCCCGGAGGGGAGCAACTCCAGCTCGATGCGCAGTCCCAGCCCGGCCGCCTCGTCAGTCCCGGTGGCCTCGATACGGCCGCCCTCCGTACGGCCGCCGCCCTCCGTGCGGTCGGCGGCGTCGAGGGAGGTCAGGGTGAACAACGGTGACCAGCCGGTGCCGTCGCGGTGTCCGGTGAGGCCGGGGCGGCCGTTCCAGCCGGCGGCGTGCTCGAGGGCGAGAGAGGGGGAGACGGCCCTGTCCAGGTCGTTGCTGACAGGGCTGGGCGTGGCGGCGTGCCGCAGCTGCGCCAGCTGCGGGCCGTCGAGCGGGCCCAGATCGGCGCCCCAGTACAGGACGGACGGCAGTCCGCCGTCGGCCGCGCACAGGACCACGCTCACTCCCGCAGCGCGCAGTTGGAGCGGGAGAGCGGTGTGCGCGTCGGTGCTCTGGGGCATTCCGGACTCCAGGTGGTGGTGCGGCTTGTGCAGGCGCGGGGAGGTGGCGGATCCGAGGCTGAGTTTTGCGAAGATAGTCTCGATGCGTCAAGGTCGCCGATCCCAGAGCGTATCTTCCGGGAGGGCGTGCGCTCTGAGGCTCAGTGTGTTTTGCTGCGAGACTCTCACGTGCGAGTTCGCCCCAACTGACCGCTGAACCGGAGGTTTCCCCTTGGCCTGGACGCCCCTGGCCGGCGCAGCCCGCAGCGTTGCCCTCGAGGTGCTGCTCGACGGGCCGCTGCCCCGCAGCGAGATCGCGCGCAGGCTGCAGCTGTCACCGGGCAGTCTGACCCGGCTGACCAAACCACTGCTCGAGTCGGGACTGCTCGTCGAGATGTCCGGCGAGCACGACCCGGTCACGGGCCGCCCCACCAGGCCGCTCGATCTGCGGCAGGGGACCCACCACTTCCTCGGCGTCAAGCTCACCGCGGACGCCGCGTACGGCGTGGTCACCTCGATGCGCGCCGAGGTGCTGGCCGAGGACCGCAGGCCGCTGCCGGACACCGAACCGGCCACCGTCATCGTGGCCGTCGCCGAACTGGCCGCCGCACTGCAGCAGGACGTCCCGGCGGCCACCGCGGCGGGCGTCAGTCTGGGCGGCCAGGTCCGGGACCACACCGTCGTGAGCAGCGCGCGCTACCTCGGCTGGAACGACGTGGACCTGGGCACCCCCCTGGCCGAGGCGCTGGGCTGCAGGGTCGTCGTCGACAACGACCTGCTCTCCCTCACGCGCGCCGAGCAGTGGTTCGGCGCCGCCAGGACGTGCGACCACTTCGCGCTGCTGACGATCGGCGAGGGCATCGGATACGGCCTGGTGACGCACGGCCGCGTGCAGACAGGACCCGATGCCGAAGTGGGGCTCCTCGGGCACCATCCCCTCAACCCGCTCGGGCCGCTCTGCCCGGAGGGGCACCAGGGGTGCGCCGAGGCCATGCTCACCATCGCCGCGATCCGGCACCGTACGAGCCTCGGCCTGGGACGGGACGTCAGCTACGACGCCTGCCTGGAGCTCGCGGAGCAGGGGAATCCGGTCGCCCGCCGGGTGGTCACGGAGGCAGCGGCCGCACTGGGCCGGCTGGCGGCGGCCGTCGGGAACATCACCATGGCCGAGAAGATCATCCTCAGCGGGGACGGCATCCGGCTGGCGCAGGTCGCCCGTACGGCACTCGACGACGCGATCCGCCAGGACCGCAACCCGTACGCACGCCCCCTCGACATCACCGTCCAGCGCACCGGCTTCACCGAGTGGGCACGCGGCGCCGCCGCCACCGCGATTCAGAGCTTCGTGCTCGACGCGTGAGATTCGCGGGCCGGTTCCCTGCACACGCGGGGTTCCGCGGCAGAACCGCCGGTTCCGGAGGGTGCCTCGGGCCCGGGTCTGACGGTCACCACCACCCCGTCGACGGTGCCGGTGGCGGCGACGGCCGCCGCGAGGGCGGGCACGTGATCCCCGCACTCACCGGGGCCGGGCTCCGTGATCCCCGCGCACACCGGCCGTCCGGCGATACGCCGTAGGGACCGCGCGGTCGCCTGGAGATTGTGCAGATCGGCGGCGGCGACATCGAAATGGACCCAGGCGGTGCTGTAGGCGGCCGCGCCGGCCGCGCCAGGACCCTTGCCGGCGGTGAAGACCGTGGAGATCCCGGCGTCCCGTGCGTGGGTGAGCCAGCATCCGGCGGCCGCGGAGGTGGCGTTCAGGCCAAGCAGGTGCACCCCGCGAATACCGGCGGTGCGCGCTGACTGTGCGAACCGCCCGGCGCCGTACAGGTTGACCTCGTGCCAGCCGGCGGTCAGCACCAGCGGTGCGGCGGCCGCGGCACGGCGCGCGAGCCGCAGCAGGTCCTCCAGCGGGTTGTGCGGGGCTGCGAGCTGCACGATGTCCGCGACCTTCGCGAGGTCGGCGACCTGCCGCTCCCCGGCGGACACGTCCGTCGCACTGTCCAGCACGAGGCGACCGATGACGGAGGTCAGCGCGGACCGGCGGTCCTCGGCGTCTGTACGGCCGAACGGCCAGTCCCAGGCCACGGTCGACGAGACGCGCGGCCGGCTGCCGGTGGACTCGGTGGATTCGGCGGTCTCTGCGGTCTCGGCGGTCTCGGGCGAGTTCAGGGGCATCACACGGGGCCTCCTTCTCCGTGGCGGGACGGATACGAGCAGCCGCGCGCCCCGGGAGGCGGGCGCCGGTGAAGCCCCCGCCCCCTCACCGGCGCCCCCGCGGACTCGTACACGCGCCACGTGGAGCGCGGTGGGCTTGTGCTGTCCGCCCGCAGCCATCTTGACCCGACGAGCAGGGGCTTTTCCAGAGGCGTACTTTTATGTGAAAAAGAAGCCATATAAAACCCCGCGGAAGGGAGGTCACGGCGTGCAACGCGAAGATCTGCGGAACCTTCTCACCGACAGCCGCGCACGCATCGACCCGGCCGATTACGGACTCACCCGCCCCAGCGATCCCCGCGGTCGGCATGCCAAAGGGCTGACCCAGTTCCAGATGGACTGGCTGATCAAATGCCGTCCCGGCACCTACGGCCGCTTCGAGTGCGGCCGGCTGAAGTCGCCGAGCAACGCGTTCCTGCAACGCGTCGCCGAAATCCTGAAGTTCACCGCGCACGAGTGGCTGAGCCTGTGGGTCTACGCCACCGGATCCCGGCCGCCGTACCCACTGGACCCGACGGCCGGCGACGATGTCCCGGCGGTGTGGAAGCAGATCGTCCACGAGCTCGATTCCATGGCGTACGTCAACGGCGCGGGCTGGGAACTCCTCGCGCACAACGAAGCGTTCACCGCCATGTTCCCCTCCGGGGCGCCGCCGCGGAACACGTTGCGGTGGATGCTCCTGGACGACGAGGCCCGCGACGAGGTCCTCATCGACTGGGAGCGACGCTGGGCACCACTGGTGATCTCGCAGCTGCGCGCCGCACACGCCGCGAACCCGGACCACCCCACCCTGGCCCAGCTGGTGACCGAAGTACGGCAGGACCCGAGGGCCGGCCCCGTCTACCGCGGCGACCCCATGGCGTACGCCCACCCGGACGGCGACGCCCGGCCGCTCCACCACGCCCGGCTGGGCCCCGGCACGGTACGCATCGGCGCGGCCGAGCCGCTGCGGTCACCCGGCGCCCGCCTCATGATCATCCAGTTCACTCCCGACGCCCCCACGGCAGGGCCGGCGGCCGGATCCCGCCCCCGCGGCAGATCCGCTTGACACGATGAGCACGTCAGTCCGCCGCCCGCTCCGGAAGGCTCGCCGTTGACCGCCTGCGTCGCCCGGCCCACGCTCGCTCTCCCCCCGTACGAAGTGACCACGCCGGAGATCATCGACGACATCTCCGCACGCCACGGCGCCCACGCCAAGCTCAGGACGATCCAGCGGGTACTCGGTCGTATCGGCGTGGACACCCGCCGTATGACGCGGCCCCTGACCGACCGGACGGTCTCCGGGGACGCCCGCATCACCGACCGCAACGCGACCGCGTACCAGGACGCCCTCGGCCAGGCGGTACGTGCCGCGAACGGCGCGCTCAGCGACAGCGGCCTGACCCCACACTCCGTCGACGCCCTGGTCACCAGCCACACCACCTCCTGGACATGCCCCGGCCTGGACGTCGACCTGATCAACGAGATCGGTCTGCGCCCCACGGTGACGCGCATCCCCCTGAGCACCCTGGGCTGCGCCGGCGGCGCCCACGCCCTGGTCACAGCCGCCGACCATGTCGCGGCGCACCCCGGCCACACCGTGCTGGTCGTGGTCGCCGAGACCCTCAGCACCGTCTACAACCACCGCGACACCAGCGTCGAATCCATGATCTACAAGGCGCTGTTCGGGGACAGCGCCGCCGCCACCCTCGTCTCCGGCCGCCCGTACGGCCCCGGCTTCACCATCGAGGCCACCTGGGAGTACGTGCTGCCCCACAGCACCGACCGGTACAAGGGCCGGCTGGACGGCGACGGTCTGCACTTCGACTCCGACAGCAAGGCCGTCGGCGCGGTCGCGGAGATCATGCCGGAACTGCGCCGATGGCTCACCGAGACCGGCCACGGCACGCACCCGCCGCAGTGGGCGGCCGTACACGCCGGCGGGCCCCGCATCCTCACGGCGGCCGCCGAAGGGCTCGGCCTCGCCGACACCGATCTCCGGCACTCCTGGAACAGCCTCCGCGAGTACGGCAACCTCGGCGGCGCCTCCGTCCTGGACGTCCTCGCACGCACCCACACCCAGCCGCCCGCCGACGGGGCGAAGGGGGTGCTCCTCGCCTTCGGACCGGGATTCGTCGGCGCCGCAGCGGCCGGTGAGTTCCGCACGGGGCAGGCCGGACCCGGCCGCGACATAGGCGGGCGGACGGCCGGAACAGACACGCTCGGCCCGTAGCCGCCTGCCTCGGACGGTCAGGCTCGTGATCAATACACCTGGCGGCGTGCCAGCAGCACTCCGCCGAGCCTGTCGGCGGCCGACGTGAGCGTGGGGTGGGTCTCGACGGTGAAGCCTGACTCGTCGAGCCAGGCGGCCACTTGGCTCGGGTGGCGGCGGCGGACGTACGACTCCGGCCAGCTCTCGCCGTCCTCCCGCGGCTCGGGCGGCGAGGAGTCGCCGACATGAAAACCCAGCAGCAGCAGACCGCCTGGCCGCAGCACCCGGCGGAAGCCGGCCAGGACCGCGCCGATAGCGTCGTCGGGGACGTGGATGATCGAGTACCAGGCGATCAGGGCTGCCAGCGAACCGTCCGCGAGACCGAGTCGAGTCATCGACCCGACCTCGAACCGCACACCCGGATGCTCACGCCGCGCGATCTCGATCATCCGGGGCGACAGGTCGATGCCGAAGGCGTCCACACCGAGGTCGCGCAGGTGGGCGGTGATCCTCCCGGGCCCGCATCCCACGTCCGCGACGAGCCCGCCGCCGTACGCCCGCACCCGTTCGGCGAACAGCGCCATGACGTCCTGCTCGGCCGGCAGTTCGGCCAGCAGGTTCCGTACCTCGTCCGCGTAGTCGGCGGCGTCGGCGTCGTAGGACGCCCGGGTGTCCGTCAACCACCGCTCGGCCTCTGGCTCTTTCTGCCCGTCCTGCCCGGTGCTCACCCCCACACGCTAGGGCCTGTCGTCAAAGTAGCGCCGTCCGCCGAAGGCGGTGCCCACGGCGTCCGGTGCGTGCAGCTGCAAGGCGGAGTGCCGTCCTCGTAGTGGGCTACTCGGGCGGTGCGACAACGCAGGGGGCACCTCCCGGGCCGTCAAGGCCCAGGGGGAAGATGTGCGTGCAGGGCGTCGTGGGCAAGGCGGGACTTTTACGACAGGCGCTAGCCCAGGAGCCGGTCACCGCACCGGCGCCAGGGCCGCCGGGCCGCCGCCACGCGCGACGAATCGCGTGCCGTATTGCAAACGGCGCCACAGCGAACGCCGCACCCGTGTTCTTTCGGCGTGGCAGAGTCGCGCGGCGTGCGCAGGCATTCGTGCTCCCCATTCCGTGGAATATCCATCCGCGCAAGCAGCCCGTTCCGGTGCTGTCAACCCCCTTGACGACAGCCGGAGTTGGCGGAATCAGCAATTCCGCGATGCCGCCGGAGCGGATTCCCCGCTTCCCGATATCACCGCGTTCGGGCAGGCCGGTTTCGTATTCCCCCGGGGCACTCAAGACCCTGTTGCCATAAGGCGTGAGATGAGTACTCTGGCCCACGCGCCAGTCCCGTTCGTACCGACCGTCTCCCCGTTGACCAACCCGCCCCCGCGGCACGGCCAGAGACGCCGTGCACAGCGCTCTCGTGGGTGTCCCGGAGGATGGCGAGTCACCGGACAGTCAGGGGGAACGTGTGGGCCAGGCTGGAACTTCGCGGCAGTCTCCATTGACCGGGCAGGATCTCTCCACCGAGCTCAAGGCGGACCTGGTCGGTGTCGAGGAGATCATCCGCGAATCGATACAGAGTGAGATGTCCCTGCTCCACGAGGCATCCCGGCATCTGATGGACGCGGGCGGCAAGCGGCACCGCCCGATGCTCACCCTGCTCGCCGCCCGGTTCGGGAATCCGGCCGAACCCGATGTCCTGCGCAGCGCCGCCGCCTGCGAGTTGGTGCACGCCGCCGCGCTCTGCCACGACGACGTGCTCGACGGCGCCACGCTCCGGCGCGGCCGTCCCAGCGTCAACGCGCGCTGGAACGACGCGGTCGCCATGCTCACCGGAGATTTCCTGTTCGCCCAGGCCTTTCTGCTGCTGGCCCGGCTGCCGACGCTGGAGGCGCGGCTGGAGGTCAACACCTTCGTACGGCTCGTCACCGGCCAGATCCGGGAAATGGCCGGTCCCGCCGACGACGAGGACCCGACCGACTACTACGCCACCATGGTCTCCGAGAAGACCGCCTCGCTGCTGACCGCCTGCCTGCGGCTCGGCGCGCTGGCGTCGGGGGCGGACGAGGGGTCCGTACGGGCGCTGGAGCGGTACGGCGAGGCGTTCGGCCTGGCCTTCCAGATCTCCGACGACCTGCTCGACCTGTTCGGGGAGGAGGAGAAATCCGGCAAGCGGCCGGGCACCGATCTGCTGAAGGGCGCCCCCACGCTGCCGCTGCTGTACGCGCTGAGCAGCCCCGGCAAGGACAGCGACCGGCTGCGGGACCTCCTCGGCACCGCCGCCCCCGAGGGCCGCCGCACGCAGCTCACCGACGAGGAGTGCGCCGAGGCCATCGGCCTGCTGCGGCACCATCCCGCCGTGGGACGGGCCCGCGAGCGGCTCGACGCGTACGTCGAGGAGGCACGCGCCGCTCTCGGGCCGCTACCGGACGGGTCCGCGAAGGACACCCTCGACCTGCTGTGCGCGGGTGTCGCGCACCGCGCCAGCTGACCGCCGTACGGACTCCCGTACGGACTCCGCCAGGCCGGACCGCCCCGGCTCCCGACCCCGCCCGCTCGGAGCAGCACACATCACTGTGGAGTGGCGAACCCTTGACCAGAACCGACGCGCTGCTGCGGGCCACCAGCGTCCGCTTCACCGCCCTGTACTTCCTGCCGTACTACACCGCTCTCGTCGCCGAGGGACGGGCCCGCTGGGAGTGGGTCGCGCTCGGGGCCGTCTACTGGTTCGCGCACGGTCTGGGCACGGAGTCGCTCAACCGGCTCGCCGACCGCGCCGAGGACGAGATCAACCGGCCCGAACGCACCGAGCTGTGCCGCCGGGCCGGCTTTCCGTTGCTGCGCCGCGCGGCGTTCGCCGGGTGGGCCGCCGTGCTGCTGCTGGACGCGGTGCTGCTCGTGCTGCATCCGGACCCGTGGCTGGCGCTGTTCCTCTTCCTCGCCGGGTTCAGCGGCGTCAACTACTCCTACGGGCTGCGGCTTTCCCGTAACCGCTACCTCGCGCCGCTGCTGCTGACCTTCCACTTCGGCGGCACGTTCGTCATCGGCACGGTGCTCGCGCAGGAGCGGTGGAACGCCGACGTGCTGCGGGACTTCGCCGGCTACGGGCTGCCGTTCTTCGCCGTCGGCATGGTGACGCTGCTGGCGCTCGGCGGCGCCAAGGACCTCACCGACCTGGCGGGTGACGCCAGCATCGGCTACCGCAGCGTGTGGATCGACCTGCTGCGCCGGCACGGCAGCCGGCTCGCGGGCGCGATGGTCGGCTCGACATACGTCCTCGTCACGGTGTTCGTGCTCGCCGGCGCCTTCCCCCGGCGGTTCCTGCTGTGGCTGCTGCTGATCCCGGTCGCGGCGGCCCTGAGCCGCTGCCTGTGGCGGGCGTCCACCCCCGTGGAACGGCACGCGACGCGCGAGTTCTTCTACCAGTACTGGGTGCTGTCCCTGTCCGTCGCCGCGCTGCTGTACGCGCCGCACTGGGCGACGCTCGGCGGGGTCGCGGCCGGTGCCGCCTTCTGGGCGCTCACCACGCAGCGCCTCCACTGGTCCGGCGGGATCAGCGCCGCGACCGTACGGACCGTCATCGCGCTCGCCTCCGGCAGCCGGCCGGCGGCAGCGGGGGCGGAGCCGCAGCAGCACGGCCGGGAGCCCCTGACGCCGTACTCAACGGAACGAGAGGAGAGGGCCGGATGACGACACCGGGGTCCGAAAGCGAGATCCGCGAGATCGTACGCGAACACGCCCTGCGGATCTTCGAGTTGAAGCCCGAGGCGCTGGGCGACGAGACCGACTTCCGGGAGGCGGGGGGCGACTCGCTGCAGCACCTCGAACTCGTCGCCGCGCTCCGCGACCGGCTCGGCGTCGAGTACACGGTCTCCGACGAGACGGAGATGCACTCGGTCAGCGCCACCGTGAAGATCACGCTGCGGGCTCTGGGGGTGTGAGTTGGGCGGTACGGGGGAGCGGCGGCGGGTCGTCGTCACCGGCCTCGGGATCGTCTCCGCGCTCGGCACCGGCGCCGGGGAGTTCTGGAGCGCGGCGTGCGAGGGGCGCGTGGGCACCGGACCCGTCACCCTCTTCGACACCGCCGACTGCCTCACGCACCACGGCGGCGAGATCCGCGACTGGACGCCGCCCTGGCCCGACGACTCGTACGGGCACGGTCCGCTGACCCGCAGCGAGTCCTTCGCGCTGGCCGCCACCCGGCTGGCGCTCGCCGACGGCGGCCTCGCGGACCCCGGCCCGGACGCCGGCGGCCGCCTGGCGGGGCCGTACGAACCGGAGCGCGTGGGCGCGGCGTTCGGCATCGTCGTCGGGAACCGGCCCGGCCTGGAACCGGCGATGCGGGCGGCGTACGCGGATACGGCGGGGGCGGAGACGGCGTACGCGGAGCCGGTGGGGGCGGAGCCGACCGGGGCGGAGGCCGGCGCCCCGTCACGGCCGGGCGCGCCGCCGTCACCGCTGCCGCCCGCCCTGCCGTCCCAGCCGTACAACCCGTCCCGGATCAGCGCACTGCCCGCCGTCTCCTTCCGGCTCCACGGCCCGCACCTGCTGCTGCCCACCGCCTGCGCCGCGGGCAACGAGGCCGTCGCGCAGGCCGCCGACGCCATCGCGGAGGGGCGCGCCGACGCGATGCTCGCGGGCGGCAGCGACGAGCTGTCCGAGGCGATGTTCCTGATGTTCACGAGCTTCCGCGCGCTCTCGCCCGACGTCGTACGGCCCTTCGACGCGCACCGCGCCGGACTGCTGCTCGGCGAGGGCGCGGGAGTGCTGCTGCTGGAGTCCGAGGAGGGCGCCCGCGCGCGCGGCGCGCCCGCGCTCGCCGTCGTCGCCGGGCACGGCAACGTCTCCGACGCGTACCACATGACGGCCCCTCACCCTGAGGGCCGGGGCGCGGTGCTGTCCATGCGGGCCGCGCTGCGCGGCGCCGGGCTCGGCCCCGACGGCATCGACCTCGTCAGCGCCCACGGGACCGGCACCCCCGCCAACGACCGGGCGGAGTCCCGGGCCCTCGCCGAGGTCTTCGGAGAGGGGACGCGGAGCGCGGAGCCGCTGCCGGTGACCGCGCTCAAGTCGCTGCTCGGGCACGCCCAGGGCGCGGCCGGGGCGATCGCCGCCGCCGCGTGCGTCCTCGCGTTGCGCGACGGCGTCGCGCCGCCGACCGCCAACGTGACGGCCCCGGACCCCAACTGCCTCACCGGCGGACTGGAGCTGGTCCGCGACAAACCGCGGCACCTGCCGCTGCGCGCCGCCATGAACAACGCGTTCGGCTTCGGCGGCAACAACTGCTGCGTGGTCTTCACCCGGGCGGACGCCGGAGCGGGGGAGGGGACATGACGTACGTCCCGCACGGCGGCGACGTCGTGGTGACCGGAATCGGGGCGCTCACCTCGGCGGGCGTCGGGCACGAGGCACTGCGGCGGCGCGCGGACGCGCCCCGCGGCGCCGCTGCACGGGAAGCGGAGGCGCGGGTCCCGCCCGCGCCGCCGGGACAGCCGGAGGCGGCGCCCGTACGGCTGGCGGCGCTCGCCCCGTACGACCCGGCCGAACACCTCCCCACGGCCAAGGGAGTCCGCACGCTGAGCGCGGAGAGCCGGGCGTTCGCCGTCGCGGCGGCGGACGCCTGCCGGCACGCGGGCCTGCCCGGCACCTGGGACCGGGACCCCGCGGTCGGGGTCGCGGCGGGCACGACCAGCGCCGGACTGGAGGACTACGCCGCGCTGTTCGCGACCCGGCTGGCGCGCGGCGTCGGCCGCGTCAACCCCGCGCAGGGCCCGCAGACCGGGCTGAACGCGCCTGCCTCCGCCGTCTCCATCCTCACCGGTGCGGCGGGCCCGAACCTCACCGTGGCCACGGGCCGCGCCGCCGCCCTCGACGCGCTGGCCGGGGCCGCCCGCGCGATCCGTACGGGGGACGCCGGCGTCATGCTCGCGGGCGGCGTCCAGCTCCTCGGCCACGCCGAACTCACCGCCCGCCGCCGGGCCGCCGACGACGCGGTGCTCGTGCCGGGGGAGGCGGCGGTGCCGGGGGAGGCGGCGGTCGTCCTCGTGCTGGAGTCCGGCGCCGCCGCGCGCGCCCGGGGCGCGCGCGTGCTGGCCCGGCTCCTGGGCGCGGGCTCGGCGTTCGGGCCGCCGGAGAGCGGGCCGGGGGAGCGCGCCACCCGGGCGGCCCTCGCCGAGGCGGGCCTCGACGGGCCCTCGCCCACCGCGAACGGCGCCCCGGCGAACGGCACCCAGGCCAACGGCCTCCCGGCGCCCGCCCGTCCCGTACCGGACGCGTCCGCCGTGGCGGACGCCTTCGGCGACTGCACCGGGGCCGCCGGCGCCGTGCAGGCGGCCCTCGCCGTACTCGGCCTCACGCCCCCCGCCACGGCCCCTGCTACGGCCCCTGCCACGGCCCTCGCCCTGGTGTGCGCCACCGACCCGGACGGCCCCGCCGCCGCACTCGTCTTCGGCACGTCCCGCGATGGAGGTACCCCGTCATGACGCAGCCACTCGACAGCGCATCCGGCCCGGCCGTACCGCCGGACGGGAACAGCGTGCACCGGTTCCTGGACGACCATCTGACGGCGGGTCACGGCGACGCGCTGTGCGCGGTGACCGAGCACGAGCGGGTCACGTACCGCGAGATGCACGCCAGGGCCTGCCGGGCCGCGAACGCCTTCGCCGCCGCGGGCGTCGGGTACGAGACCCGGGTCGCGCTGGTGCTGCCGGACAGCCCGGACTATCTGGCCTGCGTGCTCGGGCTGCTGCGGCTGGGCGCCGTCCCGGTGCCGCTGTCCACGCAGCTCACCACGGACGACTACGCCCGGATCTTCAGCGACTGCCGGCCGCGGCTCGCCGTCGTCGGGCCGGCGCAGCTCGCCGCCGTACGGGCCGCGCCCGGCGCCGCCGGACTGGCCAAGGCGAGCTGGCCGCGCGAGATCTGGGTCGCGGCCGACAAACACACGGGCCCCGAACCCGCGTTGGGCGGGCTCCTCGCCGAAGCCGCCGAGGAGTGCCCCGTCGCGCCGGTCAGCGTGGACGACATGGCCGTCATCCAGTACACCTCCGGCAGCACCGGGGCGCCGCGCGGCGTGGTGCACCTGCACCGCGGGCTGCTGGCGGTGCTCGACACGTTCCCCGTACGGCTCGGGCTGACCCGCGGCGACCTGTGCCTGTCGGCGGCCAAGCTGTCGTTCGGCTACGGCTTCGGCAACTCCTTCCTGTTCCCGCTCGCCGCGGGCGCCGCCACGCTGCTGATGCCGGAGCCCGCCGAGGCGGCGCGGGTGCTGCGGCTCGTCGCGCAGCGCCGGCCGACCGTGCTGTGCGCCGTGCCGGCGCTCTACTCGGCGATGCTCACCGTCGTCGAGCGCAGCGGGACGTCCGACGCGGACGCGGACCTCAGCAGCGTGCGCCGGTACGTGTCGGCCGGAGAGCCGCTGCCGCCGAGCCTCGCCGAGCGCTGGCACGCGCTGACGGGCGTCGGCATCGTCAACGGCCTCGGCTCCACCGAGTGCCTGCACATCTTCATCGCCACCGAGCCCGGCACCACCCCGCCCGGCTCCTCCGGCACCGTCGTGCCCGGCTTCGAGGCCGAACTCCGCGACGAGCAGGGCCGGTTGCTGGGCCCCGGCGAGACCGGCCACCTGTGGGTGCGCGGCGAGGCCAACGCCGCGCGCTACTGGAACGACCAGCCCGCGACCCGGGCCACCATGGCCGGCGGCTGGAACCGCACCGGGGACCAGCTCAGCCGCGACGCGGACGGCGTGTTCACCTTCGTCGCCCGCTCGGACGACGTGCTGAAGGTCGGCGGGTACAAGGTCGCGCCCACCGAGATCGAGGACTGCCTGCTGCGGCACCCCGCGGTCGCCGAGTGCGCCGTCGTCGGCGTGCCGGGACCGCACGCCACCACGGAGGTCATCGCGTACGTACGCCCGCACGACGGCGGCCACGGCGACGAGGACGACCTGCGCGGCGAGCTGCGGGCCCACGTACGCGCCGGACTCGCGCGCTTCAAGCAGCCGCGCACCCTGCGTCTGGTGGACGCGCTGCCCCGCACCTCCACCGGCAAGATCGCGCGGCACGCGCTGCGCGGCGCCGCCCGCGAGGCCGCGGCCGGTACGCCGGGGGCGCCCGGTACGCCCGGTGATCCATTGGATTAGCCGTACCCGTGTTGGACAGACTGTGCCACGCACGGAAACGGCACAGTGACGCGTGAGGATCGACTGCTCCGCACCTGGCTGCGGGGCTTCGGAAGAGGGGAGACCCGTACATGGCCGCACTCCGGCTGGACGGCGTGGTGCACGACTATCTGCGCGGCCGTCAGCCCGTACGCGCCCTGAACGGCGTGTCGTTGACGATCGGGGGCGGCCAGTGCGTCTCCGTGCTGGGGCCCAGCGGCTCGGGCAAGAGCACCATGCTGCACGTGATGGGGGCGCTCGACATCCCCTCCGAGGGCCGGGTGTTCATCGACGACACGGACCTGGCGGCGCTCGACGACGACGCGCTGTCCGATCTGCGCCGCCGCCGTGTCGGGTTCATCTTCCAGTTCTTCAACCTCCTGCCGGCGCTGACCGCCTGGGAGAACGTCGCCGTCCCGCGCCTCCTGGACGGCGTGAAGCCCGGTTCCGTACGGGAGGAGGCGATGGCGCTGCTGGAACGCGTCGGCCTCGCGGACCGCGCGGAGCACCGGCCCGGCGAGCTGTCCGGCGGGCAGATGCAGCGGGTCGCCATCGCCCGCTCCCTGATCATGGACCCCGGGATCGTCCTCGCCGACGAGCCCACCGGAAACCTCGACTCGCGCACCGGGGACGAACTCCTCGACCTGCTCGCCTCCCTCGCACACGACGGCTCGGAGCGTTCGGTGGTGATGGTGACCCACAGCATGGACGCCGCGCTGCGCAGCGACCGCGCGGTGCTGCTGACGGACGGTGAGGTCGCCGGGGACGGCGTTCCCGGGGACGTGGTCGCCAAGTTCATCGGGGAGGGACGGCGTCCGTGAGCGGTGAGGAAGCCGAGGAAGAGAGCAACTCCGGCGCGGCGAAGGCCGGTTCCCGTCCCCCGCGCGGCGGGCGGCCCGGCGGCCCCGGCGTCGTCGCGGCGCGGCTGCGCCTGTTCAACCTGCGCTATCTGCGCCAGCACCCGGCCCGTACCGCGCTGTCCCTCTCGGTGCTGACGGTCGCGGCCGCGCTCATCGTCGCCGTGCTCGGCATCTACGGCTCGGTCGGCGGCTCCTCGGGGCGGCTCGCCGGCCAGGTCGCCGGGAGCGCTGACATCGAGGTCACCGGCCGTACGGACGACGGGATCAGCGCCGCCGAGGTGCGCCGGGCCGGACAGGTCGAGGGCGTCAAGGCGGCCGTGCCGCTGGTGCGTTCGCCCGTCGAGGTGGACGGCGAGCGGGTGCTGCTGTTCGGCACCGACAGCACGGCCTCCGCGCTCGACAGCGACCTGACCGGTGTCGCCGCCGACGCCGCGCGGCGGACCGGGGGCGAGGGCGGCGCCCCGGACCGCGACGCGGTGCTGGCCGGCCCCGGCATCACGGGGGTCAAGGGCGGCGGCGACCGCACGGCCGGCACGGTGCGGGTCGCGTCCATGGCCGGTACGTCGTCCGAGGTGCCCGTCGCGGCGCGGCTCGAGGGCGAGGCGGCCGGGAACGTCAACGACGGCGCGTACCTGCTCGCCTCGCTGCCCACCGCGCAGCGGCTCGCGGGTCTCGGGGACCGCGTCGAATCCGTACTGGTCGTCGCCGAGCCGGGAGCGGACACCGGGGCGCTGCGCGACCGGCTCGCGAAGGAGCTGGGGCCGGGCGCGTTCGTCGCCGACCCCTCCTTCCGTGCCGACCAGGCCGACGACGCGACGGCGATGGTCCGCAACATCACGCTGCTGGTCGCCTTCATGGCGCTGGTCGTCGCCGCGTTCCTGATCTTCAACAGCATGAACATGGCCGCGGCCGAACGGCGCGGGGAAATGGCCTCGTTGCGTGCTCTGGGCTCCCGGCGCCGCCCCATCCTGCGGGACTTCCTGCTCGAGTCACTGCTGCTGGCCCTCGTCGGCGGCGCGGTCGGCAGCCCCCTGGGCTACGCGATGGCGGGCGCCAGCATCAGCTCCCTGCCGCCGGTCATCACCGACGCGGTGGACGCCAAGGTCGAACTGGCCGTGCCCGCGAGCGCGGTGCCCTCCGCCGTCCTCGCGGCGGTCGCCGCCTCGCTGGCCGCCTCGTGGCTGGCGGCCCGCCGCGCCTCACAGGTCCCGCCCGTGGAGGCCATGCGCACCGCCGACCCGTCGGTCGGCGCCGCCGGAGAGGCGGGCGGCAGGGGCCGGGTGTGGGCGCTGGTCCTCGGCGTCCTGCTCATCGCGGGCGCGTTCACCGTGGCCGCGGCGTACGACGACGCGCGCTCCTTCGGCGGCGGCTCGCTCCTGCTGCTCGGCGTGATCCTGCTGGCGTACGCGCTGATCGGGCCGCTCACCCGCGCCGTCGCGTGGCTGGCGGCGCGCATGGGGCCGTCGGGCCGTATCGCCGCCTCCGCCGTGGAGAGTTCACCGCGCCGCGCGTGGGCGACGGGCATGACCGTGTGCCTGGCCGTCGCCATCGGCGTCGCCACCACGGGCTCCTCGCAGAACACGGTGGACGCCGCGTCGAAGAACGTCTCCACGCTCGCCGACTCCGACCTGATCGTGCAGCGCGCCGCCAAGGACGTGCTGCCCGTACGGCCGCTGCTGCCGCGCGAGACGCAGCGCACGCTGGAGGGGACCGAGGGCGTCGAGCGCGTCGTCGCCGGCCAGTTCACCTACCTCAACCAGCCGGGCAAGCGCGCCCTGCTGCTCGGCATGGACGGTCCGAGCAACTCGACGGCGTACCGGCTCGCCTCACCCGAGGCGCGCGAGCAACTCCTCGCGGGCACGGGCGCCGTGGTCTCCGGCACGTACGCCAAGGAGAAAGGGCTGGAGAAGGGCGACACCCTCACCCTGCCGACAGCACGGGGCGAGCAGCGCATCCGCGTCGCGGACGTCGTGGACTACGTCAGCATGGACGCCGGGCTCATCGCGCTCTCCCTCGACCGCCTCACCGGGTGGTTCGGCCCCTCCGGCGCCTCGTACTACGAGGTGCTGCTCGCGCCGGGCGCCGACGAGGCGGCGGTGCGCGACCGCATCGAGGGGCACGCCGAGGCGCAGCCGTACCCGGTGCACGTCCTCGACGGCAGCGAGTCCGTGGCCGCCACGGAGTCCGCGGTCAAGCAGGTGGGTTCGCTGGCGCTCGCGCTGCAGTGGGTGATCGCGGGCGTGGCGGGGCTGGCGCTGCTCAACACGCTGATGCTGTCCGTGGTCGAGCGCCGCCGCGAACTGGGCATCCTGCGCGCACTGGGCAGCAGCAGACGGTACGTGCGCCGGGTGATCCTCACCGAGGCAACAGCGGTGAGCGTGGTGGGCGGGGCCGGCGGGCTCGTCGTCGGCACGGCCCTGCACTACCTCTCGACGGACGTGATGGCCAAAACTCTCGCCATGGACATCCCGTTCGAGCCCGCCCCGGCGGCGCTGGCCCTCGCCGTCGGCGCCGTCCTCATCGCCCTCGCGGGCTCGGTGCCCCCGGCGCGCCGCGCGGGCAGGCTCAACGTGGTGCAGGCGATCGGCTATGAGTAGCGGGAGGCGCCCGTGAACGGGGAACCCACCGGAGACCGGCACGGGATACGGGCCCGCGCGCCCGGCCCCCGCCCGCACCGGATGCCCGGCCTGCTGCGGCTCGCCGTCTCCGACCCGATCCGCTCGATGTACCAGACGGTCAGCCGCTATGGCGACGTCGTACGGCTGCCGCTCGCGCCCGGCCGCGGCATCCACCTGTTCTGCCGCCCCGAACACGTCGAGCACGTCCTGGTCGACCGGGAGCAGCGCTACGGCAAGGCGTTCACGTACCGCCCGCTGCGCGAGTGGATCGGGCTCGGCCTGATCACCAGCGACGGCGAGCTGTGGGAGACCCAGCGCCGGCTGATCCAGCCGCTGTTCTCGCACCGCCAGGTGGAGAACCTCCGCCCGCTCATGGTCGCCGCCGTCGACCGGATGCTCACCGAGTGGGACAGCCGCCCGGACGGCACCGTCGTGGACGCCACCGGCGTGATGAGCGGGCTGACCCTGGACATCGTCGGCGCCTCCCTGTTCGGCGCCGACCTGACCGGTGACCGCGACAGCGTCTACGACGCCGTCGAGACCCTCCAGGACGCCGTCACGAAGGTCATCAAGAACCCGCTGACCTGGGTCTCGCCGCGTGCCGCGCGCCGTGTCAGCCCCGGCTTCCGGCAGTGGGACCGCGCGAAGGACACCATCGACCAGGTGGTGGCCCGCGTCATCGCCGACCGCCGGGCCGGCCGCGGCCACGGGCGGGAGCGGCCGGACCTGCTGGACGCGCTGCTGGAGGCCCGTTACGAGGACGGCTCCGCCATCAGCCCCGGCCAACTCCGGGACGAGATCGTCACGTTCTTCATGGCGGGCCACGAGACGAGCGCCACCTGCCTGGCCTGGACGCTGTATCTGCTGTCCACCGCGCCCGAGGTGCGCGAGCGGCTGGAGGAGGAGGTCGACTCGGTGCTGGCCGGCCGGCCGCCCACCCAGGAGGACACCGACAAGCTGGTGTGGACACGGGCCGTGCTGCACGAGGCCATGCGGCTCTACCCGCCCGTGTGGACCGTGGAGCGTGACGCGGCGGCCGACGACGAGGTGGGCGGGTGGCCCGTACGCGAGGGGGACACGGTCATCGTCCCGCCGTACCTCGTACACCGGCACCCGGGGGTGTGGGAGAGCCCGGAGGCGTTCGACCCGTCCCGCTTCCTGCCCGACCGCGCGGCCGGGCGGCACCGGCACGCGTTCATCCCCTTCGGCGGCGGCAAGCGCGGCTGCATCGGCAACGCGTTCGCGATGATCGAGGTGGTGCTCGCCCTCGTCATGGTCACCCAGCGGTACCGGCTGGACCTGCTGCCGGGCTTCGAGCCGGTGCCCAAGGTGACGGTGACGCTGCGCCCGTTGCACGAGATGGCGATGACGCTGCGGCGGAGGGACTGAACGATGCACGCAGGAAGCACCACCGGCCAGGCCCCCGTACGTGCCACCGCGCCGCGTACCGCCGCCGGCCCCGGACGGGCCGAGGCGGCCCTGCTGCTGCCGGAGATCGGCCGGGACCCGCTGAGCGCGGCACTCGGGCTGTACCGGCGCTACGGCGACCTCGTACGGGTGCCGTTGCTGCCGCGGCACACCCTGTTCCTGATGTGCCATCCGGCGCACGCCGAGCACGTGCTCGTCTCGAACGAGGCCAACTACCGCAAGGCCGCCACGTACCGGCCGCTGCGCGTCTTCCTCGGCGACGGCCTCGTCACCAGTGAGGGCGCGCTGTGGGAGCGGCAGCGCAGGCTCATTCAGCCGATCTTCTCGCACCGCAGGGTCAGCGGCTTCCTGCCCGGGATGACCGCGCAGGTGCGCGGCACCCTCGACGGCTGGGACCTGCTGCCCGACGGAGCGCTGGTGCACGTCTCGGAGACGATGAGCCGGCTCACCCTGAACATCGTCGGCGAGGCGCTGTTCGGCGCCGACCTGCGCGGTGCGGGGGAGCGGGTCTCCGCGGCCGTCACCGGCATGCAGGACTTCGCGACGACCGCGATGCGGAACCCGCTGCTGCTGCCCGCGCCCCGGCTGGGCCTGCGTACGACGCCCGGCTACCGCACGTGGCGCGGCACGGTCGAGGCGATCGACGCCGTGGTCGAGCAGGTGGCCGCAGAGCGGCGCGCGGGCGGCGGCCCCGCAGGGGAGCGGCACGATCTGATGGACGCGCTGCTGGAGGCCCGTTACGAGGACGGCTCCGCCATCAGCCCCGGCCAACTCCGGGACGAGATCGTCACCTTCCTGATGGCCGGCCACGAGACCAGCGCCACGGTGCTCACCTGGACCTGCCATCTGCTGGCCGCCCATCCGGCGGCCAGGCGGCGGCTGGAGGAGGAGGTCGACGGGGTGCTGGGCGGGCGCGAGCCCGAACTCGCCGACGTGGACCGGCTGGTGTGGACGAAGGCGGTGCTCAGCGAGGCGATGCGGCTCTACCCGCCGTTCTGGACGCTGGAGCGGAGCGCGGTGGAGGACGACGAGATCGACGGCGTGCCGGTCCCGGCGGGCAGCACCGTCGCGGTGCCCCCGTACCTCGTGCACCGGCACCCGGCCGCCTGGGACAACCCGGAGGGCTTCGACCCCTCCCGCTTCCTGCCCGGCGCGGGAGAGGGACGGCCGAAGCACGCGTTCATCCCGTTCGGCAGCGGGCGGCGCGGCTGCGTGGGCAACGTGTTCGCGCTCCTTGAGACCGTCGCCGCCGTCGCCATGCTGGCGCAGCGCTTCCGCCTGGACCTGGCGCCGGGCGGCGTGCCCCGCGTACAGCCGACGGTCACGCTGCGGCCGCGCGGCGGCCTGCGCATGGTGCTGCGGCGCCGGTGACCCCGGGGGTCTCGCCCAGAGGTCACCGGCCCCGCTCCGGCGGTCAGAACTCCCAGGGCGTGTCGAGGATGTGCGGCAGGCCGAGCCGGTAGCGGACGTCGTCGGCCTTGCGCAGCAGCCCGAACTCCGGCGGCACGTACAGCTCGTGCACCGTGCACGGGTCGGCGTCCGAACCGGCCTCCTCCAGCAGGGCGTTGACGGCCCGCTTGGCCGTCTCGTTGGCGCCCTCCATCGTGGCGCAGCTCAGGTTGTCCCGGACGTAGTCGGCGGCGAGGAACAGGTTGGGCACGGCGGTGCGGTGGCCGGGCCGGTTGTCCCAGGAGCCCGTCTCGGAGACGATCAGCGGCTCGTCGTTGGCGGCCGTGGAACCGCCGCCGGGGTAGCTGATCGCCGGGTCCAGGTGCCAGCGCAGCACGGCCTCTTCCGGCAGGACCGTACGCCCGGTGTCCTCGAGCGCGGCACGCATCTGCGCGAGCGTGTCCTCGGCGATCTCCTCCGGGGTGCACTCGCGCGCCGGCTTCTTGTGGACGATGCCGGGCTCGTCCCACTGGGCGATGTTCACCGAGAACGACTCGGCGGCCGTGCCGTCGCCGTACTCGGCGGGGAAGTCGCCCCAGTACTGCGCCTGGCTCAGGGAGACCAGCGCCCAGGGCGAGTCGAGGTAGTCGACGAAGCCGTTGAGTACGGGCGTCGGCCGGTCCAGATAGAACTGGATGCCGTTCATCCACTCCGTGCGCAGCCTGTCCATACGGGCCAGCGCGGGGTCGGCCCGGCGCAGCGCCGGGCTCCACAGCTTGCGGGCGCGCTCGACGGGCATCGCGCACACGTACCAGTCGGCCTCGATGGCGCGGCTCTCGCCGCCCGGCCCGCCGGCCCGGCCGCCGGAGATCCGCCCGTCGCCGCCGAGCGCCAACTCCTCGACCGTCCAGCCGACCTGGAAGCGCACGCCGCGCTGCCGCAGGTACGCCACCCAGGGCCGGATCCACGACTCGCTGGTCGGCGCGTCCAGCACGCGGCCCAGCTTGCCGGTGCTGCCGCGCCCGGCCAGCGCGTAGAAGTACAGCTCGGTGAGGATGCCGGTGGCGCGCGTCGAGGCGATGTCGGGGCGTGACGCCACCAGATGCGTGGTGAGGCCCTCCGCGAACAGCTTGCGGAACTCCTCGCTCATCTCCTCCGTACGCAGGAAGTCCCGCCAGGGCGTCTTCTCCCACTGCCCGAACCGGCGCTTCTCGCCGCTCGTCGCGAAGATCGCGATCTGCCGCGCGAAGAACGCCGTCTCGTGCGGCGGCAGTTCGCCCAGCTGCTGGGCGAGCGCGGTCACCAGCCGCTGGATGTCCTCGAGCGACGGCAGGCCGTCCGGGTTGGACTCGAGCTGCAGGTCCTCACGGCCGCCGGTGCGCGAGTACAGCACGCCCGCCTGCGCCACCAGATGGTCGTGCACGCTCTCGTCGCCCCCGCCCGCGGCCGGGATGCGCGCCATCGTCTCGGGCAGGTGGTGGTAGAAGCCCGGGACGTAGCGGAAGCCGTGCTCGCCGGGCAGGTCCTTGCGGCCGCCGGTGCCCGTGCCCTGCACGGGTATGGAACGGGACTTGCCGCCCAGCTCCTTGCGCTCCCAGACGGTCACCTCGAAGCCGCGCTCCGCCAGCTCCTGCGCGGCCGTCAGCCCCGCGACACCGCCGCCTAAGACGGCGACGCGGCGCCGCTCGCCCTCGGCCGCGAGGGCGGGCACGCCGCCGAAGCCGAGCGCGGTCGCGCCGACGCCCAGTGACCCGGCGACGAAAGTACGGCGGGCGGTGCCACGAGACTGCCGGTTGGGTCCGTTTTCCACCACGTTTCTCCTTCTTGCCATGAGTTCTCGTCCCCCGTCTGCGCGCGGTGTTCCAGGGTGGGGCCGGTCCGGCATTCCCGGCTCATTCCGCCCGGGGCGCCAAGTGGCCGTGCGATTCAGCGTGATCATGGTGCAAGCGGGAAAACGACGCTACCGGTCATCTGGTTGGCGTCAAGGGGGAGTTCTACGCTTGCCTCCACTCGTCCATGCCCCGCTTCGGCGAACGGGAGGAACTCCGGCGTGCCTTCAAGCAAATTGAGCAGGACCGTCCGTGCGGTACTCAGCCAGCCCGATCCCACCGCCCACGCACTGCTGCTCCGGGATTCGCAGCAGTTCACGCGGATGCATTTCCTCTCCGCGGCGGTGCGCCTCGGACTGCTGGAGGCGCTGGCGTCACCCGCGACGGCCGCCGAGCTCGAGGAGCGGCTAGGTGTCGACGCGACCCGCACCACGCAGTTCCGGCTCTTCCTCGAACTCGGCTGCTCCGTCGGCGAGCTGGGGTCGCGGGGCGGCGCGTACCGCCTGAAGGGCCGCCGGGCCCGCGCCCTGGCCGGCCGCAACGGCAGCGTGCTGCGGGCCCTGCTGGAGGAGCAGACCGCGTACCACGACACCGTCTACCGCGAGCTGCCCGAGACGCTGCGCGGCGGGGCACTCGGCGACCACCTGCCCCGGTACGCGGGGGTCATCGCCGAGTCCTCGCGCATCGCCGAGGGCGTCATCACCGGGTACGTGCGGGAGGCCGTACGGGAGGCGCCCGGCGGGCGCGTACTGGACGTGGGCTGCGGCTCCGGCGTCTATCTGCGGGCCGCCGCCGACCGGCCCGGCAGCACCGGCACCGGCCTTGACGTGCAGCCTGCCTCCGTCGAGCTGGCCGAGGCCAACCTCGACCGCTGGTCGCTCGCCGACCGGTTCACCGTCCGCCAGGGCGATGTGCGCGAGGCCGAACTGGACGGCCCGTACGACGTCGTCCTGCTGCTGAACAACGTCTACTACTTCGAGCCCAAGGAACGCCCCGCGCTCTTCCGCACGCTGCGCGGGGCGCTGAGCGAGGGCGGCACGCTGGTGCTGGTCTCGATGTTCCACGACAGCGGCAACCCCACCGCCCTCGGGCTGGACCTGGTGCTCGCCTGCACCCAGGGCTGCCACGCGCTGACCACGCCGCAGGAGCTGGCGCCCGAGCTGCGCGAAGCCGGGTTCGGGCAGATCCGCACGGACCAGCTCGTGGCCGGGCAGAGCCTGTGCGCGCTGCGCGCCTCCTGAGCCGCGCCTTCTGAGGCGTGCTTTCCGAGCCGTGCCGCCGGGCCGGGCGCCGTTCTGTGTGGCAACCGGCCCGTGCGGCCCTTCGTACGGTCCTCCGTGCGCCCTCCGTGCGGCCCAACTCCCGTACGGAGGGCGGCATTTGTGCCGCACTTCTCTTGCGCGCGGCATCCCGCGATGCGAATGTGGGGCCGTGGTGAGTGACGGAGCACGTTCCGGCATGGAGATGCCCGATACGGTTATCGTCGGCGGCGGCCTGGCGGGCCTGTCCACGGGCATTGCGCTAGCCGAATCCGGAATCGACACAGCGATCATCGAAGCACGCGGGAAAGCCAAGGCGGATATCTTTGGCTTTCTGCTCTGGCCTCCCGGAACGCGCACTCTCCGGTGGCTGGGGGCGCTTCCGGAAGCACTCCGGAGCGGTGCGGAACTGGAATCCCTCACTTGGTTCGTCGCCGGCCAGGAACACACCTGGCTGAACGTGGATCTGGCGGAACTGGGCGCGGGCACGTTCCTCGGAATTCGGCCTTCCCGACTGGAATCCGTGCTCCGGGAAGCGGCACTCGCCGCCGGTGTGCGGATCTTCGATTCGGTCGACGACTGGAGCCTGCGCCGCGAGCGCGCCGCCTGGACCGTACGGCTGCGGCGCGACGACGGCCCCGTCGAGCTGCGTACGCCCCTGCTGATCGGCGCGGACGGCTCCGGCTCACGGCTCCGCGGCGAACTGGGCCTCGCCTCCTCGCGCTGGCAGCCGCGCGGCCAGGCCATCGTCACCGGCGTCGGCGGCCCGCTGCCCGAACGCGCCTCCCGGCAGGCGCTGTCCGCGGACGGCTCGGGCGGCTGCGTGAGCCTCGGCGAGAAGGCGAGCTGGCTCTACACCGTCGCACAGGAGACCGACGTCTCCGATCCCGAGCGCGCACTGCGGCAGTACGCCCACCTCGACGACGCCGACGAGGCGTACGCCACCGCGTTCGACCAGGTCGAGCGCGCCGTGGTGGTCCGGCCCTGGACCATCACCGTGCCGCGCTGGGCCACCGACGGCGCGGTGCTCATGGGCGACGCGGCGCACGGCATGCTGCCGCACCTCGGCCTCGGCGGCTCGCTGACGCTGGAGGACGTGCCGCTGCTGCGGGAGGTCGTCGAAGAGGCCGTCCGTACGGGCGACTTCTGCGCATCCCGGCTCTCCGCCTTCCAGCGGCGGCGGCAGGCCCGTACGGCCTACGCGCAGCGCATCTCCAACCAGTGGGCGCGGGTGCTGTGCAGCACCACGCCGGGCGCGCGCACGGCCCGCGACCTGGCGATGCGCCGTATGGCCCGCAACATGGAGCTGGCGTCGCGCTTCTACCGCGAGCTGGCCTCGCCCTCGGTGCCCTCGCTGGGCACCCGGATGCGGATGATGATGCTGTAGCGGACGGACCCTCCGCACCGGCCGTGCCCCACGAACTCCCACGACATCCACGAACTCCCTCGAACTCCACTGATACGGGACACACATGAGCGCACGTGGTACGCAAGGCACGGCCGCCGTCGTCGGCGGCCGCGGGTTCATCGGCGGCGCCTGTGTCGAGGCACTGCGCGAGGCGGGCTGGGACGTCGTTGTCGTGACGCACAACGCGCGGCTCGCGGCCCGGCACGACGGCTACCGCTGGGGCGACATGCTCGACCCCACGACCCTCGGCCCGGCCGTCGAGGGCGCCGACGTCGTGGTGCAGAGCGCGAACTTCCCCGACTACCCCTTCGAGAAGCCGCGCCGGCGGCACAGCTTCCTGGAGTACGACGGCCTGGGCACCGAGCGCCTGGTGCGCGCGGCCCGCGCGGCGGGCGTACGGCGGTACGTCTACATCGCGGGCGTCGGGGTCACGGAGAACCCGGTCAAGCCGTACTTCCAGGCGATCCGGCGCGGTGAACTCGCCGTCGCCGACTCCGGGATGGAGCACGTCACCGTGCGCCCCGCGTTCGTCTACGGGCCCCGGGACAACGGCATCAACCGGATCATCCGCGCCTGCCGCTACCTGCCCGTGCTGCCCCTGCCCGGGAACGGCGCGCAGAACCACCAGCCCGTCTACGTGGACGACGTCGGCCGTCTGGTCGCGCGCGCGGCGGAGCCGGGGGCACCGGAGGGCACGTTCGAGATCGGCGGCCCGGAGCGGATGACGATGTCGGCCATGCTGACGACCGCGCTGGAACTGGTGGGCCGCAAGCGCCCGGTCGTCAACGTCCCGGACGGCGTGGCCCGCCCCGGCGCCCGCCTGCTGGCGGGGCTGCCCGGCTCGCTCCTCACCCCGAACGCGCTGGACTTCATGCTGGAGGACTTCGTGGCCGACCTGGAGCCCCTCCAGAAGCACTACGAGACGCGGCTGACCCCGTTCCTGGACGGCCTGCGGGACTACCTGCACCGCTGAAGCAAGCCGCCTGTGGCGGGTCCGCCCCGCACCCGGCGGCTCTCGGCCGCGGGGCGCGGGGCGGTCTCGTCAGGCGCCGGCGGAGTCGTGCTCCTTGATGAGCGCGCACACCAGGTCGACGACGTCGCCGACGGTCCGCACGTAGGACAGCTGCTCGCGTTCGACGCGCCGCCCCAGCTCCCGCTCCAGCACCGTCACCAGCTCGATGAAGTCCATCGAGTCCAGTCCGATCTCCTCGCGGAGATTGGTGCGAGGGTCCTCGATGTCCTCCCGCGGCACCACCGCGGCCTCGGAGAGGAGGGCCACCACCCGGTCGTGTACGCGGGCGCGTTCCGCCTGTTCCTCGGTGTTCGCCGTCACTCCGCTGCCTCCTGCGCCGAGATGGGAAGTCCTGCCATGGCGAGCGCCTTCGGGGAGAGCTCGTCGCGCTGCCAGCCGAGGGACGAGAACCTGCTGAGCCCGTCGCCCTCGTTGTTGTGACCGACCAGGACCGAGTACAGGTTGACGGTCCCCGGCTCCTGCAGCTGCTCGGCGAGCGGCACGTCGCCCCAGCGCGCGATGCGGCGGTGGCGTACGGTCAGCGGCCCGTAGCGGTGCTCGTAGTCCGGCGGGGTGAAGGTCAGCACGCCGGTCTGGCCGCTGACCCCGGAGGGGTCCAGCGACTCGCGGTAGGTGCGGATCACGGAGTGGCTGCCGTTCACGAAGCGGAAGACCGTCAGGTTGTGCGGGAACTCCGAGCCGTCCACCCCGATCTGCTGTACGAGGCTGGGGATCACGTCCGGCACCATGGCCGCGGTGCCGTCCCCGGTGAAGGAGATGACGTTGCGGTCGCGCCGGGTGACGATGCCCGGCAGCGCCATCAGACCGTCGCCCATCAGGCCGCGGCCGTACCAGCCCGAGACGCAAGGGCCCGTGCGGGGCAGGCTGTTGACGGCGGACAGGCCCGCGCGCCCGATGTCGTACACGCCGGTGTACTCGTAGCCGTCCTCGCGGATGATCGTGTCCAGGACGCCGCGCAGCCTGCGGAAGAAGTGGTTGGTGGTCATGGGCAGCACCGGCAACAGGCCGATCACGTCGCCGTCCGACTCGGTGGTGGAGGCGATGGCGGCACGCCGGTACGCCAGCACCTCCGGGTCCACGTCGAGCCGCTCGTGGAGGGCGCGCAGGACGGCCTCCGGCTCGCCGACCACGCCCAGGCCGGTGAAGGGCGCCTGGTCGGTCTCCCGGTCGCAGATCTGGACCGGAGCCAGCTTCCGCAGCGCCGAGTCCGAGAATGGCGTGTCGATCTGCGGGATCTGTGTGCCCAGGAACATCACGGCCTGCTCGTCCGCCGGCCGCATCGCGCCCTCCCGGTAGAGGTACTCGTGGACGCGCGCGGAGTAGCCGTACATGCTGAGCGTGCCGATGAACTCCTCGACCGTGCGCCCGTCGCGGTAGCGGCTGACGGTGCCCGGCTGCGCCACCGAGTCCGCGAGCGCGATGCCGGCCTTGCGCGCCAGCGAGTACATCAGCTCCTGCGCGCGCTCGCGCAGCGGACCGACCTGGCAGAGGATGCGCTTGCGCCCCGTGTTCAGCAGCTCGGCCAGTTCGTCGATCGCGGGGGAGCGCACCTCCTCGACGCGCGGCGCGGGCGCCGCGACGGCGGGCGGCACCTCCTCGGCGGGAAGGGTGGTCTGGAGCACGTCGCGGGGGGCGATGACCATGACCGGTCCCCGGTCCGCCGAGTACGCCTCGAACGCCTCGGCCAGCCCCCGCGCGATGTCGTCGGACCTGCCGATGTGCACCACCGGGAACCCGCGGGCCAGCAGCGAGGGGCGGCTGTCCTCGGTGCGGTGGATCGTGCCCTGGAACGGGTGCCACTGGTCCTCGCGGGAGTCGCAGCACACGATGAACCCCTTGGTGCGTACGGCGACATGGTTGGCGAGGGTGCCGCGGAACTCCTCGTGCATGCCGCTGGTCGCGACGATCGCGAACGGTGCCTCGTCCAGCGTCCAGCGCGCCAGCGCCGAACAGGCGAGACTGTGCTCGCTCGGCCCGCGCACGATCGGATTGCCGTTGTCCACCGCCCGGCGTTCGATGTCGTCGATGAACGTGGCGACCCCGGAGCCCGTGTAGTAGTGCAGCCCCCAGGAGTCGCCGGCCTGGGCGTCCAGGAAGTCGGCGATGGCGTTCGCGATGGTGCTGGGCTTCAGCTCCGGCCGCAGCCGGCTGGTGCTGTGCAGCTGGACCGTGTCGACGAAGGCGCAGGCGATGTCCGCGGTGACCACCCACTCCCTGTCGGGGCGCCAGCGCGGGCTGAACATCTCCGCCGAGTAGAAGCTCTCGACGTCCTCGTCGGTGTACACCTGCACGGAGCACGGCCCCGGCGCGAAGTCCACCGTGTCACCGAGCGAGCGTGCCAGCTCGGCCAGGCGCGAGTTGAGGCCGTCCGGCGAGGTCAGCCGGTAGCGGTGATCGCCGTGGTCGATCACCAGCAGGCTGAGCAGGGCCCTGCGGTCACCGGCCGCCTCCAGCGCGGCCTTGTCGACCTCGTCCAGCGAGGAGACCGTCAGCAGGGTGAAGCGGTCCTCGGGCGCGACCAGGTCGAGAAAGCGCAGACCGCGCCGTACGACGTCCTCGTAGTCCTGCCGCGCCGGCGCCGCGGCCGGCGGAACGCTCACCACGGCCTCGCGGTGTGCGGCCAGATCGGTCAGAGCGCGGCTCGCCGCGGCACCCACCGCGTCGCCGTCGCTGACCACGACCACCAGGCGGTGGGTGGAGCTGACGGGGGGCAACTCGGGCATCTGTGGTACTCCCTCATGAGATGTGATCGGTGGCATTCCGAAGGGACCTGTGGGGGCGGAGACGCGAGGGCCGCTCACGGGCCGGCGGAGCCGTGGCCCCCCAGCCGCAGCACCGCGCCCCACGGGGCGCGGCCGGGCCGCCGCGGATCGGGCTCGGGCAGCCTGGCCAGCAGCCGCATCGCGGGGGAGAGGCGCTTCCACCTCGCCGCGGCGGACAGCTGGGTGGAGACGGACTCGACCTTCCAGCCGTCCTGTTCGAAGAACGCCGCGCCTTCGGGCGGGCCGAAGACGACGGGGGCGTTGTTGATCCGGCCCGCCTTGGCGGACATCTTCACCACAGTGGGGCTGACGATGTCCGTGATCCACCAGTCGGCCTGGCAGGACCGCAACTGCGAGGTGAGCTCCCGTACCTGCGGGGCCTCCAGATACAGCAGCAGCCCCTCGGTGACGACGAGCGTGCGGCCGGGGCCGCCGAGCGTACGGGAGAGGAGATCGCGTCGCGCGTCGGCGTCGGCGAGGTCGGCCGGGACGCGCTGCAGCCGGCACCGCGGGGTCTCCCCCGCGAGTGCCTGCTCCTTCTCCTGCAGCAGCGGCGGAAGATCCACCTCGATCCACTCCAGGTCGGCCGGGAGGTCCAGCCGGTACGGCCTGGTGTCGAACCCGGCGGCGAGGTTGACCACCCGGGTGCAGCCCTCCGCGAGACAGGTCGCGATCAGGTCGTCGATCAGCTTGGTCCGTGCGATGAAGAACCAGCCGTTGCCGAAGGAGCGCTTGGCCTCCTCCGCGATGATCCGGCCGCGTTCGCCGGCGAGCCCGGCCGCGTACGGATCCTTGAAGAGAGCGTCGGGCCGGGCGTGTTCCCGTGCCCGGTACTCGGCCACCCAGCGTGCGGTGTCCGAGACGTTCTGCATCACCGATTTCACCATGGGTTCTCCCGAAGTCCGCGGTGTGGCTGTCCCGGGGGCGGCACCGCGACCGCGACAGCCGGAACCGCGGTAGCCGGTGTCAGGGGGGAGGTTCCGGGTACACTCCACGCGTTCCAATTACTCCTGTTTTCCAGTGAGTTGCACTGTTCCTCCCAGATTCCGAACCGAGGGAGCTCCTCCTGATGGCCAGTCCGCGAGCACGCCGGGTCGACGTGCCGGAAACCCTCCTGAACAGCAGGGAGTTCAAGGACGCGCACTACATGTCCGCGTACGAGCTGCCGGCCCGCGACGCCCGTTCCGTCCCGCCCGAGGAATGGGGGCGGGCGACCTTCGAGGGCGCCCCCGCGCCGCTCCGGGGCTTTCTGGTGCTGGGCTGGACCCAGGTGCTCCGGCTGCGGCTGGGGCCCCGGTCCTCCGGCGACCACATCCTGGGCTGGCACCTGTCCGGCCCGGTGTCCACGCAGGACGAGAGCTTCGACTCGCTTGTACTGGAGGGCCATTCCGGGAGCGTGGCCACCTACAACGCCGTGCTGGCCGGGGGCGACAGTGTCGTGTGGGCCACCGCGGTGCACTTCCTGCGGCCGGCCGGGAACCTCCTCTGGCGTACGGCCCAGCCCGTCCACCAGCTGGTCGTGCCCGCGCTGCTCAAGCGGGCCGGCCGGTCCCTCGCGCCCGGCTAGAACTGCTCCTCCTCGGTGGAGCCGGTCAGCGCGGTGGTGGCGGAGGCCGGATTGAGGGCGGTGGAGACCGCGTCGAAGTAGCCCGTGCCGACCTCGCGTTGGTGCCTCACGGCGGTGAAGCCGTGCTCCTGGGCGGCGAACTCCCGTTCCTGGAGATCGACATAGGCGGTCATGCCGGTCTCCGCGTAACCGCGGGCGAGGTCGAACATGCCGTGGTTGAGGGAGTGGAATCCGGCCAGGGTGATGAACTGGAAGCGGTAGCCCATGGCGGCCAGTTCCCCCTGGAACTTGGCGATCCGGTCGTCGTCGAGCGCCGCCTTCCAGTTGAAGGAGGGCGAGCAGTTGTAGGCCAGCAGCCGGTCGGGGTACCGGGCGTGTACGGCCTCGGCGAACTCGCGGGCCTGGCCGAGGTCCGGGGTGCCGGTCTCCAGCCACAGCAGATCGGCGTACGGGGCGTACGCCAGGCCGCGCGCGATGGCCGGCTCCATGCCGCCCCGTACCCGGAAGAAGCCCTCGCCGGTGCGCTCACCCGTGCAGAAGCGCGCGTCCTCGTCGTCGATGTCGCTGGTCAGCAGGGTGGCGGCCAGCGCGTCCGTACGGGCCACCACCAGCGTGGGCACGTCGGCGATGTCGGCGGCCAGCCTGGCGGCGTTGAGTGTCCTGATGTGCTGGGACGTGGGCACGAGGACCTTGCCGCCCAGGTGGCCGCACTTCTTCTCGGAGGCGAGCTGGTCCTCGTAGTGGATGCCGGCCGCCCCCGCGGCGATCATCGCCTTGGTGAGCTCGAAGGCGTTGAGCGGTCCGCCGAAGCCGGCTTCCGCGTCGGCGACGATCGGGACGAGCCAGTCGGTGTCGTCGCCCGCGTCCTCCAGGGCGGCGATCTGGTCGGCGCGCAGCAGCGCGTTGTTGATGCGACGCACCACCTGGGGCACCGAGTTGGCCGGATAGAGGCTCTGGTCGGGGTAGGTGTGCCCGGCGAGATTGGCGTCGGCGGCCACTTGCCAGCCCGACAGGTAGACGGCCTGCAGCCCGGCCCGCACCTGCTGGACCGCCTGTCCGCCCGTCAGCGCCCCCAGCGCGTGGATGTAGTCGCGTTCGTGCAGCTGCCGCCAGAGCCGTTCGGCGCCGCGCCGCGCGAGCGTGTGCTCCTCCCGCACGGTTCCCGACAGTCGTACGACGTCCTCGGCGCCGTGCGTACGCTCGACGCCCCGCCACCGCGGGTCCGTCGCCCACCGCCGTTCGAGCTGCCGTACGGCGGTCGTTCCGTTCTGTGTCATGGTGTCCCCTTATCGCTGCTCCGGGCCGGACACCCGGGTGCTGTCGTCGTCCCGGCGCGCGAACCAGCCGGTGATCGTGCGCGCGGTCAGCGCGGCCTTGCTCTCCAGGACCGAGAAGTGGTCGGCGGGAAGCGACTCGGCGAAGTCGGCGGCCTTCCACGTCGGATCGATGGGGGCGTGGAGTTCCGCTTCCGGGTCGGTGGCCCGCACGGCCAGCGTCGGCGCGGCGACGGGGCCCGGCGCCCACTCCTCGTACAGCCGCAGGTACGCGCCCATGGCCATGAGGTTGTCGTCGTTGACGACCAGGCCCGTCGGGTCACGGTGGAGGATCTCGCCCATGGCCCAGACGAACAGCGCCTCCCGTTCGCCGGCGTCGTCGATGTCGTAGGTGTCGATCATGACGACGCCCTCGACCCGGTGGCCGTGGCTCTCCAGCCGCTCGGTGACCGCCTGCGCCATCAGGCCGCCGACCGAGTGGCCGACCAGCGCCAGCGGCCGGCCGGCCGCCGCCTTCAGCGCGGCCTGCGCCATCGCCTCGACGGCCACCTGCCACGAGGCCGGCAGCGGCTGGCCCTTCCCGAAGCCCGGCAGAACGAGCGCGGAGACCGGCAGCCGCGGCGCGAACTCCGAGGCCAGCAGCGCGAACTGGTGCGGCCCCGAACCCGCGAGGAACGAGGGGACGCACACCACCGCCGGGTCCGCCGCCCCTTCGGAGACCACGATGGACCCCGCGGTCTCGCCCAGCTCCGCGAGCGAGGAGAACGACGGCCGGAACTTCGAGGCGCCGGTGATCACCGGCACGGCGTCGGACAGGGTGCCGGTGATGTGCGCCCGGTGCAGCAGCGACGTGAAGGCCCCGGACGGGCGGTCGCTCTCCGCCTCGGGGCGGGGGGTGGCTGCGGCGGACGCGGTGTCCGGTTCCGAGAACCAGTAGCGCTGCCGCTGGAACGGGTACGTCGGCAGCTTGACGCGGGGCATCTGCCGCCCCGCGTACAGGGCGGGCCAGTCGACGCGGACTCCGCCGACGCCGGCCGCGGCCAGCGACCGCCAGAACTGCTCGGCCTCCTCGACCCCTTCGGGGAGTGGCGGAGTGACGTGTACGTCGTCGGGCTCGCAGTCGGCCGTCGTGAGCGCCGCCGTGACCGTGTCCGTGAGGGACGGCTGCGGACTGATCTCGAGAAAGGCACGGAACCCCTGCGCCACGCGGTCCCGTACCGTGGCAGACAGCGCGTCGTCCCCGCCTTCGTTCTCCGGCGCGTCGTTCTCCGGAGAGTCGTTCTCCGCGGCGGAGCGGGCCACCTCACCCGCCGCTTCGGAGAGGGGGCGGGTCCCCTCGATCACCGCCGCCGCCAACTCCCCGCCGGGTTCGGCCAGTACGGCTTCCGATGCCACACCGAAGGCGCGCCAGAGCGCGGCCAGGGACACCTGGACGGCGAACAGTGCCGGGGCGAGGGCTTCGGGCCGGCCCGGGGAGGGTGCGTCGGGGGTGCCGTGGAGTGTGTCGAGGAGGTTCCAGCCGGTGTGCGGGGTGAGGGCTTCGGCGCACCGCTCCATCTCCTCCGCGAACACGGCCGACGACCGCAGCAGACCGCGTACCGACTCCAGTGACTGCGCGCGCGGCGCCGGCACCACGAACGCCACCCGGCCGGGCCGTACGCGCGCGGGGGGCACCACGTGGGGGCTCGGCTGTTTGTTGGTGAGGTGCGGGACGCTTCGGCGGCGGTCGCGGTGGGCGCGGGCTCGTGCAACAAACACACGATCGAGATCAGACGTCGACACCCACGCAGACTTGTGCCGATGCCGTGGTCGGCAGCGTCAGATGTGGTTGAGAGACGGGCGGTGGGGCGGGCACGGAGCCGGGCCCGCTCACCTCGGTCGGCAGGCCGTGCAGGGTGGGTGGCGTGGACGGGCCCTCCGCGGCGGCCGCGGCAGCCGCCGCAGGCGGCGCGACGGGCGGCGGGCCCGTGTCCGCGGTGGTGGGCGGATGCGCGGGCGGCGAACCGGCGGCAGCGGGCCACGCGTCCGCCGGCGAGTCCGACGCGTCCGTGGGCCCGGCGGGCGCCCCGGCCCCGGCCGCCGCTGCGGCCGGTGCCGCGGGCGGGGGCGCGGGCGCATCCCCGGGTGCCGGCGGCAGGGCGAGTTGGGCACCGCGGCCGTCCGAATCGCCGCTGGGGTGTTCCGCCTCCAGCAACTCGGTGGCGTGCCGCCCCAGCTGGGCGATCAGCGAGCCGGGCAGCCACGGCTCGTCGGGCGCGTCCAGGGCGTCCGGGGCGGTCTCCGGATCGGCGGTGCGCTCCAGCAGCTGCTCCAGCGTGGGCCGTTCGGCCGGGTCCTTCGCGAGACAGCTGGTGACCAGCTCGCGGAGGCCCTCCGGCAGTTCGCTGAGCTGCGCTTCCTCCTGCGCGATGCGGTAGAGGATCGCGTGCACGCCACTGTTGGCGCCGCCGAACGGGAGTTGCGCGGTCGCCGCGTACGCCAGCACCGAACCGAGGCAGAAGATGTCGCTGGCCGGCGTCAGCCGGTCCCCGCGCACCTGCTCGGGGGAGAGGAAGCCGGGCGTGCCGACAATCGCTCCGGTGTGCGTGAGGCCGTCGCCCGCGACGGTCGCCTCGAGCGCGCGGGCGATGCCGAAGTCGATGACGCGTGGCCCGTCGATGGTGATCAGCACATTGGAGGGCTTGAGGTCCCGGTGGACGATGCCCGCGGCGTGCACGGCCTGCAGCGCGCGGGCGAGTCCGGCCGCCAGAAGTCTCACGGAGCGTTCGGGCAGGGGTCTTTGGCTCTCGCCGATGACCTTCTGAAGGGAGGGGCCCGCGATGTACCCGGTCGCCACCCACGGAGTCTCGGCTTCCGTGTCGGCGTCCAGGACAGGCGCGGTCCACACGCCGCCGACCCGGCGTGCCGCCCGTACCTCCTGCCTGAAGCGCGCCCGGAATTCCTCCTGTTGGGTCAGCTCGTTCCGCACCAGCTTGACCGCGACCGTGCGGCCCCGGTCGCTGCGGGCGAGGTAGACCCGGCCCATGCCGCCCTCGCCGAGCCTGCCGATCAGCCGGTACCCACCGATCCTCCGCGGGTCCTGAGCCTCAAGCTTCTCCATACCGTTTGTCCCTTCCCCGACACGGAGGGTATGTGCTCTCGTGTGGGACCGGACAGACCGTCGCTGATCCGTTATCCGTCGTGTTCCGCCGTCGCCTCCCGGTGCTCCCGCGCCTCCTTCTTCTCCAATGCTTCCAGGGCCGTGGCCAGCCGTTCCTGTGCCGCCAGCACCTCCGCGAACTCGGCCTCACCGCCCAGCTCCTCCGCGAGCCGCGACGCGAACTCGGCGTGTCCCGGCGAGATGCGGGCGACCGCCGCCCGGCCCTCCTCGGTCGGTGTGACGAGCTTGGCTCTGCGGTGTGCCGGGTTCGGCTCGTATGTCGCCAGGCCGCGTTCCACGAGCAGGTCCGCGATCCGCTGCACGCTCTGCCGGGTGATGCCCATCGTGCGGGCGATCCCGGCCACGGGCAGCGGCTCGTGCAGCACCGCCCCGAGCACCTGCCACCATGCGGCCGTCAGCCCGGCGGGCCGCGCGAGCCGCTCGGCGACCGACAGATACTGGCCGTTGAGCCGGAACGCGGTCAGTGCCGAGCCGCTGAGCAGGTCTTGCGCCGCCCGCTCCAGCGGAGTCAGAGCCGTCGCCCATCCTGGATCGTCGTCGCTCACGCCGCCATCACCTCACTCGTCTTCGGTGTCCTTGCCTCGTCCGGAATGCCCGTCCCCCGCCTCACCCGTCCTGGGCCGCGGCGAGCACCGCGTACGCCTCGGTGTCCGAGTGCCGGAACACCCGGAACCAGGCGTCGAGCACCTCCGGGGTGAACGTGCCCAGCAGCGCGAATATCTCCCGGGCGAACGCCACCGGCTCGGTCGGCCCCGCCGTGATCACCAGGCCGTCCCCGTCGGTGACCGCGTCCGCGTCGCGATACCTGTCCGCACCCTTGTAACCCGACGCCGCCAGATACTCCGGCACCGCGCTGGTGTGGTCGCGGTCGTCGAGCAGGTCGCCCGCCGCGAGCCCGAAAGTGGCCCCGCAGATCGCCGCGACCGGGACGCCGGCCGTGACGAACTCCCGCGCCGTGCGCACGAACGGCGCCAGCTCGTCCCCGAACCACAGGTCCGCGCCCGGCAGGATCAGCAGCTCGCTGTCCTCGGGCCGCAGCTCCGCCAGTGCCAGCTCGGGCTGGACGCGCATGCCGCCCTTGCTGGTGACCGGATCGAGCGTCCGGCCGACGGTGGTGACGCCGCCGGGCAGATGGGCCGCCGCGTGCCCGCACTCCCAGTCGGCGAAGGTGTCGTAAACGGCCATGTGAACGCTCATGGTGGGCTCCTTCCGCGGTCCTCGACCGCACGACAGTATTCTGTCAATTCGACAGCAGGCTGTCAATGGTCTAGAGTGATCGATGGCAATCCCCACACCTCGGTCCGCACCGCAGACGCCGGCGCGGACCGATCTCTAGGCTGGGGGCGCCGACGTCCACCACTCCGGGGGCGAGCGGTACGAGCGAAGAGGTGAGAGCCGTATGACCAGCAACAACACCCTGCCCGCGCAGCCCGGCCGGCCTGTACGAACGGGCCTGCCCGACCGGCACCTGCCGGCTCCGGCCGCCAAGGCGGCGGTGCAGGCCGCGGACCGCGCGCACGTCTTCCACTCCTGGTCGGCGCAGGGCCTGATCGACCCGCTCCCCGTGGCCGGCGCCGAGGGGTCGTATTTCTGGGACTACGACGGAAACCGCTTCCTCGACTTCTCCTCCCAGCTCGTCAACACCAACATCGGCCACCAGCACCCCAAGGTCGTGGCCGCGATCCAGGAGCAGGCGGCCCGCATGTGCACGCTCGCGCCCGGCTTCGCCGTCGACGTGCGGGCCGAGGCCGCACGGCTGATAGCCGGCCGCACCCCCGGCGACCTCGACAAGGTCTTCTTCACCAACGGCGGCGCCGAGGCCGTCGAGCACGCGGTGCGGATGGCGCGGGTGCACACCGGGCGGCCGAAGGTGATGTCCGCGTACCGCTCGTACCACGGCGCGACCGCCGCCGCGATCAACCTCACCGGCGACCCGCGCCGCTGGGCCTCCGACACCGCGTCGGCGGGGGTGGTGCGGTTCTGGGGCCCACACCTCTACCGCTCGCACTTCCACGCCGCCACCGAGGCCGAGGAGTGCGAGCGCGCGCTCGCGCATCTGGAGGAGACGGTCCTCTTCGAGGGCCCGCAGTCGGTCGCCGCGATCGTGCTGGAGACGATCGTCGGCACGGCCGGCGTGCTGGTGCCGCCGCCCGGCTATCTGGCGGGTGTGCGGGACATCTGCGACCGGCACGGCATCGTCTTCGTGCTGGACGAGGTGATGTCGGGCTTCGGGCGTACGGGCACGTGGTTCGCGGCCGATCTCTTCGATGTCACGCCCGACCTGCTGACCTTCGCCAAGGGCGTCAACTCCGGCTATGTGCCGCTCGGCGGTGTCGCGATATCCGCCGCCGTGGCCGCGACCTTCGACCGGCGTCCGTATCCGGGCGGGCTCACGTATTCGGGGCATCCGCTCGCCTGCGCCTCCGCCGTCGCCACGATCAACGCCATGGCGGAGGAGGGCATCGTGGAGAACGCCGCGCGTATCGGCGAGACCGTGCTCGGGCCCGGCCTGCGCGCCCTCGCCGAGCGCCACCCGTCGGTCGGAGAGGTGCGCGGCACGGGCGTCTTCTGGGCGCTGGACCTCGTACGGGACCGGGAGACGCGGGAGCCGCTCGTGCCGTACAACGCGACGGGCGCCGACAACCAGCCGATGGCCGACTTCGCGGCGGCCTGTAAGCGGCAGGGGCTGTGGCCGTTTGTGAACATGAACCGTACGCACGCCGTGCCGCCCTGCACCGTCACGGAGGCCGAGGCGAAGGAGGGCCTGGCCGCCCTCGACGAGGCGCTGCACGTCGCCGACGCGCACACGGCGGCAGGCGCGCGCACGGCGGCAGGCGGCGGGGCAGCGTCGGACGGCGGGGCCCCGGCCGCGGGGCGCGTGCTGTGATCCGGCGCAGCACCCTGCGCGCGCAGATCGCCGTCGCGCTGCGCGACGAGATCATGGCCGGACGGCTGCCGACCGGCCGCGACTTCACGGTCAAGGAGATCGCCGAGCAGTACGGCGTGTCCGCGACGCCCGTACGCGAGGCGCTGGTCGATCTCGCCGCGCAGGGGCTGCTGGAGGTGGAGCAGCACCGCGGTTTCCGCGTGCACGAGTTCACGCTGGACGACTTCCGGTCGATGGTCGAGGCGCGGACGCTCGTCTTCGACGGTGTGTTCCGGCAGGTCGCCAGCGGGGAGGGGCGCGCGCGGCCGCCGGACGCGGCCGCTCTTGCTTCCGTGCGCCGCCGCGCGGAGGCGGCGGAGCGGGCCGCGCTGGCCGGCGAGCTGGACGTGCTGATCGGCTACGACCTGAGGTACTGGCGAGAGTTGGGAGGGATCATAGGGAACTCCTACATAACCGACTTCCTGGATCGAATACGCGTCCAGTGCTGGGCGTTCGCCGTTCCCTATCTGCGCCGCGAAGAGGAGTTGGCAGGTCAGCTGTGGTCGGGCCACCGTGAGCTGCTCGCCGCGGTCGAACGGCGCGACACGGCGTCGGCGGAGCGGATCGTCGGTGAGTACAACGCGCACTCGGTGGCGCTCGTCCAGAAGCTCACCGGACGCTCCTGACCGGTTCTGGCGCGTCCTGATTCGTTCTGGTCCCGTCGGGCCCATTCCTGGCCACCTCTGTCCGTAGGACACTCCTGCGTGTCTGCGCACACGGAGTGAACAAGCTGTTCCAGTCCATATGTGACCGCATGCAGACTGCAACTGTCCTGTGTACAGCACTAGGCTGTGCCGACGACCGTCGTGCATTGGAGCACCCCTTGGCCTGTGATCTCTGGCTGGTCCCCCTGGTCGACGTGCTGTGCCACAGCCCCGACAACCCGTTCGCGGAGGAGATCGCGACGTACGACCGGGCGCTGGCGGAATCCGGCCTGCCGCCGGTGCCCGTACACGGCTATGTCGCGGGGCTCTCCGGCGACGTGGCCCCGGTCGCGGGCTTCGACTACGACGCGCTGCACCTGCTGCGCCGCGCGCACCTGCTGCAGCTGTGCGGCCTCGAGGTCACACCGGTGGACGCCCTGGGCGGCGACTACGAGCAGCTGCTGGAGATGTTCGAGCCGACCGCCCAGCAGTCGCATCTGGTCTGGCACTACGACCACGCGGGCGCGTACGTCCCCATCGACTTCGCCGCCCCGCTGTCGAACGACGAACTCCTCGAAGGCGGCGGCCCGTTGGGCTCCGGCCAGGGCCTGCTGCGCGAACTCGAGGCCGTCGCGCCCTTCCTGGGCCTCGACCCGGCCAACCCGCCGCCTCCGCCCGAGCCGCCGTCCCGGCCCACGGAGCTGGAGGAGCCGGCGGCGCCGATCGCGTACGGCGACAGCCCGTTCGCCCGCGAACGGCACGTCTGGCTCGGGCTGCACGCGGCGGCGACACGGAGCCTGGCGCAGGGCTCGATGATCATCTTCAGCTGACGGTACGGGGTGGGCGGGGGCGCCGGGTCAGGCCCGGGCGCCCCGTCACCATCGGCGCGGTGCCGCTCGGTCGGCCAGGCTGCTCACACTGGCTGACTCCTCAGCCAAGTCGGCCGCTCACACTGGCCAACTGCTCAGCCACGCCAACTGCTCAGCCACGCCAACCGTTCACACTGGCTGGCCGATCGGCCGCACGATCACGCTGTTCACATCGACGCCGCTCGGCTGGTTGACGGCCCAGACCAGCGAGTCCGCGAGCTGGTCGGCGGTCAGCATGTGCCCCTCCGGCGGCCCGCCGATGCCGTCCCAGAACGCCGTCTCGACCCGGCCCGGCGCGATCAGGGTCACGCCGACACCGTCGCGGGTCACCATGAGCCGGGTGTTCTCGGCGAGTGCCGTCACGGCCCACTTGGTCGCGCCGTACAGATTGCCCTCGGTGAACACGTGGCCCGCGACGCTGCCGACGAGGACGATGCGCCCGCGCGTCTCCCGCAGCGCGGGCAGCGCGGCCCGAATGAGCAGCGCCGGGCCGAGCACGTTGGTGAGCACCATCTCGCGCCAGTCGTCGGGGTGCCCTCCGGCGAGGCCGTCGGGGGTGGCGAAGCCCGCGTTGGCGACGACGGCGTCCAGCCGTCCGAACTCCTTCACGGTCGCCTCGACGGCGGCCTCCACCGCGCCGTTGTCGGACGCGTCGCCGGGAAGCGCCAACGGGCGGGCCGCCGCGCCGAGTTCACCGGTGACGCCGTCCGCGAAGCGCTCGAGCCTGCCGCGATCGCGTCCGGTGACGGCGACCCGGCCGCCCTGACGGATCAGCTGCCGCGCCGCCGCGGCGCCGATGCCGCTGGAGCCGCCGGTGATCAGAGTGACATGGGAATCACGGGAATCGGTCATGCGGCGCAGACTAGGATTTAGAGCACGCTCTATGGCAAGCCCGCCGCCCCCGCGGCCCGTTCCGGCTCCCCGGCCGGTCCTCGCGTCGTCGGCGGAGCCCCCTCGCGGGTCGGCGCTACGCCTCGTCCGCGAGCGTCCCCTGGTGGAAGTACAACCGCCAGCCCACACCCGTACGGTGGCGCCACAGCGAGCTGCGGCGGGCCCGGCGGCCGTCCCGTTCCGAGACGTAGGTGAGGTGGACGACGCCGGATGCGAGCAGCGTCCCCGCCATCCCCGTGACAGCGGTCGGCGTCTCGCCGCCGCCTGGTCCGGAGGCCATCGCGGTCATGACGGTGCCGCGGTCCCAGCGCCGCCCGGAGGCGCCGAACTCGGTGAACTCCGGGTCCAGCAGCTCCGTCACCAGCCGGGCGGAGGCGCGGACTTCGGGGTCGAGAAGCCGCAGTTCCCCGTCGATGGCGGCCTGGATCTGATCCGCTGCCCCCTCTGGCTGGAGGCCGTCCCCGACGCGCTCGCCGGCCACGCCCTGTTCACCGCCTGCCCGTCGCCACAGCGCGGCCGGTCATCGCGAGCTGTCCGGTGGGCGCTGGCGTGGCATGTTCGGGCGGGTCGTGCCCGGCAGCAGGGGGAAGCGGGCCGTCGGGCCGCCCTCCGTGCGGCTGCCGCCCGTGCTGCCGCCCGACTGCGCCCGCAGCGCCGTCGGCGACGTACGGAACTCCACGATCCAGTCCGCCGTTTCGGCCCGTACGAGCTCCGTGACGTCCTCCGCGAAGCGCCGCAGCACACCGAGGCAGCGCTCGGCGGCCTCGCTCGCGGTGCCCTCGGTCGGGCCGAGGACCTCGCGGATGCTCTCCGTGGCCCAGTCGTACTGGAAGGTCTCCAGGCGGCGTTGCACGGCCTGCGCCGTCGCCACCGAACGCATCCAGCCCGACGTCAGCCCGAACCAGCGGTCGCATCCCGCGCACGCCGCCGCGCCCAGCAGCGCCACGAACCCCCACGGCGCGAGGTCCGCGCCGAACGCGTCCGTCAGCTCCAGCAGCGGCAGCGCCGCCCCCGCGGTCAGCCCGGCCGCCGTACCGCAGCGCAGCGTCCGTGCCGCGCGGCGCTTCCAGCGCCGGTCGGCCAGATACCAGTCGACGACTCCGAGCGCGCCCTGCTCCACCCACTGGTACAGCTCGTCGAGCCGCTCCGCGGGCTCCTCCCAGTCCCCGGGCGGAAACGCGCGGCCCAGCAGGTCACCACGCCGCCGGCTCCGCTTCGCGGCACCACCCCGTGCGGTCTCCTCGGGACGCATCTCCGGCTGACTCACCCGCCAACTCCACTTCCTGCCACCGGCCGTGCCACCTGGCACCGGCCGTACGGTCGGCCGCCTGGACCCGCGCTTGGACCCGCCCGCCGCCCCCTTCGCCGCTCCCGCGGCCACCGCCGCGTCCGCTGCCGCTTCTGCTTCCGTTGCTCCCGTACGTGCTTGTCGCACCGTACGTTCTTCGTTACGCACGTACGCCCTTCGTTGCGCCCGTACGTTTTACCGCCACAAGCCGGACGGCGAAGGCACGATACGGGGATTTTCGCCCCGAAAGGGGCGCTGACTGCGGTCCCGGGCTCCTTCGGCCCTCACTCGAAGGGAGTACCGGTCAGCAGCCGGTACGCCTCCGCGTACGTGTCCCGGGTCCGCTCCACGACATGTGCGGGCAGCTCCGGCGGCGGCTGCTCGGAGCGCCGGTCCCAGCCGGACTCCGGGCCCGACAGCCAGTCGCGCACGTACTGCTTGTCGAACGGCCGCTGTGCGCGGCCCGGCTCCCAGTCGGCGGCGAGCCAGAAGCGGGACGAGTCGGGGGTGAGCACCTCGTCCCCGAGGACCAGCCGCTCCCCGCCCTCGCCGCCGCTGTCGCCGGCCGTCTCGAAGCCGAACTCGAACTTCGTGTCGGCCAGGATGATGCCACGGTCGCGGGCGAGATCACGGCCCCGATGGTAGACGGCCATCGTCAACTGCCGCAGCTGGGCTGCCGTTTCGGGCCCGACCCGCCGGGCGACATCCTCGTACGCGACGTTCTCGTCGTGCTCCCCGACCTCCGCCTTGGTGGCCGGGGTGAAGATCGGCGCGGGCAGTTCGGACCCGTCGGACAGGCCCTCGGGGAGCGCGAGCCCGCAGACCGTACGCGACTGCTCGTACTCCGCCAGGCCCGACCCCGTGAGGTAGCCGCGCGCCACGCACTCGACCGGGACCATGCGCAGCGGGCGGCACACGACCGTACGGCCGGCCCAGTCGGCGGGTGCGCCGGCGGGGAGGTCGGTGGAGAGCACGTGGTTCGGCACCAGGTCCGCCAGCTGCTCGAACCACCACAGCGAAAGCTGCGTCAGAATCCGGCCCTTGTCCGGGATGGTGCTCGGGAGCACCCAGTCGTACGCGGAGATCCGGTCGCTGGCGACCATGACCAGCTCGCCGGCCTCGTTCTGGTACAGCTCGCGCACCTTGCCGGTGTGCAGGTGCACCAGCCCGGGCACGTGTACGGGCTCGGGCTTCTCGACGAATCCGGACACGGCACTCTCCCATCGGCGGCACGGCGGACTTCTGCATTCTCCTTGATGCGCCGTGTGGCGGCTCGTCAGGGTGGCACGGGCCCGCCCCGGTCAGTCCCGTTTGCAGATGCGGTCCAGCAGGTTCGCCGTGGCCCGCTGCACGCGGGCGTCCGTGTGCCCGGGCCGGTCCAGCGCGGGCGACCACGCGAAGGTGCCGGAGGCGAAGACGAGGGCGCCGCTCGCCGCTCTGTACAGCGAGGTCTCCTGGTGCCGCCGGGCGCCCGCGTGCGTGCGGTACGGGGAGTGGGCGAGGAGGATGCGGTGCGTGTGCGCCGGGAGCTGCGTACGCGGGAAGTACCGGTCGGCCTCGCCCGCCACCAGGCCCGGCAGTTCGTCGCCCTCCGCCGCGCCGGTCGCGTCCCACAGCCAGTGGTCCGCGTTCCGTACGACCAGCGGGCGCGGCTCCGGCACCTGGCCCGCGTACTGGATGCCCAGCAGCTGCTGCTCCGGCTCGCCCTGCTCGCGCCACAGCGCGGAACGGCCGCCGCCCCGCCGCTTGCGGCAGCTGAGCAGGCGGTCGGGGGCGCCGTTGGCCAGCGGGTCCAGCTCCACCTGCCAGTACATGCTGTTCGCGGACAGGAACACCAGCGCCGTGCCGCTGTCCCGCGCCTTCTCGGCGGCGCGGCGCATCGGCCCCGACCAGTACTCGTCGTGGCCGGGGAAGACGAGCCCGCGGTAACGGGTGGGGTCGACACGGCCCGCGTGCAGGTCGCGGGTGTCGGCGTACGCGAGGTCGTAGCCGTAGCGCTCGGCCCAGCGGATGAAGTCGTACGCGTGCCCGACGTGCAGCGGCAGGCCCGCGCCCGCGAACGGGCGGTCGAAGGACACCGTGACGGCGGCGTCCTCCTCGCCGAGGAGGCGGCCCTCGCTGTCCCACGCGTGGTAGAGGCTGGCGCCCGTACGGCCGTCCTCCGGGAACAGGTTGTACGCCTGCCACGTGATGTCCGGCATGAGCAGCAGCAGATCGGCCGGATCGCGGTCGCGGACGGTGAACGGCACGTGGGAACGGTGGCCGTCCGCCGTGGTCAGCACCGCGACATGGGCGCCCGTCGACCAGTAGTCCGGGATCTGCAGCCGCCACGACAGCCACCAGTGGTGGCACGACACGGTGCGCTCGGCGGCCAGCGGCTCGGGCTGCACGATGCCGGAGAGGCGCGGACTGGTGGTGATCTTGGTGGCGCCCTCGCCGCCGTAGTGCCCGATGCGGTAGACGTCGACGCTGAACGGCTGGGGCGGGTTGACGGTGACCCGGAAGTCGATGGACGCGCCCGGGAGGACGCCGCCATCGCCGGACGCGAAGCCCTTGATCTGGCAGTGCACGTCGTCTGCAGTACGGGGGCCGCTGCCGGTGCCGCGCGGGGTCGGGATGACACGGGTGAAGTCGGTGCCGGTGCCGGTGCCGGGGACGGGGGCGGTGCCGGGTCTTCCGGTGCGTGCGGCCGTGCCGCCGGGTCCGCCGTCCGGTCCGGCGGCGGCGCCGGTGTGGCCCTCGCAGCCGGAGGCCAGGTCGACGTACCAGGGCACCACCCGGCCGTTCTCGAAGTAGTGCTCGCTGCCGCGCAACCACGGCAGCGGTCCCTGCCCGAACGGATCGGTGACGGCGTGCGCGAGTGCGCCGGACTCCCAACGGCCGATCTGCTGCGTCCTCACGTCGTGCTCCCCTCCAAGTCCCCCGCGGTCACGGAACAAGCACATCACATAACGCGAGCGGTTCGTCACCGTTCGTCGCGAGAATGGCTGGAGTGCCCGCCCTGGGACGGACGGCTGTGGTACGCACGCGCCTGCGCGAGGCCCGGAACGGCCGGCGCGGTCGGTCAGATGAGGCGTACGGGCTTGTCGGGGCGCACGCCCGCTCTCGCGAGCCACCCTCGCAACGGTTGCGCGTCACCGTCCTCGACGAGCGCGAGAACCGGACGGGTGAGGTCCGCGGACCGCTCTCCGTCGACCAGCAGCACCGGGCCGTCCAGCCAGTCCAGGCCCGGCGCCGCACCGGCGGTGTCGACGGCGGCGCAGCACACGGCGGCCGCGATGTGCTCGGCGAGCAACTCCCGGCCGCTGCGCGGCGGTTCCAGCGGGAGGCCCATCGGCTGCGGCAGGCCGTCCACGGGCTGCAACGGGTCGCCTGCCGCGGTCCCCGTGCCCGGCACCGCGCCGCGCGCCAGCTCCTCGCGCGCCACGGTGGCGCTGATCCGCGCGGCGATCGCGTCGCCGTGGCCGGTGGCGACGTCCGCGTCTGGCTCGTCCGCGCCGTCCGGGTCCCCCGCGCCGTCCGGGTTGCCGTCACCGCGGTGGGCGTCGGTGCCCGCGTCGGCGGCGGGGCGCGTGAGCCGGTCGATGATACGGGAGAGGGTCACGCCGTACGGGGGCCCGCCGCGCGTACGCTCCGGCTGCCGCTCCCGCTCCTGGGCCGCGGCGGCGGAGGTGTCGGCGGACGGGTCGGCGCCGTTCGCTCCCGCGTGTGCGTCCGCGCGGGAGCCGCGTATCTGCCGGGCGTCCGGGGCGTACGCGCCCGGCGCGCCCGGCGCGGCAGTCTTCGCCGTGCCACCGCCCAGCACCGCCGCCTCCGCGGCCTCCGTGGCGTCCAGCGCGTCGAACAGGCGGGACGCCTCCGCGCGCCAGATGCGGTCGACGACCTCCTCCGGATACGCCGCCCAGTCCACCGGCGCCCATTCGGTGCCGTCCGTGCCGTGCCCTCTCGGCTCGCCGTGGAACAGCCGCGCGGCCAGCAGCGAGATCGACTCGTCCATGCTGCCGGGCTCCTCGAGGAGGTCACACGCGGGCCGTTCGCCGAGCCGCGAGGAGAAGTCCTCGGCGAGGCGGTCGCGGCGGGAGAGCTCGGTGAGCGCCGAGACCACCCCGGCGTCCAGCCGGGAGGGCCAGCGCCCCGCCCGCCAGGCGGGCAGCGCGACCCGGGTCAGCAGCCGGTCCCAGCCCGCGTAGGCGAGCCCGACCTGCTCCTGTGCGGTGACCCGCAGCCGTTTGTCGGTCCCCTTCGCGCGGTCCGCCGCGGCGGCCGCGACGCCGCGTTCCATCTCGGACGTGTGCGGGCCGCAGGAACGGAGCATCAGCCGCGCGATCCAGCCCGTGAACCGCAGCACCACCCGCCGCACCGCCCCACGCCGCTGCCCCGCGGCGCCCGGCACGCTCGCCGCCATCCGCGCGTGGTCCGCCGCGGCCACTGCCGCGTCGAGGCTGCGGACGCAGCGCCGTGCGGCCGCTATGTCGGGATGCGCGGAAGGTCCCGTGCCGGCGACCACTGGGGCCAGCAGCGCGCGCAGCTCCGCGACCCGCATCCACCACAGGAACGGCGAGCCGATGACCAGCACCGGTGCCTCCGGCTCCGCGCCCCGGCGTACGCGGCGGCGCCGACGAGCGCCCGCATCCCTGCCCGCGTGCCCGCTCTCGTCCCTGCCCGCGTCCCCACTCTCGTCGTCCGCTCCGTGCGCCGGATGCGTACGGTCCTCGAGCCAGCTGTCGCAGTCGGGCGTGAGCGCGATCGCCGACGGAACCGGCACGTCCAGCCGCTGCGCGAGTTCGCGCACCAGCGCATACAGATCCGGTGCCGCCGCCTGCGCGACCGGCACCGTGGGGGTGATCGCGGGTCTCGCCCGCGCGATCACTATCGCGACGACGGCGGCAACCGCGAGCGTCAGCACCGCGACGACCGTCACCGTCCAGCGGAGCCCGTCCCACGCACTGCCCAACTGCCCCGTCACGCCGCCCGCGTGCAGGATGACGGCGGCCGCCGCGGGCAGCAGCGCGATGCTGAGCGCGGAGCCGCGGATGCGCAGCACGGCGAGGGCGTGACTGCGTGCGGTGGGGGTGTTCGCCTGCTGGCCTGGCACGAGCTGCTCACCCCCGGAGCACGTAGGACCGCTGTCGATTGCCTCTGTCGATTAACGCGACGTTCCCCCACTGTGGCACCGCGCACTGACAACGCAATGCGCGCAGGGCCAGTCGGTGGACCGGCCCGATTCGGCTGGTTACGGCTTGCCGGGAACCCTAGTTGGGCCCCGTGCACCCGTCAGCCGGACGGCCGTCCGTCACCCGATGGAATGGCTTTGGGGAGAGATGTTGCGTCAGAGGGGGGTGGTACGGGTGCCACTTATGTGCGCGATGCCCGTACTGCGAGGTATGTGCCGGGTTCGATGAGTTCCACGTGCTCTACGTGTTCCGCGTGTTCCGCGTGTTCCGCGTGTTCCGCGTGTTCCACGCGTTCGACGGGCGGACCGGCTCTACGCGTCCGTCTCGGCCGCGTCCGCCGCCGCCCGTTCCGCGATGTCCGTCCGGTGGTGCGAGCCCTCCAGCCGGATGCGCCCCACCGCCTCGTACGCCCGCGTGCGCGCCTTCGCCAGGTCCGCCCCCGTGGCGGTCACCGACAGCACGCGGCCGCCCGCGCTGACCGTACGGCCGTCCGCGTCGCGCCGGGTGCCCGCGTGCAGGACGTACGCCTTGGGCGCGTCCTGCGCCAGCACCGCGTCGAGTCCCTCGACCGGGTCGCCGGTACGGGGCGTGCCCGGGTAGTTGTGCGCGGCGATGACCACCGTCACCGCCGCCCCCTCGTGCCAGCGCAGCGGCGGGAACTCGGCCAGCGTCCCCGTGGCCGCCGCGTGCAGCAGGCCGCCCAGCGGCGTACGCAGCCGCGCCAGCACGGCCTGCGTCTCGGGGTCGCCGAAACGCGCGTTGAACTCGATCACCCGTACCCCGCGCGACGTGATCGCCAGCCCCGCGTACAGCAGTCCGGAGAACGGCGTGCCGCGGCGGCGCAGTTCGTCGACCGTCGGCTGCAGCACCGTCCGCTCGATCTCGTCGACCAGCTTCGGGTCGGCCCAGGGGAGCGGCGAGTACGCGCCCATGCCGCCCGTGTTCGGGCCCTCGTCGGCGTCGTAGGCGCGCTTGAAGTCCTGTGCGGGCTGGAGGGGTACGACGTGCTCGCCGTCGGTGACCGCGAACAGCGACACCTCGGGACCGTCCAGGAACTCCTCGATCACGACGCGCGCGCAGCCGCGGGCGTGTTCGCGTGCGGCGTCGAGGTCGTCGGTGACGACCACGCCCTTGCCCGCCGCGAGGCCGTCGTCCTTCACCACGTACGGGGGGCCGAACGCGTCCAGGGCGGCGTCGATCTCGGCGGCGTTCGTGCAGACGTAGGAGCGGGCGGTGGGCACGCCGGCGGCGGCCATCACCTCCTTGGCGAACGCCTTCGAGCCCTCGAGCTGCGCCGCCTCCGCGGACGGCCCGAAGACGGCGACGCCACGCGCCCGTACGGTGTCGGCCACACCGGCGACCAGCGGTGCCTCCGGCCCCACCACCACGAGCCCGGCCTCCACCTCGGCGGCCAGCGCGGCGACGGCGTCCCCGTCCAGCGGATCGACCTGGTGGAGCGTCGCCACGTCGGCGATCCCGGCGTTGCCGGGGGCGCAGTGGAGCGCGGTGACGTCGGGGTCGAGGGAGAGGGAGCGGCACAGGGCGTGTTCGCGGGCGCCGCCGCCGATGACGAGGACCTTCACGGGGAGAAGCGTAGCGGGCGTTTTTGTACGGGCCGTACGGGCGTGTGGGTCGGCGGGCCCGCCGCCGTTCGCGACGACCGGTGGGCCGGTGGACCGTTTCGCGGTGGCCGAGGGCCGTCCTCAAGCGCCGGACGGGCTGGGTTGTGGGTGGTTGCGGGCCGTTCCCAGGGTCGGACGGGCTGGGTTGTGGGTGGTTGCGGGGCGGTTTCCGTCAGAGCCAGCCGCGTTTGCGGGCCAGGCGGACCGCCGCGTGGCGGTTCTCCGCGCCGAGCTTCGCGGTGGCCGAGGAGAGGTAGTTCCGTACGGTGCCCGGCGCCAGCGACGCCCGTTCCGCGATCTCCGCGACCGGGGCGCCGTCCGCCGCCAGCTCCAGCAGTTCCGCCTCCCGTGCTGTCAGCGGCGAGTCGCCGGAGCTGATCGCGTCGGCGGCCAGTTCGGGGTCGATGTAGCGGTTGCCTGCGTGCACAGTGCGGATGATCTCGGCGAGGCGCTGCGCCGAGACCGTCTTCGGTACGAAGCCGCGCGCCCCCGCCTCGAGCGCACGCTTGAGGTGTCCCGGGCGGCCGTGGCCCGTGACGATCATGGTGGCGCAGCCGGGCAGTTCGCTCCGCAGCGTCGTGGCGACGGTCACCCCGTCCACGCCCGGCATCTGGAGGTCCAGGACCGCCACGTCCGGCTCGTGTGCCCGTGCCATGGCCAGCGCCTCCGGTCCCGAGGCGGCCTCGGTGACCACCACCAGGTCGTCTTCCAGCGCCAGCAGCGCGGCCAGCGCGCCGCGGATGAGGTGTTCGTCGTCCGCGAGCAGCACGCGGATCGGCCTCGCTTGCGCGCTGTCTGCCGCCGGGGCCGTCTCCGCTGTTCCGTCCTCTGTCCGATGCTCTGTCCGGTGCTCATGGGTCATCGTGCCTCTCCCCCCTGGTACGAGCGCTCCCCCAGGTACGCGCGGTCGCGCCCCTCCGTACGGGTCCCGCGGCCGTACGAGGCGCCCCCTTTCACCGCGCCCCGCTTCACCGCGTCTCCGTCCCCGTCCTTCGCCGTCGTCTCCCCGGCCGGGAACGCCAGCGGGACGCGCGCCGTGAGGCGGAACCTGCCGTCGCCGTCCACCGGCTCGGCCGTCAGCGTGCCGCCGAGCGCCGCCAGCCGTTCACGCAGTCCGGCCAGCCCGGAGCCGCCCGCCAGCCCGGAGCCGCCCACGGGGCCTCCCCCTCCGCCATCCCGCCCGGCGCTCGCCCCGTCGTTCTCCATCGTGAGCACCGCCGTGCCGTCCCGTTCGCCCGCCAGCCGCAGGGTGACGGTGCACCGGGTGGCGTTCGCGTGCCGGAGTACGTTCGTGGTGCCCTCGCGGACGACCCAGCCCAGGGCGGACCGCACCGGCTCCGGCAGTTCGCCGGCCGAGGCCGCTCCCTCCGCCGTTCCCGCCCCGGGCCCCGCGTTCCCGAGCTGCGCGCTCCCGAGCTGCGGCCCGCCCGTACGGCCCACCTCCGTACGGCAGTCGATTCCCGCCGCCTGCAGGATGCCCCGCGCGCCCGCGAGTTCCGTCAGGAGGTCGGCTTCGCGGTATCCCCGGACGACGTCCTGGATCTCCCGCTGCGAGTCCCGCGCGATCCGCTGCACCTCGACCATCTGGTCCGCGGCGGACGGCGAACCGCGCCCCACGAGGCGTACGGCCAGCTCGCTCTTGAGCGCGATCACCGACATGTTCCGGCCCATCACGTCGTGCAGGTCGCGGGCGAAGCGGAGGCGTTCCTCGGCGACGGCCAGCTGGGACTGGACGTCGCGGGCCTCGTCCAGCTCCCGCATCACCACCATGTACCAGCCCGAGCAGCGCACCGAGAACAGGACGATCGCGCCGCCGACCGTCAGCACGGCCGCGCTCGCCAGCAACGCTTTCAGGCCCGCACCGGCCGCGCCCGAAGCCGCGATCGCGACCGCCGAGATTCCCGCGTGTGCGAGCGCGGCCGCCCGTACGGAGGTCAGCAGCACCAACGGGCCGAGGAACGGCGTCACCACCGCGAACAGCGCCGCCCCCGCCACGGCCCCGTCGTCCTCCGTCCCGTCGACGGCGATGAGCGTCACCAGAAGGGCGATCACCACTGCCATGCAAGCGGCCAGCAGGAACATGCCCGTACGGGGCGCGGGTCCCGCACCCAGATAGCTGTTCAGGCTCTGCCGCAGGATGCGTACGCCGATCACGCACGAGGTCGCCATCAGCGCCACGAGCGTCCAGGCCAGCGTCTCCGGCAGCGGCTCCTGGACGGTGCGCGGCAGGATCTGCAGCCCGCCGGTGGCGAACATGATCCAGGGCAGCCCGCCCAGCGACCAGTAGATGCTCTTCTCGACCTGCGCGTGGCTGCTGTGCGCGTGCCAGCCGCGCCGTTTCGCCAGCGCCCAGCCGATCATGCCCGTGCCCTGCTCTCCGTCATCCCGCGCTCCCGTGCCTTCCCGGTCCTCCGACGCCTCCGTACGCTGCCGTTTCCGCCGCCGTACGGTCTCACTTCCGCCTCCGTACGGCCGCCCCCTCCGCGGTCGTACGACGCGCACCCCGGCACCGTACGTTCACCGTTCACCTCACCGTCGAGGCTCCCACCGGAACCGCTTCCGCACCGCCCACAGGGCCAGCGCCGTCCAGGCCCCCGCCACAACCAGCGCCCGCAGGGCCTCGGCGGCGCCGAGGTCGCCGGTCCAGCCGCCGCGCAGGAGCTCCATGACGGGGCTCATCGGCAGCCACGCGGCCACCGCCGCCACCGTGTCGGGCATGCCGTCCAACGGAACGAAGACCTCCGAGAAGACGAACGACACCATCATCAACGGCAGCGGCGTCATCTGCGCCGCCTCCGTGGAGCGGGTGACGATGGTCGAGGCCGCCGCGGCCGCCACCGTCAGGGCCAGGCCCAGCAGCAGTCCGGCGACCAGCAGTACGGGTGCGCCGGGGGCGGACAGGTCGAGCAGGATCGCGCCGCCGACGGCCAGCAGCACGCACTGCGTCACCGCAATGACGATTGTGGGCAGGGCGGCGCCGAGGAGGATCTCCGTGTCGCCGGGTTCGCCGGTGCGGAGCCGTTTGAGTACGAGTTCCTCGCGCCGTGCGGTGTAGGTGCCGACCATGTTCGAGTACACGGCGAAGAGCAGCACGAAGCCCATCGACCCGGGCAGCAGCACCGTGCCGACGGACAGTCCGGTGCCGGACAGGTCCATCTCCTCCACGAGGCCCCTGGTCGTCACGGTGAGGAGGACGGGGATCGCGAGCGCGGAGAAGAGGGCGGTCCGGTTCCGGACGAGCAGGGTCAGTTCGGCCCGCCCGAGCGCCCGCAGCCGTCCCGCGGCGGTCGTACGGGCGGTGCCCGCGGCGGGGGCCGTACCGGCGGTCGCGGTGCTCATGCCGACACCTCCACGCCGTCGTGCGCCGTACGGTCCGTGCCGGCGCCGTCCGCACCGTCCGCACCGTTCTCGGTGTCCGCTCGCGCGATGTCCAGGAACGCCTCCTCCAGCGAGGCCGACCGCGCGTCCAGCCCGTGCAGCCCCACGCCCAGCTCACGCGCCCACAGCAGGAGTTCGGTGAGGGTCTCCTGCAGCCGCTCCGTACGGATCTCGGCCTTGCGCCCGTCCACGGCCGCCCGTACGGACAGCGGCAGCCGCTCCGGGCCCACCCCTTCCGGCAGGGTGAAGCGGATACGGGACGGCCGCGCCGACGTCACCTCCGCCGCCGTCCCGGCGGCGACGATCCGGCCCGAGCGCATGATCGCCAGCCGGTCGGCCAGCTCCTCGGCCTCCTCCAGGTAGTGCGTCGTGAGCAGCACGGTGGTGCCCTCGGCGCGCAAGGCCCGTACGAGATCCCAGGTTTCGCGCCGCCCCTCCGCGTCCAGCCCGGTCGTCGGCTCGTCCAGGAACAGCACCTCCGGCTGCCCGATGAGCGCCAACGCCAGGTCCAGCCGCCGCCGTTCGCCGCCGGACAGCTGCTTCACGCGTACTTTCTCGCGCCGCCCGGTCAGCCCTACGCGGCCCAGCGCCTCGCCGACCTGCCGCGCGCCGCTGGTGCAGCCCGCCCACATGCGGGCGGTCTCGGTCACCGTCAGCTCGGACGGGAAGCCGCCCTCCTGGAGCATCACGCCCGTACGGGGGCGCACGCGCTCGCGGTCGGTGTACGGGTCCATGCCGAGCACCCGTACCCGGCCGCCGCTCGGCGGGGCGAGCCCTTCCAGCAGTTCGACGGTGGAGGTCTTGCCCGCACCGTTCGTGCCCAGCAGGGCGAAGATCTCGCCCTCGCGCACGGAGAACGAGACACCGCGTACGGCCTCGAACCCCGCTCCGTATCGCCGTTTCACGCCGGCGGCCTCGATCACGTCCATACGTACAGGCTTCCGCCGGACGCGGCCGCGGTGCAGTGCCGGCTGTCACGGCCGGAAGTGACAAACGTCATGCCCCCTGGGCACAGCCGTTACGCGGGCCCCGGACGCACGAGAAGGGCCCGGCCGTTTCCGGCCGGGCCCTTCTTCCTGCTCTCACTGAGCGGACGACGAGGTTCGAACTCGCGACCTCAACCTTGGCAAGGTTGCGCTCTACCAGCTGAGCTACGTCCGCGCGCATCCACTCGGCTTTCACCGGGTGGCGCAACAGCCACTCTACCCGATCCTGGAGACCGGTTGAGCGGACAGAGCGGGTGACAGGGATCGCACACTGCGCCTCCCCCTTGGAAAGGGGGCGCTCTACTACTGAGCTACACCCGCGCGCTCCGTGAGGTTTCCCTCGCGGCGTGCGCTGAACTCTAGCGGATCAACCGGGGGTGTCCGCAAGTTGACTCAACGGGCCTCGCTGAACGCCTCGTAGACCTTCTTCGGGATGCGTCCGCGCGGCGGCACCTTGAAGCCGTTGGACTCCGCCCACGCGCGTACCGCGCGCGGGTCGGGCGCCACGGAGGTCCGGTGGTAGGTCTTGCCCGACTTCGACCGCTTGCGGCCGGCTTCCACAAATGGTTCGAGCGCCCCCCGCAGTTTCTTCGCGTTCGCGGTGCTGAGATCGATCTCGTACGACTTCCCGTCGAGGCCGAATGCCACCGTCTCCGATGCTTCTCCGCCATCGACGTCGTCCGAGAGTGTGACCACTACGCGCTGCGCCACGGATATCGGCCCTTCGGTAAGGATCGCCGGGGTAACTCTCCCGGTCGCCGTGCTGACGTGCGGGAACAGGGCGATCCGGCTGATTGGGATCAATGTCTATTCTTGTACAAGTGGCGGGCATTGCTTTGCGAGCGAGGATATTCGTGCTCGCGTGTCACGCCGTACCAGCGACCATACTTTTTCCGTCGCCGTTTTCCCAGTGCGAGAGAGTCACGGTTGTCCGAGCCCACATATCTACCCGCGTAGATTCTGTCGCCGGGTACGCTGGCGGCACCAAGCAGCACCCACCTCACCGGGAGTACCCGTGCCTCGCGTCGTAGTCGACGTCATGCTGAAGCCGGAGATCCTCGACCCGCAGGGACAGGCCGTCCAGCGCGCACTGCCCCGACTGGGCTTCGAAGGAATCACCGACGTCCGCCAGGGCAAGCGCTTCGAACTCGAAGTGGAAGGGCCCGTCGACGACGCCGCCCTCGCCCGTATCCGAGAGATGGCCGAGACCTTCCTCGCCAACACCGTCATCGAGGACTTCACCGTCCGCGTCGCCGAACAGCCGGCGGCGGGCCCGAGCGCGGACGCGGGAGCGGTGGCGTGAGCGTGCGTACGGACGCCCCCGCCCCGGCCCCCGGCGCTTCGGGCTCAGGCCCGGGCCTCGGCCGTATCGGCGTCGTCACGTTCCCCGGCTCGCTCGACGACCGCGACGCCGCCCGCGCGGTGCGCCTCGCGGGGGGTGAACCCGTCGCGCTCTGGCACCGCGAGAAGGACATCCGGCAGGTCGACGCGGTCGTACTGCCCGGCGGATTCTCCTACGGCGACTATCTGCGCTGCGGTGCCATCGCCCGTTTCTCGCCGGTCATGCAGACAGTCATCGAGCAGGCACGGATCGGAATGCCGGTGCTCGGCATCTGCAACGGCTTCCAGGTGCTCTGCGAATCTCATCTGCTGCCGGGCGCGTTGACACGTAACGACCATCTGCACTTCATCTGCCGCGATCAGCGACTCCGTATCGAGAACGCGAACACTCCCTGGACCGTGGATTACGAACAGGGTCAGGAGATCACCGTCCCGATCAAGAACAACGAGGGCGGATATGTGGCGGCGGAGCGCACCCTCGACGCGCTCGAGGCCGAAGGCCGGATCGTTCTCCGATACGCCGGGTCGAACCCGAACGGATCCCGCCGCGACATCGCCGGAATCACCAATGAGGCCGGGAACGTGGTCGGCCTCATGCCGCACCCCGAACACGCCGTCGAAGAGCTGACCGGCCCGACCACCGAGGGGCTCGGCTTCTTCACCTCGGTGCTCAAGTCCCTGGTCGCCGCATCGTGAGCGAGCGGAGCGAACGAACCGTCATGCACAGCCTGGACACCGTCAAGCACGCCGAACAGACCCCCGGCACCGAGCTGCCGTGGGCCGAACTCGGCCTGAAGGAAGACGAGTACGAGCGCATCCGCGACATTCTCGGCCGCCGCCCGACCGGTGCCGAGCTCGCCATGTACTCGGTGATGTGGTCGGAGCACTGCTCGTACAAGTCGAGCAAGGTGCACCTCAAGCAGTTCAGCGAGAAGGCACCGCGGTCCGACGCGATGCTCGTCGGCATCGGCGAGCAGGCGGGCGTCGTGGACGTCGGGCAGGGCTACGCCGTCACGTTCAAGGTCGAGTCGCACAACCACCCCTCGTACGTCGAGCCGCACCAGGGCGCCGCCACCGGCATCGGCGGCATCGTGCGGGACATCATCGCCATGGGCGCACGCCCCGTCGCCGTGATGGACCCGCTCCGCTTCGGCGCCGCCGATCACCCCGACACCCGCCGTGTGCTGCCCGGCGTCGTCTCCGGCATCGGCGGCTACGGCAACTGCCTGGGCCTGCCCAACATCGGCGGCGAGGTCGTCTTCGACTCCTGCTACCAGGGCAACCCGCTGGTCAACGCCCTCTGCGTGGGCGTCATGAAGCACGAGGACATCCATCTCGCGAAGGCGTCCGGCACCGGCAACAAGGTGGTGCTCTACGGCGCCCGCACCGGCGGCGACGGCATCGGCGGCGCGTCGATCCTCGCCTCCGAGACGTTCGATGACTCCAAGCCGAGCAAGCGTCCGGCCGTCCAGGTCGGCGACCCGTTCCAGGAGAAGCTGCTCATCGAGTGCACCCTGGAGGCGTTCCGGGAGCGGCTCGTCGTCGGCATCCAGGACCTCGGCGCCGCCGGACTGTCCTGTGCCACCTCGGAGCTGGCTTCCAACGGCTCCGGCGGCATGCACATCGAGCTGGACACCGTGCCGCTCCGCGACTCGTCGCTCTCCCCCGAGGAGATCCTGATGAGCGAGTCGCAGGAGCGCATGTGCGCCGTGGTCGAGCCGGACAAGGTCGACCGCTTCCTGGCGATCTGCGAGAAGTGGGACGTCACCGCCACCGTCATCGGCGAGGTCACCGACGGCGACCGGCTGGGGATCTACTGGCACGGCGAGCAGATCGTGGACGTGCCTCCGCGTACGGTCGCGCACGACGGGCCCGTGCTGCAGCGCCCGTACGCCCGCCCCGACTGGCAGGACGCGCTCCAGGCGGACGACCCGGCCGCGCTGCCCCGGCCGCGTACGGGCGACGAACTGCGCGCCGCCACGCTGGCGTTGGTCGGCTCCCCGAACCAGGCCGCCAAGTCGTGGGTCACCGACCAGTACGACCGCTACGTCCTCGGCGACACCGTGCTCGCGCAGCCGGAGGACGGCGGGATGATCCGCATCGACGCGGAGTCCGGCCTGGGCGTCGCCCTCGCGACGGACGGCAACGGCCGGTACGCCAAGCTCGATCCGTACGCGGGCGCGCAGCTCGCGCTCGCCGAGTCGTACCGCAACGTCGCCACGACGGGCGCCACGCCGCTCGCCGTGACCGACTGCCTCAACTTCGGCTCGCCCGAAGACCCGGCCGCCATGTGGCAGTTCGCGGAGGCGTGCCGCGGCCTGGCCGACGCCTGCCAGGCCCTCGGCACGCCCGTCACCGGCGGCAACGTCTCCCTCTACAACCAGACCGGCGATGCCGCGATCCACCCCACCCCGGTCGTCGGGGTGCTGGGCGTCATCGACGACGTGGCACGGCGTACGCCCATGGCGTTCGCCGACGAGGGCCACCTCCTCTACCTGCTGGGCGACACCCGCGAGGAACTCGGCGGCTCCGCCTGGTCCCAGGTCGCCCACGGGCACCTGGGCGGGCTGCCGCCGGCGGTCGACCTGGAACGGGAGCGGCTGCTCGGCGAGATCCTCGTCGCCGCCTCCCGCGACGGCATGGCCGACGCGGCGCACGACCTGAGCGACGGCGGGCTGGTCCAGGCCCTCGCCGAGTCGTGCCTGAAGGGTGGCAAGGGCGCGCGGATCGTCGTACCGGACGGGCAGGACCCGTTCGTCTTCCTCTTCTCGGAGTCGCAGGGCCGCGCGGTCGTGGCGATCCCGCGGAGCGAGGAGGTCCGCTTCAACGACATGTGCGGGGCGCGGGGGCTCCCGGCGACGCGCATCGGCGTGGTGGACGGCGACGAGCTGGAGATCCAGGGGCAGTTCACGATCCCGCTGGCGGAGCTGCGGGAGACGCACGAGCGGACGATCCCGGCGCTGCTGGCGTAGGGCCCGTCGGGACCCGGGCGGTCTCGGGCGGCTGCGGCGCCGTCAGCGGCGCCGCAGCGCCGGGTCGAGCAGCGCGGGCGGGGTGTCGTGCTTCTCGTGCGGCGCCAGGTCGGTGCCGGGGGCGACGATGGCGTCGACCGCGTCCAGCACGTCGGCCGACAGCACGGTGTCGGCGGCGGCGAGTTGCGCGTGCAGGTGGTCGAGCGTGCGCGGGCCGATGAGCGCGCAGGTCACGGCGGGGTGCGCGGTGACGAAGCCGAGCGCGAGCTGGATCATGGTCAGGCCCGCCTCGTCGGCGACCGCGGCCAGCCGCTCCACGGCGTCGAGCCGTGCGCGGTTGGCGGGGAGGCTGGTGTCGAAGCGTTCCGGCATGAACGCCGAGCGGCTGGTGGTGATGTCGCGGCCCGCGCGGATCGCGCCTGACAGCCAGCCCGAGGCCAGCGGGCTCCACGCCAGCACCCCGAGCCCGTACTCCTCGGTCACGGGCAGTACGTGGCTCTCGATGCCGCGCTGCAGGATCGAGTAGCTGGGCTGCTCGGTGACGTAACGGCTCAGGTGGTGCTTGCGGGCGGCCCACTCGGCCTGTACGAGGCGGTACGCGGGGAACGTCGAGGCGCCGAAGTAGCGGATCTTTCCCGCGCGTTGCAGGTCGGTCAGCGCGGACAGCGTCTCCTCGTCGCTGGTACGCGGGTCCCAGCGGTGGATCTGGTAGAGGTCGACGTGGTCGACACCGAGGCGGCGCAGGCTGCTGTCCAGCTCGGTGACCAGCCAGCGGCGCGAACTGCCCTGGTGGTTACGCTCGTTGCCCATGGGCATGCCGGCCTTCGTGGCGAGTACGAGGTCGTCGCGGCGGCCGGCGATGGCCTTGCCGACCATCTCCTCCGACTCGCCGGCGCTGTACATGTCGGCGGTGTCGATCAGGTTGATCCCCGCCTCCAGGGCGGCGTCGACGAGGGCGGTGGCCTCGTCCTGGGTGGTGCGCCCGATCGCGCCGAAGTTCATGGCGCCGAGCGCGAGGGTGCTGACCTGTACGCCGGTACGGCCCAGGGTGCGGTACAGCATGACGGTGTTCCTCCGTTGCGGATGGAAGGCGGTGGCGGGGCGTCGCCTGGCGGCAGCGCGGCGCCGCGGGTGCATGGGCTGGCCGCCCGGTCCCCGCTCTGGCATGATGACCAAGCGGAACCTTGCTCCGGTAAAGACGATACGGAGCGCTGTTCCGTTTGGCAAGGGCGGCAGTGGAGGGAGCGGCGCGGTGAGCGAGAGCGGTACGGGCGGTACGGGCCGTCCCGGTGGTGCGGGCGACACGGGCGACACGGGTGCGGAGCGCCCCGTCCGGTCCAAGCGGTCGGACGCCCGGCGAAACGAGAAGACCCTGCTCGACGCGGCCGCCGCGGTCTTCGTCACCTCAGGTGTGGAGGCACCCGTACGCGACATCGCGGCCAAGGCCGGCGTCGGCATGGGCACGATCTACCGCCACTTCCCGACCCGCGCGGACCTGATCACCGCCGTCTACCGGCACCAGGTCGAGGCCCTCGCCGAGGCCGGCCCCGCGCTCCTGGAGAGCAGCACGAGCCCGCACGCCGCGCTCGGGCAGTGGATCAACCTCTTCGTGGACTTCCTGGTCACCAAGCACGGCCTCGCCGCCGTACTGCGGTCGGACAACGCCGGCTTCGACAGGCTGCACGCCTACTTCCTCGACCGCCTCGTGCCCGTATGCGCCCAGCTGCTCGACGCCGCGGCCGCCGCCGGTGAGGTCCGCTCCGACCTGGAGGCGATCCAGCTCATGCGCGGCGTCGGGAACCTCTGCATCGGCGCCGAACACGATCCGCACTACGACGCGCGCCGGCTCGTCGAGTTCCTCATCGCGGGACTGCGCGAACCGAGCTGACCCCGCGGGGCGGCGCCGCGATGAGTTTCGCGTCCCCGGCCGGTCTGTCCGGTGCATGGATCACCGGAAAGGAGACGAGATGGGTCACGACTCGACGCCGGACGGCCCGCAGCAGCAGGTGTTCGCGTTCCTGTTCTGCTCCCTCGACGGCTACCACGAAGGGCCCGACGGCGAACTGGACTTCGGCCTCCACGACGAGGAGTTCTTCGACTGGAACCTGCGCCAGACCCGCGAAGTGGGCGCCCTCCTGCTGGGCCGGCGCACGTACGAGCACTTCGCCGAAGTCTGGCCCTCGGCCGAGGCCGCGGAGCGGCTGCCCGAGATCGCTGCCTTCATGAACGCCGTGCCCAAGACGGTGGTGACGGGCGGCGGTCCGGTCACCCCTTGGGAGGGCACCCGTGTCACCGACGGCAGCGACCTGGGCGCCGAGGTGGCCCGGCTACGGGCCGAAAGCACCGGTGACGTGGCGGTCTTCGGGAGCTCGGGGCTCACCGTGACGCTGCTCGAGCAGGGCTTGGTGGACGAGCTGCGGATCCTGCTGCATCCGGTGCTGCTCGGGCGCGGCCGGAGCCTGTACGCCGGGCTGAGCGAACGTGTCGACCTGACGCCCGGAGCGGTGACTGTGTTCCGTTCGGGAAACCTCCTGCTGCGCTACAGGCCGCCCGGCCGCACCGGAGGGCCGGCGGTCGAGGGCTGACGGGCGCGGTCGACGTGGACAGGGGGCAGGGACGGCCCGTGCGGAACGGGCCGTCCCCACCCCCACTGCGGGTCCGCGTGGTCTCCGTGCGTCAGACCCGCCCGCGGTCAGACGCCCGCGATGGACTGGATCCAGGAGCGGTACGCGGTGACGTTCGTGTACGCCGTCGTCGTCTGCCGGTCGCTGGTGGACGCGACGCCGACCTGCACGCCGTTCGCCATCATCGGGCCGCCGGAGTCGCCGCCCGCGGTGATGCCGTCGCCGCGGCGCGCGCAGATGGCCTGGCCGCCGTACGCGTCGGTGCAGCCGCCGGTGACGGTCACGTTCGCGTACTTCAGGTACTGCGACTGGCAGTTGATCTCCGGGCTGCAGCGCGAGGTCGCGCCCCAGCCGTACACCTGCACGTTCTGGCCGTTCTGCACCGAGCCCGGGTCACCGAGCTGCGCGTACGTCGCCTCGACGGAACGGTCGAGCCGCACCAGGGCGAGGTCCGACGAGTGGGTGTGGACCTGGGTGCCGTTGGCCATGGTGCCGCCGGACGTCTGGTCCAGGCTGCCGATGCGGAACGACAGGCCGCCGCCGCTGACGCAGTGCCTGGCGGTGAGGATCCACTCGGGCGCGATGATCGTCGCCGAACACGTCTGCCTGCCGTTGGAGAACAGCCGCGCCGCCCAGGGGCCTTCCTGTGCCAGCTGGCCGCCGATGATCGGCTGCGGTCCGCTGACCTTGGCGGGTGCTCTGTCCTCGGCCGCCGTGGCGGCCGAGGACAGGGTGAGCACGGCGAGCAGAGCGGCGAGAAGAGCGGGGATGATCCTGGTTATTCGCAAGATTCCTCGATTCCGAAGACACGCGATTGCTCGCGATGTCTCGCGCGTGGGGGTGTCCAGGAACTACCAGGATTCTCAGAAGTCAGCCCGCTCGGGCAGTACCAACTGTCCATAACATCCGTGGTATGCCCCGCCGTTGGCGGCCGAAGTGCCAGGTCATCGCGGTGCGAGCCGCAGCAGGTTCCAGGACAGCGGCGGAAGTGCCGCCTCCAGCTCGCCGTCCGCCGTGACCTGCGCGCCCTCGATGCGCCGCGGCACGACCCGGTTCGGCTCCGCCTCCGTGTTCGCCGCGTCCGGGTCGTCGTCCGCTATGGCCAGATGCTCCACCACGGCGTAGGCGTCGTGCGGCAGTCCGCGGAGCGCCGCCCGGAGCGTGAGCCCGTGCTCCTGGTCGCGGTTGACGGCCAGCACCGTCAGCGCGCCGGTCTCCTCGTCCCAGGTCACCACCGAGTCGAGCGCGTCCACCTCGCCGTACTTGGCGGTGTCCAGCCGCGGCCCCGCGGACGGCTCCGTGCGCAGCACCGTCCCCCGCGCGTGCCGCGCGGTGAGGGCGAAGGGGTGGAAGCTGGCCTGCCGCCAGGACGCGCCGTTCGGGCCCGGCTCGGAACGGATCGGGCCGATCACGTTCACCAGCTGGGCCAGGCACGCGATCGCCACCCGGTCCGCGTGCCGCAGCAGGCTGATCAGCAGGGAGCCGACGACGACGGCGTCCGTCACCGAGTACGTGTCCTCGATCAGCCGCGGTGTCTCCGCCATGTCGAGCTTCCGCTCGCCGGGGAAACGGTCGGCGTACCAGACGTTCCACTCGTCGAAGGACAGCGTGATCCGCTTGCGGGCGCGGCGCACCGCCCGCACGTGGTCGGCCGTGGCGACCACGTCCGCGATGTACGCGTCCATGTGCGCGCCGCTGGCCAGGAAGCTGGCCCGGTCCCCGCCCTTCTCCTCGTAGTACGCGTGCAGCGACAGGTGGTCGACCTCGTCGTACGTGTGCCGCAGCACCTCGGCCTCCCAGCTGCCGAAGGTGGGCATCTCGGCGTTCGAACTGCCGCACACGACCAGCTCGATGGACGGGTCGACCTGGTGCATCGATTTGCCGGTCTCGGCCGCCAGCCGCCCGTACTCGGTCGCCGTCTTGTGGCCGGTCTGCCAGGGGCCGTCCATCTCGTTGCCGAGGCACCAGAGCTTCACGGCGTGCGGCTCGCTGACGCCGTGCTTGATCCGCAGGTCCGACCAGGCGGTGCCGCCGGGCACGTTGCAGTACTCGACGAGGGCGCGGGCCGCGTCGATGCCGCGGGTGCCGAGGTTGACCGCCATCATCGGCTCCAGGCCCATGTCGCGGGCCCAGCCCAGGAACTCGTTGGTGCCGACCTGGTTCGTCTCGATGCTGCGCCATGCCAGGTCGAGCCGCCGGGGCCGGTCGGCGGCGGGGCCGACGCCGTCCTCCCAGTGGTACCCGGAGACGAAGTTGCCGCCGGGGTAGCGCACGAGCGGGGTGCCCAACTCGCGTACGAGCTCCGCCACGTCACCGCGGAAGCCCGCGGCGTCGGCGGTCTTGTGGTCGGGCTGGTAGATGCCGGTGTAGACGCAGCGGCCCATGTGTTCGACGAACGTCCCGTACAGGCGTGGGTCCACGGCACCGATCGCGAAGTCGGGGTCGATGGTGAACCGGGCGTCGGCAGGGGGGTGCGGCATGTGGGGCCTTTCTCAGACGGAACGGGCACGTCTCCACGAGACGCAAGGGGGTCGGAGGAGATCACGGAAGAACGGGGGAGATCGGAGGAGAACGGGGGAGGTCGGAGGAGAACGAAGGAGAACGCGGGAGGGCCTCGGTCACTTCAGGCCGGTGCCCGCGATGCCCTCCACGATCCGGCGCTGGAACAGCAGGAACACGGTGAGCAGCGGCACGCCGCCCAGCACGGCGGAGGCCATCAGTTGGGCCTGGGGTATGCCGAACGCGTCCTGTACGGAGGTGAGTCCGACGGGCAGCGTCATCATCTCCGGGTCGGTGACGACGAGGAGCGGCCACAGGAAGTTGTTCCAGGCCCAGACGAAGACGAAGATCGTGACGGCCGAGATGGCCGGCTTGGACAGCGGCATCACGATCTGCCAGTACGTACGCAGCCAGCTCGCGCCGTCCGCACGGGCGGCCTCCGTCAGCTCCTCCGGTATCCCGTCGAAGAACTGCTTGAAGACGAAGACGGCGACCACGTTGGGCACTTGTGGCAGCACCACCGCCCAGTACGTGTTGAGCATCCCCGTCGACTGCAGCGCCAGGAACTGCGGGATCATCAGCACCTGCGGCGGCACCATCAGCCCGGCGAGCAGCAGCAGGAACGCCGGCTTGCGGTACCGGAAGCGGAGCCGGGACAGCGCGAACGCGGCGAGCGAGGCCGTCAGCACCGTGAGCAGGGTGGTGAGCGCGGAGGTGATGAAGCTGTTGACGTACCAGTACGGCAGCTTGCCGCCGGTCAGCAGGTCCTCGTACGCCTCGAAGGTCGGGCTGCCGGACCACCACGCGGTCGGGTCGGTGGCGATCTCGTCGGCGGACCGCACGGAGGTCGCGAACGCCCAGACCAGCGGTACCAGCCAGAGCAGCGCGAGGGCGATCAGGACGCCCAGCGCGACCCGGTTGAAGAGCCGCTCGGCGCCGACAGCGCGCATCGGCCCGGACATGGGCGCGGCCTCCGGCGCGCGCGGGCGGAGCCTGCCCCGCAGACCGCCGTCGCGCCGGTCACCGCTGCCGCCGTCCAGTCCCTTACGGGTCGGCAGACCGCTTGTGCTTGTGCTCGCTGCCATCGGTCAGCTCTCCTTCTCGGCGCGGCGTACCAGGGCGAACCAGACCAGCGAGATCAGCAGGATCATCACGAACAGCACCAGCGAGACCGTCGAGGCGTAGCCCACGCGGCCTTCGGTGAAGCCCGTGTTGTACACGTACAGCAGGGCGGGCTCGGTGGCGCGGTCCGGGCCGCCGCCGGTCATCATGTAGATCTGGTCGAAGACCTTGAGCGAGGCGACCAGTTGGAGCACGGTCACCAGCGTGGTGGCGCGGCCCAGCATGGGCACCACGATGTGCCGTATCCGCTGCCACGGTCCGGCGCCGTCCAGCGCGGCGGCCTCGTGCACGTCGCGCGGGATCTCCTGGAGCGCCGCGAGATAGATCACGAAGTTGAAGCCGATCGTCCACCACACCGTGGCGGCCGCGATGGAGATCATCGCCCAGTCCGGATCGCCCAGCCAGGACGGCGGCGAGTCGCTCCCGAAGAACTTCGCCCAGCTCTGCGCGAGCCCTATCTGGTCCGCGAAGATCCACATGAACATCAGCGAGATCACGGACGAGGGCAGCACGAAGGGCGCGAAGAACGCGAGCCGGAAGAACCAGCGCCCGCGCGAGAAGCGGTCGGTGAGCAGCGCCAGCACCAGCGCGAGCACCACGAGCGGCACGGTCGTCAGCACCGTGAACCACACGCTGTGCCACAGGCTCGCCCAGAACTCCTCGGTGCTCAGCGCCCGTGCGTAGTTGTCCAGGCCGACCCAGTCGCCCAGACCGCCCTTCACCAGGCTGGTGTTGAAGAACCCGGCGACCAGGAGATAGAGCAGCGGCCCGATCAGGAAGACCAGATAGAAGAAGCCGAAGGGTGCGAGCATCCCGGGCGCGGTCCAGCGGTCGGCGCGGGTGCCGGGCAAGCCCGCCCGGCGTCCCTTGCCGCCGCCGCCGCCGCGGCCGCCCGGCCGTTCCGGCCCGGGTGGCGCTGCGGTGCTCGTGGGTGCTGTGGTGGCCACGGCGCGGCCTTTCGTCCGAGGGTGAGCGGTTCTTGAAGTGCAGGGAAAGCAGAGAGAGTCGGGAAGGTTCGGAGGAGCGCCGCCAGGTCACACACCGTCCCGAAGCGCGCCCGTTCGACTACACACAGTTACAACGGCGAGGGTGTGGCCGCCAGTTCCCGAAGTTCCTCACGAATTCGAGCGGCCCCCCGCGTCGGCGTCGTACGGCCGCCCAGCACCGACGCGCACACGTCGCCGAGCCGGTTGTGCAGGCTGCTGCCCGCGCCCGAGTACCAGGCCCCCGGGTCGTACGCCGCCCCGTCCGAGGCCGCCGCGTAGTGCGCCTGCGGCTCGAGCTTGCGGTACGCCTCCGACTCCTGCGTCGGCAGCCACGCGGGGATGTGCCCGCCGCCCGCCCACGCGTCGCTCGCGTCCAGCAGCGAGCGGATGAACTCCAGCGACCGGTCCGCCCGTTGCGCGTCCGGTGAGGGCGCCTTGGGCAGCACCAGTCCGTGCGAGTCGGCGTGGCAGGCGTACGGGGCGTCGCGGAAGATCCGCGGGAACGGCAGCATGTCGAAGGCGACCTTCGAGTCCTGTACGGCGAGGATCTGCCACACGCCGTCCATCAGGAACCCGGCCTGCCCGGACGTGAGCAGCGTGATCGCGCCCGGACTGTCGACGCCGGTCGGCACGAGCTTCTCCTGCGTCAGGCGCCTGATGTACGCGAACGCCTCCCCGGCCGCTTCCATGTCGATGACGACCTTGGCGCCCTCGTCCGCCAGCAGCCGGCCGCCGAGTTGCCGGTAGAGCGACCAGAACAGCCGAAAGCAGGTGGACGGGTCCTTGGTGGACGCGATCGAACAGCCCCACGCACCCGTCACCTCCTTCGCCGCGCGCAGCGCGTCCAGGAACTGCTCCGGCCCGTCCACGTCCGCCAACTCGCCGCCGGAGCCGGTCAGTCCGGCCTTCTTGGCGATGTCGGTGCGTACGTAGAGCACGAACGGGTGGGTGTCCAGCGGGATGGCGCGCAGCGCGCCGTCGTAGTGCGCCTTGCGCCAGGCGCGCTGGTCGAAGCGGTCGGCGCCCATGCCGTGCGCGGCCAGTTCGTCGTCGCCGATCTCGCGGAGGAGGCCGGCGCCGGCGAGGGTGGGGATCTTGGACAGGTGGGTGATCGCCACCTGCGGCGGCCGGTCGCCGAGCGTGGCCAGGGTGAGCTTCGTGTAGTACGGGTCGCCCCAGACGAAGGTGGTCGCCTTGAGGTCGACGTCCGGATGGCGCTTGCGGTAGTCGCGTTCCATCTCGACCATGCGGGCGCCGTCGCCGCCGGTGAACGGGTTCCAGAAGTTCAGCAGGGAGGCGGGTCCGGAGTCGCCCGTGAAGCCCTGTCCGATGGCCGTTCCGCAGCCGCTGAGGGCGCCGCCGGCGGCGGCGGTCGCGCCGAGGGCACCGGCGGCGCGCAGCAGGGCGCGCCGGGTGGGCGCCGTACGGGAGCCTGCCGGGGGCGGGCCGCCCAGGGGCGTCCCCGGCAGGGGCGGACGGTCTCGCATCGGGTCCTCCAGAACGTTGTACAACGTTGTAAGAGCGGGACGTGCAGCGCTCGTGAGCGGGCTCTCAGGGCGTGTTACAACGTTGTAGCGACCGCGTAAGCTGACGTCAACACATCGCACCAGGCTTTCTCGGCCCGCACAACGGGCTGAACAGAGGGGAACGGCATGGCCGAGCGGCCGTCGAAAGGGGCGCGGCTCAAGGACGTCGCCGAGCGCGCGGACGTGTCGATCAAGACCGTCTCGAACGTTGTACGCGGCCAGGTGCGCGTCGCCGAGCCCACCCGGCAGCGCGTCCTGCGCGCCATCGCCGAGCTCGACTACCGGCCCCACGCCTCCGCCCGCCACCTGCGTACGGGCCGCAGCGGCGTCATCGCCCTCGCCGTACCCGAGCTGGTCCAGCCGTACTTCGCCGAGCTGGCCACCGCCGTCATCGGCGCCGCCGCCGAACACGGCGTCTCCGTCCTCATCGAGGACACCGGCGGCGACCCCGCCGCCGAACTCCGTGCCGCCTGCGGGCTCTCCGACCCGCTGATCGACGGCGTGCTGCTCTCCCCCCGGCTCCTCGACCAGAGCGCGCTCGCCCGCCGCGAGCGCCGCGTCCCGCTGGTCCTCCTCGGCGAACGCGACTACGAGGTCCCCGCCGACCACGTCCTCATCGACAACGTCGCCGCCGCCCGCGAGGCCACCGCCCACCTGCTGGAACTGGGCCGCCGCCGCGTCGCGGCCATCGGCTTCCAGACCAACCCGGCGCACGCCACCTCCCAGCAGCGCGCCCGCGGCTACCACGAGGCGCTGCACGCCGCCGGCGTCCCGTACGACCCCGAACTCACCCCCGCGGTGCCTGATTTCCAACGCATGGACGGCGCCGCTGCCATGCGCGGGCTGCTGGCACTGCCCGAACCGCCCGACGCCGTCTTCTGCTTCTCCGACCTCCTCGCCTCCGGCGCACTGCGCGCCGCGTACGACCACGGGCTGGAGGTGCCGCGCGACCTGGCCATCGTCGGCTTCGACGGCATCGAGGAGACGCAGTTCTCCGTCCCCTCGCTCAGCACGGTCGCGCCGGACAAGCCGCAGCTCGCGCAGCTCGCCGTCAAGGCGCTGCTCGCGCGCATCGCGGGCGACCCGGATGCGCCGCACACGACGCAGCACGCGACGCACCGGCTCGTACGGCGGGAGAGCAGCGGGGCGCGGTAGCCGACCGTCGCCGTACGGCCGCGGTGCCCGGCCTCGGGCCGGACACCACCCGCCCGTTGGGCGGGTACGCGGCCGGCCTCCCGCCGTAACGGCCGCCCGTACGGCGAGAGGCCGTAAGCTCGGCGCCATGCCGCCCGCGAACCGCAACAAATCCCGCACCTATGACCCCGTACGGGTCCGGAAGGCCCTCACCGCCCAGGTCGAGTCCGTCGCCGCGGCCGCGCACGAGCTCACCGACGGGCAGCGCAAGCTGCCGTCCGGGCTGCCCGGCTGGGACGTGCACCAGCTGCTCGTCCACATCGCCCTCCAGATCGACGCCGTGCCCCGGCTCCTCGCCATGCCCGAACCGGCCGCCGCGGCACCCCAGGTCGACCTCTCCACCTGGGCGCGTTCCACCGTGGACTGGGCCGCCGTCCTCGACGAGGACACCCGTACGGAGGCGGCCGCGGCCGCGGACCCGGCGGCCCGCATCGACGACGCCGTCGAGCAGCTGGAACCGGTCCTGGAGGCTGCCGTACGCCCCGACCTGCTGCTGCCGCACCGCTTCGGCGCGATGCGCGCGCTGGACTTCACGGTCACGCGGCTCGTCGAACTGGTCGTCCACACCGACGACCTGTCCCGCGCCGTCGAGACGCCGGTCACCCTGGACCGGCAGGCGCTGGCGGCCACCGTACGGGTGCTCGCGGACGCGCTCGCCGCGAAGGCGCCGGGGCACACGGTGGAGGTACGGATCCCGCCGTACGCCGTGACCCAGTGCATCGAAGGGCCGCGGCACACGCGGGGCACGCCGCCGCACGTCGTGGAGACCGATCCGCTGACGTGGCTGCGGCTGGCCACCGGGCGTACGGGGTGGGACGCGGCGCTGGCGGCGGGCAGGGTGTCGGCGGGCGGCACGCGCGCGGACCTGAGCCCGCACCTGCCGATCCTGGGCTGAGCGGCCCGGAACTCAGGCCGTCCGGCGTTTGAGGACGGCCCTCGGCCACGGTGGTGCCGCGCTGTCCCCCGACGCTTCCCGGACACCAGCGGGCCGGTGGGTGGCCGCCCCGGTTTGTCCTCAATCGCCGGGCGGGCTCGAAGGGCGGAGCCGGGCGGGCTTCAAGGGCGGGCCGCCAGGTCGCGGGGGCAAAGCTCGCGTACCCGATTCGGAGCAGCGCCGCCGCTGCCCTTAGACTCGGTAACGTGCCACGTGGTGATGGACTACTCAACCACGACCTGCTCCCCGGTGAGAAAGGTCCCCAGGACGCCTGCGGCGTCTTCGGTGTCTGGGCTCCGGGGGAAGCGGTCGCGAAGCTCACCTATTTCGGTCTGTACGCGTTGCAGCACCGCGGCCAGGAGTCCGCGGGCATCGCGGTGAGCAACGGCTCACAGATCCTCGTCTTCAAGGACATGGGCCTGGTCTCACAGGTCTTCGACGAAACCTCCCTCGGCTCCCTGCGCGGCCACATCGCCGTCGGGCACGCCCGCTACTCGACGACCGGCGCCTCCGTATGGGAGAACGCCCAGCCCACCTTCCGCGCGACGGCCCACGGCTCGATCGCCCTCGGGCACAACGGCAACCTGGTCAACACCGTCGAGCTGACCGAGCTCGTCGCCGCCCTCGCCGACCGCCGCGAGGCGGCGGACGCCGACGCCCGCGCCCGTAACGGCGACAGCGGCCGCAACGGCCACGCCCGCCGTGCCCCCCACCTGGCTGCCACCAACGACACCGACCTCATCACCGCCCTGCTCGCAGGCCAGACAGACGACGACGGCAAGCCGCTCGGCGTCGAGCAGGCGGCGCCCCTCGTGCTGCCCGAGGTCAAGGGCGCGTTCTCGCTCGTGTTCATGGATGAGCACACGCTGTACGCCGCCCGCGACCCGCAGGGCATCCGCCCGCTGGTGCTCGGCCGGCTGGAGCGCGGCTGGGTGGTCGCGTCCGAGACGGCCGCGCTGGACATCTGCGGCGCCTCGTTCATCCGGGAGATAGAGCCGGGCGAAATGGTCGCGATCGACGAGGGCGGGCTCCGTTCCACCCGCTTCGCGGAGGCAAAGCCGAAGGGCTGTGTCTTCGAGTACGTGTACCTCGCGCGCCCCGATACGGACATCGCCGGCCGCAACGTCTACCTCTCCCGCGTCGAGATGGGCCGCAAGCTCGCCGCCGAGGCCCCGGCCGACGCCGACCTGGTGATAGCGACGCCGGAGTCCGGCACTCCGGCAGCCATCGGATACGCGGAGGCCAGCGGCATCCCGTACGGCAGCGGGCTGGTGAAGAACTCGTACGTGGGCCGCACGTTCATCCAGCCCTCGCAGACGATCCGGCAGCTCGGCATCCGGCTCAAGCTCAATCCGCTCAAGGAAGTCATCCGCGGCAAGCGCCTGGTGGTCGTCGACGACTCCATCGTGCGCGGCAACACCCAACGCGCTCTCGTCCGCATGCTGCGCGAGGCTGGCGCCGCCGAGGTGCACGTGCGGATCAGTTCGCCGCCGATCAAGTGGCCGTGCTTCTTCGGCATCGACTTCGCGAACCGCGCCGAGCTGATCGCCAACGGCCTGTCGGTCGAGGAGATCGGCAAGTCGCTGGGCGCCGACTCCCTCGCGTACATCTCCACCGACGCCATGATCGAGGCGACCACCATCGCCAAGCCGAACCTGTGCCGCGCCTGCTTCGACGGCGAGTACCCGATGCCGCTGCCCGACCCCGAACTGCTGGGCAAGCACCTGCTGGAGCCGGAGGCGGCGGAGGGCGCGCAGTCCGACGTGGACGGGGTGCCGACGCTGGCCGCGGGCCCGGGCGGTGCGGACGCGCTGAGGCGCCCCTAGCGCGCGGGCGGCCGCCCGTACGTGCCCACAACGCCGTGGCGCGTCCCGTACGGCCGCCGCCCCCGTCCGTTCCGTACGTACGCCGCCCGCCGCGCCGTCAGCCGCCTCGCCGAGCCCGAGCCCGAGCCCGTACACGAACCCGAGTCCGGGTCCGAGCCCAGAGCCGGCTCCGGCGCCAGCTACGCCGCCGCCGGAGTCGACATCGAGGCCGGCGACCGGGCCGTCGAGCTGATGAAGGAGTGGGTCGGGAAGGCGCAGCGCCCGGAGTCGCTGGGCGGTCTCGGCGGCTTCGCCGGCCTCTTCGACGCCTCCGCGCTCACCCGTTACCAGCGCCCGCTGCTCGCCTCCGCGACCGACGGCGTCGGCACCAAGGTGGCCATCGCGCAGCGTCTGGACATACACGACTCGATCGGCCACGACCTGGTCGCGATGGTGGTGGACGACCTGGTGGTGTGCGGTGCCGAGCCGCTGTTCATGACTGACTACATCTGCGTCGGCAAGGTCCACCCGAAGCGCGTCGCGCAGATCGTGAAGGGCATCGCCGAGGGCTGCGTCCTCGCGGGCTGCGCGCTGGTGGGCGGCGAGACCGCCGAGCACCCGGGGCTGCTCGGCCCGGACGAGTACGACGTCGCTGGCGCGGGCACCGGAGTGGTCGAGGCGGACGCGGTGCTGGGCGCGGACCGTATCCGTACGGGGGACGCGGTGATCGCGATGGCGTCCTCGGGTCTTCACTCGAACGGGTACTCACTGGTGCGGCACGTGTTCTTCGAGCGGGCCGGCTGGGACCTGGGCCGCCGCGTCGAGGAGTTCGGCCGGACGCTCGGTGAGGAGCTGCTGGAGCCCACCAAGATCTACTCGCTGGACTGCCTCGCGCTCGCCCGTACGACCACCGTGCACGCCTTCTCGCACGTCACCGGCGGCGGGCTGGCCAGCAATCTCGCCCGAGTGGTGCCCGACGGGCTGCACGCGCGCCTGGACCGTTCGACATGGACGCCGGCGCCGGTCTTCGGGCTGGTCGGGGAGTTGGGCGGAGTGGCACGGCCGGAGCTGGAGAAGACCCTGAACATGGGCGTCGGCATGGTCGCTGTCGTCCCGCCGGAGTCGGTGGACGGCGCACTGGCGGCGCTGGCCGAGCGCGGCGTCGAGTCGTGGGTGGCGGGGGAGATCACCGAACGGGGCGACCGCACGGAGGCGGTCACGCTCACTGGAGACCATGCGCGCTGACGGACGGAAGCAGGACGGGCGGTCCGTGCGGGGCAGCGGCGCCGAACGGGGCGGCGGCGCCGCGCGTGGTGCCGCAGCGGCTCATCGTGCCGGTGCAGCACAGAACCCGGTACGGCGGGCGCCGTACCGGGCCTATGTGCTCACGCGTCGCGTCAAGCGCGACGTCGATACGACGACTGGGAGTCGGACGGCTGCTCGTCGTCCTCGTCCTCGTCGTCGTTGTACAGATCCGCGTACTGTGCGTACGGGTCGTCGTCCAGCTCATCGCTCTCGAGCGGCTCGCCGTTCGGCGGCTCGTTCGATGTCGATGCGCCCAGCTCCTCGGCCAGGCGCGATAGGTCAGTCCCACCGCTGTTGTACTTCAGCTGGCGGGCGACCTTCGTCTGCTTGGCCTTGGCCCGGCCGCGCCCCATGGCTCGACCCCCTCAACGACGGGGCTCGACGGCCCCAGAGTCTTGACACGCGTTCATGTTTCAGACCGGACGAGCGGCCTCCGACAGTGGAAACCGGTCCGTAGGTCTTCAACGGTACCTGCTTCAGCCGCCGGACGGTACGTCGCCCACACGACACGGCAGGTCGCCGTTGTGTGCTCTGACCAATTTCTGCCTGGTCAACCGCGATTTTACCTTCCGCACATCGCGGACCCGCCCGGGGGTGGGTGATGCGCCTCTCCCGGCCGCCGGGGCGCACCCGCCCACCCGTCGCGAGCACGTGGCCGGGGGCCCGCGAGAGGGCCGTCGAAGGGCCGCCGGGGACACAGCCGGCGGCGCCTCAGGGGCGCCGCCGGCCCGGCGTCAGCGCGCGTCCGCCATCCGCTGCTGCGCGATGCGGTCGGCGGCCACCGCGGGCGGCACACCGTCCGCCTCGGCGCGGGTGAAGATCGACAGCGTGGTGTCGTGGATCTTCGTCGCCTTTGCTTTCGCGCGCGCGAAGTCGAAGCCGTGGAGCTCGTCCGCGACCTGGATGACGCCGCCCGAGTTCACCACGTAGTCCGGCGCGTACAGCACGCCCCGGTCCGCGAGGTCCTTCTCCACACCCGGGTGCGCCAGCTGGTTGTTGGCCGCGCCGCACACCACGCGCGCGGTGAGGGCGGGCACGGTGTCGTCGTTCAGCGCGCCCCCGAGCGCGCAGGGCGCGTACACGTCCATGCCCTCCGTACGGATCAGCGCGTCCGTGTCGGCGGCCACCGCCACCTCCGGGTGCGCGGCGCGCACGCGCTCGACCGACTCGGCGCGCACGTCCGTGATGACGACCCGCGCGCCGTCCTCCAGCAGGTGTTCCACCAGGTGGTGCCCGACCTTGCCGACCCCGGCGATGCCGACCGTACGGCCGCGCAGCGACGGGTCGCCCCACAGGTGCCGCGCGCTGGCCCGCATGCCCTGGAAGACGCCGTAGGCGGTCAGCACGGACGAGTCGCCGGCGCCGCCCTGCCCGGGCGAACGCCCCGTGGTCCAGCGGCAGGTGCGCGCGACGACGTCCATGTCCTGGACGTACGTGCCGACGTCGCACGCCGTGACGTAGCGGCCGCCGAGCGAGGCGACGAACCGGCCGTAGGCGAGCAGCAGGTCCTCGGACTTGAGGGTGTCGGGATCGCCGATGATCACTGCCTTGCCGCCGCCGTGGTCGAGCCCGGCGAGCGCGTTCTTGTACGACATGCCGCGCGCGAGGTTGAGGGCGTCGAGGACGGCCTCCTCCTCGGACGTGTAGGCGTGGAAGCGGGTGCCGCCCAGTGCGGGACCCAGCGCGGTGGAGTGGATGGCGATGACGGCCTTGAGGCCGCTCTCGCGGTCCTGGCAGAGCGCGACCTGCTCGTGGCCGCCCTGTTCGGAGCGGAACAACGTGTGCAGGGCACTGCCCTCGACGTGATCGGGCACGCCGTCGGCGCTGACGGCGGGAGGACGTACGTCAGTCACGGTGGTGACTCCTGTAGTCGCGGTGGTCGCCCCCACGGGGTCTCCCGCTTGTGGCAGAAGACGCAGGAAGGGCCTTGTGGCCAAGAGCGTAGAGGAGTCGCCCCACGGGGATCGTCGGAGTGTCACGATCAGGGTAGGCAGATTTCCCGACCGCGTGTGGGGCCCGGAGGAACGACGGGGAACAACACAGGCGACGGAACCGACAGGAGTGAGCGTGGGGCAGAGGCCGACGGCACCGATCCCGTATGCGGCGTACTTGCGGGTGTACGAGCCGCTGGCGGCCTTCCCGGAGCCCGAACGCTCGCACTGGGTCCGGTACGCGAAGCGCGACCGCGCCCCCACCGCCCAGGAGGAGCTGCACCGCGCGCTCGCGGACCTGCTGCCGGTGCCGCCCGTGGTGGTGCCCGTACGGGAGAGCGCGGACGCGTTCGTCGCCGAGGTGGACGGTGTGACGTGTGTCTGTCCCTGGCGCACCCGGCTGCGCGGCTGGCAGGCGCTGGCGGCGCTGACGTCCGCCGCCTCCGGCAGCGGCGGCCTCACCGCGGGCGGCCAGGTCGTCCCGGACCTGGACATGCCGCGCCCGGTGCTGGACGCGGCACTGCCTCCGGTCGTACGGCGGCAGGCGGTCGCCGACTACGAGGAGTGGCGGGAGCGTAACCCTGACGCACGGCCCTGGATCCGTACGGCCCTGTGGCATGTGCCCGTTCGATGGTTCGTTCTGTTCGCGGACGCGGAAAGGGAGTTTGCGAAGCCGGATTCGGGTGAGGAGAGCGATCAGCAGTCCGTCCTCCGCTACCGCACACCCATGGTCCAGGCCCGACGTCGTGTCGCCCGGGGCTTGAAGGTGCTCCGCGAGGAGCTGGAGGAGGGGCCGCTCGTCGACGGCCTGATCGACGTGGGGCGGTGGCTGGAGGAGTTCCATCCGCGCTCACTCGTCGAACTGGATTACGGCGGCCTGGCTCATGTGATCCCCGAAGAGCAGCTCGCGGAGGACCACTCCGCCGCGGACGCGGCGGAGGGCATCGCGGCCCTGCGCGACGGGGACGGTGAGCGGGCCGGCGAGGTGTACGAGCGGCTCACGGACCGCTGGCGTGCCGTGCGCGAGCTGCAGTTCGCCAACTGAGCCTGACGTCCCGGGCCCAGGGGGACGTTCGTCCTGAACCGGGCTAATGACTCAAGCGTGATGGATAGCACGTTTCGGGGCCTTGCACTCAGAGCTACCCCTCGTGTCAAAATAGGACAAGGAGTCCGGAGGGGTTCCTTCCATCCCCTTGGGGATGGATAGTTCGTATTGCGCTCCTTGTGAGGTCTGGTGACTCCTGACCACATTGTGACTGATCGTCACGGCGGGGTAACTGTCCGCTATGGCACGGTCCATCGGCTTCCGCCGAGGTTGAACACCTGAGAGGGCAATTCCATCGGTTTGGCCGACGTGGCTGGACAGATGGTGTAGTTGTAGTGCCGAGGACAAGCCGTTCGTCCTATAACCGACTCGGCTCGCGTGCGCCATTTCGGGCAACGCGGGTCAAGGTGCAGAATTTAGAGGAAAGAACCGTGATGGTTCGGTTCTCCCGAGGAGGCCGCTCATGACCGCTCGCACCCCTGATGCCGAGCCGCTGCTGACCCCGGCTGAGGTTGCCACCATGTTCCGCGTGGACCCGAAGACGGTCACGCGCTGGGCCAAGGCAGGCAAGCTCACGTCCATCCGCACGCTCGGAGGACATCGCCGTTACCGCGAGGCGGAGGTGCGCGCACTCCTCGCGGGCATCCCGCAGCAGCGCAGCGAGGTCTGAATCAGAGGCAGTTGCAGTACAGCGAAATAACCGCATAATCCGGCGTCTTCCGGGACCCCCTCCCGGCTGGACGCTTGCAGCACGACGTGGTCGCGCTGGACTCCGCCGGGTCCAGCGCGCCTTCGTTTGTGCGGGGCCGGCCGGCTGCCGGGCGTCGTCGCCGGGCCGAAACCCCTTGCCCGCTCGGCGCTTTCGTGCGCCCGTCACCGGCCGCGATACGCCTCTGGGAGGTCCGTCCCACGGGCCCCGGGGCCCGCCATGGCACCGCTCGTCACTCCCGAAACATCAGTGCAATTGCACATATTAAATCGAGAGCGGGTCGGGGTGACCCGAGTTCCCCTGTTCCACCGGTCAATTCGGTGACTCCCGTCACATCCCGGAACCCTTGTCCCCTGTCAGGTCACCGCGATATTGAGAAGTCGCCGTCCGCTTGTCCGTGCGCGGGCTCGTCCGTACCCCCAGAGTGCCACCGAACGGCCCGCCCGTGGAGGCACTTGGGCGACTTCCGTCACTTCCCGGCGCGACCCCGCGTACGTATGACATCCTTCGCCGCCTGCCGCCGTACGGGCGGTGGAGGCGGCAGATCCGCCGGCGGTGCCGCGGGCAGGTCCGCGGGCAGATCCGGGCCCGACTCCATCGCGAGCCGCAGCAGCCGGTGACAGATGGGGCAGTGGCGCGTCGCGTGCCGGTAGGCCGAGGCGGCCGCCAGATGGGCACGGAGCAGGGCCCGCGTCTCGTGGCGCCGCGGACCGTACGGGGTGTTCGCCAAACCGCTCACCTCCCTGTAGCAGAGGTACCCGGGCCCGGTACGGACGTCAAGACAACAAAACGGCCCGCTCCCCGAAGGGGCGGGCCGTCCGTACGGCTCAACTCGTGCGGTCCTGACGGGATTTGAACCCGCGGCCTCCACCTTGACAGGGTGGCGAGCACTCCAAACTGCTCCACAGGACCTCGCTGCGCGCTCGGCGCGAAGGCTGACTCTACAGCAGGTCAGCCGGGCGAAGCCAATCGGCCTCCACGGCTCACCGCCCCGCCGGGACCAGGGCGTCGACCGCCTTCATGATCCGCTTGTCCGAGACCGGATACGCCGTCCCCAGCGCGTGCGCGAAATAGCTGACCCGGAGCTCCTCGATCATCCACCGGATGTCCCGCGCCGCCTTCGGCACCGGCCGTCCGGCCGGGAACTGCTCGAGCAGCCACAGGTACTCGTCGTGCATCTCCCGCACCTTCGCCATGCGCGTACGGTCCCGCTCGGCGTTGTTCGGCAGCTGCTGGAGCCGGCGGTCGGCCGCGACCAGGTAGCGCATCAGATCCGGCAGCCGCCCCGCGCCGTGCTCCGTGACGAACCCCGGGCAGATCAGCGCGGCCAGCTGCTCCTTGACGTCCGTGAGCGACGGCAGCAGCACCGCGCTCCGTACGGACCGCAGCCGCTGCTCGCACGAGTGCCAGGCGGCCAGCACCTCCTGGACCTGCTGAACGGTGCGCAGCGTCCCGTCCACGAGATCCGCGCGTACGGCGTCGAACAGCTTCCGGAACGACTCCTCGTCCCACGCAGGCCCGCCGCGCGCCGCGATCAGCCGGTCCGCGGTCGCCGTGACGCAGTCCTCGAACAGCGCCTGCACGCTGCCGTGCGGGGACCGGGACAGCGCCAGCTTCTGCTGGTTGCTCAGCTTGGACTGGGCGAACTTCGCCGGACCGGACGGGATGTTGAGCAGGACGAGCCGCCGCGTGCCGCGCCACATCGCCTGCTGCTGCTCGTCCTCCGTGTCGAACAGCTTCACCGACACCGAGTCGCCGTCGTCCACCAGCGCCGGGTACGCCCGTACGGGCTGGCCGCCCCGCCGCGTCTCGAAGGTGCGGGGCAGCGTGCCGAGCGTCCAGGCGGTCAGTCCCGTACGGCGCGTGAGCGCGGCGCCGTCCGCCGCGCGCTCCGGCTCGTGCGCCGCCTCGCGTGCGCTCCCCTGCTGCTTGCGGGAGCGCACCGACGAGTCGAAGGCGCGCGAGATCGCCGCCTGCGTACGGGGCTTGAGGCGCAGCTGCAGCGCCTCGATGTCCTTGTCCTCCGCGTCGTCCCCCAGCTTGCGGCGCCGCTCGTCGGTGACCCGGAAGGTGATCCTGAGGTGCTCGGGCACCTTGGCCCAGTCGAAGTCCTCCGGCTCCATCCGTACGCCCGTCATCCGCTGCAACTCGCGTGCCAGCACGGTTGTCAGCGGCTCCCGCAGCGCGTCCGGCACGGACACGGCATCCAGGAAGCGGCGGGCGAAGTCGGGCGCCGGAACGCAGTTCCGGCGGATCGGCTTGGGCAGCGACCGGATCAACTCGGTGACCAGATCGGCGCGCAGCCCCGGGATCTGCCAGTCGAAGCCCTCGGCGGTGACCTGGTTGAGCACCTGGAGCGGCACGTGCACGGTCACGCCGTCCGCGTCCGTGCCCGGCTCGAACTGGTACGTGACGGGGAACCGCAACCGGCCCTGCTGCCACATGTCCGGGTAGTCGGACTCGGTGACCTGCCGTGCCCGCTCGTTGATGAGCATCGACTTCTCGAAGTTCAGCAGGTCCGGCTCTTCGCGGCGGCGCTTCTTCCACCAGGAGTCGAAGTGCGCGCCGGACACGACGTGTTCGGGGACGCGCTGGTCGTAGAAGTCGTACAGCGTCTCGTCGTCCACCAGGATGTCCCGGCGGCGCGCGCGGTGCTCCAGCTCCTCCACCTCGTCGAGAAGCTTCCGGTTCGCCCGGAAGAACTCGTGGTGGGTCCGCCAGTCGCCCTCCACCAGGGCGTTCCGGATGAACAGGTCCCGGCAGGTCTCCGGGTCGATGCGGGCGTAGTTGACCTTGCGCTGGGCGACGAGCGGCACGCCGTAGAGCGTCACCCGCTCGTACGCCATCACCGCGGCCTGCTTCTGCTCCCAGTGCGGCTCGCTGTACGTCCGCTTGACCAGGTGCTCGGCCAGCGGCTCGACCCACTCCGGCTCGATCTTCGCGTTGACCCGCGCCCACAGCCTGCTGGTCTCCACCAGCTCGGCCGACATGATCCACCGCGGCGGCTTCTTGAACAGCGCCGACCCCGGGAACACGGCGAACTTCGCGCCCCGCGCGCCCAGATACTCGTTCTTCTCTGCGCCCTTCCCGCCCTCCAGCCCGGCATTCTTCAACCCCAAATGCGACAGCAGACCCGGCAACAGCGACCGGTGCACCTGCTCGTCCGGCGCCGGCGGCTGCCCCTCGTCGTACTGGAGCTTCATCGAACGGGCGACCTGCCGCAGCTGTGCGTAGATGTCCTGCCACTCGCGTATCCGCAGGTAGTTCAGGAACTCCGATTTGCACATCCGCCGGAACGCCGAGGACGACAGCGCCTTCTGCTGCTCCCGTACGTACCGCCACAGGTTCAGGAACGCGAGGAAGTCGCTCGTCTCGTCCCGGAACCGGGCGTGCTGCTGGTCCGCCTGCTGCTGCTTGTCCGACGGGCGCTCGCGCGGGTCCTGGATGGACAGCGCCGCGGCGATCACCATCACCTCGCGCACACAGCCGTTGCCCTCGGCCGCCAGCACCATTCGGGCCAGTCGCGGGTCCACCGGCAGCTGCGCCAACTTCCGGCCCAGCCCGGTGAGTTTGCGGTCGCGCAGCGCGCCCAGCTCCTCGAGCAGCTGCACGCCCGCCTTGATGCTGCGGTGGTCCGGCGGGTCGATGAAGGGGAACTTCTCGATCTCGCCCAGCCCCGCCGCCGTCATCTGCAGGATGACGGAAGCGAGATTCGTACGGAGGATCTCCGCGTCCGTGAACTCCGGGCGCGTCAGGAAGTCGTCCTCTGAGTACAGCCGGATGCAGATGCCGTCGGACGTACGGCCGCAGCGCCCCTTGCGCTGGTTCGCGCTGGCCTGCGAGACGGGTTCGATGGGGAGCCGCTGGACCTTGGTGCGGTGGCTGTAGCGGGAGATACGGGCGGTGCCCGGGTCGACGACGTACTTGATGCCCGGCACCGTCAGCGACGTCTCCGCCACGTTCGTGGCCAGCACGATGCGGCGGCCCGAGTGCCGCTGGAACACGCGGTGCTGCTCGGCGTGCGACAGTCGGGCGTAGAGGGGGAGCACCTCGGTGGCGGGCAGGTTCTTCTTGTTCAGCGCGTCCGCGGTGTCCCGGATCTCGCGCTCGCCGGAGAGGAACACGAGGACGTCGCCGTCGCCCTCCGCCTGCAACTCGTCCACGGCGTCGCAGATCGCCGTGACCTGGTCCCGGTCCTTCTCCTCCGACTCCGCTTCGAGCAGCGGCCGGTACCGCACCTCCACCGGATACGTACGGCCGCTCACCTCGACGATCGGCGCGTCCCCGAAGTGCCGCGAGAAACGCTCCGGATCGATCGTCGCGGAGGTGATCACGACCTTCAGATCGGGGCGGCGGGGGAGCAGTTGGGCGAGATAGCCGAGCAGGAAGTCGATGTTCAGGCTGCGCTCGTGCGCCTCGTCGATGATGATCGTGTCGTACTGGCGCAGCTCGCGGTCCGTCTGGATCTCCGCGAGCAGGATGCCGTCCGTCATCAGCTTGACCAGCGTGTGGTCGTTCACCTGGTCCGTGAAACGGACCTTCCAGCCCACCGTCTCGCCCAGCGGCGAGTCCAGCTCCTCGGCGACGCGCTCGGCGACCGTACGGGCCGCGATGCGGCGCGGCTGCGTATGGCCGATGAGACCGCGCACGCCGCGGCCCAGCTCCATGCAGATCTTCGGGATCTGCGTGGTCTTCCCCGAACCGGTCTCACCCGCGACGATCACCACCTGGTGATCGCGGATCGCCTCCAGGATGGCGTCCTTGCGCTGGCTGACGGGGAGCTGCTGCGGGTACGTGATCGGCGGCACGGCGGCACGGCGGGCCGCGACGCGCTCCGCGGAGGCGTCCATGCCGGCGGCGATCTCGGCGAGCACGGCCGCCCGCGCGGCGGGCTTCCGTATCCGGCGTGCGCCGTCGAGCCTGCGGCCGAGCCGCTGCTCGTCGCGCAGCATGAGCTCGGGCAGGCGCTCCAGCAGGTCGGAGAGCGTGGGTGCGTCGGGAGATGTGGACATACGCACCCCAGGATCTCACCTCCCGGAACACGACGGCGAACCATTTCGCCGGAGGGCCCCTGCCTTGCCCCGGACCGCCCGTACTTCCAGCCCGTCCGGCGTTTGAGGACGAACCCCGGCCCGCTCCGGCGGGCACCCGCCCGCGGGGCGCGCGCACCACGACCGTACGGCGCCCCGTACGGCACGATTACCCCCGGTTTAAGGTGATTCGCATGAGCGATCAGCCTCAGGATCCGCCCCCGCGGCCGGCAACCTCCGCGTGGACGGCGTTCCGCAACTCCCACTTCTTCCCGGCCACGGTCGTGGCGCTGATCCTCGCCGCCGCGGCGGGCCTGTTCGCGGGCTCGTACACGTACGCGATGGCCGACCCGACCCCGCACCACATCCCCGTCGCCGTCGTGGGCAAGGCCCACGACGCGAACGAGCGCGCGCGGTTCGTCGCCGGCATGGAGAAGGCGCTCGGCTCGTCGCTGGAGCTGCGCCGGGAGGCGTCGTTCGAGGACGCGAAAGAGGCGGTCGAGGCGCAGAAGGTGTTCGCCGTGCTGCGCCTACCCCGCGACGGTTCGCTGCGGATGGACGTCGCGAGCGCCGCCGGCGCCTCCGTCTCGCAGCTGCTCACGAACACCGCGCCGAAGGTCGGCGAGAAGACGGGCGTACGGGTCGAGGTCGGCGACCTCAAACCGCTGGACCGCGGCGACCCCCGCGGCCTCGCCCTCTTCTACATCTCACTCGCCGCCGTCATCATCGGCTTCCTCGGCGCGGTCCAGCTGAGCGTGCACAGCCGCGAACTCAACCCGCCGGAACGCATCGCCTTCACCGCCGCGTACGCGCTCCTCGGCGGGTTCTCGATCTGCGCCGTCGTGGACTGGCTGCTGACCGCGATCGACCTTCCGTTCCTGCAGTCGTGGTCGATCCTCTCCCTCACGATGTTCGCGTCCGGGATGGTGTTCACGATGTTCAACACCCTCGTCGGGCGCTGGGCGGTGCTCCCGACGTGGGGCCTGATGGTGCTGCTCGGCAACCCGTCCTCGGGCGGCGCCGTCTCGTGGCCGCTGCTGCCGTCCGTACTGGGCACGATCGGCCGCTGGCTCCCGCCGGGCGCCTCCGTCAACGCGCAGCACACGGCGGTGTACTTCCCCGGCTACCAGCACGCGCAGCCGTATCTCGTGCTGGCCGGGTGGGCGGTCCTGTCCTGCACGGTCTTCTGGATCTGGCGCCACCGCCACCCGGGCGGCCGCGACCCGGGCAGCCCGGACGACCCGGACGACCCAGAGGAGACGGACGAAGGCCCGGACGAGGGCCCGCCCCGGGGCTACGGAGCGGCCCGCACCCAGTAGCGCAACTTCCCGCTGCGCAAATCCTCGTACGAGCCTCCGCACGCTTCGATCACCTTGCGCGATGCAACGTTGCCCTCGTCACAGGTGACGAGTACGGACTCGAGGCCGAGCCGCTCGTACGCGACCGGCAGCGCGTCGCGCAGCATCGCCGTCGCGTGCCCGCGGCGCCGCGCGGAGGGCCGTACGTCGTACCCGACGTGCCCGCCCCACTCCAGCAGCCAGGGCGTGAGGCTGTGCCGGATCGCGAGCCGGCCGAGGTACGCGTCGCCGTCCACGTACCAGAGCGTGGTGCACGGCACCATGCCGTCGGCGCGGGTGGGCTGCGGACGCGCGTCCGCCCGTACGGCCTCCACGTACTCGGCGAAGACGGCCGGGTCGTGCCACCGCGAGCCGTACTCGCGCAGGGCCCTGCCCAGCGTGGAACCGTCCCCGGTCGCACCCCGCCCCTCGGCGCGGAACTCGGCCATGGCCTGCACGAACGAGGTATGCACCCGCATATCGGGCATGATCAGTCGCGGCACCGCGCCATTGTGCACAGCACCGCACGGCCCGGTCGACAGAATTCACGGCCTCGCACGCGGCGGCGGCGAGCGATGAGTTTCGCCGCCGCCGCCCGTCTGTCCCGGTACGCACGAACGACCCACCCCTTCGCACGGGGGGCGCCCCGGGACGAGGAGCAGGAACCATGCAGAAGATCACGACCTACCTGTGGTTCGACGACCAGGCGGAAGAGGCCGCCCGGCACTACACCTCGATCTTCGACAACTCCCGGATCCTCGAGATCCAGCGCTACGGCGAGGCCGGCCCGGGCGAGCCCGGCGCGGTCATGATCGTCACCTTCGAGCTCGCGGGGCAGCGCTTCATCGCCCTGAACGGCGGCCCTCAGTTCCCGTTCACCGAGGCCGTCTCGCTCTACGTCGACTGCGAGTCCCAGGAAGAGGTGGACGACCTCTGGGACAAGCTGCTCAGCGGCGGCGGCGAACCCACCGCGTGCGGCTGGCTCCGCGACAGATACGGCCTGTCCTGGCAGATCATCCCGCGCCGCCTCACCGACCTCCTGACCGACCCGGACCCGGCCCGGGCGGAACGGGCCATGAAGGCCATGCTGAAGATGCAGAAGATCGACATCCAGACTCTGGAGGACGCGGCGTCCGGCACCTGACGCCGCCGCCCGCGCACCCGCCCGGGTCCCGAACTCGCCCCCGACCCGGCCGAGATGACGGCTGCCCCGACGCCCGCGAAGCTCTGAACTCCCTCAAACCCGGTATGGAGCGGGGCGCCTGCGGAAATACGCGTCACACGAAGGGCGGCCGGTTCTCGCGTCGGCGAGAGGGGCAGAGGGCCGCCATGGAGACGAGAACGGGGGCTCGGGATGACCGGATTCGGCGTAGCAATGATCGTGGTGGTCGTCGGCTTCTTCCGCCTGGTCGTCGAACCACAGGTAGGTCGTGATCTTCTGCATGGTTCCTGCTCCTCGTCCCGGGGCGCCCACCGTGCGAAGGGGTGGGTCGTTCGTGCGTACCGGGACAGACGGGCGGCGGCGGCGAAACTCATCGCTCGCCGCCGCCGCGTGCGAGGCCGGGAATTCTGTCGACCGGGCCGTGCGGTGCTGTGCACCATGGCGCGGTGCCGCGACTGATCCTGCCCGGTATGCGGGTGCATACCTCGTTCGTGCAGGCCAGGGCCGAGGTCCGGGGCGGGGGGCGGGGTGCGACCGGGGACGGTGGCACGCGGGGGGGGGCGCGGGGCGGGCTGCTTGACACACCTGACCTGCTCGCCGGAGGCCAGGGGGGCAGTCGTGGGCGGGGCGCGCGGGAGGCTCGGTCACACCCCCATCTTCCCGTAGCGGGTGCACAGGCGTGCACGGGGTCGCGCGTCTGAGCCATGCATGCCCCACCCACCGGCCTTTCTCCGCCGCTTCGGCGGGGGGTTCGCCCGCTGCGGGCGGCACGTACGGCTCGCGCTTGGCCACATCGCCGGACTTCCGCCATCGCGGCGGGGCGCCAGCTGGCACCCCCTCCCGCCGCCGCGGTGGCGCACCGCCACGGCGAGGGTCCGGCGGAAAGCGCGACGGCCCGGGGCCGTACGTACGGCAGGCGGCGGGGCCGCTCGTTGTCAGTGGCGCCGAATAGGATCGCCGCATGCGACTGAGCACCTGCATCCTGCCCGTACACCGCTGGGCGGACGGCGGTCGGGAGGTGTGGCAGCGGGCCGAGGAGCTCGGGTTCCACACCGCGTACACGTACGACCACCTGTCCTGGCGTGAGCCGTTCCGCGACGGCCCCTGGTTCGGCGCCGTGCCGACAATGACCGCGGCGGCCGGCGCCACGTCGCGGCTGCGGCTCGGCACCCTCGTCACGTCGCCGAACTTCCGGCACCCGGTGACCCTCGCCAAGGAGCTGGTCTCGCTGGACGACATATCCGGCGGCCGCGTCACCCTCGGCGTCGGCGCGGGCAGCGCGAGCGCGGACGCCACGGCGCTCGGCCGGGAGCCGTGGCCGGTGCGCGAACGGGCGGACCGTTTCGGGGAGTTCGTGGCCTTGCTCGACACCCTGCTGACGCAGGACGTCACGACGCACACGGGGACGTACTACTCCGCGCATGAGGTCCGGATGCTCCCCGGCTGCGTGCAGCGCCCGCGCATACCGTTCGCCGTGGCCGCGACCGGCCCGCGCGGGATGCGGCTGGCCGCGCGGTACGGCCAGGCGTGGGTGACCACGGGAGACCCGAAGGTGTCCAACGCGCCCGACGCGACCCCCGCCCGCTCCCGTACGGCGATCGCCGCCCAGCTCGACCGGCTGGCCGCCGCCTGCGCGACGGACGCGGCGGAGGGGCGCGACGCGGACGGCCCGCGCAAGGTGCTGCTGACCGGCTTCACCCCGGACCGGCTGCTCGACTCGGTGGACGCGTTCGTCGACTTCGCCGGGACGTACGCCGGGCTGGGCTTCGACGAGATCGTGCTGCACTGGCCGCTGCCGGATTCCCGGTTCGCGGCGGACCAGACGGTCTTCGAGAAGATCGCCTCGGACGCCCTCGCCCAGCTCTGACCTGCTGCGCCCTCGCTGCACCCTCACCTTCGGGGCGTGACCCGTGCAGGGGCTGGCGCGGGTCGAACCGGCTGGGGCTCGGGCACGGCCTTGAAGCGGGACCACACGATCTTGCCGTACGGGTCGCGGTCCTCGACGCCCCAGCCGTCGGCCAGCGAATCCACGATGCGCAGCCCGCGTCCGGTGGTGTCCGTGTCGGCGGCGTGGCGCACGCGGGGGTGGCGCGCGGGGGCGGGGTCGCGGCTGTCATGGACCTCCAGGCGTACGCAGTCCACCTCCGCGGTGAGGCGTACGAGAAAGCCGTGACCGCGGCGGGTGCCGTGGACCAGGGCGTTGGAGACCAGCTCCGATGCGCACAGGCGGATGTCCTCGGCCGGATCACCGGTGATCCCCCACGACGACAGCGTGGTGAGCACGAACTGGCGCGCCAAGCCGACCGACGGCCGTTGGGCGGCGAAGTACTTGTGCAGCGTTTCCGGCACAGCTGGCCTCACTTCTCTCCGGTCCTCTCGATCCCTTGGTTGCCGATCCCTCGCCCGAGCTCGGCGGTTATGACCCGAGGCCATGGATGGGAGGCCGTCGGCACGACGCCACAGGTGACCGGGTGAAGCTCGGTGGGGGATTCCACGGCAGACCCTCCGAAGCCGGGGGTGAGGCTGGTCCTTCGAGCCTGTCCGCTCGCGCTCCGGCACGGAATCAACCGCTGTCCCACTTCTGTCCCACTCCCGCCCCTCCCCCGCTCACGCCGTGCTTCCATGGCCGTCGGAGAGGAGCGACACGTGGCCACCGTGCATCAGTGGACCGGTCTGGAAGCCAGGGCCCTGCGGGTTGCCCTGCGCGAGAGCGTCCGCGGCTTCGCCGAACACCTGGGCGTGGCGGTCAACACCGTCTCCAAATGGGAAAGACTGCTGGACGGCACGAGGCCACAGGCGGACAGCCAGGCCATCCTCGACACCGTCCTCGCACGGGCGGACGCCGCCGCCACAGAGCGCTTCGCGCTCCTGCTGGCCGAACAGGGCGCCACGGCCCGGCGGTTCGGGCACGCGGCGCCGACCGTGGCGGAGTACGAGACCTGGGCTGACGATCTGGAGCGGGCCGTGGTCTGCCTGAGCCGCCAGGACTTCGGCTTCGCCGGGGCCCTGCTGGACCGGTGGTTACGGCGCGTCTCACCGCGCGACTTGGACGAGAAAGGACGGTACCTCTACGCGCGGTCGCTCACGCTCAACGGCGACATACGGCGTCTGCAAGGCACGGTCCAAGACCTCGTCACCGCGACGTCGCTGTACGGCGACGCGCACGGCATGTTCGTCGGACTCGGCATCCCGCGCCGGGCCGCGCAGGTCGAGCTTTCGCTCGCCGTCGTCGCGGAGATGTCCGGCCGACTTGCGTATGCCGCCTCCCGTTACGGAGTGCTCGCCGAGGACGAGCGGCTGAGCAAGTGTGACCGGGTGCGGGCCCGGCTCTGGATCGGCACCGCGGTGGCCAAGCAGGGTCACAACGAGTCGGCCATCGCGCTCATGCGGGCAGCAGCGCGGGATTTCTACGACCTGGCGGAACCCGGGGAGTGGGCGGTGTCCCAGCAGAAGCTCGCCCTGGCCCATCGTGGCGCGGGAAACCTCGCCCGTGCCCTGTCCTGCATCGAGACGGCCCGCTCGGCCGGACGTCCGAACTCGCCGCTGGAGCACGTGCAGCTCGACACCGCGCACGCGCACATCCTGCTGTCCGACCCCGCGACCGCCGACGAGGCGCGTGCCACCCTGGACCGGACCGCTGCCACCGCCGGACGGCACGGGCTGAAACACCAGCTGCGCAGCATCACCACCATCCGCGACAGCGAGGAGCACGTGTGAATCCGACCACCGAGGCTGACCGGGAAGACGCCCGGGTGCTGTGGGACTTCCACCTCATGCACCAGCCGGCCCGGCCGGTGTCGGCTGCTGTCGCTCTCGGAGGCTGCGACCTCGGTGTCGTCTCCGCGGTGGCCGAGTTCTACCGCGCGGGCCTCTTTCCCACGGTGGTCTTCACGGGCGGCAGTACGGCGGCGACCCGCGGACGTTTCCCGCGTGGCGAGGCGGTTCACTTCCGCGAGGAAGCCCTCGCCCTGGGCATGCCGAAGGAGGCGATCATGCTGGAGCCGCGCGCCACCAACACCGGGCAGAACATCGACTTCGCCCGCGACATGCTGGAGGACGCCGGGGTGGAGGTGCGTTCGGTCTTGCTGGTCTGCATGCCGTACATGCAGCGGCGGGCTTACGCGACGTGTCGCAGGCGATGGCCTCAGGTCGAGCCGGTCTGCGCCTCGCAGACGGTGGCCTTCGACGAGTATGCCAAGGCGCGGGACGACGAGGCGGAGTTCATCGCCATGATGGTGGGGGACACGCACCGCGTCATGGAGTATCCGCATCGCGGTTTCGCCATCCCGCAAGAGGTTCCGGAGCAGGTCCGAGAATCCTTCGAGCGCCTGCGGGAACGCGGCTACGACGCCTGGCTGCTCCGCGACTGACCGGGACGGGCCGTTCCTTGCGTCCGTACGAGGGCCCCGTACGCGGGAGCGTTCAGCGCAGGGCGTCAGGGGCGATGCGTTCGCCCGCCAGGTAGTAGAGGACCGCGTCCGTGTTCAGGCGTACGTCCCAGGCGGGGGCCACCAGGAGCGTGCTGTTCTGGCGTACGGCGATCACCGTCGCGCCGTAGTCGCGGCCGAGGCGGGTCTGGCAGTCGCCGAAGGTCTGGCCGGAGAGGGAGGCGGGGAGGCGCGTCGAGTACGTGTTGCCGCCGCCCGCGCCGCTCATCAGGTCCGCGTACACCTCGGTGATGCCGGGGTCCAGCGTCTCCTCCGTGAGCAGGCTGGGGGTGTGCCACTGGACGCACTGGGCGCGGGCGTTGACGTAGTGGAGGTGCTTGCTGCGGCTCATGTCGCGGAGGGCGGCGACGAGGTGCGCGTCGGGGCTGAGGTGGTCGACGGCGACGGCGACGGCCAGGGCCTCGTTGTCGTCGCGGGCGTCGATGACGACGGTGGCGGCGCGCGGTACGCACGCGCGGGTGAGGACGTCCACGTCGGTCAGGTCGCCCCGTACGAACAGGACTTGCTCCTGCTCGGGCATCGGGTGCTCCGGCGTCTCGTCCCAGGCGCACAGCACGAGCTGGGAGCGGTGTTCCAGGAGGAGTTCGGCGACGATCCGTTCGGTGCGGCCCGGGGTGTAGCCGAGGATGACGATGTGGTCGCTGAGGTCGAGGCCGACGGCGCCCTTCATGCGTTTTCCCTTCACGGCCTGGATGCTCGCGGCCAGCTCGGTGAACAGGATGGTCAGCGCGACGATGCCGCCGACGATGACGTACGCCCCGATGACGCGGCCGGCGCCGGACTCCGGGAAGACGTCGCCGTAGCCGACGGTGGCGCTCGTGACGAGGAACCACCACCAGTACGTGCCGGGTTCGGAGATCGCGTTCGAGGCGGGCTCGGCCAGCCACATCGCGAGCCAGCTGGTGACGAAGACGAACAGCGCCACGGCGAGCGCAGCGCGCCAGCCGCGTACGCGGGCACGGACGGCCTGGACGAGCTTGGCGACGATGATCGGCACCGGTGTCCCCTGTCCCCGTACGTTGCTGCGTGCGTGCGTGCGTGCGTGCGTGCGGCGCGCGTGCGATGCGCGTGATGCGTGCTGTGCGTGCGTGCTGTGCGTGCGTTGTCCGCGCGGGCGTGCGCGTTTGCGTGGAGGACTGCACCCTAGCGGCTGGTGCGCGGCGCGCCACCGGTCAGGCGGGGGCCGGGCGCGTCAGGCGTCCAGGATGCGTTCCGGGCGGAGGGGCACTTCGTGCAGGAGCAGACGGCTGCGCAGCTCCCGTACGCCCAACTCGCGCTTGAGCCCGTCGATGACCGTCTCGAACTCGCGGGCGTCGGCGCAGACGACACGCAGCTGGTAGTCGTACTCGCCGGTGAGCCGCATGGCGCCCACCACCTGCGGTACGTCGGCCAGTTGCTGCTCGAAGACGGCCCGGTCGGTGGCCTCGCGCAGACGGACGTCGCTGAGCATCTCCATGCCGTGGCCGAGGACGGCGAGGTCGAGTTCGGCGCGGTAGCCGCGGATGACGCCGGACTTGCGGAGGCGGCGTACGCGGTCGGCGACGGTGTTGGCGGAGAGGCGTACGCGGCGGCCCAGGTCCTGGTACGTGGCGCGGGCGTCGGTCAGGAGGAGGGCGAGCAGTTCGCGGTCGATGCGGTCCAGGCGCTCGTGGGCGCCGGGGCGGTCGGGACGGTCAGGACGGTCGGCACGGCTCATATCCGCAGTCTAGGGATTCTCGGCGGATTGCCGTAAGCCCCGCGGATACCGCGGAGGGACACCGCGTAGCGCCGTGAATGCCGAGCCAATCTCGGCACGTTTCCTGGCAGCGTCGCGGCCATGGAGATCCTGCTTTTCCGTGCCGCTCTCGCGCCGTCCGTCGTCCTCCTCGCCTCGGTCGTCGCCCGGCGGCTGGGGCCGCGCCGCGGTGGGCGGTTGCTGGGGGCGCCGACGACGTCGGGGCCGTTCCTGCTCCTGGTGTGCGCGGAGTACGGGCCCGGTGCGGCGGTGCGTGCGGCGCAGGGCAGCGTCGCGGGACAGCTGGTCGTCGCCGCGTTCTGCCTCGTGTACGGGCGGCTTGCGGCGCGTGCGCGCCCCGCGCGGGCACTGGCGTACGCGCTGCTCGTGTCGGGCGCGGCCGCCGGCCTCGGCGTTGGCCTGAGCGTTGGCCTGGGCGCGGCCGGCGGCCTCGGCGGCGCGGCCGGTTCGGCGGGCGTCCCGGGCGTGACCGCGCTGCTCGCCCTGACCGTGGTCGTCACCGCCCTGCTGACCTGGCCCGCCGCCCCGCCCGACGCCGGGCCGCCGCGCCGCCCGCGCGCGTGGGACGCGTGGGAGACGCCGTTGCGGATGGCGCTCTCCGGCGCGACGGTCGTCGGGGCGGTGGCCGCGGCGGGGGTGCTCGGCTCGTACGCGGGCGGGGTGCTCTGTTCGCTGCCGGTGCTGCTGGCCGTGATGGCGCCCGCGGTGCACCGTACGGGCGGGCCGGGCGCCGCCGCCGACCTGCTGCGCGGGGCGCTGTCGTCGACGGCGGGCACCGTCGGCTTTCTGCTCGTCCTGGCCGTGGCGCTGCCCCGGTTGGGTGTGGGCGGTGCGTTCCTGTCGGCCGTCGCGGGGCTGCTGGTCGCCGACCAGGCGCTGCGGGCGGTCCTCGCTCGCGCTCGGCCTCGTATGCCTTGACCGGTATATAGCCAGCCGCGTATATTCGCCGTGTGAAGGACACAATCTGGTCGGCCCTCGTGGACGCCCGGCGCCGGGCCGTACTCGATCTGCTGCGCGAGCGCGACCGTACGGTCGGCGAGCTGGTCGACCGCCTGGGCACCACGCAGCCCACCGTGTCGAAGCACCTGCGGGTGCTGCGCGAGGCGGGCCTCGTACACGTACGGGTCGACGCGCAGCGCCGCGTGTACGGCCTCGAGCCGGGCCCCATCGCCGAGTTGGACATCTGGCTCGCGCCGTACAGGCGCCTCTGGAACGCCCGCCTCGATGCACTCGACCGCCACCTCGACGCCCGGGTCGCGGAGGACGAAGAGACTCACGAAGCCACCGGCCGGGACGAGTAAGGAGCAGATCGCCATGAACTCCCGCATCGTGGACAACGGAAGTTACATCGAGCACGACGGCCGCCCTGCCGTCCGCTTCCGCCGCAGCTACCCGCAGCACCCCGTCGAACGGGTCTGGGCCGCCGTCTCCGAACCCGAGGGCCTCCGCCACTGGTTCCCGTCGACGGTGCGCATCGAGCCGAGGAAGGGCGGCACCATCGAATTCTCCGACGACCCGAACCTGGAGTCCACCACCGGCGAAGTCCTGCGCTACGAGCCGCCGCACGCCCTCGCGTTCACCTGGCACCGCGACGAACTGATCCTCGAAGTCGCGCCCGGCACCCCCGCCGACCCCGACGCGGGCGGCTGCACGCTCACCCTGATCAACGTGCTGGAGGCGCGCGACACCGCCGCCCGCAACGCCGCAGGCTGGCACGTCTGCCTCGGCGAACTGGACCGGCACCTCAGCCTGGACCGGCACCTCAGCGGCGACGAGCAGGACGGTGGCCCGGCTGCCGAGCCTGGCGGCGACCCGCACGGCCCCGAGGCGGAGCCGTGGCGGCCGGTCTACGAGGGGTACATCGCGGCGGGCATGCCGTACGGCGCGGAGATCCCCGGCGAGGCGTAACGCGGCCTGGGGCCTGGGCCTGTGGCCCGGGGTCCAGGGCCCGGGGAGCGGGGAGTTGAGCGGGGAGCCGCCTGGCCGGTGCCGTCAGCGTTCCGCGAAGCGTATGTACGCGGGCGGCACCGCCTCCGCGAGCCACACCCCGTTCTCGCTCACCCGGAACGAGTGCCCGTCGCGGTGCATCGCCCCCGCCGCCACCGGCAGCACGACCGGCCTGCCGCGGCGCGCGCCGACGCGGGTGGCGGTGCCGCGGTCGGGGGAAAGGTGCACGGCGTGCCGGTTCATGGGCCGCAGGCCCTCCGCGCGGATCGCGGCCACGAAGCGGCTCACCGTGCCGTGGTACAGCCACTCCGGCGGCGGCACCGCGGGCAGGTCCAGCTCGACGGGGACGGAGTGGCCCTGGCTGGCGCGTATGCGGTCGTGTTCGGCGTCGAGTACGTAGCGGCGCTTGTCGTTGGAGGCGACGACCTCCGCCAACTCCTCCCGGCTGAACGGAAACCCGTGCGCCGCCGCGGCCCGCAGCAAGTCCTCGACCCCGGCCCAGCCGTGCGGGTCCAGCGTGAGCCCGATGCGTTCGGGCTGGTGGCGCAGGTGCTTGGCGAGGTACTTGGAGATGCGTACGGTCCGTTCGGCCTTCATGCCACCAGGGTGCCGGGGCGCCGGGCCGCTGTCGCCCGGGTTTCCACCGACGCGGCGCCCGGCCCGTACGCCCGCTCCGTACGAGCGCGTCCCCCGCGCCTGCGGTGCGGGGCACGGCAGTTGGCCCGGCTACGACGGGACGCGCAGCGTGCGTACGAGCTTCAGCGCCGCGTACGCATCCGGTTCAGACGTCAGCACCGGCAGCCCGTCCGGCCACTCCAGGGAAGGGCGCGCGAGGTGCACCGCGTGCGCGATGCGCCAGCTGTGGCCCTCCCGGACCAGCGAGGACACGGTGGACACCGCTGCGAAGTCGAGATGCACGATCTCGACGGCCGGGAGCGCCCCCACGTGGTCGGCGAGGCCTTCACGCGAGGAGTCGGCCGCGGCGAGGCAGAGCGTGGCGATACGGAGCGCGGGTCAGTTCTTGCGGGCCAGCCCCCCGTACACCGCGACCTCCTCCGGCGTGCCGAACGGGGCGATCTCCAGGCGCCACTGCGAGCACGTCACGACGCCCGGGGTGAGCATCTCCAAGCCGTCGAAGAAGCCGGTGATCTCCTCGGGGGTGCGCGGGGTGTACGGGGTGGCGCCGCTGCTCTCGTTGTGGCGGCGGATGGCCTCCACGTACGCGGGGTCGGTGGCGGAGCCGTCGTTCAGGCCGAGGTAGCTGCCGGGCGGGAGGGCGTCCAGCAGGCGGCGTACGACGTCGCGGGCCTCGTCGTAGTCCGGGACGAGGCCGAGGATGCCCATCAGCATCAGGCCGACCGGGCGGGAGAAGTCGAGGGTGTCGGCGGCCCGTTGGAGGATCCTGTCGGGGTCGCGAACGTCGGCGTCGATGTAGTCGCACGCGCCCTCGGGTGAACTGGCCAGCAGGGCGCGGGCGTGCGCGAGGACGAGCGGGTCGTTGTCCACGTACACGATCCGGCACTCGGGTGCGACACGCTGGGCGACCTCGTGCGTGTTGTCCTGGGTGGGCAGCCCGGTGCCGATGTCCAGGAACTGCCGTATGCCCGCCTCGCCCGCCAGGTGGCGTACGACGCGGCCGATGAAGGCCCGCGACTGGAAGGTGATGTCGCGCATGCCGGGGAAGACGGCGAGGACGCGTTCGGCGGCCTCGGCGTCGACGGGGTAGAAGTCCTTGCCGCCGACCAGGTAGTTCCAGATCCGCGCCGAGTGCGGGCGGGAGCTGTCCATGGTGTCGCTGCCGCTGGGCTGTCTGACGCTGTCCCTCATGTCGATCCGCTCCCTGGGTTCCCTCGTTGTGGTTCCGGTTCCCGTTTCGGTTCCGGCTCCGGTCGTGCGGGCCGGGCCGGTGGATCCGGTGATGCCGGTGGTTCCGGTTCGTACCGTCGCCGGGTCTGTCCCTCCCTGCTGTTCAGCCGCCGTGGCGCACGCCCGCCTCCAACTCCTCCCGGTGCGCCGCGACCCAGTGGGCCGCATGCCGTACGGAGTCCAGTACGCCCGTCGCGCGCAGCGTGACCGCGTGCGGCTCGCCCGCTTCCGCCTCGGCCTCGATGCCGCGCCAGCAGCGTTCCTGCCACCACAGGACCACCTCGATGAGTTCGGCGCGGTCGCTGTCCCCGAGACCGTACGCGTCGCACACCAGCCGTACGCGGGCACCGGCCGCGCGGGGGTCGGAGGCGGACGGGCCGAGGCGCAGGAACTGCCAGCAGACGTGGGCGACATCGTGCACGCGGCGCCCGGGTGCGGCCAGATCCCAGTCGAGGAGGGCCACCGGGTGCAGGTTCCCGTCGGTGGCGTCGCCGCCAGGGCGGGCGCGGTAGACGGTGTTCTTGGGCGACAGGTCGTTGTGGCAGACGACCTCGTGGCCCTCCGCCAGCGGTGTACCGGCCGTCAGATCGTGGAACTCCCGTACCAGCGCGGCCACTTCCGCCACGCCCTCGTCCGAGCCGACGGCGGGCGGCTGCTGGGCGGGCGGCTCCCAGGCGACGTGGCCGGGGAGGTAACTCAGCACCTCGCGGCCCTCGTCGTCCGTGCCGAGATGGCGCGGAGCGCCGTCCCAGCCGGCGGCGGCGAGGAAGTCCAGCAGGCGGCGTACGTACTCCGCGCGCGGCGACGGGGCGCGGCGCACCGTGTCGCCCACGCGTACGGGGGTGCTGACGAAGCCTCCGGGGAGCGGCGTGCCGGTCATGGCTCCATCCTGCGCCAACGGCACCGGAGTGGATACCTGGGGGCGGACATCCGGCCATTACGCGCCGGGAGGCATGCGCCGGGACGTACGCGGCGGACGTCCGGGTCGGGGCGTACGTACGCCGCCGGTTCAGCCGGCGTGCGCGGGCGGCGTCGGCGGCAGTGCCTCGAAGTACGCCTGCTGGGAGGGGTAGTAGTCGTCGAAGTCCGGCAGCGGGGCGCCGTCGCGTGCGGCGGTGAGCATGTCGAGGTAGTACTCCCAGCCGGGGCCGATCTCGCCGAGCCCTTCGGCGGTGGGGCGGTGGTGGACGAGGCGGAGTTCGGTGGTGCCGTCGGTCTCGGACAGGAGCAGCTCCATGGGCCAGGACTCGGCCTCGCCCGCCCCGTCGGCCACTTCCGCCTGTGGCGCGTCCGCCTCCTGCGGCTCGTCCGTACCGCCGGGCATGGAGACGGCCAGGCGGTACGGCGGTTCGCAGGCGTCGATGCGCATCGGGCACCAGGGCGCCCCATCCTCGAACGCCATCTGCACCTCGATGGTCTTCCCGGGCCCGCCCTCCCCGCGCCACGCGCCGAACCAGCGTGCGCTGCGCTCGGGTTCGGCGACGCTCGCCCACACGTCGTCGACGGGCGCGCGGAACGTACGGGTCAGGACCAGGTCGTAGCCGTCAGCGGTGCGTACGAGACGGCCGGTGGGCGTCGGTGTGGGCAGCGGGGTGTGCGGTGAGGGGGTCATGCGGGCTCCTCCTTGGAGTGCTGTACGGCGGTGTCGCCACGGGTTGTGCCGCTGCCGGCGGCCCCGGCGGCGCGCTCCCGATCCCGGCCCCGTTCTCGTTCGCGCTCCCGCTCGCGTTCGCGGCGGGTGCGGTGGACCTCGGTGCCGAGCGCGTCGAGCCGGTGCTCCCAGCCGGACGGGCGGGTGAACCGGCCGATCCACTCCTCGAGTCCGGCGAACCGCGACACGTCGAGCGCGTAGAGCCGCTGCCTGCCGACGGGCTCGTCGCGGACGAGGCCGCTCTCGCGGAGCACGCGCAGATGGCGGCTGATCGCGGGGCGGCTGACCGTGAACTGCCCGGCGATCCCGCCAGCGGAGTGCGGGCCGGTGCGCAGGATGTCGAGGATCTTCCGGCGTATGGGGTCGGCGAGGGCCCCGGCCACGGCATCCAGCTGCTGCGGCCCGGGCTCCTCGGCGGGTGCGGGGAGTTGACTCACAAGGGAAGTGTAACTCATGCGTTACGCGTTCTGTGATTGGACTGGACCAATCGCGCTGTGCGGTGCACAGTGCGGTGACGGGGGTGGGGCGGCGGAGGTGGACGGGGCGAACGGGAAGGCGGTGTCCGCGTGACGGAGTCTCCGGAACAGACCACGGAGGCGGCAGCGAAGGGGACGGCGGAGGCGACGGAGCCGCGTCGTCCGGTACGGCGCCGCCGCTGGATCGACGGGACAGCCTTACGCGCGGACCTGCGCGCCGCCGTGCCCGACGCCACGGCGGCACTCGTCGTCACGGCCCTGATCTACGCGTGGCTGCACGCCCGCGTGGCCTCCGGTGCCTCCGCGACGACCGAGGTCATGCCCTTCCTGGCGGACGCCGGCACGTACTGGATGTACTGGCTCTGCCAGGCCTTCGGCTGGTCCGGGCTCCTCTGGGCCTGGATAACCATCGTCCTCGGCTTCGTCCGCTCCAGCGCGCGGTCCCGCCTGCTGCGGATCCCCACCGCCCGTATCGAACGCTGGCACCGCACCACCAGCCTCACCACCATCGGGCTGATGTTCGCGCACGCGTTCATGTTCTTCGCCGAACTCGTCCGCGACAACGGCGACGAACTCGCCTGGCCCGGCCGCCTCACCAGCGCCTTCACCGACGTCTTCGTGCCGGGCGCGTACGCGTCGGGGACCGGCCGTGTCGCCATCCTGCTCGGGCTGCTCGCGTTCTACCTCGCCATACCGCTCGGCCTCGCCTACTACCTACGGCGCACCACCGGCGGCCGCATGTGGCGTGCGCTGCACCGCTTCATCGTCGTCGTCTACGTGCTGAGCGTGTGGCACACGCTGCTGTACGGCACGAACGTCTGGTACGACGGCTCCTTCCGCACCCTGGTCTGGCTGCTCCAACTGCCCATCGCCGCACTGTTCCTGGCCCGCCTCCTCGCCCCCGCCCGGCGCGGCGAACGGCTGGCGTACGGGGCGCCGGCGTACGCGGTCCGGCTGGCGGGGCGGCTGGCGGTCGCGGCCACGGCCGTGGTGCTCCTCGCGGTGCCGGCCACCGGCCGGGACGGCGGCCGTACGCCCGGAGGTGAGACCGCCGAACCGGCGGTCTCACCCGGCACGGTCTGGGTGGGACTCGCGATGCTCTGCGCAACGGTCGCCCTCACCGCGTACCGCACCCGCCCGTCGCAGGCCACCCGCCGGGCGCGCAGCGCGCGTTCGGGGGAGCAGGCCTAGCCGTAGCGCTCGATACGGAGTTGGGCTGGCGGCTGCGTCGAGTAGCGGGTGGTGGTCCCGACAGCCCATACGGTGTCGGTGCCGGGGACGGTCGCGAGGTCCGTCATCATCGGTGTCAACCCTTCGGCGAGCGGGCCGCGTTCGCCGGTCCAGCCGTCGCCGCTGCGGCGGAGGTAGTGGGTGCGGGTGCCGTCCCAGAAGTCCCAGCCGGATATCAGCGCGGGCCGGCCCCGGGCGTCGCCGACGATGGAGTGCAGCGCGCCGACGGTGAACGGGAGCGCTTCCCTGTCGGAGAGCCACTCGGTGCCGTTCCAGCGGGCCAGTACGACGCTCGGGGGTTTTCCCGGCGGACCGCCAGGCCCGAACGCCGCGCCCACCGCCCACGCGTCGTCCGGCGCCACCGGCAGCAGGCCGGTGACGGTGAGCCGGATGCCGGCGGGGACGGGGAGGACCGTCCAACTCCGGTGGTCCCAGCGGGCGATGGCGTCGCGGGACACCCAGACCGAGCCGTCGGGTGCCAGGTGGACGTTCCACAGGGCGGCCGTACCCTCCGGCAGCGGCGGAAGCCAGCGCCACACCCGCCCGTCCCAGTGCAGCAGCCGGGCACGGCCGTCGTGGACGCCGGCGGCCCACGCACGGCCGTCGTCCGCGACGGTGACGGCGGAGAGGCTGGTGCCGGCGTCTCCGCGGCCGGGGAAGTCGGCGTCCTGCCAGGTCGCGCCGTCCCAGCGGAGCAGATGGCCGGAGCCGTCGCCGGTATCGCCGCCGATGGCCCAGGCCGCCTCGGGGGACGTCCCGGCGACCTCGACGACGGCGCCGGCGAAACCGAGGTGGGTCAGGTCGGTGTGCGACCAGGCCGCGCCGTCCCAGTGGACGGCCAACGGGCGTCCCGGCGCCGAGCCGTTACGCGCCTGCTCGCCGACGGCCCAGGCGCAGTCCGGGCCAGCGGCGGCCGCCTTCAGCAGCCGGGCGGCCTCGGCACCGGGCGGGACGGCGGCCTGCTGCCAGCCCTGCGCCGTCCGCCCGAGGCGCTGCCGGGCGGACGCCCCGACGGCGGTCGCGGCCTGCGGCACGGCGCCGAGCCCGAGCCCCGCTGTCACGCCCGCTAATCCTGTGACGAAGTGTCGTCTTCGCATGGATCGATCCCCTCTACGGTGGGTTCGCGAGAAGCATCCTCAACCAGGCGGCCCTAGAGGGCAATGAGCGCACCTGAGTCATTCGCGGCGGGGACTGTCACACACCTGACGTGTCCTTCCTCCCGCCGCCGTCCCGGCCGCCCGCGTCGGTCAGGCGGTCCATCGTGCGGGCCGCGACCTCGCGTTCGGCCGCCGCCGCCACGAACGCGGCCGTGTGCTCGGCGCCCACCAGCGCACGTACGGACTCCACCGTCGCCGCCGGCAGCAGCACCGCCTCCTCAGCTGCCCCTCCCCCTGCCGCGATCGCACTCTCCGCTGCGGGGGCTGTCCCCGGCGCCCGTATCTCCTCCGCCACGGCCCCCGGTCCGGGCTCGGGCGCCCACCCGCATCCGGCGGCAGCGCCGCTCCCGGTCCCGGTCCCGGTCCCAGTCCCGGTTCCGGGTGCGGGTGCGGGTGCGGCGGTGGGCGGTGCCGTGGCGCTGCGGAGGTGGTCGCGGAGACTGCGGGTGGCCACCAGCTGCATGGCACGGGCCAGTTCCGCGTCCACCGCCTGCTGCGCCAGCGGACGCAGCCTCCGCACGAGATCGGCCGCCTCGCTGACCTCCGTGCTGCTCGGCGTGTGCCCGAGGTAGCGGACGAAGACGTGCTCGTTGGTGAAGTCCAGGAACCGCGTGGCTATGTGCTCCACCCGGCCCCGCAGCTCCCGCAGATGAGCGCTGATCGCCGACAGCGGCACCCCCGCCTTGTGCAACTCGGCGGCCACCGCCAGCTCCTGAGGGCTGGGCACCACGAACTCCCCGCCGCTGTCCGGGACGGGAACGAGCACACCGAGCGAAACCGCCTCCGCCACGGCGTCGTCGTCGTACTCGCCGCCGAACAGCTCGTTCAGCTCGGCCCGGGTGAGACGGCTCGACTCCTCGTCGCTCCAGGGGCCGTCCACCTCCGTGACCAGGCCGAGCACCCCGCCCAGACCGCGGCCCGCGTCCCACGCCTCCAGCAGCTCCTTGATCGAGGCCAGCGTGTAGCCGCGGTCCAGCAGCCCGGCTATCTGCCGCAGCCGGGCGAGATGCGTGTCGTCGTAGACGTTCGCCCGGCCGCGCCGCTCCGGCTTGGGAAGGAGCCCGCGGTCCTGGTAGGCGCGGATCGTACGGACCGTGGCGCCGCTGCGGTGCGCCAGATCCTCTATGCGGTACTCCGCCGCTGGCACGTCCTCACCCCCTTCTCTCCTGCTACTTCCGGTTCTTCTCCCGGAGCCCGGCTCCTGTTCCGGTGGCCCCTCTCCTCACATCTCCTCACACCGCGGTCTGTTCTCCTCACACCCGTGGTCTGACGCGGGCCAACGCCCGGACCACACGCGGCGACAGCCGGGACAGCAGCCGCGCGCCGTGCGCTTCCGGCGTGACCGGGACGACCGCCTCGTTGCGTATGACCGCGCGGAGCACAGCGTCGGCGACCTTCTCCGGCGGGTAGTTCCGCAGCCCGTACAGCCGGGTGGTCCGGTCCTGGTGACGCTTCTCCTCCTCCTCGTCCGTGCCCACGAAACGGGTCGTGGCCGTGATGTTGGTGTTGACCACGCCGGGGCATATCGCGGACACCCCGATGCCCTGGCCGGCCAACTCCGCGCGCAGGCACTCGCTCAGCATCAGCACGGCGGCCTTGGATGTCGCGTACGCGGGCAGCGCGCGCGTGGGCTGGAAGGCGATGGCCGAGGCGGTGTTCACGATGTGGCCGCCCTGCCCACGCTCGGCCATCTGTCTGCCGAACGTCCGGCAGCCGTGGATGACACCCCACAGATTGACGTCGAGAGTCCGCTGCCAGTCCTCGACGCTGGTGTCCATGAAGTCCCCGGTCACGCCCGTGCCGGCGTTGTTGACCAGCACGTCCACGACACCGTGTTCCGCCGCGGTACGGGCGGCGAGCTTCTCCATGGCCTGCCCGTCGCCGACGTCGACGGTCTCGGGCCAGGCGTCCGGGGCGCCCACCAGGCGGGCCATCTCGGCCGTACGTGCCGCGCCTTCGGCATCGCGGTCGACGACGACTATCCGTGCGCCCGCCTCGGCGAAGGCGAACGCGGTCGCCCGGCCGATGCCACTGGCCGCGCCGGTGACCAGCACGAGCTGTCCGCCGAACCGCTCGGCGTAGCGGCCGGTCCGCGGCGCCGCCAACTGTGCCGGGACGCCGGCCGCATCCGGCTCGCTGGCGGTCGCGAACTCGCTGATCCAGACCGCCAGCTGGTCCGGCCTGGTACGCGGCACCCAGTGCTTGGCGGGCAGCGTGTGTCGCGTGAGCTGGGGCGCCCACAGCTCCAGCTCGTCGTACAGCTGCTCGCTCAGGAAGGCGTCCTCGGTGGGCGTGATCAGCTGCACGGGAGCGTGGGCGTAGCAGTCGTCGCGCGGGCGGCGCAGCCGCGAGCGGATGTTGTCGCGGTAGAGCCAGGCGCCGTGCGCGGCGTCGGTGGGCAGCGAGGGCGTCGGATAGGCGCCGGCCGGGACCTTCTCCAGTTTCCGGAGGATGCGCGGCCAGCTCTTGCCGAGCGGGCCCTTCCAGGCCAGCTCCGGCAGGACCGGTGTGTGCAGCGCGTAGACGTACCACGACTTGGCGCCCTGGCCGAGGAGTTGGGCGATCCGGCGGGGTGTCGGCCGGGCCAGCCGCTTCTTGATCCAGTGCCCGAAGTGGTCCAGGGACGGCCCGGACATCGAGGTGAAGGAGGCGATGCGGCCCTCGGTGCGGCGCACCGTCACGAACTCCCAGCCCTGGACCGAACCCCAGTCGTGTCCGACGAGGTGCACCGGCGCGTCGGGGCTCACCGCGTCGAGCACCGTGAGGAAGTCGTCCGTCAGCTTCTCGAGGGTGAACCCGCCGCGCAGCGGCTTCGGCGCCGAGGAGCGGCCGCACCCCCGCACGTCGTACAGCACCACGTGGAAGCGGTCCCGCAGCCGCCGCGCGACGGGCGCCCAGACCTCCTTGCTGTCCGGATAGCCGTGCAGCAGCACGACGGTCGGATGCGCCGGGTCGCCCAGCTCGGCGACGCAGAGCTCGACTCCCTCGCCCGTACGGACCCGGCGCTCCCGCGCCCCTTCCAATCCGTCAGTCATGCGGCCCTCTCCTCCCGCCAGCGCCGCACGTGCGGCAGATCGTCGTCCAGCCAGAAGGCGCTCTCCTCGGGGTCCCGGGAGTCGGTGACGACCAGGATCTCCTCGAACTTGGCGCCGGTGCCGCGGAACCCGAGATGCGGCGCGACCGCCCACAGTCCGGGCTGCGGCGGGTGGTCGGAGAAGCGGTACGGACTCCACAGCGGTGACCAGCCGTCCCGGTGCCCGTGCACGGCGTCTCTCGCCAGCCCTTTCAGGGCCTGGGCTCCGAAGCCGAACAGCGTGGGTGCCCAACGGCGTTGGGGAACGCGGTCCACCTTGTGCGCGATCACCCCGAACGGGTATGCGCGGTGCCTGTTCGCGTACCCCTGGCGTGCCATGAGGCGGTCCACTTCGCGGTAGATCTCGCGCAGCGAGCGGCGCTCCCGCACTTCCCGCAGCACCAGTTCGCGGTGGGCCTCCAGGTCGGCGAGGAGCCTGTCGTGCACGGGATTGGGACCCAGACTGCCCGAATAGCCGATGTCGGCCGTGCAGCCCCGGAGGATCGGCGCCATGTCGAGGATGAACGGCATCCCCGGCTCGAGCGCGCGGTCGGTGGGAAAGAACCGGAACGGGAAGCGGAATCCGGCGAAGGCCGTGCGGTCGCCGAACCAGGCGAAGGGCAGATGGAACCAGTCCCGCACCCCGCGCTCGCGCAGCCAGTCCCGCTGCATGCTGGCCGCCTCGCGCTCCGTGACTCCCGGCGCGAGCTGCGCGGCGACCGCCTCCGCGCACGCGTAACTGAGCCGCTGCACCTCTCTGAACCCGCGCAGGTCCGCGGACCCGGTCCCGGGTGCCGCCGGCGTTGATCCCGCTGCCATCGACCCCATCACGGCACCCCCTCGCCAGTTCTCGGCACTCGTACGCCCTTGTGCGCCTTCGTGTGCACAACGTGACATCAACGACTGTGACAACGCTCGATGGCGGCGTCAAGAGCCGCACGCAGCCTGTGGATACCGAAGGTAACGGCACTTTCGTCCGGGTGTCCCCGACGCGGACCCCAGCTTTCGTACCGGTGCCCTTAGGGGCACGTCCCTCTCGGGTACGACGCCAATCCAGACCCATGGAGGGACGTGCCGCCGTGCACAAAGGCACTAACTTCGAGCAGGTGACTGTGATCGCGACCCAAAGCCTGACCATGCGGTACCCACGGGTGACCGCTCTCGACCGGCTGACCGTGGACATCACACCAGGTGTAACCGGTCTGGTGGGTGCCAACGGCGCCGGCAAGTCAACCCTGATCAAGATCCTTCTCGGGTTGTCCGCCGCCACCGAAGGCAGCGCACGCGTCCTCGGCCTGGACGTGTCCCGCGAGGGCGGAGCCATCCGGGAACGCGTGGGGTACATGCCGGAGCACGACTGCCTGCCCCCCGACGTCTCGGCGACCGAGTTCGTCGTCCACATGGCGCGGATGTCCGGCCTGCCCCCGACGGCGGCACGCGAGCGCACCGCGGACACCCTGCGCCACGTGGGCCTGTACGAGGAGCGGTACCGCTCCATGGGCGGCTATTCGACCGGCATGAAGCAGCGCGTCAAACTCGCCCAGGCCCTCGTCCACGACCCGCAGTTGGTGCTGCTGGACGAGCCCACGAACGGCCTGGACCCCGTCGGCCGCGACGACATGCTCGACCTGATCCGCCGCGTTCACACCGACTTCGGCATCTCCGTTCTGGTCACCTCGCACCTGCTGGGCGAGTTGGAGCGCACCTGCGACCACGTCGTCGTCATCGACGGCGGACAGCTCCTGCGCTCCTCGTCCACCGCCGACTTCACCCAGGACGCCGCCTCCCTCGCAGTCGAGGTCACGGACACCGACGCACAGCCCGACGGTACGGCCGCGCTGCGCGCCGCACTCACCTCCGCCGGACTCACCGTGCGGACGCCCGCCGCCGAAGGCGCCCCCGGCAGCGGACACGTCCTCCTCGTCGACGTCGAGGGCGACACCGTGCCCGACACCGTCCGGGACGCCGTCGTCGACCTCGGACTCGGCCTGATCCGGATGGAACAGCGCAGGCACCACATATCCGAGGTGTTCTCCGACGACGCCCCGGCCACCGGAAGCCCCGACGACGGGCACGGCCCCGCCGGCGGCACCTCCGGCACGGACAAGACCACCGCATCCCACGGTCCCGCCGCGCAGCGGCAGTTCGCGGGAGCACGCGCGCAGGAAGGGGGCAGCGGCGATGTCGCCTGAGCCCAGCCCGACGGCCGCCGCACCACGCGGCGCGGACGTCATCCACAACATCGGTTACCGCAACTACGACGGCCCCCGCCTCGGCCGCGCCTACGCTCGCCGCTCGCTGTTCATCCAGTCCCTGCGGAGCGCGTACGGACTCGGCCGCGCGGCCAAGTCCAAAGTGCTGCCGATGATCCTGTTCGCCGTGATGACGCTCCCGGCCGGCATCCTCGTCGCCGTCACCGTCACCACCGGCGGCGACGAACTCCCCGTGAAATACGCCGAGTACGCGGTGCAGCTCCAGCCCGTGATCGCCATCTTCGTGGCCGCCGTCGCACCCCAGGCCGTCTCACTCGACCTGCGCTTCAAGACCATCCCGCTGTACTTCTCCCGGCCCATCGAGCGCATCGACTACGTCCTCGCGAAGTCCGCCGCGCTCTCCGCGGCACTCTTCATCTTCATCGCCGCCCCCGTCGTGATCCTTTACGCCGGAGCGCTGCTCGCCAAGCTCGACTTCACCGACCAGACCGTCGGCTTCGCCCAGGGCACCGTCTTCGCCGCGATATACGCCCTCGTGTACGCCGGACTCGGCCTCGCCATCGCCGCCCTCACACCGCGCCGTGGCTTCGGAGTCGCCGCGATCATCGCCGTCCTGACCATCCCCTACATGCTCATCAGCGCCCTTCAGGGCATCGCCGAGCAGCAGGGCAGCGGCTCGGTCGGCTGGCTCGGTGCCGCCTCACCAGGCACGCTCCTCGCAGGCGTCCAGGAGAAGTTCTTCGGCGGCATCTCCGCCTTCCCCGGCAGCGTGCAGCTCAGCAACGCCGAAGGCGCCGTCTACCTCCTGCTCATAGCCGCGCTGATCGCCGGTTCGTTCGCGCTTCTGCAGCGCCGCTACCGAAAGGCCGGGCTGTGACCGCCCACCCGTCGCCCGCCACCACCGTTCTAAGGAATGGGCCGCGCCCATGAGTACCCTCACCATCGACCACACCTCCCGCTGGTTCGGGAACGTCGTGGCCGTCAACGACATCACGATGGAAATCGCCCCCGGCGTGACCGGACTGCTCGGGCCCAACGGCGCCGGAAAATCCACCCTCATCCACATGATGGGCGGCTTCCTCGCCCCTTCGACCGGCAGCGTCACCCTGGACGGGACCCCGATCTGGCGCAACGAGAAGGCGTACCACGAGATCGGCCTCGTGCCCGAGCGCGAGGGCATGTACGACTTCCTCAAGGGCCACGAGTTCGTCCTCGCCAACGCCGAGCTGCACGGCCTCCCCGACCCCGGCGCCGCGGCCCAACGAGCCCTCGCCACCGTCGACATGGAGTACGCGCAGGACCGCCGCATCTCCACGTACAGCAAGGGCATGCGGCAGCGCGTCAAAATGGCCTCCGCGCTCGTCCACGACCCGTCCGTGCTGCTGCTGGACGAGCCGTTCAACGGCATGGACCCGCGCCAGCGCATGCACCTGATGGAGCTGCTGCGGAAGATGGGTGACGACGGCCGCACCGTCCTCTTCTCCTCCCACATCCTGGAGGAGGTCGAGCAACTCGCCTCCCACATCGAGGTGATCGTCGCCGGACGGCACGCCGCCAGCGGCAACTTCCGCAAGATCCGCCGCCTGATGACCGACCGTCCGCACCGCTACCTCGTACGCTCCAGCGACGACCGGGCACTCGCCGCCGCCCTCATCGCCGACCCCTCCACGGCCGGCATCGAGGTCGACCTCGGCGAACACGCCCTGCGCATCCAGGCGGTCGACTTCACCCGCTTCACCGAGCTCCTCCCGCGGGTCGCCCGCGCACAGGGCATCCGGCTCCACACGGTTTCGCCCTCGGACGAGTCCCTGGAGAGCGTCTTCTCGTACCTCGTCGCGGCCTGAAAGGAGCCTGAGCGATGTCCGCGTACAACCCAACGGTCGCCCGGCTCACCTACCGTGCGCTCCTCGGGCGCCGCCGCGCACTGATCCTCTGCGTGCTGCCCGCACTGCTGATCGCCGTCGCCGTCGCCGTCCGCGCCATGGTCGGCGCCGACGACGACGTCACCGCCGAACTCCTCGGCGGCTTCGCCCTCGCCACGATGGTGCCGCTCGTCGGCGTCATCGCCGGCACCGGTGCCATCGGCCCGGAGATAGACGACGGCTCCGTCGTCTATCTGCTGGCGAAACCGCTCAAGCGGCCGACGATCATCTTCACGAAACTGATCGTCGCCATCGGCGTCACCATCGCCTTCTCCGCGGTGCCGACGCTCATAGCGGGCTTCATCCTGAACGGCAACAGCCAGCAACTGGCCGTCGCCTACGCCCTCGCCGCGGCCGTCGCCTCGGTGGCGTACAGCGCGCTGTTCCTCCTGCTCGGCACCGTCAGCAGGCACGCCGTCGTCATCGGCCTCGTCTACGCGCTGATATGGGAGGCACTCTTCGGCAGTCTGGTCCCCGGCGCACGCACACTCTCCGTACAGCAGTGGGCGCTGTCGCTCGCAGAGAAGATCGGCGGCGAGGGCCTGATCGAGTCCGACGTCGGCCTTCCCGTCGCGGTCGTGATGCTCGCCGTGGTGACCGCGGGCGGTGCCTGGTGGGCGGGCCAGAAGCTGCGCACGCTGACCCTCGCCGGAGAGGGCTGAGCGGCAGACCCGACCGGTCCGGTGCCGTGTCGCCACAGCACCGGACCGGTACGGGCCGCGATGGCGCCCGGGCCGCGATGCTCACCGGGCGAGGAGGCCCGGCCCTCCGCAAGTCCGGGCGTGGTCAGCGGGCGAGAAGCTTCTCCAGCATCACCGCGATGCCGTCCGCGTCGTTCGACGCCGTCACCTCGTCCGCCACCGCCAGCAGCTCCGGGTGCGCGTTCGCCATCGCCACGCCGTGCGCCGCCCAGCCGAACATCGGTATGTCGTTGGGCATGTCACCGAACGCGACCGTCTCCGCCGCGCGCACCCCCAGCCGGCGGGCCGCCAGCGACAGCCCCTTCGCCTTGCTCAGGCCCAGAGGCAGCAGTTCGACGATCCCTGCCCCCGCCATCATCACGCCCACCAGGTCGCCCGCGACCTCCCGCGCCTTGGCAGCGAGTTCGTCGTCGGTCAGCTCCGGGTGCTGCACGTAGATCTTGTTGACCGGAGCCGCCCACAGCTCCGCCGGGTCCTCGTACGGCAGCACCGGCAGCGGCCCCTCCTGATGCCGGTAGCCGGGCCCGACCACCACCGCACCGTCGAGACCGTCCCGCGAGGCCGCCAGCGCCAGCGGGCCGACCTCCGCCTCGATCTTCGCCAGCGCCACCCCGGCCAGCTGCCGGTCCAGCGTCACCGAGGTCAGCAGCCGCTGCTCGCCCGCGTGGTACACCTGCGCGCCCTGCCCGCAGACCGCCAGCCCTGTATGCCCCAGCTCGGCCAGCACGTGCCGCGTCCACGGCACCGCCCGCCCCGTCACCACGATGTGCGCTGCCCCCCGCGCGCACGCCGCGTCGAGCGCGTCACGCGTGCGCCGCGAGATCGAGTCGTCGGAACGCAGCAGCGTGCCGTCCAGGTCGGTGGCGATCAGCTTGTACGGGAACGGGGCGGGGATCGCGGGCGCGCCCGCCGCGGTCACCCCGCGGTCGGCGTCCCCGCGGTCGGCGTCCCCCCGGTCGGCGTCCCCCAGGCCGGCGCGCCCGCTGTCGGCGCCCGTCACTTCGCGACCGGTTCCAGCACCTCGCGCCCGCCCAGATACGGCCGCAGCACCTCCGGCACCCACACCGACCCGTCCGCCTGCTGGTGGTTCTCCAGCAGCGCCACGATCGTGCGGGGCACCGCGCACAGCGTGCCGTTCAGCGTCGCCAGCGGCCGTACGCCGCCCCCGTCCTGGCCCTTGCCGCGCATCCGCACGGAAAGCCGCCGGGCCTGGAACTCGTCGCAGTTCGACGCCGACGTCAGCTCCCGGAACTTCTCCTGCGTCGGAATCCACGCCTCGCAGTCGAACTTCCGCGAGGCCGAAGCCCCCAGGTCGCCGCTCGCCACGTCGATCACCTGGAACGGCAGCCCCAGCCCCGACAGCCACTGCTTCTCCCACTCCAGCAGCCGCCTGTGCTCCGCCTCCGCCTCCTCCGGCGCGACGAACGAGAACATCTCCACCTTGTCGAACTGGTGCACACGGAAGATGCCCCGCGTGTCCTTCCCGTACGAGCCGGCCTCCCGCCGGAAGCACGGCGAGAACCCGGCGTAGCGCAGCGGCAGCCGGTCCGCGTCGATGATCTCGTCCAGGTGGTACGCCGCCAGCGGCACCTCCGAGGTGCCGACCAGGTACAGGTCGTCCTGCTCCAGGTGGTACACGTCGTCGGCCGCCTGCCCCAGGAAGCCGGTGCCCTCCATGGCCTGCGGCTTGACCAGGGCAGGCGTCAGCATCGGTACGAAGCCGGCCTCGCCCGCCTGTGCGATCGCGGCGTTCACCAGGGCCAGTTCGAGCAGGGCGCCGACACCCGTCAGGTAGTAGAAGCGGGCGCCGGACACCTTCGCGGCGCGCTCCACGTCGATGGCGCCGAGCAGCTGCCCCAGCTCCAGGTGGTCCTTGGGGGTGAAGCCCTCGGCTGCGAAGTCCCGCGGCTCGCCGACCGTCTCCAGGACGGTGAAGTCCTCCTCACCGCCGACGGGCACGTCGGGGTGCACGACGTTGCCCAGCCGGCGCAGCAGCTCCTGCGCCTCGGCCGCCGCCTCGTCCTGCTCGGCGTCAGCGGCCTTCACCGCGGACGACAGCTCGCCCGCCTTCTGCAGCAGGGCGGCCTTCTCGTCGCCCTCGGCCTTCGGGATCAGCTTGCCGAGCTGCTTCTGCTCGGAGCGCAGCTGGTCGAAGCGGACGCTGGACGACCGGCGTCGTTCGTCGGCGGAGAGCAGGGCGTCGACGATGTCGACATCCGCTCCACGGGCTCGCTGCGAGGCGCGCACACGGTCTGGGTCCGTTCGGAGGAGGCGAAGGTCAATCACCCCGCCAGGGTACCGGTGCCCCTTCACCGCCCTCGACTCGATATCCGGTTTCGCTCGCTTATGTCCATTTTGAGGGAATAGTGAATCGGGTACGCCGTGTCGTCCACGGCTTGTGTACGGGAATCCGGAATTCTCCCTCCCGTTACCTGCGGGCGGCTTCCTGTCAGCGGTTTCGCCGCCTGAGGACGGGGTCGGGAGGGGGTGCGGGGGAATCTTATCCACAGACCCCTGGGGTACCCGCCTAAGTTATCCACAGGTTTGGGGTGGGCTGTGGAAATTACCGGAGGCTCGCTTGTCGGAAAGTGCGGTGGCGCAGAATCCCCCTCTCGCGTGAGGGATACACCCGGTTTCGCGAAGGAATGCGTCACTCCAAAGAGTTGATCGAGGTAATTGGGGTGACGTACGTTGTTTCGGAGTGTTGTGGATGCCTGCGAGGTCTCCATGCCGTTTTGTCGACAGCGTCCGTTTCGTGTGTCGACTTGTGCACAGGCATCCCCGGCACCCTGTGGATAACTTTGTGGGGGCCGGCCCCGTGGTCCCTCCGAGGCCCTCAGGCCCGCCCGTCCAGGCACCGGGTCAGCCAGTCCGCCGCCGCCACGAACTCCTCGTCCGTGGTCCCCGGGTTCAGCGTCGGCCGCACCTCGTCCGCCCGCGGGTACGACCCCAGGAAGCGCACCTTCTGGCACGCCCGCTTCAGCCCCATCAGTACGTCGCCCACGCGCCGGTCCGACACGTGCCCCTCGCAGTCGACCGAGAAGCAGTAGCGCCCGATCCCCTCGCCTGTCGGCCGCGACTCGATCCGCATCATGCTCACGCCGCGCGACGCGAACTCGTGCAGCAGCTCCAGCAGCGCACCCGGGTGGTCCTCGCGCAGCCACATCACCACCGACGTCTTGTCCGCCCCCGTACGTGCCGCGGGCCGCGCCGGCCGGCCCACCAGCACGAACCGGGTCGTCGCGTTCTGCGCGTCGTGGATGTCCGTGACCAGCGGCTCCAGCCCGTACGGTGCCGCCGCGAACTCGCCCGCGAACGCCGCGTCGTACCGCCCCTCCTGCACCAGCCGCGCACCGTCCGCGTTCGACGCGGCCGACTCCCACTGCGCGTCCGGCAGCGTCGCCGCCAGCCAGTTGCGCACCTGTGGCTGCGCGACGGGGTGCCCGGTCACCGTCTTCACGCTCTCCAGCGCCATGCCGGGCCGTACGAGCAGCGCGAACGCGATGGGCAGCAGCACCTCGCGGTAGATCATCAGCGGTTCGCCGCCGGCCAGTTCGTCCAGGGTGGCGGTGACGCCGCCCTCCACCGAGTTCTCGATCGGCACCAGTGCGGCGGCCGCCTCCCCGGCCCGTACGGCGTCCAGCGCGGCGGGCACCGACACCATCGGCAGCAGCTCGCGCGTGGCGGCCTCGGGCAGGGTGCGCAGGGCGGCCTCGGTGAAGGTCCCTTCGGGACCCAGGTACGTATAGCGGCTCGCGGGTGACATGCAGCCACATTAGTCGCGCGTACGGCGGTCGCGCCCCGCGAGGCCTCGCCCCCCGCTGAGGGCTCAGCCCTCGAGCAGCCGCTGCCCCACGTACTCGCCCTCGCCCGCGCCGCCCGGCACCGCGAACAGCGCGCTGGCCTCGTGCCGGATGAAGCGGGACAGGGCGTCGCCGCTGTCGAGCTTCCGCTGCACCGGGACGAAGCCGGTCAGCGGGTCCGCCTGCCAGGCGACGAACAGCAGGCCCGCGTCGGGTGAGCCGTCGTCGCGGAAGCCGTCGTGGTACGAGAAGGAGCGGCGGAGCATGGCGGCGCCGCCGTTGGTGTCCGGGGCCGTCACCCGTACGTGGGCGTCCGCGGCGATGGCGAGGCCGCCGTCCGCCTTCCGCTTCTCCATGTTCACGGCGGTCGTCTCGGTGCCGCCGGACAGCGGGGCGCCGTCCGACTTGCGGCGGCCGATGACCTTCTCCTGCTGTGCGAGCGACTGCTCGTCCCAGTTGTCGAGGAGCATCCGGATGCGCCGGAACACCGCGTACGAGCCGTCCTCCATCCAGCCGGGCGGGCCGCCGGGCGGCACGAAGACCCGCTTGTCGAAGTCGGAGTCGGACGGCTTGGGGTTGTTGGTGCCGTCGACCTGGCCCATGAGGTTGCGCATGGTCTTGGGGTGCGGGGTCGCGCCGACGGCGCGGTTGAATCCGTTCATCTGCCAGCGCACGCGGGCGGTGCCGGCGGCGTCGCGCTGGACCGCGCGGAGCGCGTGGAAGGCGACGAGGCCGTCGTCGGCGCCGATCTGCACCCACAGGTCGCCGTTCGAGCGCTTCTCGTCGAGGGCGTCGCGGGAGAACTGGGGGAGCGGCGCCAGCGCTTCGGGCCGCTGCGCGGTGAGGCCCGTACGGCTGAAGAAGCCGCGCCCGAAGCCGAAGGTCACGGTGAGCGAGGAGGGACCGGCGTCCAGGGCCACCCCGGAGTGGCCGTCGGGCGCTGGATCGCCGGCCATGAGGGCGGAGGCCGTACGGGACCAGCGGCGCAGCAGTGCGGCGGCCTCCTTGCGGCCCGCGCCGGAGGCCAGGTCGAAGGCGACGAGGTGGCCGTGCGCCTGGAGAGGCGTGGTGATGCCGGGCTGGTGCTTGCCGTGGAAGGCGACCTCGGTCGAGCCGACGGTGGCGAGCGCGGTGGGCGGTTCGTCCTGGGCGGCGGACTGGCCGAGGGCGCCGCCCGTGCCGCCCAGCGCGAGCCCGGTGGCGCCCGCGGCGCCGACGGTGCCGAGGAGGCGGCGCCGGGTGAGGCTGAGGTCGTGCTCGTTCTTGGCGTTCATGGTTCCGGTTCCGGTCCTGGTCCTTGTGGTGGTCCTGGTCCTGTGGTGGTCCTGTGTGTTCCTGGTGGTGGGCCGGCGGGTCAGCCGATCCGTACGGTCTTGGTCTCGGTCACCTGGTCGATGTCCGAGGTGCGGATGGTGAGGGCGATCTTCCACTCGCCGGCCACGGGCAGCCGTACGCCGGTGTCCGTCCAGTGGCCCGTACCGGCCGCGCGGGGTGTGCTGCGCAGCGGGCCGAGGTCCTGGGAGGGGAGGGTGAAGGCGATCTTCACCTCGGGGGCGGCGAGCGGTTTCCCGTCGGGGGCGGTGGTGCGCAGGTCGAGTGCGTTCCGGCCGGTGCGGCCGGGGTCGAGGGTGACCTCGGCGGTGCCCGCGCCCTTGGGGCCGCCGGTGTCGAAGGGGAGGCTGAAGCTCACCGGCCGCTCGGGCACGGCGGCGGGCGCGTCGCCGGTCCGCTGCGCGGCCTCGGCGGTACGGCCGGGCTCGGTGCCGGTCAGTACGGTCGTCACGGCGAGTACGACGACGGCGACGCCCGCCTCGGCCAGTACGGACCGGCGCAGTCCGGCGCGCTGCGGGTCCGCGTCGCGTGCGCGCTTGCGGCGCGCGGTCGCGGCGGCGGCGCGCTGGCGGGCGAGTTGGGCGGCGCGTACGGGGTCGGGTGCGGGGCCGGGTGCGGACGCGTGGGCGTGTGCGGGTTCCGGTTCCGGATCAGGTTCCGGGTCCGGGTTCGGGTCCGGTTCGGTGTCCGCGGGGGCCGGCGGCGGGTCGGTGAGACGGGCCGTCCAGCGGCGCGAGAACCAGCCCAGGCAGAGCAGCACCCCGATCAGGCCGACCTTCACGAGCAGTAGCTGCCCGTACCCGGTGTCCACGAGCGCGGACCAGGAGCCGACCTGCCGCCAGGACTGGTAGAGGCCGGTCGCCGCGAGCGCGAGGACGCTGCCGAACGCGAGCCGCGAGAAGCGGCGTACGGCGGTGGCGGTGACGGGCGCGCCCCGGTGGAGCGCGGTGAGCAGGGTGGCGAGGCCGCCGAGCCAGGCGGCGACGGCGAGCAGGTGGACGACGTCGAGGGGCATGGCGAGTGAGGTCTGGATGCCGGTGGAGGCGTGTTCGGCCATGGCCCAGGTGGCGCCGAGCCCGGTGGCCACGACGCCGCCGCCGAGCGCGAGTCCGAAGAAGAGGTCGCGCCGTTCGGCGGCGGTACGGACGTTCTCCTTCCGTTCCGTTTCCCCGTCCGCGGCCGGTTCCGTATCGCCGGCCGGTCCCTCCGCCGGTTCCGCCGCCGGTTCCGCCGCCGGTTCCTCCGCCGGCGCGCTCCTCGTGTATGTGCCGAACAGCACCGACAGGAACAGCGCCGCCGCCGCGAGCAGCAGCAGCCGCGAGACCAGTGCGGCCCCCGGCTTCGTACCGACCGCCGCCTTCAGCCCGGCCAGGTCGAAGACGTCCGCCAGCCCCCCGCCGTCGTCGTACGGGTGCCGCAGCAGCAGCATGACCAGCGTGGCCGCCGTCACCGCGACCCAGCCGCCCGCGACCAGCCGCTGCACGGCGCGTACGCGCGCCCCGCCCGGCCAGCAGGCCAGGACGAACGCGGCGCCGCCGACCAGCAGGACGAAGCCCGCGTACGCCGCGTAGCGCCCCACGTCGTACAGGAAGCCGACCGTGCCGCCGCCCGCCTCCTGCTGCGGCAGGCCGACGGACGTCTTCGAGGGGGCGCCGATGGAGAAGGTGAACGCGCCGGACACCGGGTGGCTGTCGGCCGACACCGCCTTCCACGCCACCGTGTACGTGCCGTCGGGCAGCCCGCCGCGCAGGCTGGTGCCGTATCTGACGAGGTCACCGCTGCACAGGTCGATCAGTTCGCCGGTGTCGGCGCGTTCGCCGTCCGGGTCGAGCACGCGTATCGAGTCGTCGGACATCGAGACGCCTTCGGAGAAGGTCAGCGTGACCTCCTTGGGCGCGCTGCCCACCACCGCGCCGTCGGCCGGGTCGCTGCCGGTCAGCACGGCGTGCGCGGAGGCGGGGGCAGCCGTTCCGAGCAGCAGTGCGCAGAGGGCGGCGAGTACGCCGAGGGCGCCGAGCACGGCGGTTCCGCGCCGGCCCCGTCGCCCCGTACGCACCCGTGCCCCTGACCGTGGGCGCGGCCGTGGTGCGGTGGTGAGCAGCACGCTTCAGCACCTCATTTCGCGGGTGTGTAGTTCGTCGCCTTGACCGGGACGGACACGGTGATCGGGTCGGACTTCTCGAAGTGCAGCTTCACGGTGACCTTGTCGCCCTCGGCCGGCTTGCGCTTGAGGTCGAGGAACATCAGGTGGTTCCCGCCCCGGCTGAGGGCGAGTTCGCCGTCCGCGGGCACCGGGAACGACTTCACCTGCTGCATCTGCTGGTCGACCGTCTTGTGCATCTCCACGGTCTTCGCGATGTCGGTGGTGACGGAGGTGAGCTTGTCGTCCTCGTCGCCCTTGTTCTCGATGACCATGAAGCCGCCCGCCATGTCGTTCATGACGGGCTGCGGCATGTACGCCCCGCTCGGCTTCAGTTCCGGCCTGGCGCCGGGTTCCGAATCGGAGTCCGATCCGGAACCCGAAGAGGAACCGCAGCCGCCGAGCGCGAGCGTGCCGGCGAGCGCCGCGGTGGCGGCGTACGCGGTGCGGCGGGGGAGGCGGATCACGGGGTGCCTCCCTTGATGACGGTCGGGAGTTCCTTCGTCAGGACCTGTGCGGTGGCGTTCTGTTCGGTGTAGATGACGTGCGCCTTGTCGTCCTTCGGGGAGTACGCGAGCACCTGCGCGCCGTGTGTGGACACGATGTCGCCGTTCTTCTTCTCGTACGAGGGCTCGATGTGCACGCCGACGCTGCGCGCGCCCGCCTGGATGGTGGCGAAGTCGCCGGTCAGCCCGACGAACGACGGGTCGTGCATGCGCAGCCACTTGCCCAGCCGCTTCGGGGTGTCGCGCTTCGGGTCGGAGGTGACGAAGACGACCTTGAGCTTCTGCTGGTCCGCCTTGCTGAGTTTGGACTTGGCGATGGCGATGTTGCTCATGGTGAGCGGGCAGACGTCGGGGCAGTTGGTGTAGCCGAAGTAGATGAGAGTGGGCTGCCCCTTCGTCTCGTCGATCAGGTCGTACTCCTTGCCTTTGGTGTCGGTGAGTGTCAGATCGGGCTTCTCGAAGGGCCGGTCGAGTACGGCGCCGGCCTTCTTCTGGTCGCTCTCGACCTTTGCGGGTGCGGAGTCGTCGCTGCCGCCGTCCTCGCCGCCGCCGCAGGCGGTGAGGGCGAGGGCCGCCGCGACGAGCGCGGCGGCGGCAGCCGTACGGGTTCTTGTCGTGCGCATGGGCTTTTCCTGGTGTGCTGAGGGTGCTGGGCGTGCTGGGCGTGCTGGCTGTGCTGAGCGCGCCGGGCGTGCTCGGGATGCTGGGCGGGTCATGCGGAACGGCGCCGTCCGGCGAGTACGCCGAAGGCCACGCCGGCCACTCCGACGACGATGCCGATCACGCCGAGGACGCGGGCGGTGGTGTCCGCGCCGTCGGAGTCGGAGCTGTCGGCGGCGTTCTCGGTCTTCTCGCCGGCCTGGCTGTTCCCGCTGTTCTCCCCGTTCTTGGCGTCGGAGCCGGAACCGGTCTGCTCGTCGGCGGCCGCCAGCTTGAGTACGGGAGCCGGGTGCTCCGGTTCCGCGGCGCCCTCCTTCGGCTCCTCGATCCAGCGCACGACCTCCTTGCTGTCGTACGTCTGGAGGGACTTGAAGACGAGCTGACCCGTGTCCTCCGGCAGCTGGCCCATCGAGACGGGGAACTGCTGGAACTGCCCCGGCTCGATCTTCCCGCCCGACCACGTGATCTTCGTGACGGCCTCGGTGAGCTTCTCGCCGTGCGACTCGATCGGCTTGTCCAGCTTGGACTTGGTGACCTTGACGTCCCAGCCGGGCACCGGCTGCGGCATCACGGACGCGAGCGGGTGGCCGGTGGGCAGGTTGACCTCGAGTTTGACCGTGGACGCGTCGTCCCGCTCGTTGGGGACCTTGAAGGTGACGGTGCTGTAGTCGCCCTTCGCGGCCTCCTCCGGTTCGACGGAGACGTGCGCGGAGGCGGTGCCCGCGGCGACCAGTACGGCGGACGCGGCGAGCACGCCGGCGGTCGCGACGCGGCGGTGGGAGGTCTTCATGTGTGTTTCCTTCTGGCTTCTGTGGCAGGTGTGTTCGGCACGCGCGCGCACGGCGTGACACGGCGCGGCGGCGTGGCGCGAACTCGGACTGGGCGCACGGCGGCAGGAGGCGCAGGCGTGCACGGGCGCGGCGTTCGGCCGGCCGCTCGGCGGGCACGTACGCGGTGGTGCGTGCGTACGTGCGCGTGCTGCGGCGCGTGCCTACGCGTCCGTGCTGCTGCCGGTGCCGTCGCGCGGGGCCGGCGTACGGGCCCCGCCGCGCCGCATGTCCCGCACCCGCACCCGCGCCGGCCACCGGCGGCCGGTCCTGGAAGGGGCGGCCGGGGTCGGTCGTACGGGCGGACGCGTCACGCGGCGAGCGCGAGGCTTTCCGCCGCCCGCGGTGGCCCGCGCCGCTGTACGCCGTGGTGCAGCAGCACCGAACGGGGCACGCGCACATCGTGCGCCCCCGTGGTGATGTGCGGCGCCGGGGCGTCCGGAAGCAGTCCGGTGCGCAGGGCGCGTACGTACGCGAGGGCCGTACGCAGCTCCCGTACGGTCGCCAGGTCCTCCGCACGCGCGGCGGCACCCGCCGAGATCCGGACCAGCCGCCACAGCGCGGCCTCGCCGCGGCGCAGCAGCCAGCCGGTGGCCAGGGCGGCGAGCAGGTGACCGGCCAGCATGGGCGCGGAGCACTGCGCGAACGCGGCGTTCACCGCGGCCCGCAGGCACTCCGCGGGTGTGTCCGGCGCGGCGGCCGCACCTGTGGCCGCCGCGGCGTCGGCCCCGGCGTGTGCCGCGTGCCCGCCGCTGAGGTCGCGGCCGGCGGTGCCGGCGAGGTCGCCCATGCCGGCGTGCGCGATGACCTGGCGGGCCTGGGACTCGCTCAGGGCGGCGGCGGCGCCGTCGTTGCACAGCAGTTCCGCGGCGAGCGCCCGCAGCCCTCCGCCCCCTCCCGCGCCGCCGCCCGCCGCCTGGTGCTGCGGCGCCGCGTGCTGCCCGTACGAGAAGAGGGTGTGCAGGGTGACCTGGCCCAGCGCCAGTACGGCCGCGATCCCCGGCAGCGACCGCTCGCGTCCGGCGAGCGGCGCGGCCACCGCGAAGACCAGCGCGCAGCCGGCACCCAGCGACCACAGCGGAACGAACGCCGTACCGGCCAGGAAGACGTGTCCCACGACGGACAGTGCGACGCAGACCGCGGTGAACACCGCAGCCCGCAGAAGTCTGAGATCCGCACCGGCAGTCATGGCGGCGACATCATCTCACCGCCACCGCGGCCCGGATCGAGCGGCCCTGAAACTTGTCACGTCACGCGCAATACACGCCGCGGCCCCCGCTCCGCATCGGCTGAACGGGCGGACTCATCCCATAACCACGCTTACTACGCGTCTCAACCGGAAATACGTACCGACATGGCCGGTCGGCCCCTCGCGGACTCACACGAGCCGCAGCCTGGAGGGTGAGCATGAGCATCTGGTGGTCGCTCCATCTGCGCCGCGAAGCGGCCAGCGTGCCCCTCGCCCGGCGATTGCTGCTCGGCACGATGGAGACCGCGGGCGTCGACCGCGAGATCTCGTACGAGCTGGCGGTCGCCCTCTCGGAAGCCTGCGCGAACGCCGTCGAGCACGGCACCAACGAACGCACCGACGCGTACCGCGTGACCGCCTGCATCGACGGTGACACGTGCCACGTCGAGGTCACGGACGCGGGCCCGGGCTTCCCGGACACGGACACGCCCGACGCAGACGCGTCCGGCACGGACGCGTCCGGCACGGATACGCCCGCCGAGCACGCGCCCGCCGAGCACGCGCCCGCCCCCGCCGGTGCGCCCTTCGCGCCGCCGCCCGCGCCCGCGCCGCCCGTCGCGGAGGACGGGCGCGGGCTGCGCATCATCGAGACGCTCGCGGACCACGTCCGCTTCCACAACCGCCCCAACAGCGGCGGCGCCGTGGTCAGCTTCGACAAGATTCTCAAGTGGCGCGACGACTCCCTGCTGAAGGTCTCCTGACGGGAGCGCAGCTCAAGCGGGACGAAGCAGGCGGCGGACCGGTTCAGACGACCGTGCCGACGTCCTCCGCGGCGATCGTGTCCAGCGCCTGCTCCGCCACGGCGGCGATGGTCATCGACGGGTTGCACGCACCGGTCGTACCCGGGATCAGGGCGCCGTCGAGCACGTACAGGCCGCGCTGGCCGCGCACCCTGCCCGCCGCGTCGCACACGGTGCCCATCGGGGCGCCGCCGAGCGGGTGGAGGGTGGTGTTCACGAGGGCGTTGGTGTCGGTGACGACACCGAGGCCGCGGGTGACCGCCGCGACCCGCCGCTGGAGCTGCCGGTGGCTGGCGGCGTCGCCGCCGCGTGGCCAGTGGAGCGAAACGGAGTCGCTGAGGGAGTCGTAGCGGAATCGGCCGCGACCCTCGCTCACGCCCATGCCGAACAGCAGTGTCGTCCTCGTGTTGAGGCCCAGCGGCGGGAACGACGCCTGGGTGAGGGTGTTCGCGGTGGCCGGGTCGGCCCAGTCCTTGCTGCCGTAGACGACCGGCCCACCCTGTACGGCGCCGAAGTCGTCCCGCAGGTCGGTCCACGTGTAGATCCGGTCGCCGTTCGTCCCCCATCCCTCGCCGAGCCCGTCCGGCAGGTCGGGGACGGTACCCGTGGCTGCCGCCCGTACGAGGAGCCGGCTGGTGTTGACGCTGCCGGCCGCCATGACCAGGGCCGGGCTGGTGAGGATCTTCTGCTCGAGCAGCCGCCCGCTGTCGTCCGTCCGGTCGACGTACGTCTCCCAGCGGCCGTCCCGCGCGCGGGCGACGGACGTGACGTGGTGGTGGGTGGCGACGGTGACCCTGCCCGTGGCCTCGGCGTGCTTCAGGTAGGTCACGTCGACCGAGTGCTTGCCGCCGTTGTTGACGCCTAGGACGCAGTCCCCGTTCGTGTACGAGGGCTTCATCTCGCCGCGGAGTTCGGCCAGCGCGTAGTCCCAGTCGATGGGCATGGGGATCTTCTCGAGGCCGTGGCCGGCCCGCCGTACGTGGTCGGCGAAGATCCGTGCCACGCGGTAGTTCGGCGTGCGCACCAGCTCGTCCGGAGCCGTCGCGGCCCGCAGCATCCGGGCCACGCGCGGATAGTGGACGCGGTCCATGCGCCCGTAGTCGAGCAGGCCGGGCAGCCAGGTGGCGAACACCGCTTCCGACGGCTGGAGCGTCATCCCCTGGTACACGAGCGAGCCGCCGCCGACACCGGCCGCGCACAGCGCCAGCACGTTGTCGCCGAGCACCGGCTCCAGCAGACCCGCGTACGGGCCGAAGTCCAGCGGCATCCCGACCAGCGACGCGAGCGGCCTGACCGCCGCTGGCAGGGTGCCGTACCAGAGCGCCCGCTTGTCCGGGCGCGCCGCGTGCGGGAACGTCTCGGCGTTCGGGCCCGTGGGCCAGCGCCGGCCCCGCTCCAGTACGGTCACCGGCACCCCGGCCTGCGCCAGCCGCAGCGCCGCCACTCCGCCGCCGAATCCCGAGCCGATGACGACCGCCCGGTGCTCCTCCCGCGTCAGCCGTACGCGCCCGTGCGCCGCCGCCGCGGCCTCGCGTGGTGCCGAGAGCAGGCCGGCCGCGCCGAGTCCGGCGGCGGCCGAGAGGAACGTGCGCCGGGTCCGTGAGCCGGAGCGGTGCTGCGGGCCGGAACCGGCCCCGGGGCTGGGGAGCATGGGCGACTCCTGGGTAGGCGTGACGGGCCGGCGCCCACGCGGGACCACCCGGTACGACGGACCGGCGGCGGCGCGCCGGCCCACGGTACGGTGCCCGGGCCGCGCGGCCGGCGGTTTCGCGACAAACCGTCAGGCCGCGCCGCGCCCGCCGTACTTGGTGCGCGATCGAGCTCCGTACGGTGCCCCGCGGGTTGTCCGGGCGCGTACGGATCCGCGTCAGATGTTCTCCGCGAAACGCTCCACGTCGTTGATCCTGCCCAGTACGAGGATCACGTCCGAGTACGTGAGCACGGTGTCGGGAGTCGCGTACGTGTAGTCCCCGTCGGTGGGTTTGACCGATACGACGGTCAGCCCGAAACGGCTCCGGATGCGGGACTCGCGGAGCGGCACTCCGACGAGTTCCTTCGGCGGACGGACCTTCACGATGGCGTGGTTCGGGTCCACTTCCAGGTAGTCGAGCATCCGCCCGGAGACCAGGTGGGCGACGCGTTCACCCATGTCGTGCTCCGGGAAGACGACGTGGTGGGCGCCGATCCGGTCCAGGATGCGGCCGTGCTGGCGGCTGATCGCCTTGGCCCAGATGTCGTCGATCTCCAGCTCCACCAGCAGCGAGGTGGTCAGGATGCTGGACTCGATGTCCGTGCCGATGCCGACGACCGCCCGCGAGAACTCCGGCACGCCCAGCTGCCGCAGCGCCTCTATGTCGGTGCAGTCGGCGGTGACGGTGTGCGTCAGCTGCCCCGACAGGCTCTGCACCACCTTGGGGCGGCTGTCGACGGCGAGGATCTCGGTGCCGCGGCTGGTCAGTTCCAGCGCGAGGGCGCTGCCGAACCGGCCCAGCCCGATGACGACGACGGGTTCGTCCTTGTGGTCAGCCAACGATCGTCCTCTCCTCCGGGAGTTCGTACAGTCGCGTCCGGTCCCGCAGCGCGAGGGCGGACGCCAGCGTGAGCGGGCCGATACGGCCCACGAACATCAGGACGATCAGCACCGACTGGCCGAAGGCGGGCAGCTCGTCGGTGATGCCGGTGGACAGCCCGACGGTGCCGAAGGCGGAGGCGGCCTCGAACAGTACGCGTTCCAGGCTGTGCCCGCTTGCCCCCAGCAGCAGGAACGTGGCGAGCACGACCGTGCCGATGCTCAGCAGGGCGACCGCCAGCGCCTGCCGCTGGTTGCTGCTCGGCACCCTGCGGCGTCCCACCTCGACGCTGCTCTCGCCGCGCATCTCGGCCCAGATGACGTACGCCAGCAGCCCGAACGTGGTGACCTTGATGCCGCCCGCAGTGCCCGCGCTGCCGCCCCCGATGAACATGAGGATGTCGGTGACCAGCAGGCTCTCGGAGCCCTGCGCGGAGGTGTCGATGCTGTTGAAGCCGGCGGTACGGGCCATCACGGAGGCGAAGAAACCGGCCAGCCACTTGTCGTCCCCGCTCAGCGAGCCCAGCGTGCGGGGGTTGGTGTACTCGGCGAGCGTGATCGCGACGGTGCCGACGGCGAGCAGCGTCACCGTGAGCGTCACGGTGATCCGGGTCAGCACCGACCAGGTGCGCGGCCGCCGCAGGGAGCGGCGCAGCTCGAAGATGACCGGGAAGCCGAGCCCGCCGGCGATCACCGCGGCGGCGACCGGCAGGCACACCCACGGGTCGCCGACGTACCGCATCAGGCTGTCGGAGTGTGTCGAGAAACCGGCGTTGTTGAACGAGGAGACCGCGTGGAACACGCCGTCGTACACGGCGCGTCCGAGGCCCTGCTCGTGGCCGAAGAAGAAGGCCGCCGTGAGCGCCACCGCCACCACGGCCTCGGAGACGAGGCTGAACAGGACGATGTTCCGCACCACCCGGCGTACGTCCTTCAGGCTCAGCGTCTTGGTCTCCGCCTGCGCCAGCAGCCGCGCCCGCAGCCCCAGGCGGCGGGAGACCAGTACGGCGAAGAGCGTGGCCAGCGTCATGATGCCGAGGCCGCCGGCCTGGATGAGGACCAGGATGACGATCTCGCCGAACGTCGACCAGTAGCCGCCGGTGTCCACGGTGACCAGGCCCGTCACGCACACCGCCGAGGTGGAGGTGAACAGGGCGTCGATCACGTCGGCGCGTTCACCGGAGGCGGTCGCGACGGGGAGTGACAGCAGGCAGGCGCCGATCAGTACGGCGCTCGCGAAGCCGGTCGCCACGACCTGCGCGGGGTGGCGGAAGCCGGCGGCTGCCGTGACCCGCTGGGCCCCGCGTCCCGGTCTTCGCACCGTCGCTCCTCCGCCTGTCCGCGCTCCACGGTCGTGCGCCGGGCGCGTTCTGCGGCGCACGGCGGGGCACCATCCTCTCGCGGCCGGCCGCCACGGGCATACGCAGGGCTGAGCGGGCGGGGGCGGTACGCGGGGCGCCCGTACGGGCCGGCCGGGCGACACCCGCCCGGGGGAGCGTGGGACGCAACCTGGGCCTCAGCTTGCTCGTTGATCAGCGCCAGTCGGGGATCGCCTACGGATCCCCTCGCCTGAAACGGAGTCTGCGGATGTCCGCGAAATCCCTCGACCCAGTGCCCGGCTTCCCCCACCACCCGCGCATCCCGCGTTCGCCCCGCCCCCTCCGGTTCCGCTCCCGGCCGCGCTCCCGCGTACGGGTGGTGGCGGTCGCCCTGACGTGCGTGCTGGTCGGCGGCGGCGCCCCGGCGGCGTACGCGGTGCTCGAGCCGGAGCAGGAGCCCTCGCCCTCCGCCGGCGCGCCCGCCGCCGACAGCGGGGCGGGCGAGCGTGCGGAGGGGCGCCCGTACCGGGAGACGCGCCTGCTGTTCGGCACCGTACGGCCCGACGGCGGCCCGGACGTCACGGAGAAGGAGTTCCACGCGTTCGTCACCGAGGAGGTCACGCCGCTGTTCCCGGACGGCCTGACCGTCCAGGACGGATACGGCCAGTACCGCGACGACCACGGCACCGTCGAGCGCGAGCGCTCGTACGAGCTGACGCTCTACTACCCGGTGGGTCAGACGGACGAGAACGACCCGAAGATCGAGCGCTTGCGGGAGGCGTACGTCGAGCGCTTCGACCAGGAGTCCGTCGCCCGCGTCGACGACGCCGCACGCGTCGACTTCTGAGCCGTACGGCGGGGCTCGGCCCCTTCTCGCGGCGCTCCGGTGGCGGGCGCCACATGGCGACCGTATGTTCGACTCGTTACGCTCCCTGTGAGGCGGGTTCACAGCAGGAGCGGAGGGTCGCCCCATGTCGTCCGAGGCCGCGGGGGAGGAGTCCGGCGTCTGGTCGGCCGTCGGCGTATCGGAGTTCGAGGAGCGCGTCTACCGCGAGGCGCTCCGCCACCCCGGCGCGGGGCCGGAGGAATGGGCGCGCGGTGTGGGCGAGAGCGGCCCCCGCGTACGCGAGGCGCTGGACCGGCTCGCCGGGCTCGGGCTCGTCGAGCTGCCGCGCACGCCGGGGCGTGCGACGGGTGCTCCCGGCACGGCGGGCCCGGGGAATCCGGGGGCCCCGGCGGGCCCGGGGGACGAGTCCGACGATCCCGCGCGCTCCGCCGACATCGCGGCCATCGACCCGCGCGTGGCCGTACGCGACCTGATCCGCCGCCACGAGGAGCAGTTCGACCGGCTCACCGCCCTCGCCACCGGCGAACTGGCGCGGGACTACGACGAGGCGCGGCTGCACACCGAACCGTCCCGGCTGCTGGAAGTCGTCGTCGGCGCCACGGAGCACGCCGTACGGCTGCGCCGGCTGTACGCCGAGGCCGAGTACGAGGTGCGCGTGCTGGACACCTCGCCGTACGTGGTCGACCCCGGGCTGCACTCGGAGTACCAGTCGGAGGCGATGCGGCGCGGCGTCTCCTTCCGCACCGTGTACGCCATCGCCGGCCTGGAGGTCCCCGAACGGCTCGCGCAGGCCCGCAGGATGTCCAGCTTCGGCGAGCAGGGCCGGGTGCTGCCCGCCGTACCCCTGAAGCTCGTCGTGGTCGACGAGCGCACCGCGCTGGTGCCGCTGACCAGGCCCGAGTACGGGGCGGGGGCGAGCGCCGTCCTCGTGCACCACTCGGCGCTGACGGACGCGCTGGGCGCGGTGTTCGAGGCGATGTGGCGGCAGGCGGCGCCGCTGGGCACGGCGGGTTCCGGGGTGCCGTCGGCCACCGCGACCGGCGAACTGACCGCGACCGAACGGGAGATACTCACGCTGCTCGCCGCCGGGCTGAGCGACAACGCGATCACCCGGCAGCTCGGCATCAGCGTTCGTACGCTCCGCCGCCGCATCGGAGAGCTGCAGGAACGTCTCGGCGCGAACGGCCGGTTCCAGGCGGGTGTGCTGGCCGCCCGCCGCGGCTGGATCTGACGGGGAGCGGACGCGGGCGGGGCGCCCGGCGCACGCGCCGGGCGCCCCCGCGCGTCAGCCGTTCGCGCCGGAGCCGGAGCTTTTCAGCCCGGCCATCCACGTCTCGACGTCCGTGCTCGTACGCGGCAGCCCCGCCGACAGGTTCCGGCTGCCGTTCTCCGTGACCAGGATGTCGTCCTCGATACGGACGCCGATCCCGCGGTACTCCGCCGGCACCGTCAGGTCGTCCGGCTGGAAGTACAGCCCCGGCTCGACCGTCAGGCACATGCCCGGCTCCAGCGTCCCCTCGGCGTACGTCTCGCGCCGCGCGACCGCGCAGTCGTGCACGTCCATGCCGAGCATGTGCCCGGTGCCGTGCAGCGTCCAGCGGCGCTGCAGGCCGAGCTCCAGCACCCGTTCGACGGGGCCGTCCAGCAGGCCCCACTCGACCAGCTTCTCGGCGAGCACGCGCTGCGCGGCGTGGTGGAAGTCGAGGTACTTGGCGCCGGGCCGCACCGCCGCGATGCCCGCCTCCTGCGCCTCGTACACCGCGTCGTAGATGGTCCTCTGGAAGTCGCTGAAGCGGCCGTTGACGGGGAGGGTGCGGGTGATGTCGGCGGTGTAGAGGGTGTGCGTCTCCACCCCGGCGTCCAGCAGCAGGAGTTCGCCGGAGCGTACGGCGCCGTCGTTGCGCACCCAGTGCAGGGTGGTCGCGTGCGGGCCGGCCGCGCAGATCGAGCCGTAGCCGATGTCGTTGCCCTCGACGCGCGCGCGGAGGAAGAACGTGCCCTCGATGTACCGCTCCGAGGTGGCCTCCGCGCGGTCCAGCACTCGTACGACGTCCTCGAAGCCGCGCACCGTCGAGTCGCACGCCTTCTGCATCTCGCCGATCTCGAACGCGTCCTTCACCAGCCGCATCTCGGACAGGAAGACGCGCAGCTCCTCGTCCCGTTCGGCGGTCACCTTGTCGGCATGCGCCGCCTCGATCCCCGCGTCGTACCCGCGCACCACCCGCACCGGGCCGGCGGCGGCGCGCAGCGCGTCGGCCACGCCGCGGACGTCCCGGCACGGCAGCCCGTACAGCTGCTCGGACTCGGCGAGGCTGTGCCGCCGCCCGACCCACAGCTCGCCCTGGCCGTCCAGCCAGAACTCGCCGTTCTCGCGGTCGGAGCGCGGCAGCACGTAGAGGGTGGACGCGTGGCCGCGGTCGCCGTCCGGCTCCATGACGAGGACGCCGTCCTCGGTCTGGTTGCCGGTGAGGTACGCGTACTCGACGGAGGCGCGGAACGGGTAGTCGGTGTCGTTGGAACGCACCTTCAGATTGCCCGCCGGGATCACCAGACGCTCGCCCGGGAAGCGGTCGGAGAGCCCGGCGCGGCGCGCGGCCGTCTCCGCGGCCTGCGGGATCGGCTCCAGGTCGCGCAGCTCGGTGTCGGCCCAGCCCGTCTTCATGTTGGCGGCAAGCTCGTTGGACACGTCCGCGTACACACCGTTCTTCCGCTGCTGCACCGGCGCTGCCGGCTGGGCCTGCTGTGCCGTTTCCGTCTGCTCCGCAGACTCTGGCGACTGGGGCGGCTGCTCTGCGGCGGCGTCTGTCACGTCTCCTCCTCGTACCGGTGCCGGGCCGTCTTCCATCGTATGGCGGGGAGCGCGGCTGTACAGGAGCGAAAACCTGTGACGTTTATGTCAGCGCCTGTCGGCGGCCGGACGGCGCGGCTGCCCGACGGCGCGGCTGCCCGACGGCGCGGCCGCCCGACGGTCCTGGGACCGCCCGACGGGTCCGGCCGCTCAGCCGAAGCGCGCGGCCAGCAGGACGACGTCCTCCGGATCGTCCGCCCGGTCCCGCCCGTCCGGCAGCACCGTGTGCAGCACGTGGTCGGCCAGCGCGTCCGGGTCCTCCCGTACATCGGCCGGCGCGGCGATCGCCGCCGCCTGCAGCCGGGCGAAGGCGCGGTCGGTCTGCTCGCCCGTACGGTGCAGCAACCCGTCGCTGTACAGCAGCAGCGTCTCGCCCTGCCGCAGCGTCAGCTCGATGCTTGGCGCCTCCCAGCAGGCGAGCATGCCCAGCGGCGCGGACAGCGTCGTCTCGGCGTACTCCGTGCGCCACGGCCCCGTGATCAGCGGCGGGCAGTGCCCGGCGCCCGCGATCACCACGCGGCGCGTGGCCGGCTCCGCGTACCCGAAGAGGGCCGTCGCCGACCGCGCCGGCTCCGTCAGCCGCAGCAGCAGCTCCAGATCGGACAGGACCGCGACCGGATCCTCGCCTTCCATCACCGCATACGCGCGTAGAGCGGCGCGCAGACGCCCCGTTGCCGCCATCACGCCGGGCCCGCTGCCGGTCACCCCGCCGACGGCCAGCCCCAGCGCGCCCTCGGGCAGCGGCAGCGCGTCGTACCAGTCGCCGCCGCCGCGTGGCCCCGTACGGTGCCGTACGGCCAGCCGCACCCCCGGCACCCGCGGCAGCCTGCTGGGCAGCAGCTCCTCGCGTACGGCGGCGACGTCCGCGCGGGCGCGGGTGAGCTCGAGGTGGCGGGCGAGGAGTTCGCTGGCGCAGCGGACGTAGAGGTCGAGCAGGTGGCGCTGGCGGGCGTTGGGCTCGGCGGGCTCGTCGTAGAGCCAGACGGCGGCGCCGACACGGGTGCCGTCGTGCGCGGTGACCGGGACCGCGTAGCTGGCGCCGAAGCCGAGCCGGGCGGCGACCTCGCGGTGGCGGGGGTCGAGGCTGAGGTCGGTGGCGATGTCGGGGTGCGCGATACCGGAGCGTGCGCCGGAGCCCGTATCACCGGACGCGCCGGCACCCGTACTCCCGTTCGCGCCGTCTTCCGCGCCGCTGCCGCCACCGCTGATGCCGCTTCCGCCTCCGCTGTCGCCGTTGGCGGCGGAGGGGGCGGACTTCGCGGTGCTTGCAGTGTTTGAGGTGTTCGCGGGCGCGAGTCCGTCGAGGAGGCGCGTATACGAGGTGGAGGTGCGCGGGACGGTCTCGATCTGGCCAAGATCAGCAGGGCCGAGACCCAGTCCGACCGTCCGCTCGGGGCCGCGACCGTCCGCCGGCGCGAGCGCCATCAGACCGCGCCGGGCGCCGACGAGCGCGGCGCCCGCGCCCAGCAGCTCGTGCATCGCGTCATCGATGCTGGTCGTGCGGGCGAGCCGCTCGGTGAGGTCGTGGAGAGTGGTGAGGTCGGAGATCCAGCCGGCGAGCCTGTCCTGGACGGCGGCGAGCTGGTCGACGGGCGCAGTCTGCTGGGGCGGGGGGAGCGTCGGGCTGATTCCAGCCACATTCGGGGTGCGAGGGGCGCTCATGGGCGGCGGCTCTCACCGGTGTTCACACTTCTCAATAGCATCGCAAACCCCCATGTCATGCTGCTCCGCTATTAATGCATCCAGATGTACACGCCCCGATGACACGATGTCCAGCATTGTCCCTATGGGATTGCCGGTGTCTGTGTGACGTCGTTGTCATCGGGCTGAGAGGCCGTGACACTGCGAAGTTGGCCGAAAAACGCCCCTGGGTCATGGCATTTGCGATCGACTGGTTTCGCACGACACACAACGCACGAAGCCCAACGCGTGCCAACGTCCCTCCCGGGGCGGTGGTCGTGCGACGGGATGGAGAGTCACCTCGGCCGGCGCGGGTACGGAACCCTCTAGGAAATCCGCGCGTCTTACTCCGCGACGGCCGCGCCCCACCCCCGAATTGGCGGGGAGCACCAAGAGGAAGCGCCAGCTTCGCGCTACCCCCCGCCAGGTACCACGCTCGTCGAGCGGCATGATGCAGTGCTTTGTACGCACAGTGACTCGTGATCCACGTGGTGTGATGGGCTAGACGATCTCCGAACGAGAAGATCATTGGCGTTTACGGGAAAGGAACGAGCGCTCATGCGCGAGATCCTCGGAAGGCGACGCATGACCCTGTCATCGCTGCGGAACGCAGCGCTCACTTGCGCGACCCAGTGGCAGTGGCCTGTCCTGCCGGGCGCGACGTGCGGAGGCGACCAGCCCGCGCTGGCCTGCTCCTGCGGCGATCCGGGCTGCGCAGTGCCCGGCGCGCACCCCTCCGACCCCGTACTTCTGGCCGCCACCACCGACCCCCGCATGGTCAGCTGGTGGTGGACGCGGCAGCCGTACGCCTCACTGATCCTGGCCACCGGCGCGCCCGTCGACGGCGGCCGCGCGCCCTGCGCGCTGAGCCTGCCGGCCGTCGCCGGGGCGCGTGCGCTGGCGGAGTTCGACGCGTGCGGCGTACGCGTCGGGCCGGTCGCGGCCACGCCGACGCGCTGGACACTGCTCGTGGCGCCGTACGGCTTCGAGGAGCTCGGCGAGCTCCTCTACGCCCACGGCTCGGTGCCCAGTTCGCTCCGCTTCCACAGCGGCGGCGGGTACGTCGCGCTGCCGCCCGGGCAGACCGGGCACGGCCAGATCCGCTGGGAGCGCGAGCCGTTGGTCGAGCGCGGCTGCGGTGCGCCGTGGCTGCCGCGCATGGAGACGCTCCTGGACGTCCTCGTCGAGACGAGCGCCACGGTCCCGGACCCGGGCAGCACGCTGGCGTACTGACACCGTACGTATCTCACCGGCGCCTCCGTACGGAGCACGTGCGTACGGAGGCGTCCGCGCGTCCGTACGGAGGGCGCCCGCGCGTACGGGTGCGCCGTACGGTCGGGTGGTGCGGGGGTCGCCGTACGGCCGGGTGGTGCGGGTGCGCCGTACGGTCGGGTGGGGCCGGACCGTCGCCCTCTGGCGCCGAGTCGCCCTGGACGCAAGGGCGTTCACCCGTACGGGTTGTAGCTGATCCGGTAAGTACGGGAAACGGGCGGTCGGAGCACCGGGACGTGCTCCCGGCACCGGTATGTTCGGCGCACAGGCCGCCGACCGCGGCCGCCATCCGTTCCGGTGGCCGCCCTCCCAGCCGCCCTCTCCGTCCCTTCATCCCCAGCGAGTTGCGAGTGGGTCCCGTCATGTCACAGCCGCAGCAGCAGCGTGCCTCGCGCCTCCGTACCGCCGCACTCGCCAGTACGGTCGCGCTGGCCGCCGCGCTGCCGCTGGCGGTGGCGACGGCGGACACCTCCGGGCCGGGCTCGGCCGGTTCGCGGATGACGTCCGTGCCGCCGTCCGCGACGCGCCTCTCGGCCCCGTCCGCGGCGTCGCCCTCCGGGCCGCGCGCGTCGCCGGGCCCGCCGGCGTCGCCCGCGCGGCCGTCCGTACGCGACGAGGCGGGCAGCTCCGGCGGCGCACGTGACACGGACCGCGGCCGCCCCGTCGGCGCCACCGCACCCGCCGCACCTGCCGCACCCGCCGTGCCGGACAGCTCCGGGCACGGCCGCCTCACCGCCTCCTGCGGGCCCGAACTCACCTCGCCCGGCGGCCTCCAGGCGCAGACCTGCGTGCTGGAGGAGAACGGCCGCACCTGGGCCCGTACGTATCACCACAACACGTCCGGTGAGCGCGTCCGCGCCGTGCTGTCCCTGCTGGGGCCCGACGGCCGTACGGTGCGCGTCAGTTGTGTGGTGGAGGCCGCGGCGCGGCCGGGCCTGTGCGAGACACCGCGCGACGCGGCTGCGGTGACGGCGCGGGCCGCCGACGGAGTTGACCGGAGCCCGGAGCAGGTATATAGCGCGGTGGCGGAGTTCGCCTCGCTCAGCGGCGACCGGCTCCTGCTGCGCGCCGGGAGCAACTCCCCGCGCCTGGCGGCGAGTTAACCGGAACCCTGGAAAGGGCTTCCGGATCCGGGCATGCAAAAGCCCGGTCGCTGGCGACGGGGGATGCACCAGCGACCGGGCACTTAGAACGGTAACAAGAGATCGGCTTTTAGCAAATTCGATCGCCCAGATCCGGACGCCGACTTACCTGCGAGTACGCCTCTGTGGCAGCCGACTGTGACCCGAGTCACGGTCACAGTTTCTCCGCACAGCCGTTACGGGCCGCTCAGCTGAGCGTCACCTGCCGGTTGGTGAGCCCGCTGCGCGCACGCCGCTCGTCGGCGGTGAGCGGCGTCTCGACGGCCAGCGCCTCCGCCAGCCGTCCGGCGAAGGACTTCGCGGGCTGCTCGCAGTCCGCCGAGGTCATTGTGGTCGGCAGATCCCAGACCGGAACCGTCAGCCCGTGCGCGCGGAACGAGCCCACGAGCCGCGTGTCGGCCCCGAGTGCCGACTCGCCGGCGGCGTGGAGCCGCGCCAGCGCGTCGAGGAGCTTCTCCTCGGGGTGCGCCATCACCCACCGCAGGTGATTCTTGTCGGGCGTTTCGCACCAGTACGCCCCTTCCACGCCGGAGAGGCGAGCAGTCGGGATCGCGGCGGAATTTGCGCGTTCGAGAGAGGCCGCGACCTCACCCGTGGCCTTCTCGGCGTCGTCCAGCCAGAACTCGAAGCCCTCGTGCACCTCCGGCACGAACTCCGCGTCCGGATCGAGCAGTTCCTGCAGTCGCGGCCCCTCGGGGTCCGGGCGCTCGGCGCCGACCGGATTGCCCGGCTCGGCGGTGAGGGCGCGCTGCAGCACGTCGGCGAGGTCGCGGCTGATGTCGCCGGACGACGTGTCGTTCTGCAGCCCGATGAGGACCTCGCCGTTGTCGCGGCGCAGCGCGGGCCAGGCCATCGGGAGCACGGTGGCGAGCCGTACGGCGGGCACGTCGGCGGGCAGCCCGCCCTTGAGCGTGAGTTCGGCGGTCGCGGCGGGCACCAGCTCGCGCATCGCGACCCAGTCGACCTCGCCGGGCAGGCCCTCGAAGGGCCGGTGCACCAGCTCCGTCACGGCGTGCGCGGCGGCCCGGCCGTGGCATGCCTTGTACCGGCGGCCGGAGCCGCAGGGGCACGGCTCACGTGCGCCGACTACGGGAATGTCACCGTCCGTCCGCTGCGGTGTGCTGGCCTTCGTCTGGGGGCGGCGCTTCTTGGCCATGGCGTGCGGTACTCCCGGTCTGGCGGACGCCGGTGCGGCGGTCTGCGGTCGATGCTTGCGCCGCGAGCCTAACCGGTCTCCGCCCGCCGTTACGCCGGCTCGTCGAGCTCGGCGAGATCCAGTCCCGCGTACGCGCCGCCCAGCCGCTCGCCGGGCGTCAGCACGGCCCAGACGGTCACGCCCGGTTCCTCGGGCGCGCCCGCACCATGGCCGAATCCGCCGCCCTGGGCGGCGTGCGGCGCGCTGCCGTTGAGGGTGGCGCCGTTGTGCGCGGCCCCGTTCCGGACGCCGTTCTGGACGCCGTTCTGGACGCTGCCGTTCGGCGTTGTACCGCCGCTGCGGGTTCCCGTACGGTCGCCGCCCTCGCGCCGCCGCGCACCCGCGTGCGCGCCCGCGACCGTACGGCGCCCGGGGCCGCCGGACGCGACGGAACCGTCCGCTTCCCCGCACTCGTCGACGCCCCAGTCGCTCGCGAGCGACGTGATGATCGCCAGCCCGCGGCCGCCGCGCGCCGTGACGGACGGAGTGGACGCACGGGGCCGGGTCGGGCCGCCGCCGTCGGTGACGGAAATCGTCAACTCGCCGGTCACGTCGCGGTGCCACGCCGCCCGTACGAACTCCTCGGAGTCGTCCGGGCCGAGCGGGCGCGCGTGCCGGCACGCGTTGCTGAGCAGCTCGGAAAGGATGAGCACGGCGTCGTCCACGATCGCGTCGGGCGCACCGCCGGCGAGGAGTTCCTCGCGCATCCTGCGGCGTGCCGCACCGACGCCGGCCGGACCATGGGGCACGGCCATGGTCGACGAAGCAGGCACCTCCTGTGCCACCACCAACGCCACCCCCGAGACCTCCTTTGCCCCACGCCAAGAACATGAATGCCCCGGGGGACTGGGCAGGAAACCGGCCATGCATGTTCTCTTGACGCATTCGTGACAATCGAATACGGAGCGAGTGCGCCGCACCACGCCCCGTTCGTCCGGTCGAACAGCACGGGCGACAGTCGGGGCGGAACGGGCGTAACCGCTCGGCGGTCGGACGGCGTCAGCGCCCGGGCCGCCAGGCGGCCAGCTGCTCCCGTACGCGCTGCGGCCGGTTGGTGATCACGGCGTCCACGCCGAGCCGCGCGCACAGGTCGACGTCCGCCGGCGCGTCCACCGTCCACACGTGCACCTCGTGCCCGGCGCGGTGCGCGCGTTCCACGTACTCGGGATGCGCGCGCAGGATGCGGATGCTCGGCCCCGCGATCCGTACGTCCGGCGGCAGCCGCCCGTCCCGCAGCCGCGGCAGGAGGAGCTGCATCAGGTAGACGGTGGGCAGTTGCGGCGCCGCCGCCTGGACGCGGTGCAGTGAGCGCGCGGAGAAGCTCATGATGCGTACGGGTGTGCGCAGCCGGTAGTGGTCCAGCAGCTGCAGCAGCCGCTCCTCGACCTGCCCCGCCCAACGGGTCGGGTGCTTCGTCTCGATCGCCAGCCCCACCGGCCGTTCGGCGTCGGCGACGAGCTGCAGCAGGCGTTCCAGTGTGAGCACGGAGGTGCGTTCGGAGTCCTCGCTGTCGGGCGACTCGTACGGGTCCTTGCCGTGCTGCACGCCCTGCCCCGCCTTCCAGGAGCCGAAGTCGAGCTCCGCCAGCTCGGCGAGTTCCAGCGCGGAGACGGCGCCGCGGCCGTTGGAGGTGCGGTTGACGCGGCGGTCGTGTACGCACACGAGGTGGCCGTCGGCGGTGAGCCGTACGTCGCACTCGAGCGCGTCGGCGCCGTCCTCGATGGCCTTGCGGTACGCGGCGAGGGTGTGTTCGGGCACGTCACCGGAGGCGCCGCGGTGCGCCACGACGGCGATGCCCGCGGGCGGGCGGGCGCCGAGGGGCTGCGGTCCGGGGCGGGTCTCGCGGTTCACCGGGTTATCGTGCCACCGGTGGGGTGACCGGAGCGGAGACGGGTACTGCGAACGCGTCTGAATTGCCCGGAGTAAAGGTTTGCTGTCCGTAGGGGCGCCGTGATTTACGCCCCTCTGACGGACCATGGGAAATGCTGATGACACAACCCGAAGACATGCACGTCCGTTCTGCGATGTCGTGTACCTGAGGAGATAGCTGTGAGCACCGAGAACGAGGGCCCGGCCGTCACGCCTGCGGCGGGTCCTCACCCCACACAGGGAGACGCGACGCCCGGTCCCACTCCGGACGATCACCCGTCGTCGTCGCCGGAGAGCTCGGCAGCCGCGTCGCAGGAAGACGGTGACTTCGCGCTGGCCGAACCGGCGTCGGGCGGTGGCGGGGACCGCGACCGCGACCCCGACCCGTACGCGGGGCGGGACGCGCACGAGGCGGTCGCGTCGGCATTCGGCGGGCCGCGCGACGGCGTACGGGACGAGCCGCGTGACGCCGTACGGGACGCACCGCCGCCGCCCGCGTCGGCCGGCGGGGCCGAGGACACCGCCGTGCTGCCGCCGGTCGGCCACGCCGCCGCGGGCGCCGCACCGCCGCCGGGCGGCGAGGCGCCGACCGCGAACCTGCCGCGCGTCGACGCGGGTTCCGGCGGAGCCGCGGCGGGCACGGGCTCCGGCGGGGGCACCGGTGCGGGCGACCACGCCACGACCGGGCTGCGGCGCGTCGACCCGGAGCCGCCGCCCGCACCGCACCAGCCGCCGCCCGCCGCGAGCGGCATGGCCGACACGCCCACGGCGACCGCGGCCGAACCTCCCGAGGGCCGCCAGTGGGGCACCGGCGGCGGCTACTCCGGCGCGGGTGCGCCGCCGCCCCCGCCCGGCGGCGGTTACGGCGGTCCTGGCGACGGCGGTGCCGGGCACGGCGGCCAGGCCGGACACGGCGCGGGCCCCGGCGGCCCGCAGAACCCGCAGAACCCGTGGAACGCGCCGCCCCCACCGCCCCCCGGCGGCGGCCGCCGTCGCGGGCCCGGCGCGCTGATCGCCGCCGTCATCGTGGCGGCCCTCGTCGCGGGTGGCATCGGCGGCGGTATCGGCTTCTGGGCGGCGGACGACGACTCGTCCGGTTCCACCACCGTCTCGTCGGACGCCGACGCCGGCTCCAAGGCGCTCAACCGCTCCCCCAAGTCGGTCGCGGGCATCGCGGACAAGGCGCTGCCCAGCGTCGTGACGATCGAGACCGCTGGCGGCCAGGGCGCCACCGGCACCGGCTTCGTCTTCGACGAGCAGGGCCACATCCTGACCAACAACCACGTGGTCGCAGGCGCCGCCGGCGGCGGTGGCGGCAAGCTGACCGCCACCTTCTCCGACGGCAAGTCGTACGACGCGGAGGTCGTCGGCAACGCCAAGGGCTACGACATCGCGGTCATCAAGCTCAAGGACGCGGGCGACCGCGAGCTGGCCCCGCTGCCCCTGGGCAACTCCGAGAAGATGAAGGTGGGCGACGCGACCATCGCGATCGGCGCGCCGTTCGGCCTGTCCGGCACCGTCACCACCGGCATCGTCAGCGCGCAGGACCGCCCGGTCGCGTCCAGCGACGGACAGGGCGCGGACGCCTCGTACATGAACGCCCTGCAGACCGACGCCTCCATCAACCCCGGCAACTCCGGCGGCCCGCTGCTCAACGCCTCCGGCGCCGTCATCGGCGTCAACTCCGCGATCCGCGGCAGCGACGGCGGCATGGGCCAGGGCCAGTCCGGCAGCATCGGGCTGGGCTTCGCCATCCCGGTCAACCAGGCGAAGCGCGTCGCGACGCAGCTCATCGACACCGGCGTGCCGGTCTACCCGGTGATCGGCGTACGCGTGGGCATGGGCGAGAAGGCCGGCGGCGCCACCATCATCGACGAGGGCACCAGCGGCGCCGAACCGGTCACGAAGGGCGGCCCGGCCGACAAGGCGGGCCTGAAGCCCGGCGACACCATCACCAAGTTCAACGACCGTGCCATCGACAGCGGCCCGACCCTGATCGCGACGATCTGGGCGCACAAGCCGGGCGAGACGGTGAAGGTGACGTACGAGCGGGACGGCAAGGAGCAGACCGCCGACCTGACGCTCGGCTCCCAGAAGGGCGACGACTGACGGTTCCGTACGCGTCGTACGCGTCGTGCGCATGAACACGTACGCGTGAACACGTACGCGAACTCGCAGGCGTCCGCCGGAGTGCCGGCGCCACACGGCCGGACGGCGCCCCCGTGCTGCTGCGCGGGGGCGCCGTCGTGTGCCGCTACGGGTGTTGCGGGTGTCCCGTCACGGATGCGTGCGGTGCGGGCTCAGATGCCGCAGGAGGGGGCGGACCAGTAGCGCGACGAGCGGTGGTCCACATGCGTGTGGTCGTTGTGCCCGGGGTAGCCGGGGCCGAGGATGCCACGGAAGCCGTGGTTCCGGGCCTGCTTGGCCATCGTGCACAGCGAGTGCGAGCCGGCGCCCAAGTCCACGCCGTCGCCGTACAGATGACGGCTGTTGGACGCGCCGCCGACCGCGTCGTTGCACGCGTGCGAACGGAAGCCGCTGGTGACCCGGATCGGCTTGTCGCCGAGCGCGTGCCGCATGGCCTCGAGCTTCCACATCGAGCGCAGCGCGTTCGCCTTGGCCTGCGCGGCCGACACGGCGCCGCCGGACCAGCTGCTGTTGCAGCCGTTCAGCTCGGAGTAGGTGAAGTGGATGGGCGTGCAGTCGTTGTCCTGCAACGCGTAGATCTTCCCGAACGTGTTCTGCCCGGCGACACCGTCGGCCGCCAGCCCGTACGCCCGCTGGAAGCGGGTCACCGCGGCCTTGGTGGCGGGACCGTACTCGCCGTCGATGGCCAGCACACTGCCGGAGCCGGGGTAGCCCGACACCCGTATCTGCAACTGCCTGACGTCCTCGCCGGAGCTGCCCTCGGAGAGGGTACGGCCCCAGCTGTAGCACCCGTCGGCCTGCGCGGGCCCGGCGACGGCGAGGGACCCGGCGAACAGACCGCCTGTGATCATGACAATGGAGAGGAGGAGTCGGGCTATGCGTCTCTTCATGTGAGCTCCTTGGGGGGCGAGCGCGAAGAACGGGGCGCGAGGCCCCGACCGGCGAGTAACGAACAGCAGCGTGGCGGTCACTCCGCGCCAGGTCAACGGCCCCTCCGAAGTGCCACCGGCCTGTACCAATGAATCCGCCTCCTCCACCCGCCCCGCCCCGGAGCTGTCCCTTCTTTCCATCACTCGCCCCTGACGCCCGCCACGCGGTGACTGTCGGTTGTCGCCTGCGCGTCGACCGGTGGTGGCTGGCGCCGGCGGCGACCGCGCTGGGGCTGCTCGCCTTCGTCGTGTACTCGACGTGGCGGGCGTTCGCGAACGCGGACTACTACGACGCGCCGTACGTCTCCCCGTGCTACCCGCCCTGCCCCCCCGCCCACTGGCAGCCACGCGATGCCTGCCCCCACTGGGCGACCTCCGGCGGCCGGAGGGGGCGGCGGTTCAGGCGGCGGGCGGGTCGGCCTCGACCGGGTAGGACGGCACGGACACCGAGTCGTCGTCCAGACAGCGCCCGGTGGCCAGGTCGAAGCGCTGCTTGAGCAGCGGCGACGCGACGAACGGGCGGCCGTCCGCGGAGCCCAGCAGGCCGCGGGAGAGGACGTACGCGCCGGTGAACGGGTCGCGGTTGCCGATCGCGTACGTGCGGCCCGCGCGGTCCTTGAACAGCGCGACCTGGCTGCCGCCGGGCAGCAGCGCCGCGACACCGCGTCCCGCGGTGAGCTCGGCGTCGTCGCAGACGGCGTGCCAGTGCCCGCCGGCCCGCACCCGGAGACGTACGACGGGAGGAGCGGCAGGAGCGGCAGGAGCGGCAGGAGCGGGAGCGACGGCTGGGGCAGGCGCGGCGGCGGTGGTCGTGGGCGTCATCGGGCGGTGGTCCCTTCGAGGGTGCGGACGGGAAGGTCCGGTCCGGACAAAATGGTCAGATCGGGCTTTATCTGTTCGCGTTCCTCCACGAACCGCACCGACGGATCGGGCGCGCCGGGCGCGTTCACGAACGACACGAAGCGCCGCAGCCGCTCCGGATCGGCCAGCGTCTCGGCCCACTCGTCGCGGTACCCGGCGACGTGCGCCGCCAGCAGCGACTCCAGTTCGGCGCAGATCCCCAGCGAGTCGTGCACCACCACGTCCCGTACGTGCTCCAGCCCGCCCTCGATCCGCTCCAGCCAGGCGGAGGTGCGCTCGAGGCGGTCGGCGGTGCGGATGTAGAACATCAGGAACCGGTCGATCAGCCGCACCAGCTCCGCGTCCGACAGGTCCTGCGCGAGCAGGTCCGCGTGCCGCGGGGTGGCGCCGCCGTTGCCGCCCACGTACAGGTTCCAGCCGCTCGCCGTGGCGAGAACCCCGAAGTCCTTGCCCATGGCCTCCGCGCACTCCCGCGCGCAGCCCGACACCGCGGACTTCAGCTTGTGCGGGGCGCGCAGGCCGCGGTAGCGCAGCTCCAGGTCGATGGCCATCCGTACGCTGTCCTGCACGCCGTAGCGGCACCACGTCTGCCCGACGCACGACTTCACGGTGCGCAGCGCCTTGCCGTACGCGTGCCCCGACTCGAAGCCCGCGTCCACCAGCCGCGCCCAGATCGCCGGCAGCTGGTCCACGCGGGCGCCGAACAGGTCGATGCGCTGGCCGCCGGTGATCTTCGTGTAGAGCCCGAAGTCACGGGCCACCTCGCCGATGACGATCAGCTTCGCCGGCGTGATCTCGCCGCCGGGCACGCGCGGCACGATGGAGTACGAGCCGTTCCGCTGCAGGTTGGCGAGGAAGTGGTCGTTGGTGTCCTGGAGGGCGGCCTGTTCGCCGTCCAGCACGTGTCCGCCGGCGCCGATGGCCGGGGCGAGCGAGGCGATCACGGAGGCGACGGCGGGCTTGCAGATCTCGCAGCCGTCGCCGTGCCGTGCCTCCTCGCGGCCGTGTGAGTCGAGGAGCCCGGCGAAGGTGGTCAGGCGGAGCGTACGGACGATCTCGTACAGCTCGGCACGCGTGTACGCGAAGCAGCCGCACAGCCCCTTGTCGACCTCGATGCCGCCCGCCTCCAGCTCGGCGTCGACGAGCTGCCCCAGCACCTTCACGCAACTCCCGCAGCCGGTGCCCGCCTTGGTGCACTTCTTCACGGCGGGCAGATCGGTGCACCCGTGCTCGCTGACGGCGGCGCGGACGGCGCCCTTGTCGACGTTGTGGCAGTTGCAGATCACCGCCTCGTCGGGGAGCGCCGACGGGCCGAGCGCGGCGGGCGCGCCCGCGCCGGCGGGCAGGACCAGCGACTCGGGCGGCGCGGGCGGCTTCGAGCCGGTGAGCGCGCGCAGGGTGCCGTACGCCTCCGCGTCGCCGACGAGGACACCGCCGAGGAGGGTGCCGTCGGGGGCGACGACGAGCTTCTTGTACACGCCCGCGCGGGAGTCCGCGTACACGACGTCGAGTGCGCCGTCGGCTGCGCCGTGCGCGTCGCCGAAGGAGGCGACGTCGACGCCGAGGAGCTTCAGCTTGGTGGAGGTGTCGGCGCCGGTGAAGGCGGGCGCGGCGGCTGCCGCTGACACGGGTGCTTCGGGGGCGGGGGCGGTGGCGCTGTACGCGGGCTCCGCGGCGAGGGCGCCGGCGGCGGTCTCGGCCATCTCGTAGCCGGGCGCGACGAGCCCGTAGACCAGGCCGTCCGCCGCCCGCGCGCACTCGCCGATGGCGTACACGTCCGGGTCGCCCGTACGGCACTGCTCGTCCACGACGACGCCGCCGCGCTCGCCCGTCTCCAGGCCCGCGTCCCGCGCGAGCCCGTCCCGCGGCCGTACGCCCGCCGAGAAGATCACCAGGTCCGTCTCCACCTCCGAACCGTCCGACAGCCGCAGCGCCCGCACCGCGCCCCGCTCGTCCGCGGTGATCTCCTCGCCGCCGACGCCCGTGTGCACCGTGATGTCCATCGACTCGATACGGCGCCGCAGCGCCGCGCCGCCGCCCTCGTCCACCTGGAGCGCCATCAGCCGCGGGCTGAACTCCACGACGTGCGTGTCCAGCCCCAGCCCCTGCAGCGCGCCCGCCGCCTCCAGCCCGAGCAGCCCGCCGCCGACGACGACGCCCGTGCGCGCCGTCCGCGCGTACGCCTCGATGGCGAGCAGATCGTCCACCGTGCGGTAGACGAAGCAGCCCTCGCTGTCCTTGCCCGGAACGGGCGGCACGAACGGGTACGAGCCGGTGGCCAGCACTAGCGTGTCGTACGTGAAAGTGCGCCCCGTCCGGGACGTCACCGCGCGCGCGGCGCGGTCGACGGAGACGGCCGGGTCGCCGACGTACAGCTCGATTCCGTGCCGCGCCATGAAACCGTCGTCGGAGAGGGACAGTTCGCCGGGTGTCGTACCGGAGAAGTACGAGGTGAGCCGCACCCTGTCGTACGCCGGCCGCGACTCCTCGCACAGCACCACCACGCGCGCCCGCCCGGTGACCCCGCGGGAGGCGAGGGCCTCGAGGAAGCGCTGGCCGACCATGCCGTGGCCGACCAGCACGATCGTTGGCGCGGCGCCGGCGGGGGAGGGCATCTCGGGGGTCGCAGGTGTCTCAGGCGTCTCAGGGGCAGTCACGTCAGTGGCCTCCGTCGTTGGTGAGCAGGTGGAGCAGTGGTGCGGAGGGCAGCGGTTCGTCGCCCTCCCAGGTGCGGGCGAGCGCGCCGACGCTGCCGAGGTCGCCGAGGAGGATGCCGCCGACGAGGCGGTCGCCGCGGACGACGACCTTGCGGTAGACGCTGCGCGTGGCGTCGGTGAGGTGGACGACGTCGTCGTCCGGGCGCGGCACGGTCTCGCCGAACGCGGCGATGTCGAGGGGGTGTTCGGGGCGGTCAGTGTTCGCGGTGTTCGCGGTGTTCGCGGCGAGGGTGAGGCGGGTGAGGGCGCGGGTGCCGGCGTAGCGGGGCGGCGCGGTGTCCGTACGGGGCGGCGCGGTGTCCGTACGGTGCGGCGCGGTGTCCGTACGGTGCGGCGCGTCCGTTTCTGCCGTTCCCGCCGTTCCCGTAGCTCCGGCCGCCTCCGCCGCGAGTACGGCGGCCAGCGAGTCCGCCTGCTCCTGGGCCGCGCCCGCGAGTCCGTACAGCACCCCGTCGTGCTCGGCGCAGTCGCCGATCGCGTGGACACGCGGGTCGCTGGTGCGCAGCCGGTCGTCCACGACCACGCCCCGCGCCACGTCCAGCCCGGCGGCACGCGCCAGGCCGGTCCGCGGGCGTACGCCGCAGGCCAGCACGGCCAGTTCGCAGCCGAGCGCGTAGCCGTCCGCGAACTCGACGGCGCGCACCGTACGGTGGCCGGTCCCGGTCCCGGTCCCGGTCCCTGTGCGGGTGCCCGTGTCCGCCTCCGTGCGCAGCCCGCGTACCCGGCACTCCGTGTGCACCTCGACGCCCAGGTCCTCCAGGTGGCGGCGGAGCAGCGCCGACGCGCCGGGGTCGAGCTGCCGGTCCAGCAGGTGTTCGCCCTGGTGCGCCAGGACCACGCGGGCGCCGCGCAGCGCGAGCGCACGGGCGGCCGACACACCGAGCAGCCCGCCGCCGATGACGACGGCGCGCGTGCCGTCCCGTACGGCCGACGCGAGCGCCAGGCAGTCGTCCATGGTGCGGAAGGCCCGTACGCCGCGCGGCAGTTCGCGGTCCGGCAGCCCGCGGTGCGCGGGGCCGGCGCCGAACAGACCGCGCAGCGGCGGCAGTACGGGGTTGGAGCCGGTGGCGAGGACCAGCGCGTCGTACGGCACGGCGGAACCGTCGTCACACAGCACCGTCCGCGAGCCCCGGTCCACGCGCACCGCCCGTACGCCGCGCAGCCTGTGCACGTGCGGCGCCTCGGGCAGCGCGGTCACCTCGGGGGCGTACCGCCCGGCGAGTACGTCGGCGAGCAGCACCCTGTTGTACGCGGGGTGCGGCTCCTCGCCGATCACGGTCACCGCGAACCGGCCGTCCGCCGCGGGCAGCCGCGCCGTGAACCGGGCGGCCGCCATCCCGCCGCCGATCACCACTACGCGCTTCTCCGAGGTCATGACGGCAGCCTGCGCCGGGGCTGTTACCCGGCGGGTTCCCCCCTGTTTCCCGGCGGCAACGCTGCCCTCAGCCACCCGCCGGGCCCGCTGTGAGCTGCCGCGGTCCCGCTGCCTGTCGGTCTGTGAGGGGCGTTGTCAGTGGCGTCCGGCATGCTGGAGCCATGTACGGAGAACGGCCGTCACGGCTCGGTGGCGGCGCCGTCCTCTGGTCCCGTACGGGCAGTGCGGGGACCGGGTCCGGCGCCGGGGGCACGCGGGTGCTGCCCGACGGATGCATGGACCTGATCTGGTACGACGCCGCGCCCGGCGGGGGAGACGGCGGCTTCCTCGTCGCGGGCCCGGACACCAGGGCGCATCTGACGCCGGTGTTCGCCGGCATACGGCTGACGGGGCTGCGGTTCGCGCCCGGCACGGGACCGGCGGTGTTCGGCATACCCGCGCACGAGCTGCGCGACCAGCGGGTGCCGCTCGACGCGCTGTGGCCCGGACGCGAGGTGCGGCGGCTGGCCGAGCGCGTCGCGGAGGCGGCCGACACGGGCGTCGCGCTCGAGGCGGCGGCCGGGCCGCGTGCCCCGGCCGACCCGCTCAGCCGCCTCGTGCCCGAGGCGCTGCGGCGCGGGCGCAGCGTCGCCGACGTGGCCGCGGCGGCCGGGCTCAGCGAGCGGCAGCTGCACCGCCGCGCGCTGGACGTCTTCGGTTACGGACCGAAGACGCTGGCCCGCGTGCTGCGCATGCGCCACGCGCTCCGGCTCGCCCGCGAAGGGCAGTCGTTCGCGTCGGTGGCGGCGACCGCCCGTTACGCGGACCAGGCCCATCTCTCCCGCGAGATCAAGTCCCTCGCGGGGGTGCCCCTCACGCGCCTGATCGTCCGCGCACCGGGGCGCGCCGAGCCCCCGACTCCCGCCCGCGCGCGGGACGTACGCGCCCGGCCGGCGGCGTGATCAGGGCAGACCGGCGTGCGGGACGTCGACCCGGAACGCGAGCAGTTGCGCCTCGCGGGCCGCGCGGCGCTCGTGCTCGGCGAAGGACGGTGCGGCGCACGCGAACAGGGTGCGACCGTCGGGGCCGCCGAGCATGCACGCGAAGACGTCTGTCGGCGTGGGGATCTCGTCGGCGATCTCCCCGCCCTCGCGGACGCGGACGAGCCGGGCGTGCAGCGCGTCGGCGACCCAGACGGCGTCCTCGGCGTCGGCGCAGAGGCCGTCCGGGCCGGCCTGGAGCCGACTCAGCAGGGTGGCGATGTCCGTGGTCCGTGGCGATTCGCCGAACCGCGCCCACACCCGGCGGTTGGCCAGGCCGCCGTCCTCCCGGATGTCGTAGGCGGTCAGCCGCGCCGCGAAGGTCTCGGCGACGACCAGCACGCCGCCGGGCAGGATCACCATGCCGTTGGGGAAGCTGAGTTCGTCCGCCACCGGTCTCACCGTGCCGTCGGGGTCGACGCGGGTGATCGTGGTGGGGCGCAGCGCTTCGCCGCCCATCAGGTCGAAACCGAAGTTGCCCACGTAGGCACGTCCCCGCTCGTCCACGACCATGTCGTTGAGCAGGGAGGGCACTTCCCCGGAGAGGTCGGCGTGCTCGCTCAGGTGTCCCGCCGCGTCGCGCACCAGGATGCGGCGGTCCCGCATGGAGACGATCAGCGCGCGTCCGTCGGGCAGGAATCCGAGCCCGGAGGGCTGACCCGGTACCTCGGCCATCACTTCGGTGTGGCCGCGGCCGTCGGCCGCGAGGACCCGGTTGGTGTAGAAGTCCGAGACCCACAGTCTCCCGGCCCGCCACCGCGGGCACTCCAGGAACGAGAGGCCGTCGAGCACGACCGTCATGTCCCGGCGGGGCGGCTGGTGTTCACTCATCGTCGGTCTTCACCTCGTCGATGTCGGGTTGCCGCCGTCCCAGGCGGAACGGAGCGACCGCCGCAGTGCTTCCTTGGAGAGCTTGCCCGTTCCCGTCGTGGGCAGTGCGTCGAGGACGAAGAACTCGTCCGGGAGCCACCACGAGGCGACCCGGGCCGAGATGTGCTCGCGCAGTTGCTCCGCACTCGCGGTGGTGCCTTCGCGCAGACGACGAAGGCAACCGGGCGTTCGACCCATCGCGGGTCGTCCCGTGCGACGACGGCGACCTGTTCGACCTGTCAGAGCTGATGACGGACAGCATCCGCGCCTTCGTACGCACCGGAGACCCCCAGCACGGCGACCTCGGCGCGCGGTGGGACCCGTGGCCGCGCAGATGCTCCTGGACGCCGGGGACCGGCGCGCGACCGCACGGCCCGGACCGGCCGGGGCCGGCTCTGGCTGAGAGGGCCGCGCGGCCGCGGCGTCAGGCGGGTGGTGTGAGCGGGGCGTAGAGGTCGACGCTGTTGCCGTCAGGGTCCACGACGGACGCGTAGCGCTGGCCCCAGAAGGCGTCCCAGGGCTCGCGCTCGCCGCGGTGGCCGGCCGTGGTGAGGTCCGCGTAGACCGCGTCCACCTCGGCGGGGTCGTCGCAGCGGAACGCCAGGCTCACCCGCCCGGCTCCGGCGGGCGGCTGCCAGTCCGGGGCGAAGGAGCGGACGGTCTCGACGGTGTCCCAGGCGAGCCGTACGCCGCCCGGCACCGTGGCCTCGACGTGCGGCTCGGACTCGGCCCCGGCGGGGATGTCCAGGCCGAGACGGCGGTAGAAGGCGAGGGCGGCGGCCATGTCGTCGGTGACCATCCCGACGAAGTCGAATCGTGGTGTCATGCCCGGCACGTTAAGGGCTCGCTCACGAGCCGGTCTTGAACGAAACGGACGCGTGCCCCGCGCCCGTACGGCGCGCCCGCGCCGGGACACCGTACGGGTGCGTCCACCGCGCCCGTACGGCGCTGCCCCTCGCTACGGTGGGCGCATGGCCGACATCCTCACCGTCCTCACCACCACCGGCAGTTCCGAGCACGCGGAAGCGCTCGCGCGCGGCGCCGTGGAGCGCCGCGTCGCCGCCTGCGCGCAGATCAACGGACCCGTCACCTCCGTCTACCGCTGGGAGGACGCCGTACAGACCGACCCCGAGTGGCAGGTGCTGTTCAAGACGAGCGAGGCACGGTACGGGGCGCTGGAGGCGTACGTGCGGGAGGCGCACGACTACGACGTGCCGGAGATCATCGCGACGCCCGTCACGCACGGCTCCGCCGACTACCTCCGCTGGGTCGCGGAGGAGACCGCCCCCGACGCGGCCGCTCAGTCCCCCTCGGAACCGCCCGCCGCGAGCGCCTGAGCCACCCCGTCCTCGCGCGGCCCGAGGAAACGCGGGTCCGGGGTCACCGCCGCGTCGAAGGCGGCCTTGACCGCGCCGGGCAGCTCGCGCAGCCCGCCCGCGTACCCGGTCGCGTCGCGCGGTTCGGGCACGGGGACGCCGTACGCCTCGATGCCCGCCGCCTGGCAGAGCGCGAGCGCGCGGCGGACGTGGAAGTCCTGGCTGACGAGCAGCGCGTGCCGGACACCGAAGATACGGGCGGCGCGCGCGCAGGAGTCCCAGGTGTCGAAGCCCGCGTAGTCCGCGACGATGCGCTGCCGCGGGATGCCGCGCTCGGCGAGGTAGCGGCGCATGGCGCCGGGCTCGTCGTACGCGCGGGTGCTGTTGTCGCCGGTCACGAGGACGGCGCGGACCTTGCCGCGCGCGTACAGCTCGGCGGCCGTGTCGAGCCGGTGCGCGAGGTACGGGGACGGCTCGCCGTCCCACAGCCCCGCGCCGAACACGACGGCGACCGGCGCGGAGGGCGCGTCGGCGACGCCGCGGGCCAGCCGGTCGGAGGTGCTGACGCGCAGCCAGGTCGCGGGCAGCAGCGCGAGCACGCAGGCGAGCACGAGCAGTCGCACCGCCCGCCGCTGCCCGCGCCGGGTGCGGGGCAGCCGGCAGCGTGCGCGCAGGGCGCGTACGAGACGGCGCAGGGCCCGCCTCGCGCGCCGGAGTTCGACAGCCACACCGTGAGCGACGCGCCCCACGCCCCGCCGGTTGCGCGAACACGCCGGCGCGCGCCGCCTGCCGTTACGGCACGCGCTCCACGCGGACCGCGCAGACCTTGAATTCCGGCATGCGGGAGACCGGGTCGAGCGCCGGGTTCGTGACCGTGTTCGCCCGGCCCTCGCCCGGCCAGTGGAACGGCATGAACACCGTGTCCGGCCGGATGTCCGGCGAGATGCGGGCGGCCGCGACCGTACGGCCGCGCCGGGACGTGACCGCGAGCGGTTCGCCCTCCGCGGCGCCCAGGCGTTCCGCGAGCTGCGGGTGGAGCTGGACGAACGGGCCCGGTGCGGCGGTGTTGAGCGCGTCGACGCGGCGGGTCTGGGCGCCGGACTGGTACTGGGCCAGGACCCGCCCCGTGGTGAGGTGCACCGGGTAGTCCGCGTCGGGCTCCTCGGCCGCCGGCCGGTGCGTCACGGCCGCGAAGCGGGCGCGGCCGTCCGGGTGGGCGAACCGGTCCAGGAACAGGCGCGGGGTGCCGGACCCTCCTCCCGTACGGCCCGCCCCGGCGGTACGGGAGGAGGGCTCGGCACCGGCCGCCGCCCCCTCCGCGCAGGGCCAGAACACCCCGTCCCCGTCCGCGATCCGCCGGTACGTGATGCCGGAGTAGTCCGCGGGGCCGCCCGCCGACGCGCGGCGCAGCTCGTCGAAGACCTCCTCCGGGTCCGTCGGGAAGCCCTTCTCCCAGCCGAGGCGCGCCGCAAGGGAGTTGAGGACCTCCAGGTCCGTACGTACGCCCGCGGGTGGGGTCACCGCGCGGCGGCGCAGCAGGACGCGGCCCTCCAGGCTTGTCGTGGTGCCCGTCTCCTCCGCCCACTGGGCCACGGGCAGGACGACGTCCGCGAGCCGCGCCGTGTCGGAGAGGACGACGTCCGCGACGGCCAGGAAGCCGAGGGAGCGGATGCGTTCCTCGACGTGGCCCGCGCGGGGGGCGGACACGACCGGGTTGGACCCCATCAGCAGCAGCGCCCTGACGTCGCCGCCGAGCGCGTCGAGGAGTTCGTACGCGCTGCGTCCCGGCCCCGGCAGCGAGTCCGGCGATACGCCCCACACCTCGGCCACGTGGGCGCGGGCGGCGGGGTCGGTCAGCTTGCGGTAGCCGGGCAACTGGTCGGCCTTCTGGCCGTGTTCGCGGCCGCCCTGCCCGTTCCCCTGGCCGGTCAGCGCGCCGTAGCCGGACAGCGGGCGGCCCGCGCGGCCGGTGGCCAGGCAGAGGTTGATCCAGGCGCCCACCGTGTCCGTGCCCTTGGACTGCTGCTCCGGGCCGCGCGCGGTGAGCACCATGGAGGCGGGGGCGTCGCAGAACAGCGCGACCGCCTCGCGCAGCGCGGGCAGCGGCACGCCGGTGATGCGTTCGACGAGTTCCGGCCAGTGCGCCATCGCGGCGCTGCGCGCCTCGGGCCAGCCGGCCGTGCGGGCGGCGACGAACTCCTCGTCCACCCTGCCCTCCGCGACCACCAGGTGCAGCATGCCGAGGGCCAGCGCGAGGTCCGTACCGGGGCGGGGCGCGAGGTGCAGGTCGGCCTGTTCGGCGGTACGGGTGCGGCGCGGGTCGACCACGACGAGCTTGCCGCCGTTCTCGCGCAGCTCGGTGAAGTAGCGCAGGGCGGGCGGCATGGTCTCGGCCGGGTTGGCGCCGACGAGGATGACGCAGCCCGTACGGGGGATGTCCGCCAGCGGGAACGGCAGGCCGCGGTCCAGCCCGAACGCGGCGGTGCCGGCGGCGGCGGCCGAGGACATGCAGAAGCGGCCGTTGTAGTCGATCTGGGAGGTGCCGAGCACGAGGCGGGCGAACTTGCCGAGCGCGTACGCCTTCTCGTTCGTCAGCCCGCCGCCGCCGAAGACGCCGACCGCGTCGGGGCCGTACGCGGTGCGGGTGCGGGCCAGGCCCTCCGCGATCCGGTCCAGGGCCTCGTCCCAACCGGCGGGTGCCAGTTCGCCGTCGGGGCGGCGGATCAGCGGCGTGGTCAGCCGGGTGCGGGAGGCGAGAACGGCGGGGGCGGTGCGTCCCTTGCCGCAGAGGGCGCCGCGGTTCACGGGGAAGCCGGGGCGTTCGGCGACGGCGACGGAGACGCCCGGCTCCGGCGCGGGTTCCGGACCGGGCCCGTGCCCGGCCCCGGCACCGGTGCCGGCCGCCGCCGTGGGGTGCAGGGTCATGCCGCACTGGAGCGCGCAGTACGGGCAGTGGGTGTCGGTGGCGGTTCCGCCGGCGGCACGGTGGGCGGCGGCCGTTCCCGGGGCGCGGGCGGCTGCGTCGCGGGCGGCGGGCGAGGGCGGCTGCGGCATACGGGCAGCGTGCGGTGTCCCTGTTACGTGCGCCGTCCCCCCCGTGTTACGCCCGCCGTCCAACGCCCTCTCCGCGCCGCCGGTGTGCCGGGTGAGGCCGCCGCAACCTGCCGTGACCCCGGGGCAACGGCGCGGCAATCCCGCCTCGCCAGACTCACCGCATGACGCCCACCCTCGTCGCCGTCGCGCACGGCTCCCGCGACCCCGAGGCGCTGCGTACGCTCACCGCGCTCCGTTCCCTCGTACGGACGCTCCGCCCCGGCCTGCGCGTCGAACTCGCCCACATCGAGCTGAACGAGCCCCTCCTGCCCGACACCCTGGCCGCCCTCCCCGCCGGCGGGCGCGCCGTACTCGTGCCGCTGCTGCTCGGCCGCGGGTACCACGTCAAGCACGACCTGCCGGCCGCCCTCGCCGCCGCCCCGCACCTCGACGCCGCCGTCGCGCCGCCGCTCGGCCCGCACCCGCTGCTCGCGCACGCCCTGCACGACCGGCTGCTGGAGACGGGCTGGACACCGGACGCCGCCGGGCGCGGACGCGGCGGCGTCGTGCTCGCCGCCGCCGGCTCGCGCGACCCGGACTCGGCCGCCGGCGCCGCCCGTACGGCCGCGCTGCTCAGCGCCCGGCTGGGCGGGGTGCCGGTGCTGCCCGCGTACGCCTCCGCCGCCGCGCCGACGATCACGGAAGCGGCCGCCGCCCTCCGCGCGCGCGGAGGGCGGCACACCGCGCTGGCCTCGTATTTCACCGCGCCCGGCCACTTCGCCGCCCGCTGTGCCGACGCCGTGCCGTGGCCCGCCGCCGCGCCGCTCGGCGCGCATCCGGCGCTGGCGCGGCTGGTGCTGCACCGGTACGACGGCGCGGTGGCGCGTACGGGGGCGGCGTACGGCCGGGACGCAGCTGTACGCACGCGCGGGCGCGCGCCGCTCCCCGTGTGAGCGGAGCCCCGGAGCGATGCCGCCGCCGCGGCGCGGGACGGCCGGGGCTACGGTCGGAACATGCACGGCGCAGACGGCACCCCCAGCAGCCCCGGCCCGCACGGCGCGCGCGCCCCCTCGGCCCACGCCCCTTCCGCCCACGCGCCGGCCGAATACGACCACGTCCCCGCCGGATACGACCACGGCGCCTACGACCCCGGCGACACCGAGCGCTGGGCGCCCGAGCCGGACAAGCGGCCCGGCCGTACCGCCTTCCAGCGCGACCGCGCGCGCGTCCTGCACTCCGCCGCGCTGCGCCGCCTCGCGGGCAAGACGCAGGTGGTTCCCGCCGCGTGGGAGGGGCCGGACGGCACCGGCGCGAGCGCCTGGGACGCGAGCCCGCGTACGCGGCTCACGCACTCCCTGGAATGCGCCCAGGTGGGGCGGGAGTTGGGGGCGGCGCTGGGCTGCGACCCCGACCTGGTCGAGGCCGCGTGCCTCGCGCACGACCTCGGGCACCCGCCGTTCGGGCACAACGGCGAGCAGGCGCTCGCCCGTATCGCCGAGCCCTGCGGCGGCTTCGAGGGGAACGCGCAGTCGCTGCGGCTGCTGTCACGGCTGGAGCCGAAGCGCTTCGCGTACGGGACGCGGGGGAGCGGTGGCGCGTACGGCGGGGACCGCCCGTACGGCGCGCACGCCACGGCCCGTACGGGCGGCCCCGACGCCCCCGAGGGACCCGACGGGCAGGTGAGCGTCGGCCTCAACCTCACGCGTGCCGCGCTCGACGCCGCCACCAAGTACCCCTGGCCGCTGGGCGGTCACCCCTCCGACCCCGGTTCGCCGAAGTTCGGCGTGTACGAGGACGACGTGCCCGTCTTCGCCTGGTTCCGGCAGGGCGCACCGCCCGAGCGGCGGTGCTTCGAGGCGCAGGTCATGGACTGGTCCGACGACGTGGCGTACTCGGTGCACGACGTCGAGGACGGGCTGCACGCCGGCCACCTGGACCCGAACATGCTGGCCGCCGAGCCGGAGCGGCGCGAGATCTTCGCCGTCGCCGCCGCACGCTACGCCGACGGCGCCGGCGAGGAGGAGCTGGCCGCCGCGCTCGACCGGCTGCTGGAACAGGAGTGGTGGCCGCACGGCTACGACGGCACCGCCCTCGCCCAGGCCCGGCTGAAGGACGCGGCCAGCCAGCTGATCGGCCGCTTCTGCCTGGCCGCGGAGGGCGCCACGCGCGCGGCGTACGGCACGGGGCGGCTGACCCGTTACGCGGCGGAGCTGGTCGTCCCGTACGAGACCCGGCTGGAGTGCGCGGTGCTGAAGGCGGTCGCGGACCGGTACGTGATGCAGCGCCCCGACCAGGAGCGGCTGCGCGCGGAGCAGCGCATCGTGCTGACCGAACTCGCCGAGGCGCTCACCGCCCGCGCGCCCGAGGGGCTGGACCCGCAGTTCCGGGCGCTGTTCGCCGCCGCGTCCGACGACACGGCCCGGCTGCGCGTGCTCGTCGACCAGATCGCCTCGCTCACGGACGCCTCCGCGCGCTCCCTGCACGCGCGGCTCACCAGGCGGCCGTCGGGCCGTTGAGCGTCGTCGGCCCGTTCAGCGCTGTCGGGCCGCTGAGTGTCGTCGGGCCGTTCAGCGCCGTCGAGCCGTTGAGGAGGGCCTCGCCCAGGGGCGTACGGCTGTGCAGTACGGCACTGCCGCGCCGCCGCGAGCTGATCAGCCCGGCCTCGCGCAGCACCGTCGTGTGCCGGCTGGCGGTGGACAGCGCGAGGCGCAGGGCGGCCGCCAGCTCGGAGGTCGTCATCGGGCGGTCCAGCGTGTCGAGCAGCTGGGCGCGGGAGGCGCCGATCAGCTGCGCGACGGGCCCGCCGCTGCCGCCGCTGCCCGCTTCCTTTTCGCGCACCGTACGGTCGGCGCCGTCCCGCGGATCGCCCTCCGCGCGCGCGGAGGGCGAAAGCCAGCCGGGCGCGGGTGTCAGCGGGTACACGAGAACGGGCGGCAGGCTCGGGTCGGCGAAGGCGACGGGCTTCTGCACGCAGAAGAAGGACGGGACGAGCGTCAGCGAGCGGCCCTCGAGCCGCAGCTCCCGTTCGAAGGGGTACGGGGCGAACAGCGTGCTGCCCTCCGTGCGCCAGGCGGGCACCCTGCCGTTGTCGCGGCCCCGCAGCATCCCGGCGGGCCCCTCGCTGAGCACTGCCTCCGCGCGGTACGAGCGGTCGGCGGCGGCCGCCGCGCTGATCACCGGCAGATACGGGCGTACGGCCACCGCGTAGTACCGCCGCAGCGCGTGCCCCAGCCGCTGCAGCGCCTCGGTGTCGCCCTCGGCGAGCAGCCGCGCGCCGGGCGGCGGCCGCCCGTGCGCGCCCTGGTGGAGCCGTTCCAGCTCGGCGGTGAGCCGGGCCCTCGGCGTGGACAGCACCAGGTCGAGGCCGCTCTCGAAGCCGGACCGGCCGGAGGTGGGGGTGAGGAAGTCGGGGAAGTACGACGCGTGCGGGCACAGCCGGGTCAGCGCCCCGGCGGCGCGGGCCAGCCCGGCGCGCCGCAGCGCCGTGGTCACCTCGCGCTTCCAGCCCTCGTACGCGAGCGGCACCTGGCGGCGCTGCAGAAGGTGGAGGCTGAGCGCGGTCTCCCACAGAGGGTCGGGCCCGTCGGCGGTACGGAGGCGGCTGAGCTCCTCCCCGCTGAACTCGATTCGCAGCATGCGCACCCGCTTCGCTCTCGACGACTGCCGACGTCCGCCGACGTGCCGGCGTCCCCCCGGACGAACGGGCGCCGGACGCCTTGTGCGTCGCGACGTCCTTGCCGGTGAAGGCCCGGCGGCCGGCCGGTGTGGCACCGTCCGAACCTCCACCGTAAGAACACCGGCCCGGAATTCTCTCCTCCGTTTGCGTTCTCCACGAAACCGGCGCGAACCGTCCGCGCGAGCACGAGAATCGGACCGGTGGCGGGGGCACCGGCTTCGGGGGAGTCATGTCCCCGCCACCGACGGCCGTGACCGCGCCACGGGGGCGGTCTACGGGCGTAGTGTCCCGGCCGTCCCGCCAGTCCACTCCTTTGCCTCTTCCCGCAGCACAGTCGATGCGGGACGCTCCCTGTGAACGGTAAACGCCGGGGGACAGCGTCTGAGCGAGGAGGCATCAAGTGGTCGACGCACATCGAACGTTCGTCATCGTCGGCGGTGGCCTGGCCGGAGCCAAAGCGGCCGAGACCCTGCGCGCGGAGGGTTTCAGCGGCCGCGTCATCCTGATCGGTGACGAACGCGACCACCCCTACGAGCGTCCCCCGCTCTCCAAGGGTTATCTCGCCGGGACCGACGAGCGCGACAGCGTCTTCGTCCACGAGCCCGCGTGGTACGCGAGCGCCGACATCGAACTCCACCTCGGGCAGCCCGCCGTGCACATCGACCGCGAGGGCCAGTCCGTACGCCTCGGCGACGGCACCCGCGTGCACTACGACACCCTGCTGCTCGCCACCGGCGCCGAACCGCGCCGCCTCGACATCCCCGGCACCAGCCTCGCCGGAGTACACCACCTGCGGCGGCTCGCGCACGCCGACCGGCTGCGCGGCGTGCTCGCCGCACGGGGGCGGGAGAACGGCCACCTGGTCATCGCCGGAGCCGGCTGGATCGGCCTGGAGGTCGCGGCGGCGGCGCGCTCGTACGGCGCGGAGGTCACCGTCATCGAACCGGAACCCACCCCGCTGCACACCGTCCTCGGCCCCGAGCTCGGCACGCTCTTCGCCGACCTGCACAGCGAGCACGGCGTGCGCTTCCACTTCGGGGCCCGGCTGACGGAGATCGAGGGCCACGCCGGAATGGTCCGGTCCGTACACACGGACGACGGCGAGGAACACCTCGCACACGACGTACTCGCCGCGATCGGCGCCGCGCCCCGTACGGGGCTCGCCGAATCGGCGGGACTCGCGCTCGCGGAGGGGCCGGGCGGCGGCATCGCCGTCGACTCGTCGCTCCGTACGACGGACCCGCGGATCTTCGCGGCGGGCGACGCGGCGGCCGTACAGCACCCGCTGCTCGGCACGCGGCTGCGCGTCGAGCACTGGGCGAACGCCCTCAACTCCGGCCCCGCGGCCGCCCGCGCGATGCTCGGCCAGGAGGTCAGCTACGACCGGGTGCCGTACTTCTTCTCCGACCAGTACGACGTCGGCCTCGAGTACAGCGGCTGGGCGCCGCCCGGCTCGTACGACGAGGTGGTGTGCCGCGGTGACGTGGGGAAGCGCGAGTTCATCGCGTTCTGGCTGCGGGACGGCCGGGTGCTGGCGGGGCTGAACTGCAACGTCTGGGACGTCACGGCCCCCATCCAGTCCCTGATCCGCTCAAACCACTCCGTGGACCCCCAGTCCCTCGCCAACCCGGACATCCCACTGGGGGATCTCTGAGCCGTACGTCCGACTGCGGGTGTCTGCTGACACCGCCGGACCCTCGCCGTCGTGGCTGCGCGCCGCGGCGGCGGAAAGGGTGGCGGCTGCGCCGCCCCCGCCCGCTGCGAAGCCGGGCCTCCGGCCCGGTCTTCCGCACGGGCGGCGAGGGCAGGCCGGAATTCGGCCCCGAGCCCGGCCCGGGGCACGTGCCTACAGCGCGCGCCTCCGCTGGCCGTGCGGCCGCGATCCCGCGGGCCCTGGGCGACGGGAAGCCGCAACCCCGGGGGCCCTGGGCGGCGGGGAGCCGCAACCCCTTCCGCCGCAGAGGCGAACGGCCACGGCGTTGAGGGTCCGGCGGAATGGCGGCGGGGCGGGCGCATAGGGTCGGGGTATGGCTACGACCATCCGTACCGCCGTGGTGCCCGTGGGGGAGATCTTCGCGTTGCGGTGGGGGGTGTTGCGGGGCGGGTTGCCGCGGGAGTCCGCGGTGTTCGCCGAGGACGAGGACCCCGACGCGTTCCACCTCGCCGCATACGGCCCCGACACCGCACCCCTCGGCTGCGGCAGCTTCTTCCGCGAGCCCTTCACCGGCGCCCCCGGCGCGCAGCGCCCGCCGGACGCGCACGCGCCCGCGCCGGACGCGGAAGCCGCGACCGCCGCAGACACCGCGACCGCCGCAGACGCCGCGTACCGCATCCGCGGCATGGCCACCGCGGAGCAGGCACGCGGTCGCGGTTACGGCACCGCCGTCCTCCGTGCCGGGGTCGTGGAGGCCGTGGCGCGCGGGGCCCGGCTGCTGTGGTGTACGGGCCGTACGGACGCCCGCGGCTTCTACGAGCGGCACGGATTCGCCGTCAGCGGCGCGGAGTTCGTGATCGAGGGGGTCGGCCCGCACGTCGTCCTCGTACGGGAGATCGGCTGAGAGGTCCGCCGCCGGACCGCCGGACCGCCGTACCGACGGCCGTACCGCCGGACCGCCGGGCAAGCAGCGCGCGGCGTACGCGCAAGCCCCGCCCCCGCCCGCCACCGCCCATACCCCCGTGCCGGCTCCCGCTGTCGGCGGCCCACCGTAGACTTCCCTGCGTGGCGGGAAGGATCAACGACGAAGACGTGAAGGCGGTGCGGAACGCGGTTCCGATCGACGCCGTCGTCTCCGAGTATCTCCAGCTCCGCAACGCGGGCGGGGGCAATCTCAAGGGCCTGTGCCCGTTCCACGACGAGAAGTCGCCGTCGTTCACCGTCAGCCCCAGCAAGGGCCTGTACCACTGCTTCGGCTGCCAGGAGGGCGGGGACACCCTCGACTTCGTGATGAAGGTCGACCACCTGTCCTTCTCCGAGTCCGTGGAGCGGCTGGCCGCGCAGGCCGGGATCACCCTCCGGTACGAGGAGGGGGGTTACGGCCGGGCCAGCCAGCAGGGGGAGCGGACCCGGCTGGTGGAGGCGCACCGGATCGCCGCGCGGTTCTACGCCGAGCAGCTGGACGGCGCGGAGGCCGAGGTGGGCCGGCGGTTCCTGGCCGAGCGCGGCTTCGACGCGGAGGCGGCGCGGCACTTCGGGGTGGGTTACGCCCCGGCGGGCTGGGACCACCTGGTGCGTTTCCTGCGCGGCAAGGGCTTTTCGGACAAGGAGATGGTGCTGTCCGGGCTGGCCCAGGACAGCCGTAGCGGCAGGCCCATCGACCGGTTCCGGGGCAGGCTGCTGTGGCCGATCCGGGACATCACGGGCGAGGTGGTGGGCTTCGGTGCCCGCAAGCTCCGCGAGGACGACAACGGGCCGAAGTACCTCAACACCCCCGAAACGGCCATCTACCACAAATCGCAGGTCCTGTACGGCATCGACCTCGCCAAGCGCGAGATCGCCAAGGCGGGCCGCGCGGTCGTCGTCGAGGGGTACACGGACGTGATGGCCTGCCATCTGGCCGGGGTCACGGGCGCCATCGCGACGTGCGGCACGTCGTTCGGCGGCGACCACGTCAAGATCCTGCGCCGGGTGCTGATGGACAACTCCCGCTCGGAGGTCGTCTTCACCTTCGACGGCGACGCGGCGGGGCAGAAGGCGGCGCTGCGGGCGTTCGAGGACGACCAGAAGTTCGCGGCGCGTACGTCGATCGCCATCACGCCCGGCGGCATGGACCCCTGCGAGCTGCGGCTCGCCAAGGGCGACGAGGCCGTACGGGAGCTGGTGGAGGGGCGGACGCTGCTGTTCGAGTTCGCGATCCGGTCCGTGGTGGAGCAGCACAACCTCGATACGGCGGAGGGGCGTTCGGCGGCGCTGGAGGAGGCGGCGCCGATCGTGGCGCGGATCAAGGACGCCGCGATCCAGCACGAGCACGCCGTACGGCTGGCGGGGCTGCTCGGCATCATGGACACGCAGTTCGTGGTGCAGCGCGTGGCACAGCTCGCGCGCTGGGCGCGGGAGCGCGGCTCCCGGCCGCCCGGCGGCCCGCAGCGCGGGACGGGGCCCGGCGGCCAGGCCGCCGGCCCGTACGCGCAGTCGCAGCAGCGGCCGCAGCAGCAGTCACAGCAGCCGCAGTCCCCGCAGTACGGCCCCGGCGGCGGCCCGGCGCTCAACCTCCGCAGCCCCGCCCACCGGGTGGAGCGGGAGCTGCTGAAACTCGCCCTCCAGCGCCCCGAGCTGGTCGCCCCGGCCTTCGACGCGTACGGTGCCGACGAGTTCACCGCGCCGCCGTACGCCGTGCTGCGGCAGGCGATCGAGGCGGCGGGGGGCGTGACGGACGCCGACGGCGACTTCCTGACGCGCGTACGGGACGCGGCGCCGGACGACACCGTGCGCTCGCTCATCACCGAGCTGGCCGTCGAGGCGCCGCGCATCTCGCGGCAGCCGGACGAGACGTACGCGGGGGAGCAGCTGGTCGCCGTACGGCTGGCGGCGGTGAACGCCCGTATCGCCGAACTGGAAGGCAACGCCCTGCGGATGGAGGCGCGGCGGGACTACGAGGGCTCGGCGCCGGTGCGGGCGCAGCTGTGGGAGCTGCAGCAGTACGGGCGCGGGCTGCGCGAGCGGGGCGCCGCGGCGCTCTGAGCGCGGGCGCGCGATCCCCGGGTCCTATCGCCCGTTGACATCTCCGCACAGCGGGTCGCCTCCCCGACACTCTGCGGTAACCGAACTCCCCACGAGACGCAGGCGCCGGCACCTCCCACCGCGCACACGCACACGCGCACGCACACCCCTCGTTCTGCGGCCACCCCCCACGGAGACGAGAGGAACACCCCCCGTGAAACGCTCCAGGACTGCGCTCTCCACCGCACTCGGTCTCGGCTTGGCGGTCGCGAGCCTGGCCGCGGCGCCCGCCGCGACCACCGCAGCGCCCCCCGCCGCACCCAAGGCGTCCGCGCCGCACGCGTCCGCGAACTCCGTGACGGCCGCCTACACCGGCGGCGGCACGGCCGCCCAGCGGGCCGAGCACAGCAAGGTGTTCGCGGCGATCCAGAAGATCGCCGCGAAGAAGCAGGCGGCCAAGCCCGGCATCCAGGCCGTCACCATCACGTACAACGACAGCGCCGCGCCCAGATACCAGGGCCAGATATCCCAGAGCACCCAGATCTGGAACTCCTCGGTCAACAACGTGAAGCTGCAGGAGACCGCGGGCAGCGGCGACTTCTCGTACCGCGAGGGCAACAGCCCGCGCGGCAGCTACGCGCAGACCGACGGCCGTGGCCACGGCTACGTCTTCATCGACTACCGGCAGAGCCAGCAGTACAACTCGCTGCGGATCGTCTCGCACGAGACCGGCCACATCCTCGGTCTGCCCGACCACTACCAGGGCCCGTGCAGCGAGCTGATGTCCGGCGGCGGCCCCGGCCCGTCCTGCACCAACGCCCGCCCGAACCCGCAGGAGAGCGCCCGCGTGGACCAGCTCTGGCGGTACGGCCTGAGCAGCGCGTTCAAGCCGTGACGTGACGTGACGTGACGTGACGGCAGCGGTCACGGCGGCCACGGCCGCCGCCCGCGCACCGTAACGCGCCGCCCGCGACCCGCGACCCGCGGCGCCCGCGCCCGCCCCGTTCCGACGGGGCGGGCGCCGTCTCCTGCGCGGCACGGGGCCCCTGCGCTGCAGGGGAACACCCTCCGCGGGGGAACGTGAGCAGCGGGTGAACGCGTACGGCAAAAACTGCGCGCACGACTCTCGTGGCGGGAGTGTGTCGTACTCCACACTGGTGAGCGGTGCCTGAGTCATCGGAGCGCGGCGGTGCTGGCCGGGAGGGGCCACAGCCCCCCGCGGATCCGCACATCGTTCACGGGACGGGGCGCGGCTTGGCCGCGACCGTTCCCGGAGTTCCGCACGCCGCCCCCGAACCGGCAGCGATCACCTTGGAGGTCGCCCCCGTGCAGACCCAGACCCTGACCGACGCCGCCCCCGCCGCCACGGCGGTCTCTCCGCCGGCCGCGCACTCCGCGCCGGCCGACCTGCCGCCGTACCCCGAGACCGTACCGCCGCAGGCCGGCCACCCGGAGCCGGACCCGGACGCGCAACCGGCCGCGAAGCCCGGTACGGGGGTGGGCAGCGGGCCCTCCGCCGACCTGTTCCGCCAGTACCTGCGCGAGATCGGCCGCATTCCGCTGCTGTCCGCCGCCGACGAGGTCGAGCTGGCACGCCGCGTCGAGGCGGGACTGTTCGCCGAGGAGCGGCTGAGCTCGGCCGGCGACCTGGACACGCAGCTCGCCCTGGACCTCGACAAGATCGTGGTGCTCGGCCGGATGGCCAAGCGCCGCCTCATCGAGGCCAACCTCCGGCTCGTCGTCTCCGTCGCCAAACGCTATGTGGGCCGCGGCCTGACCATGCTGGACCTCGTACAGGAGGGCAACCTCGGGCTGATACGCGCGGTGGAGAAGTTCGACTACGCGCGCGGCTACAAGTTCTCGACGTACGCGACCTGGTGGATCCGGCAGGCCATGTCACGCGCGCTCGCCGACCAGGCCCGTACGATCCGCGTCCCGGTGCACGTCGTCGAGCTGATCAACCGCGTCGTACGGGTGCAGCGCCGCATGCTCCAGGAGCGCGGCCAGGAGCCGACGGCCGAAGAGGTCGCGGCGCACCTGGAGTTGACCGAGGAACGCGTCACCGAGGTGCTGCGGCTCGCCCAGGAGCCGGTGTCGCTGCACGCGCCGGTCGGCGAGGAAGACGACGTCAACCTCGGCGACCTGATCGAGGACGGCGACGCGCCCTCACCCGTGGAGTCGGCCGCGTTCCTGCTGCTCCGCGAGCACCTGGAGGCGGTGCTGTCCACGCTCGGCGAGCGCGAACGCAAGGTCGTACAGCTCCGCTACGGGCTGGCCGACGGCAGACCCCGCACGCTGGAGGAGATAGGGCGCATCTTCGGCGTCACGCGCGAACGCATCCGGCAGATCGAGTCGAAGACCCTCAACAAGCTGCGCGACCACGCCTTCGCGGACCAGCTGCGCGGCTACCTGGACTAGCGGCTGTCCGGGCCGGTGGCCGTCCGGGCCCGGCGGCTGTCACGGCCGGCGGCGGCTCGCGGGACCGCGGGGATCGCGAGCACGGGCACGCGCGGGCCAGGCGCATGCCCCCACCCGTACGAGGCACCCGGGTGAGGGCATGCGGGCCCCGGCCGGGCCGGGGCGGGGCGTGCCGTCAGGAGTTGGGCTCGAACTTCCACAGCCGGTCGGTGCTCGGGTACTTGTAGGCGGTGTCGAGGTAGAGGGTGTCCCAGGCGCCGCTGCCCTGATAGCGGTTGAGGGTCATCGCGAGATCCTCGGCGGTCTTGGGGCGGTACTGCCACCAGCTGGTGCCGCCGCCGTCGTCCGGGGTCGCGAGCCACTTCTGGGCGTCACTTCCGTCGCAGGCCTTGACGACGATGGTGCCCCTGCGCTGCGGTGCCGAATCGGCGGGCTGCAGACACTTGTTGGCGGCCTGGTTCCGAATCGTGCCGTACCAGTTTCCCGCGCCGTCCCTGGCGAAATCCGTTTCCCACCGCTCCGTCTTGTAGTTGTACGCGGGGTCGCGGAGGGTGATCGCCTGCGCGTTCTCCGCGGTGCTGTCCGACAAGAGCGCGAGCCGGCTCCCGTCCATGCGGTTGACCATGTCCCGGTTGGGTGTGGCCGCGCTCGCCTGGGGCGCGGTGGCGAGCAGGGCGCAGGCGAGGGCGGCGGCCACGGCGGAGGTGTTGCGGACCGAACGAGCCAGATTGGGCACAGGAAACCCCTCTTTTCGGATTACTGCGGTGAGCGTTAAAAGTCTGATGCGAGGGGTTGATTACCAACAAGGCCGAGGTGCCGGATTCACCACCACCGGTGAATGTGGAGATAATCGGAATTGCTCAATTGCCGGGAGCGGAAGGGGAGTTGTGGCCCGGACCCGCCGGACCTGCCGGGCCCGCGGGGAACTCCTCGACGCCGAGCACCCGCAGCAGCTCCAGCCGTTCGCGGGTCTCCGCGTCCGCCGGCGTGAGCACCAGCAGCTGCTGGCGCTGGTCGGGCGTGACCAGCGTCTCGCAGTCCATCAGCAGGCGGCCCACCCGCGGGTGCAGCAGAGTCTTGCGGTCGGCGCGCCGTACGGCCACCTCGTGCGCGGCCCAGAGCCGGCTGAACTCGGCGCTCGCGGCCTGCAACCGCTCGACGAGCCCGGCGACTTCGGGATCCCCGGACCGGCGGCCGACGGCGGCGCGCAGGTCGGCCACGAGCTGGCGGGACTGGTGCTCCTGCTCCTCGGGCGGGCTGAAGCGTACGCCGGTTTCGGTGAACCAGCGGTACACGACGTAGCGCCGGTCCCCGGAGTGGCCGGTGAGGTCGCCCGCCATCAGCACGGACGTACGGTTCTGGGCGAGCACCTCGCCCAGGTCGGACAGCACCATGGCCGGGGTGTCGCCGAGCAGGTCGAGCATGCGGATCAGGCCGGCGCGGGCCAGCCGGGCCACACCGTCGGCGGGCGGCGGCTGGTGGCCGGCCAGATGGAACAGATGGCTGCGCTCGTCGTCGGACAGCCGCAGCGCCCGCGCCAGCGCGCCGAGCAGCTGGACCGAGGGCTGGCTGCTGCGGCCCTGCTCGAGGCGTACGACGTAGTCCACCGACATGCCCGCGAGCATCGCCACCTCTTCCCGGCGCAGCCCGTTGGTGCGGCGGCGCGGGCCGTCGGGGATGCCGACCTCGGCGGGGCGGATCGCCTCGCGTCGGTGGCGGAGGAAGTCGGCGAGCTCGTCACGTTCCATGCCCCAATCGTCCCTCGCTCCCTGAGGGCGATCCAGGGAGCGGCTCTCCCATGATCAACAGTCCGCTCCCGTACGGCGCCGCGCGGGCGCAGGCTGGGTCCCAGGCCGGCGCCCCGTACGTCCGGCGACCCGTACGACTGAGGAGACCGCGATGCAGACACGAACCCTGGGCAGCACCGGGCCCGCCGTATCCGCGCTGGGCCTGGGCGCGATGGGCATGTCGGACGCGTACGGCGCGACCGACCGCGCGGAGAGCACCGCCACCGTGCACGCCGCGCTGGAGGCCGGGGTCACGCTGATCGACACTGGCGACTTCTACGCCATGGGCCACAACGAGCTGTTCCTCGCCGAGGCGCTGCGCGGCCGGGACCGGGACAGCTACCGGCTGAGTGTCAAGTTCGGCGTGCTGCGGGGTCCCGGCCACGAGTTCGGCGGGATCGACGGCCGCCCCCAGGCGCTGAAGAACTTCCTGGCGTACTCGCTGACCCGGCTCGGCACGGACCACATCGACATCTACCGTCCCGCCCGCCTGGACCCGGCCGTGCCGATCGAGGAGACCGTCGGCGCGATCAAGGAGATGATCGACGCCGGGTACGTGCGCCACCTCGGCCTCTCCGAGGTCGACGCGGCGACGGTACGCCGGGCGCACGCCGTACACCCCGTCGCGGACCTGCAGTTCGAGTACTCGCTGATCTCCCGCGCGGTGGAGGAGGACATCCTGCCGACGCTGCGGGAGCTCGGCATCGGCATGACCGCGTACGGCGTCCTCAGCCGCGGCCTCATCTCCGGGCACTGGCACTCGGGGTACTCCGGCGGCCCCGGCGACGCCCGCGCCTTCAGCCCGCGGTTCTCCAAGGAGAACGTGACACACAACCTCGCCCTCGTGGACGCGCTGCGCCGGGTCGCCGAGGCGAAGGAGTGCACCGTCGCGCAGCTGGCCATCGCCTGGGTGGCCGCGCAGGGCGAGAGCATCGTGCCGCTGGTCGGCGCCCGTACCCGCGAGCGGCTGGCCGAGGCGCTGCCCGCGCTGGACGTGGACCTCACCCCGGACGACCTCGCGGAGATCGAGAAGGCGGTGCCGCGGGGCGCGGCACGGGGCGACCGCTACCCGTCGGCGTTCATGTCGAGCCTCGGTGCGGGGAACTGACCCGCGGGGAACTGACTCGCGGGGAACGGAGCCGCGGGGAACTGACCCGCGTCAGCCGGCGCAGACCCTCAGGCGAACGCCCCCGGGTGCGTCTGCTCGCGGACCGTGACGAACTGCTGGCGGACCGCCTGGCCCACCGCCGCGTCGTCGCCTGTCTCTCCCGCGTCGAACACCTGGCACTCCGCCGCCGGCCATGCCGGGGGCGCGCCGCCGCCGGAGAGGGCCCAGGCGGCCTGGCGGGCCGCGCCGAGGGCCGTGTAGTCGGCGGGCTGCGGGACCATGATCTGCGCGCCGAACAGGCCGGGTGCCGCCGCCTGTACGGCGGGCAGGTCGGCCGCCGCGCCCAGCAGGAACACCCGCCGCACCTGGACGCCGCGGTTCCGCAGGACGTCCAGGGCGTCGGCCAGGCCGCACAGCATGCCTTCGAGGCCGGCCCGTGCCAGATGTTCCGGCCGCATGCTCTCGCGGCGCAGCCCGTGCAGGGAGCCGGCGGTGTGCGGCAGATCGGGGGTGCGTTCGCCCTCGAGATAGGGGAGCAGCACCATCCCGGAGGCGCCGGGCGTGGACTTCAGCGCCAGCTCGGACAGCCCGTCCAGGTCCGTGCCCAGCATCTCGGCGGTGCCGCGCAGGACCCGTACGGCGTTGAGCGTCCGTACGACCGGCAGGTGCATGCCGGTGGCGTCGGCGAACGAGGTGATGGTGCCCGTCGGGTCGGTCAGCGCCTCGTGGTGCACGGCGAACACGGAACCGGAGGCGCCGAGCGACACCACCGCGTCCCCGATCCCGACCCCCAGGCCGAACGCCGCGGCCATCGTCTCGCCCGTCCCGGCGGAGATCAGCAGCCCTTCCGGGGTGTGCCCGGCGGTCGCGGCCGGGCCGATCACGTCGGGCAGCCGCACCTGGTGGCCGAGGGCGAGCTCGACGAGGTCGGGCCGGTACGTCTCGGTGGCCGCGGACCAGTAGCCGGTGCCGGAGGCGTCGCCGCGGTCGGTCGTACGCTGCTCGGGGCGGCCGAGCAGCTGCCAGACCAGCCAGTCGTGTGGCTGCATGACCTCGGCGACGCGCTGGGCGGCCTCGGGTTCGTTGCGGGCGAGCCAGCGCAGCTTGGACACCGGGTGCGCAGCCTGCGGTACGGCGCCTACGGCCTGCGCCCACGCCTCCCGGCCGCCCAGCGCCTCGCCGAGGTCGGCGGCGGCGGTCTGCATGCGCTTGTCGTTGCCGAGGAGCGCGGGCCCGACGGGTGTGCCCGTGGAGTCGAGCGTGAGCAGGCCCTGCTGCTGCGCGGAGACGCCGATGGCGCGTACGTCCGCCAGCTGGCCCGTGCTCGCGGCCTTGCCGAGTGACATCAGCCAGGACTGCGGATCGTCCCGTTCGGCGGGGTGCTCCGCGTATCCCTGCTTGACGACGGCACCCGTGTCGGCGTCGCAGACGACGATACGGGTGTACTCAGCTGAACTGTCGAGACCGGCAACTATCCCCATGGCCACAGATGATGCCTCACGTACGCGGTCCGCCGCACAGTCCCTCCACAGCTCCGCCACAGCTCCGGCGTGATCGCCGCGGGCCGGGGCCGGTGGGACGGGGGTCAGCGCAGGCCGTGGCGGCGGGCGACGACGCGTTCGACGGCCGAGCGGGGCAGCAGCCGCTTCAGGGGGAAGACGAGCTGCGCGTTGCTGCCGACCCCGTAGAGGGGGCGAGGGCGCCGGGCCTCGACGGCGCGGACGACGGTGCCGGCGACCTTCGCGGCGGAAATGCCGTTCGCCTCGTTGGCGTTGAGGGCGGCCAGCATGGTGGCGTACTCGCCGGCGAAGGGCGAGTCGTCGGCCACGTACTGGGTGCGCCGCTCGCTGATGCCCGTGCTGATCGAGCCGGGCTCGACGGTGCAGATCCGCACGCCGTACGGGGCGGCCTCGCGCCGCGCGGCCGACGCGAAGCCGCGCAGGGCGGCCTTGGACGCGACGTACGAGGAGCGGTACGCGAGGGGAAAGCTGGCGAGCATCGAGCCGACCATGACCACGCGCCCGTAGCGGCGTTCGCGCATACCGGGCAGGAGGAGCTGGGTGAGGCGTACGGCGCCGAAGACGTTGGTCTGGAACAGCCGCCGCACCGCCGTCATCGGCAGCTCCTCCAGGGGCCCGCTCTGGCTCTCGCCCGCGTTGTTGACCAGGACGTCGACGGGGCCCGCGGCGGCGGCGCACGCCTCGACGGAGGCGTCGTCGGACAGGTCGAGCGGCAGGTACTCGACTGCGGGCAGCGGCTCGGCCACGGAGGACGGGTCGCGGCTGGTGCCGAGCACGCGGTGGCCGCGGGCGGCCAGGGCGGCGGCGACCGCGGCGCCGATGCCGGAGGAGGCACCGGTGACGAGCGCCGTACGGGGGGTGGGTTCAGCGGGCACCGCGGGTCCCGGTCCGGCCTGGCTGCTGCTGCTCATGAACGCTGCTCCTCCTCGGCCGGTCCGCCGGCCTCCTCGCGGCCGCCGGCCGGCGGACTCTCGGTGACCGGTGCGCTGACGGGTGTGCTGAAGGGTGTGCCGTCCGGTGTGCTGTACGCCTCCAGCACGTGCTGGAACAGCGTCTCCCGGCGGTGTACGGCCTCCGCGCTGCCCGGCTCCAGCAGCACCTGTACGGCGGTGCCGTCGTGCACGGCGACCAGCGCCTGCCCCAGCGCCTCCTCGTCCGGCACCCGGCGCCCGGCGCGGGCGAGGGCCCGTACGAGCACCGGCAGCAGCGCGTCCTGGATCGCCCGTTCGCGGGCGGCCACTTCGCGCCGCAGGGCGGGCACGCGCAGCGCGTGCGCGGTGAACTCCGCCGTGACCCGGTGCCACGCGTCGTCCACCGGGATGGCCCGCAGCGCGGCCCGTACGGTCTCGCGCGGACCGGTGGCGGGGGCGACGGCCAGCGCCGTGCGCAGGTCGTCGAGCATCCGCGCCGAGCGCTCCTGCCACACGGCGAGGAACAGTTCGTCCAGGGACGAGAAGTTGGAGTAGAACGCGCCGCGCGTGTAGCCGGCCCGTTCGCAGACCCGCTCGACCGTCGCGCGGCCGAAGCCGTCCTCGGCGAACACCTCCAGCGCCGCGCCGAGCAGCCGCCGCCGCGTTCCGGCCCGCCGCGCCGTCACCCGCCGCGCGGGCCGCGAAGTGCCGCCGCGGGCGGGGGCAGTTGACGCCGCCATCGGGGATCACCCCTTTCGATGCGCGAATGTATCCGATACACGCGTGTATCGACAGGGGTGCGGACCGCTCACCTTCACCACGCACCGTCCGCGGCTGCCGACCTGCCGCGGACCTGCCGCCGACCTGCCGCCGACCTGCGGACATGACACGGCATCACGGCCTCGCAGGCCAAACGTCATGCCGAAGTGATGACCGCCGCCACTGCCGGACCGGCGCCGCGGCGGCTGGAATCGAAGCATGGACACGACACCAGTCATCGACGTCGAGCAACTGAACCTCAGCTACGGCGAGTTCCACGCCGTGAAAGACCTGTCCTTCCAGGTGCGGCGCGGGGAGTTCTACGCGCTGCTCGGCACGAACGGGGCGGGCAAGACCTCGACCCTGGAGACCGTCGAGGGCCACCGCACGGCCACGTCGGGTGCCGTGCGCGTCTTCGGGCAGAACCCGCGCCAACGCGCCGCCGTACGGCCCCGGATGGGCGTCATGCTGCAGGAGAGCGGCTTCTCGCCGGACCTGACCGTACGGGAGTCCGTCCGGCTGATCGGCACCCTCACCCAGCGCCGGGACAGCGTCGACCGCGTCCTGGGCCTCGTCGGCCTCACGGCGAAGGCCCGCACGAAGGTCTCCCAGCTGTCCGGCGGCGAGAAGCGGCGGCTGGACTTCGCCACCGCGGTGTACGGGACGCCGGAACTGATCTTCCTGGACGAGCCCACCACCGGCCTGGACATCCAGTCCCGCGACGCCCTCTGGGACGCCGTGGACAGGCTGCGGGAGGCCGGTTCCACCATCGTCCTCACCACGCACTACCTGGAGGAGGCGCAGCAGCGCGCCGACCGCATCGGGCTCATGCACCGGGGCAGCTTCCACAAGGAGGGGACCGTCTCCGAACTGACACGGATGCTGCCGGCCGTCATCACCTTCTCGCTCCTGGCGCCCGCGCCCGTACTGCCGCTGCCGGCGGTCGAGAGCGACGGGAGGCTCCGTATCGAGACCTTCAGCCTGCAGAAGGACCTGAACGTCCTGCTGCACTGGGCGCAGGACCACGACGTGGAACTGCACGACCTCCACGCCGGGCCGACGCGGCTCGACGACGTGTTCCGCTCCATCAGCAGCCTCTGAAGCCGCTGAAACCACCGACGCTTCCGCCGCTTCCCCGCACTTCACTTCCTCAGAAACGGACCTTCGCCATGCTCGCCATCGCCCTCAGTGAGCTGATCCAGCTCTTCCGGAACCGGCTCGTGCTGGTCACCAGCCTGATCATGCCCGCAGCGGTCAGCACGTACTTCATCCGCCAGCACGAGACGTTCGCGAAGACCGGCAGCCTCGGCTACATCGCGGCGCTGGTGGTGTTCACGGTGTGCGCCTTCGGCCTCTACACCACCACGGTGACCACGCTGGCCTCCCGCCGGCAGAACCTGTTCCTCAAGCGGCTGCGTTCCACCGCGCAGGGCGACGTGGGCATCCTCTCCGGGCTGCTGCTTCCCGTCGCCGTCCTGTCGCTGGTCCAGGTGGCCGTGATCCTCGCCGTGCTGGCCAAGGTCACGGGTGAGCCGGACGACGTGCTGCTCGTGGCGGCGGCCGTCCTCTCGATCGTCGTCATGATGCTCGGCCTGGGACTGGCCACCGCGGGGATGACGAACTCCCCGGAGCACGCCCAGGTGACCACCCTCCCCGTCAGCCTCGGCACCATCGCCGTCGCCAGCTGGGTGGGGATCACCGGCACGGAGGAACTCGCCCGGCTCAAGCGGCTGCTGCCCGGCGGCTCGGCCACCGAACTCCTCGTCGACGCCTGGAACGGCGGCGTCGCCGTCCAGGACTCCCTGCCGCTGCTGGTGCCCACCCTGTCGTGGGTCGTCATCGCCGTCGCGCTGGCCAAGCGGTACTTCCGCTGGGAGCCGCGCCGGTGACGGGGCCCGGTGCGGCGGGCCCGTTCCCGCCGCCGTGACGGTGCCGCCGACCCGGGCCGGGGACGGCGGCACCGTTCGCTCACGGGCGGGCTCAACCGCCGTGTACGGAGTCCGTGCGCGCGTCCGTACGGGACAGCGAGCGGTCCGCGAGGAAGCGCAGGTACTCCTCGTACCGCAGCGGGTTGCCGTCCAGCCGCTCACGCTCCGGCGGCGCGCCCCGTACCGCCCGGTCCGTGCCGGGCCGCGACCACAACGCGCCCTCGCCGTGCGTGAGTCCGGGCAGCGCCACCGTCAACTCCTGTACGAGCCGCGTCGGCAGCTCCGCCGTCACCAGCCACGACGCGCCCTGCTCGGCCGACCCCGCGATGTCCGCGCCGAGCGCCGAGAGCGCGCCGACGACGCCGCTCAGCACGTCCGCCGGGACCTCGATCTCCACCGACTGGCACGGCTCGTACACCCGGCTGCCCGCCGACTCCAGCGCCCGCAGCAGCACCACCGGGGTGAGGTGGCGGAAGTCGGCGGCGACGCTCGCCGGGGCCAGGTAGCCGACGCGGGTGAGGGTGACGCGGCAGTCGGTCACCTCCCAGCCGTACAGGCCCTGTCGGAGGGTGCGGAACACGGTCTCCTCGATCGCCCGGTGGAAGGCGCGGGGCAGCGCGCCCCACTCGACGTCCCGTACGAAGCCGACGCCGCTGCCGGGCGGCGCCGGTTCTACGCGGAGCCCGACCGTCGCCCAGAAGTCGTTGCCGCCGTGCCGGCGGATCTCCGTCACGGACTCGCCGGTGCCGGCGGGGCGTTCGAAGTAGACGGGCTTGATCCGTTCGAAGACGGGCTCGACCCCGGCGGCACGCAGCCGCGCCGCGATCACCTCCCGCTGCACGGCCCCGTACAGCAGCACGGACGTGGCGCCGTCCCCGGCGGGGCGGGTGCGGATCAGCGGGTCCTCGTCGGCGAGGGCGGCCAGCGCGGCGTGCAGCCGGGTCTCCTGCTCCGGTACGGGCCGCGCGGGGCGGACGACCGTCTCCAGGCTGGGCGGTGAGAAGTGGGGCTCGGCCGTACGGCCGTCGGGTTCGCCGAGCAGGTCGCCGACCCGTACCTCGGCCAGGCCCCGCAGCCTGCCGATGCTGCCCGCCGTGAGCACGGGGCGCGCCGCCCGTGCCCCCGGCCCGTGCGCCGTGGGCGCGCCGACGACGTCGAGCCCGGTGACCCGCCCGCTGAACCCGCCCGTCGCACCGCCCGGTTCGCGCCGCCGGAACGTGAGGCGCTGCCGCTCGCGGACCTCCCCGGAGAACAGCCGCAGATACGCGGTCTTCTTCCCGCCCTCGCCCCGTTCGACGGCGAAGACGGTGCCGCGCGGCCCGCCGGTCTCCGGGGCGGGCGGCGGCAGGAACGTGCGGATGCCCTCGGTCAGTTCGCCCGTGCCCTCGCCGGTCAGCGCGGACCCGAACCAGACGGGGTGCAGCAGCCCGGCCGCGGTCTGGGCGGCGAGCACGCGCTCCAGTTCGGCGCGGGACGGCACCGCGCCGTCGACGAGCCGCGCCAGCAGCGCGTCGTCGTGCTCGGCGGCGACCTCCGCCACCCGCGCCCGTTCGTCCGCCTCGTCCAGGGAACGGGCGACGGCGCGCGCGGCGGGCGTGCCCAGGCCGCGTACGGCGGAGCGCGGCGCGAGGTGCGGCGCGAGGTGCCGGCGTACGTCGGCGAGCAGGGCGTCGTCGCGGGCGCCCGCACGGTCGATCTTGTTGACGAAGATCAGCGTCGGCAGCCGCAGCTTCCGCAGCGACCGCATCAGCACCCGCGTCTGCGCCTGTACGCCCTCCACGGCGGACAGCACCAGCACGGCGCCGTCCAGCACCGACAGGGCGCGTTCGACCTCGGCGATGAAGTCGGGGTGGCCGGGGGTGTCGACCAGGTTGACCTGTACGCCGCGGGTGGCGAAGGCGGCGACGGCGGAGCGTACGGTGATGCCGCGCTCGCGTTCCACCTCGCCGGTGTCGGTCTGGGTGCTGCCGGCGTCGACGCTGCCGAGCTCGGCGATGGCGCCGTTGTCGTACAGCAGCCGCTCGGTGAGGCTGGTCTTACCGGCGTCGACGTGGGCGAGGATGCCCAGGTTCAGGGTCGTGGCGGGGGCGCCTGCGGGCGTGCTGCCCGGGGTCTGGGTGGTCACGGCGGTCCTCGGGAGTCAGGGAGGGGGTACACAGCTGCTCGACTGCTCCGAGGCCACGCCGCATCTCGTAACTCCCTGTCCGTGCACTCGTGAAGGGGCCGTTCCCGGACCGCCGCCGGACCGGCCGGCGAACCGGCGCGACGTTACAGCAGCGCGTACGGGCCGGGCACCGCATTTATGCGGGCTTGCGCTGGAGTGGACTCCAGCTTCTAGCGTGAGGTCATGGCTGACTCCCCCGAGCCGGACCTGGTGGGCATCCGGACGGTGTCGGAGCTGACCGGGCTGAGCATCGACACGCTGCGCTGGTACGAACGCGAAGGGCTGCTGCCCCTCGTGCAGCGCGACCCGGGCGGACGGCGCCGCTACCCGCCCGCCGCCGTCCGCTTCATCCGGCTGGTGCAGGCGCTGCGCCGCACCGGCATGTCCGTGGACGACGTGCGGAGCTTCGTGCGGATGGGCCACGGGCTGGAGTGGCACGGGAAGCGCACGGCCCTGCTGGAACAGCACGCCGCGTCCATCGAGCGGCAGATCGGCCGGCTGTACGAGGACCTGGCGGTCGTACGGGACAAGATCGCGCACCACCGCGACCTGGAACGCCGGGGCCTGGGCTGCGAGGACGAGATCGGCGCAGGGGACGCCGCGGACGGCGGCGCGCGGGCCGCGGACAGCGGCGCGGGGAACGGTGCGGGGAACGGCACGGGCACACCGCAGGGCGGGGCACGCCCGCGGACGACGGAAGACGGGAACGACCATGCGTAAGGTCACTGGCTGGGCGGCGCACACGCCGCACACACCGGGCGAGGGCGCGGCGCTCGCGCCGTGGCGGTTCGAGCGGCGGGAGCCGGGGGAGCGGGACGTGGTGGTGCGCATCCGCTACTGCGGCGTCTGCGCCACCGACCTGTCCGCGGTCCGCCACGGCGAGGCCGACGGGCTGCCGCTCGTACCGGGCCACGAGATCGTCGGGGAGATCAGCGCGGTCGGCGCCGCCGTCGAGCGGTTCGCGGTCGGGGACCGGGTCGCGGTGGGCAACATCGTCGACTCGTGCCGTACGTGCGCCGCCTGCCGGGCCGGCCGGGAGAACTGGTGCCACGAGGGCGTCACCCTCACCTACGGCGGTGTCGACCGCGTCGACGGCTCCCGTACGCAGGGTGGCTTCTCCTCCGAGTACGTCGTCGACGAGCGCTTCACCTACCCGCTGCCCGGAGGTCTCGACCCGGCGGGCGTCGCCCCGCTGATGTGCGCGGGCATCACCACGTACGTGCCGCTGCGGCGCTGGGGCGCCGGGCCGGGCCGTACGGTCGGCGTCGTCGGGATGGGCGGGCTCGGGCACATCGCGCTCAAGCTCGCGCACGCGATGGGCGCGGAGACCGTGCAGTTCACGACGTCGCCGGACAAGGCGGCGGAGGCACGGCGGCTGGGTGCCGACGACGTGGTGCTGTCGACGGACGAGGCGCGGATGAGCGCGCAGCAGGGCCGCTGCGACCTGATCCTCGACACGGTGGGCGCACCGCATGCGCTGGAGCCGTATCTGAGCGCGCTGGCGATAGACGGCACCCTGTGCGTGGTCGGCATCCCGGAGGAGGACCTGCGGCTGAGCCCGTTCAGCCTGATCGTCGGCGCGAAGAACCTGGCGGGCGCGGGCAGCGGCGGGACCGGCGAGACGCAGGAGATGCTCGACTTCTGCGCCGAGCACGGCATCACCGCCGAGACCGAGGTGGTGCCCGCCGACGCGGTCAACACCAGCCTCGACCGGCTGGCACGCAACGACGTGCGCTACCGCTTCGTGCTCGATCTGGGCGCGGGCGACTGAGCAGGGGCACCCGTACGGTCAGGCAGCAGGCGCTGCTCCTTCGCCAGCGCCACGGCCGCCGCCCGCGTCTCGACGCCCAACTTGGCGTAGACGCGCCCGAGATGGGTCTTCACCGTGGCCTCGCTGATGAACAGCGCGCGGGCGATCTCCCGGTTGCCGAGGCCGAGTGCGAGCTGCCCGAGGATGTCACGCTCGCGTTCGGACAGCGTGGCCCGCGGGCTGCGCAGCTGGGCCAGTACGCGGTCGGCGACCGGGCCGGACAGGGCCGTACGTCCGGCGGCGGCGTCGTGTACGGCGGCGAACAGTTCCTCGGGGCGTTCGGCCTTGAGGAGGTAGCCGATGGCGCCCGCGTCCACGGCGCGGGCGATGTCGGCGTCGGTGTCGAACATGGTGAGCACCAGCACTTTCGGCGGTGCGGCGGCCGTGCCGTGCCCGCCCGCGACCAGGTGCCGGGTGGCGGTCACCCCGTCCATGCCGTCGCCGAGCTGGAGGTCCATCAGCACCACGTCGGGCGCCAGCCGCGCCGCCATGGCCAGGGCCTCCTCCCCGCTGCCCGCCTCGCCGACCACCTCGATGCCGTCGGTGCTGGACAGCAGGGCGCGCAGCCCGGCCCGTACGACGGCGTGGTCGTCGCACAGCAGCAGCCGTACGGTGCCGGGGACTTCGGGTCCGCTCACGGCTTCGGCTTCGGCTTCGGGTCGGGCTTCGTGTCCGGCTTCGGCTTCGGGTTCGCTCACGGGGTGATCCTCTCCGGCCGGGGCTCGGCGCGGGGAGCGAGGGGCACGGACGCCGACACGACGGTGCCCTCGCCGGGCGCCGACTCGACGGTCAGTGTGCCGCCGCTCTGCCGCACCCGCTGCCGCATCGCGCGCAGCCCGTGCCCGCGCGTCGCGCCGGCCCGCGGTGCCCTCGCGCGCAGCCCCCGCCCGTTGTCGGCGATGTCCACGGCGACCCGGTCGTCCAGGCAGGTCAGGGTGAGGACGACGCGGGTGGCGGCGGCGTGCTCCCGTACGTTCGCCAGCGCGCCCTGTGCGACGCGCAGCAGCGTCCCCTCGGTGCGGGACGGCAGCGGCACGGGCGTGCCGTCGAGGCGGAACGCGACGTGCAGGCCCGCGCCGTGCTCCCGTCCGGCGAGCGTGCGCAGCGCCGACGCGAGGGTGTGCCCGGACAGTTCGGGCGGCGCCAGGTCGCGCACGAACCGGCGGGCCTCGGCGAGCCCGCGGGACGAGATCTCGGCCGCCTCGCGTACGTGCCCCTGCGCGGTCTCGGGGGACGTACGCCAGAGCCGTTCGGCCGCCTGGAGCAGCATCCGCTGGCTGGACAGGCTCTGGGCGAGGGTGTCGTGGATCTCCGCGGCCAGCCGCTGGCGTTCGGCGAGGATGCCCGCGCGGCGCTCGGTGGCGGCGAGTTCGCGGCGGGTCCGTACGAGGTCCTCGATGAGTACGGCCTGCCGCGCCGCCTGCCGCTGGCTGTGTACGAGGACGGCGGTGGCGATGGCGGCCACGGCGACCGGAGCGGCCACCAGGTTGGGGTTGAACGCGCCGGTGGACACGCGGAGTTCGGTCAGCACGACGAGCACGGTGAGCACGGCCGCCAGCGGCACCGCCGCCCGCGCGGGCAGCTTGTGCAGGCCCGTGAACAGCAGCGGCATCGCACACCAGGTGGCGCTGGGCGCGAGGGCGAGCAGCACGGTCCACAGCGCCAGCACCGACCCCAGCCACGCCGTGTGCCGCGGGCTGGGGCGGCGACTGCGCGGGGGCGGCGGAGCCCAGCGGCGTCCGAGCAGGTGGGTCAGGCCGAACACCGCGAACAGGGCGACGATCCAGCCCTCGCCCGGGCCCGCCGGATCGTGCAGCACGAAGCGCAGCACCGAGCCGCCGAGCAGGAGCAGGAACGCGGCGTGCAGGACGAGGTCGAGCCACCGTGCGTCGGGGTCGGCCTCGTCCTCGGCCGCTTCCCGGTCGTACGCGAACTCTCCGCCGTACGCCGCCGCGTCCCCGTCGTACGTGCGCTCCCCGCCGTACGCCGCCGCGTCCCCGCTGTCCAACGGCCCTTCGCCTTCCTGTCGTTCGTCCGCCACTGCCCCGCCGTCCCTCACCGCGCGCCGCACTTGAATTTGCCGCTCGCCGCACGCCCTCTCCCTACCGTGTCATCCGATCGGATGACAGCTCCTGGCCGGGACGGGCCCCTCCGAACGCGGCCACACGGCCGACCTCGGACGCCGTCTGCCGCACCCAGGGTGGAGCCGAGACCGGCACACGCCACCCAGGAGGAACCGCGCATGCCCGCCAAGAACGTCCAGGTGGACCGCACTTCGCTGAGTCACCGCGTCCGCTACGCCCTGCGGCACCCGGAGCGCGTCCCGCGCCATCTCGCCCGCGCCGCCCGCGACGCGTGGCTGCGGCACCGCTGGCCGGACCACATCGCGTACTACCGCGCGGTGATGCGTTCCGACACCCGCGCGGACCCGGACGCGGCCGTCGGCAGCCGCAGCCGTGAGCGCTGGCTGGCGCTGGGGGCCATGCAGTTCGACTACCTCGCCGGCCACGGGCTGCGGCCCGGGCACCGGATGCTGGAGATCGGCTGCGGCAACCTGCGGGCGGGCTGGCGGTTCATCGAGTACCTGGAGCCGGGTCACTACCACGGTGTGGACATCTCGCCCGACATCCTCGCCGCCGCCCAGGACACGCTGGTCGAACGGGGACTCCAGGCGCGCCTGCCCACGCTGACCCCCGTACGGGACCTGACGCTCCGCTTCCTGCCGGAGGCGCACTTCGACGTGGTGCACGCCCACAGCGTCTTCTCGCACTCGCCGCTCCCGGTCATCGAGGAGTGCTTCGCCCACATCGGCCGCGTACTGGCGCCGGGCGGCTGGTTCGACTTCACCTTCGACCGTACGGAGGGCCGGGAGCACCAGGTGCTGCGCGAGGACTTCTACTACCGCACGGAGACCCTGGTCGCGCTGGCCGCGAAGTACGGCCTGGCGGCCCGGTTCATGGCCGACTGGGAGGAGTTGCCGCACGGCCAGTCCAAGATCCGCGTGACGCACGGGGAGGGGGACGCGGGGTCGGCGGCCCGCTGACTGCGGGGTTCCGCCGGGCGCCCGTGCCGGGACGGGGATCTCTTCGAGATTATTTTTTCCGAGTCATTGACGAAAAGCGAGCGGCGTCCGCATGCTGTGCGGCATGCAGTCACACGACGGTCCGCTGACGCGCCTCCGGCGGTCACACGAAGAGCTGGTGCTCGATCTGCTGCGCAAGCACGGTTCGCTCAGCCGCGCCGAGCTCGGCAAGCACAGCGGGCTGTCCCGCACGACCCTCTACGAGATCATCGGCGAGCTCGTCGCCAGCGGAGCCGTCGTCGCCTCTGCGCCCGACCCGGCACTGCGCAAGCGCGGCCGCCCCGTCGAGACCCTGACCCTCAACCCCGAGGCGGGGCAGGCGATCGGGATCGACTTCGCACGCCGCGCGGTGCACGTCGCCGCCGCCAACGTCGCGCACGAGATCGTCGGTTCGGCGAGTGAGGCGCACGCGGCCGACCTGTCCTGGGAGGACCGGGTCGATCTCGCGCAGCGCCTCGTGGGCTCCCTGACGGGCGGCGCCCTGCGTCTCGGCCCGCTGAACGCGATCGGCGCCGGCGTGGTCGGACCGGTCGGCGACCCCGGCGGCGAGGCGGCGTACGCGCGCGGCCTGGACGGTTTGCCCGGACTGCTGCACAAGCGGTTCGGGGTGCCCGTGCTGCTGGACAACAACACGCGGCTCGCCGCGCTGGCCGAGTCCGTATGGGGCGCGGCCGCCGGCGACCAGGACGTGCTTTACCTTCGGCTCTCGCACGGCGTCGGCGGCGGCCTCGTGGTGGGCGGCTCGCTGCACCGGGGCGCGTACGGGCTCTCCGGCGAGTTCGGGCACATCACGGTCGTGCCGGCCGGCGCGCGCTGCGAGTGCGGCGGCGACGGGTGCCTGGAGACCGTGGCCTCGGTCGGCGCTGTGCTCGACGCGTACCGCGCCGCGGGCGGGCACGCCGACGACGTCACCGCGCTCCTCGACGCGCTCGGCTCCGGCGACGAGACGGCGGAGAGCGTGCTGCGCTCCGCCGGCCGCCAGGTCGGCCTGGCGCTCGCGGCCGTGTGCAACGCGGTCGGCCCCGGCGTGATCGTGATCGGCGGCGAGCTGGCCGCGGCCGGCGACGCCCTCGTGGAGCCCGTCGAAGAGGCGCTGACCGCGCACATACTGCCGCTCTCGCGGCACCGAGTGGACCTGCGCCGGGCGACGTTGGGCGAGGTCGGCGGCGCCCTCGGCGGCATCGCCCTGGTGCTCCACGAATCGCCCCTGCTGGCCCGCTATCCGGCGCAGCCGGACTCCGAGGAGGACGCATGAACGAGGCGAGGCACCCATGGCCGTGATCACACCACCCGAGAAGACCGCCGCGCGGCCCAAGCAGCCGCGTACGGCGCGCCGCGGCGTGCACCCTCTGCTGCTCAACCTGCTCGCCGTCGTACTCGGCCTGGTCGTCTGGGCGATCGCGTCGCTCGGCGTGGAGAACCTGCCCGGGCCCGTGAGCGTCGCGGAGCAGGCCGGCAAGATGATCTCCGACGGGTCGCTCCTGGACGACACGCTGGCCAGTCTGCGCCGCGTCTTCCTGGGCTTCGCGCTCGGCACCGTCGCGGCCGTGCCGGTCGGGTTCCTGATGGGCTGGTACCCGGTGGCACGCGGCCTGATCGAGCCGCACATCCAGTTCTTCCGTACGATCCCGCCGCTGGCGCTGATCCCGCTGGCGATCGTGCTCATGGGCATCGGGGAGACGCCGAAGATCTTCGTGATCTTCCTGGCGGCGTTCATGTCCTGCGTCGTCGCGGCCTTCCAGGGCGTCGTCGACGTGGACAAGACGCTGATCAACGCGGCCCGGGTGCTGGGCGCCTCGGACCGCACCATCTTCGTGAAGGTCGTCGTGCCCGCCTCCACCCCGTTCATCCTGGTCGGGATGCGGATCGGGCTCGGCGCCTCCTGGGCGACGGTGGTGGCCGCCGAACTCATCGGAGCCCAGGAGGGGTTGGGCTTCCGCATGCAGAAGGCGTCCACCTGGTACGAGATCCCCACCATCTTCGTCGCCCTGATCACCATCGGCGTGCTCGGCCTGGCCATGGACCGGCTGCTGCTGCTCGCCGAACGACGGCTTACCGGTTGGCAGGAGCGCCGATGATCGACAAGACCTCCCTCCAGGACAAGAGCTCCCCTGAGGAGAAGACCTCGCCCGAGGACAGGACCTCACCCGAGGACAAGATCTCCTTTCAGGACGTGGTGAAGACCTTCCCGATGAAGGACAGCACCTTCACCGCGCTCGACCACGTGTCGCTGGACATCGCCGACCGGGAGTTCGTCACGGTCGTCGGGCCGTCCGGCTGCGGCAAGAGCACCCTGCTGAGCATGGCCGCGGGACTCGTCGAACCCACGTCGGGCCAGGTGCTGGTGGACGGCGCCCCCGTCGCGGGCCCGGGCCCGGACCGCGGCGTGATCTTCCAGCAGTACGCGCTGTTCCCCTGGCTTACGGTGCGCGACAACGTCGAGTTCGGGCTGAAGCTGGCCGACCTGCCCGCCGCCGAGCGCAAGCGGCGCGCGGAGCACGCCATCGACCTCGTCGGGCTCGCCGACTTCGCGGACTCGCTGCCCAAGACGCTGTCCGGCGGCATGAAGCAGCGCTGCGCGATCGCCCGCGCGTACGCGGTGAACCCGAAGGTGCTGCTGATGGACGAGCCGTTCGGCGCGCTCGACGCCCTCACCCGCGTGCAGTTGCAGGACCAGCTGCTGGAGACGTGGCGGCAGGAGCAGCGCACCGTCCTGTTCATCACGCACGACGTCGACGAGGCCGTCTACCTGGCCAGCCGCGTGGTGGTGATGGCCGCACGGCCCGGACGGGTGCACCGGGTGCTCGACGTCGACCTGCCGTATCCCCGTACCGAGGAGATCCGGCTGTCCCCGGAGTTCGCCGCCATCCGGAACGAGGTGTGGCACTCCGTCTACCACCAGAGCCAGCCGACGCCCGCCGGCTGACCGTACGCCCACTCGCTTCCGCCACCCCCCGCGCTTCCCTGTCACTCCCCGAGAGGACTGCTCCGCCATGCCCAGCAGCAGGATCCGGCGTGCCCTCACGGCCGCCTCCGCGGCCTCCATGCTGGCGCTCTCCCTGAGCGCCTGCGCCGAGGACACCGCCAACGACTCGACCGTCAACTTCGGCTACATCGGCGACTACAACGGCGTCAGCCTGCTGGCCATCGCCAAGAAGCAGGGCCTGTGGAAGGAGGAGGGCCTGGACGCGAACGTCAAGCAGTTCAACGACGGCCCCATCCAGGTGCAGGCCCTCGGCGCCGGCGACCTCGACTTCGGCTACATCGGCCCCGGCGCCATGTGGCTGCCCGCGTCCGGCAAGGCCAAGGTCGTCTCGGTCAACACCCTCGCGTACGCCGACCGCGTCATCGCCCAGCCCGGCATGACCTCGATGAAGGACCTCAAGGGGAAGAAGGTCGGCATACCCGAGGGCACCTCCGGCGACATGGCGCTCAACCTCGCGCTGGAGAAGGCCGGGATGGACACCAAGGACGTGGAGAAGGTGCCGATGGCACCGGCGACCATCGTGTCCGCGTTCTCCTCCGGGCAGATCGACGCCGCGGGCATCTGGTACCCGCTGATCGACAACATCAAGAAGAAGGTGCCCAAGCTCGAAGAGGTCGCCAGCACCCGGGACATGGGCAGCTCCTTCCCCACCGCCTTCGTCGCGGGCAACAAGGTCAAGCCGGAGCTCAGCACCAAGGTGATCAAGGTGCTGCAGAAGGCGAACGACTGGCGGGCCAAGCACCCGGAGGAGGCCATCGCCGAGTCCGCGAAGATGCTCAAGCTCAGCGAGAGCAAGGTCAAGGCGGATGCCGCGAACGTCGAGACGCTGCCGACCTCCGACCTCGTCGCCAAGACCAAGGACGGCACCGTCGACAAGTGGCTGAACGTCCTCGGTGACTTCTTCGTCCGCAACGGCCAGCTCGACTCCCGGCCGGACCCCTCGGACTACTACACCGGCGACCTCTACACGAAGGCGTACAAGAAGTGAACCTGCTGTTCCTGATGACCGACCAGCACCGCGTCGACACGCTGGGCTGCTACGGCAACCCGCACGTGGCCACCCCCCACCTGGACCGGCTCGCCGCGACCGGCACCCGCTTCGACCGCTGCTACACGCCCACCGCCATCTGCACCCCCGCGCGGGCCAGCCTGCTCACCGGCCAGGCGCCGTTCCGGCACCGGCTGCTCGCCAACTACGAGCGGAACGTGGGGTATCTGGAGGACCTGCGGGACGACGCGTTCACCTTCTCCGGCGCGCTCGCCGAGCAGGACTACCAGCTCGGCCTGATCGGCAAGTGGCACGGCGGCACCCACCGCAACGCCGCCTCGTACGGCTTCGACGGACCCGACCTGCCCGGCTGGCACAACCCCGTGGACCACCCCGACTACCTCGCGTATCTGGAGGAGCGCGGGCTGCCGCCGTACCGGATATCCGACCACGTGCGGGGCACCACGCCCAACGGCAACCCCGGCAACCTGCTCGCCGCGCGGCTGCACCAGCCGGTGGAGGCGACGTTCGAGCACTACCTCGCGACGCGCGCCATCGAGCAGCTGGAGAAGTACGCGGCGGACGGGCGGCCGTTCTTCCTGGCCACTCACTTCTTCGGGCCGCACCTGCCGTACCTGCTGCCGGACGCGTACTACGACATGTACGACCCGGAGCTGGTCGAGCTGCCCGCGTCCATCGCGGAGACCTTCGAGGGCAAGCCGCCCGTGCAGCGCAACTACAGCGCGCACTGGACGTTCGACACCATCCCGATCGAGGTCACCCGCAAGCTGATCGCCGTCTACTGGGGCTATGTCACCCTCGTCGACGAGCAGATCGGCCGCATCCTCACCCGGCTCGACGAGCTCGGCCTGAGCGACGACACGTCCGTCTTCTTCACCGCGGACCACGGCGAGTTCACCGGCGCGCACCGGCTGCACGACAAGGGCCCGGCGATGTACGAGGACATCTACCGCATCCCCGGCATCGTCCGGATCCCCGGAGCCGAACCGCAGGTCAGGGACGAGCTGGTGACGCTCACCGACTGCACCGCGACCATCCTGGACCTCGCGGGCTGCGACCCCGAGCAGGCGGTGGACAGCCGCAGCCTGGTGCCGCTGGTGCGCGGCGAACACCCGGACTGGGCACCGGACCTGGTCGCGGAGTTCCACGGGCACCACTTCCCGTACCCGCAGCGGATGCTGCGCGAGGACCGGTACAAGCTCGTCGTCAACCCCGAGTCCGTCAACGAGCTGTACGACCTTCAGCAGGACCCCGACGAGCTGCACAACCGGTACACGCACCCGGAGTTCCAGACCGTACGCCGGCGGATGCTGCGCAGGCTCTACGACCTGCTGCGGGAGCGCGGCGACAACTTCTACCACTGGATGACGCCGATGTACGACATCGGTGCCTCCGACTACGACGCCAGCCTCAGTTCGTTCGAGCCCGAGGGGGCCACGTGATGAGACGCACCTCAGGACGGAGCCGCAACCGGAGCCGGAGAGCCGGACCGAGTACGGGGCCGGTGCGGGCCGCGGTGCTGAGCACCGCGGCGCTGCTCCTGTCGCTCACGGCGGGGCTGCTGCCCGCGCCCGCCGGGGCGGCGGGCGGCGCCCAGACGGCCCAGATCGCACAGGCGGCCCAGACGGCCCAGACCGCCCAGACGGCCGAGTCCGCCCGGTCGGCTCGTGCCGCCGCCGACAAGCCGGCGCCGCGCGCCGGCACGTACACCAACCCCGTCACCAAGGGCACAGTCGACACCTTCCCCGACCCCGTGACCATCCGCGGCAAGGACGGCCTCTGGTACGCGTACGGCACCCAGAACCCCGTCTTCCAGTCGCGCGGCGAGTCCGCCGAGCGCATGCTGCCGATCCTCCGCTCCACGAACATGGTCGACTGGGAGTACGCGGGCCAGGTCTTCACGCCGCGGAACCAGCCCGCGTGGCACGGCGGTTCACGGCTGTGGGCTCCTGACATCCGCTACACCGACGGCGTCTACACCCTGACGTACTCGGTCCCCGGCAAGAACAACATCGGCGTCGCGACCGCCCCCACGCCCACCGGCCCGTGGACCGACAAGGGCGCCGCGCTGCCGACGCCCAGCGGCTGCCCCACCGGCGGCATCGACCAGGCCCTGTTCACCGACCGCGACGGCACCCCGTACATGTACTGGGGGAGCTACGACACGCTCTGCGTCGCCAGGACGAACGCCGACCGCACCCGTATCGAGGGCGAGGTCACCCAGGTCGCGCAGGGCCGCCGCATGGAGGGCGCCTTCGTGATCCGGCGCGGCGGCCACTACTACCTCTTCTACTCCGACGCGGGCTGCTGCGACGGCGCGTTCAGCGGCTACCAGGTCAAGGTCGGCCGATCCACCAGCCCGGCCGGGCCGTTCACGGACGCCGAGGGCGTCGACCTGATGGACCGCACCAGCAAGGGCACCGCCGTCGCGGGCGCCAACGGCAACCGCTGGATCGGCCCCGGGCACAACTCCCTGCAGACCGACCTGGCCGGCCAGGACTGGCTGGTCTACCACGGCATCCCCGCCGAGCAGCCGGACCTCGAACGCACCCCCGGCGTCGACAAGCAGCTGTCCAAGCGCCCCACGCTCATCGACCGGCTCGACTGGATCGACGGCTGGCCCGTCGTACGCGCCGGCGCCGGCCCCTCCGCGGGCCGCCAGCAGGCGCCCGTGACCAGCTGGGACGTCGGCAGCACCTTCAACGACGGCTCCCTGGACGGCTGGCACGCCGAGGGCGCCGGCACGGACGGCTGGTCGCTCGCCGAGGAGAAGGACGCCCGTACGCACGTCACGCACGCCGGCGGGGACGCGCCCGCGTACCTGGTGTCCGGCCGTACGGCACCCGCGCGGGTGCGCGCCGAGGCCGACCTCAAGGCCGGTCCGCCCGGCGGCGCGGCCGGACTGACCGTCGGCTACCGCGACCCACGCAACCACGTCACCGCCTGGCTGGACCGGGACCGGGGCGCACTGGTCACGGACGTGGTGGTGGACGGTACGAGCCGCGGCGAGCGGGTCACCGCGCTGCCGCGGAACTTCCGCTGGGGCGACTGGCGGAACGTCGCCGTCGAGGTGCGCGGCACCCGTATGACCGTCGAGGTCAGCGCGGACCGGCTGGGCGACCCGGTGGCCACGCAGGAACGTGGGCTGCCCGCGGCGGCGGCCCGCGCCGGGAAGGTCGGCACCGCGGCACGCGGCGGCGGCACCGCGGCGGACAACGTGGGCGCGGTCACGGCGCACACCCCGGTGACCAGCCGGGTGCCGGAGCCGGAACCGGGGGCGCTGCTGCCGGAGTACAGCGACGAGTTCGACGGCGCCGCCGTGCCCGGCACGGGCCCGGACTCGCCCTGGTCGTGGGTACGCGGCCGGGCTCCCGGCACCGCCATGACCGGCGGTGCCCTGTCCTGGCCGACCCAGAACGCCGAACTCAGCCTGAACACCGACACGGCGTCCGTCCTCACCCGGGACGCGCCGAAGGGCGACCACACGGTCGAGACGAAGATCGACTTCGCCCCGGACCAGCCCGCCCAGCAGGCCGGCATCCTGCTGTACGAGAACGACGACAGGTACGTCAAGAACGTGCACTCCGTGCTCCCGCTGAGCCATCTCGACGGCGCGTACACGCACGTCAGCGAGTTCGGAAAGGAGGGCGAACGGCCCACCACCACACCTCCGACGCCGGTGGCCAACGCCCCGATGTTCGGCGGCCCCACGGCCCGCACGATGTGGCTGCGGCTCGCGTACCACCGCGACACGGCACGCGGCGAGCACGAAGTGCGCGCCTCGACCAGCCGCGACGGCGAGCACTGGGTGCCGAACGGGGTGTGGACGCTGCCCGCGAAGGGCGACCTGAAGATCGGCCTCGCCGCCATGAACCGGGCGGGCGCCACGGCACGCTTCGACTACGTGCGCACGTACGGCGGTTGACGCGCCCGTCGGCAGGGTCCCGCTCTCTCGGGGGCGGGCCCTGCCGGTGTGGCACGGAGAAGGGAGGATGGAGGACGTGTCTGCTGCCGCGCCGCAACGGCTGTCCCTGCCCGAGGAGTTCGTGCTGCTGTCCCACCTGCCCGACGGCAGAGTGCACGGCAAGGCCCGCGCGGTGATCGGGGCGGCGGCCGCCGAACTCGGCGAGCTCGCGTTGCGCGGACGGCTGGCCGTCCGTGCCAAGAAGACGAAGGTCTTCGGCTTCGAGGGCTACCAGATGCACGGTGTCGACATCGAGCTGCTCGACACCACCCTCACCGGCCTCGCCTGGGCCGACGCGCTGCTCGCCGAACTGGGGGAGCAGTGCGCCGCGTCCGGCGGCTCCCGTGTGCGCCTCAACCGCTGGTTCCGGCGGCACCACGGGGCGTTCGCGCTGCACCGGGACGCGCTCGCCGCCCGTGGCCTGCTGCGCCCCGGCGGCCGCGCCGGCCTGTTCACCTCGCGGCTGCGGCACCACCCCGACCCGGGCCTGCGCGAGGCGCTCGTCGCGGACGTGGGGGCCGCCCGCAGCGGGCAGGCCCCGCTCGACGCGCACATGCTGTTCCTGGTCGACCTGACCGAGACCGTCAGGCTGCGCGAGGCCATGGGCATCCGGCACAACACGCGCTGGCTGCTGGACCGGGCCCGGGGCATCGGCACGGCGGCGGCCGTACCGGAGGAGATGCGGGACACCAGCGCGGCGCTGGCCGCGCGGGTGCCGAGCAATGACAACGACAGGCAGTACGGGCGGCCCCGCCTCTGAGGGGCCCCGGCCCCCCCAGCCGGTGTCCGGCGCGGCGCGGTCCCGTGGCGGCGCGGTCCCGCTGCGGCGCTTCCCGCTGCGGCGCTTCCCGTAACGGCACGTCCGCTACGACGCGTCCCGTGACTGCGCGCCCCGTGACGGAATGCGGGCCTCCAGGACGAAGCCGCCCTCGGGGCGGCCCTCGGCCCGCAGTTCGCCGCCGAGCAGGCTCACGCGCTCGCGCAGCCGGATCAGGCCGCGTCCGGGCTCCGCCGCGGCGGCCACGGGTCCGGCGGTGCTCACCTCGACGTCGACACGGTCGGCCCCGTATCTGACCCGGACCTTCGTCGAGCACTCCCGCGCGTGCTGCAACGCGTTGGTGAGGCCCTCCTGGGCCACGCGGTAGACGGCCAGTTCGACGTCCCGGTCCAGCTCCCCGCGTTCGCCCTCCAGCAGCATCACGACGGGCTGGCCCGCCCTGCGGGCCTCGTCGGCCAGGTCGTGCAGCCGTTCGGCGTCGGCGGCGCGCAGGGACTGCCACCAGCGCGCCAGTGTGGACAACTGCTGCTTCACGTGCGGTGCTTCCCCCGTATCACGTACGCGGACCCGCCGCCGCGCGGCGGACGCGCCGGCGCGAGCGGGAAACGGAAGAAGCGCTGTGCGCGCCTGCTCATGGGGACCTCCTTCAGGTCCGACGCTACGGACGGGACTTCTCGGGCGAATCACCAGTCGGAACCCACTTGCGTGTAGCTCGCACGGGGGACAGGACTCTGCGGCCCGCTTCGGGGGCGCCCCACCGGCGCCGGGGCGCCCCCGAAGCGGGGCCGCAGAGTCCTCGCGACGGCCCCGCCGCACAGCATGCTGACCCTCCGCCTTTACGTCAACAAAACGGAAAAAACCTTGAGGAAATGCCGCGCTGCCCCCCGGCATGCCCGGCATGCCCGGCACGCCCCGCCGGAAGGCCGCGGGGGAGCGCCTGGCGGCAGCCGGCGCGCGTAAGGAGCGCGGTCATGTCTGTCACTTACGCTAAGCCGCGCCTATCTTGATCCCATGGACAGCACGCCGCGCGACACCGCCCCCGCCGACCCGTCCGACCCGGCCGCCGACCACACCGGACCCCCGCTGCGTCAGCTCTCCCTCACACAGCTCAGACGGCGTACGAGCATGAAGTGGCGCGCCTACCCCGAGGACGTACTGCCGCTCTGGGTGGCCGAGATGGACGTCCCCCAGGCCGAACCGGTCGTACGCGCCGTCACCGACGCCATGCGGCTCGGGGACACCGGTTACCCGGCGGGGACCCCGTACGCCGAGGCCCTGTCGCGGTTCGCGCGCGACCGGTGGGGCTGGGACGGGCTGGCCGTGGACCGTACGGCGATCGTGCCCGACGTGATGCTCGGCATCGTCGAGATGCTGAAGCTGGTCACCGGGCCCGGCGACGCGGTCGTGGTCAACTGCCCCGTCTACCCGCCGTTCTACCAGTTCGTACGGAACATGGACCGGCGCGTCGTGGAGGCGCCGCTGGACCCGGACGGGCGCCTCGACACCGCCGCGCTCACCGCGGCGTTCACGCGCGCCACCAGCGGCGGGCGCCCGGCCGCGTACCTGCTGTGCAGCCCCCACAACCCGACCGGCACGCTGCACACCGCCGCCGAACTGACCGCGGTGGCGGCGCTGGCGCACGAGCACGGCGTACGGGTCGTGGTGGACGAGATCCACGCGCCGGTCGTCGCCGGCGGCAGCGCGTTCGTGCCGTATCTGAGCGTGCCCGGCGGATCGGACGGGCTGTCGCTGATGTCGGCGTCCAAGGCGTGGAATCTGGCCGGGCTCAAGGCCGCGCTCGCCGTCGCCGGAGACGGCGCCGCCGACGATCTCGCCCGCCTCCCGGAGGAGGTCGGCCACGGGCCCAGTCACATCGGGATCATCGCGCACACCGCCGCGCTTGACGACGGCCGCGACTGGCTCGACGCCGTCCTGGCCGGGCTCGACCGGAACCGCGAGCTGCTGGCCGGGCTGCTCGCCGAGCAGCTGCCCGGGGTCCGCTACCGGCCGGGCGAGGCCACGTACCTCGCCTGGCTGGACTGCCGGGAGCTCGGCCTGGGCGACGACCCGGCGGGCGTGTTCCTGGAGCGCGGCCGGGTCGCCCTGAACGCGGGAGCGGACTTCGGCACGGGCGGCGCGGGGCACGTACGGCTCAACCTGGCGACGTCGCCCGCGGTGATCACCGAGGCGGTGCGGCGCATGGCCACGGCGGCACGCGCGACGGCGTAGCGGACGGAGTACGCGCGACGGCGGCGGACGGAGAGCGGCGGACGGAGAGCGGCGCAACGGGCGGAGAGCCGGACGGCCGGCCCGGTGCGGGACCGGGCCGGCCGCCGTGCGGTGCTGCACGGTGCCAACCGCGCGTACGGTCAGGGCACTTCGACCGGCGTGCTGTTGCGGCTGTCGGGCATGTCCAGGAAGGCGCCGTCGTACCAGCTGGTCGCGCCGGCGCTGACGGTGCCGTTCGAGCTCGCGGTGACCGTGCCGCTGTACTCGCCCTTCTCACCCGTGGTGAGCGTCTCGCTGTCGATGTCGTCGCCCTCGTCGGGCTGGAACCCGAGCGACACCAGCTGCCCCGGCAGCGGCGCCCAGCCGTCCGCCGTACGCCGCTCCATCGTGCCCTCCACGGTGACCTTCCGGCCGTCGGGCGTCGGCTCACCGGGCTTGAACGCGGTGTTCAGCCGGGCCTCGGACGGGTGGCCCTTGATGGTGGACCAGCTGCCCGTGCCGTCCCAGTTGGACGGGTCGGCCATGCCGTCCGGGTTGACGCGGTGGCCCGCCTGCAGGCGTACGTCAAAGTCGCCCGGCACCGGCTTGAACTCCTTGCGGTCGCGCTCCTCCACCTTCGCGTTCTCGAGGGTGAAGTTGCCCTGCGCGTCGGTCTTCGCCTCGCCGAGCGGCGAGTAGACGGTGGTGTCGCCCTCGTTGCCGCGGTAGGGGTTCTCCCAGGCCTGTACGACGTCGACCGACTCGTTGGCGGCCGGGGCACCGGGCGAGCCGTCCGGGCCCTTCTCGAACAGTCGGCCGGACACGGTGACTTCGTCGTTGTCGTAGTCGACGCTGTCTGTGCCGGCGGTCAGGTCGGTGAAGACGTACTTCTGCTCCTGTCGCTGTTCCTGCTTCCCTTCGTGCTGCGCCGCGGTCTCCGGCGCGCCGTCCGACGGCCCCGCGGTGGCGGCGGGCAGGCCCACGGCGAGCGACGTCACCAGACCTGCCGCCAGGGCGGCGGACACGGCGGCTGTACGAGCCCGCCGGCTGAGCTTCGGCATGTGTTCCCCCAGGAACGCGTGGTGGGTTGGGCGTACGGGCCTGGTCGTGCCCGTACGGACTGACACCCCGACGACTTGTCGCCCGGGCGAAGAGTTGTACAGCACGAGGTAAACACCGGGCAAAGAGCCGGGTGTTGGGGGAACGTCAGCGCAGCCGGCCCACGCCCGCGAACATGTTGGCCTGCTCGACGCCCACCGGCGTCTCGCCCTCCTCCGGGCGCCAGTGCTGCATGGGGACCACGCCGGGCTCGACGAGCTCGCAGCGGTCCGCGAACAGCGCCTCCAGCTCGCCACGGGAGCGCAGATACATCGGCACGCCGCGCCGGTTGTAGACCTCGGCCAGCGCGGTGGACCCCTGCGCCAGATCCGCCGTCGCCGCGGTGACGGCCAGATAGCTGCCGGACGGCAGCGGTGCCGTCAACCGCTCGATCAGCCCCGCCGCGTCCTCCACGAACTGCAGCATCGCGATCACCGTCACCCCGACCGGCCGGCTCAGATCCAGGGTCTCCCGCAGCTCGGGGGCCGCGAACAGGACCTCGGGGTCCCGCATGTCGGCCTCCACGTAGGCCGTACGGCCCTCTTCGGTGCCCGCCATCAGGGCGCGCGCGTGGACGAGCACGATGGGGTCGTTGTCCACGTAGACCACCCGCGACTCGGGGGCGACACCCTGCACCACCTCGTGCAGGTTGGGCGAGGTGGGGATGCCGGTGCCGATGTCGAGGAACTGGCGTACGCCGCACTCGTCGGCCAGCCAGTGCGCCATGCGCCGCATGACCGCACGGTTGACGCGCATGCTCGTCCACAGCCCCGGCCAGACCTTCAGGGCCTCCTCGGCCGCTTCCCAGTCGGGGGGATAGTTGTCCTTGCCGCCGAGGACGTAGTCGTACATACGGGCCGAGTGCGGCACCGTGGTGTCCACCTGAACCATGCTCGATCATCCCTGCTTTTCCGGCCGATGGCGCGCAGGATCAGTCTGCACCCGCGGGCCGCGCCGACGGAACTCGTACGGCCTCCCGGGGTGCGCAACGGGCCTTCGGCGAGGGGGCGTTGGGGTCGGAAAGGAGGGATGCGGGCGACGGCGGACTTGTAGCCTGACGGCAGAACGCCGAGCAGCCACGAGGGGGGTCGCATGGCCGGGGTGCCCACACCCGAGGACGTTCTCCGCCTGCTCCGGGCACATCTGGAACCGGACGAGTGGTCGGATCTGCTGTGGCGCCTGCGCCCGCCCAGCGAGACCGCCGTCCCCATGCGCCTGCCGCAGGGCACGGAATGGCTTCGGGACGCGGCCGACGCGCTGACCGGACTGGCCGACGAGGACGAGGAGTTCGCCGCCCGGCTGCGGGACGAGATCGACCGGCAGGGCGAGCGCGAGGAGTCCGGCAGACCGCCGCAGGGCGGCGGCTGGGGCGGTGGCCCCGGCAGCGTCGTCCTCGGGGACTTCCACGGCACCGTCAACACCGGCAGTCCGCCCGGCCCCGTCCTCGACCCGGACGACGACTGGCCGTCGGAGCCCTCCACGTGACGTGCCCCAGGCGCTCCGTACGCGGGGGCCCCGTGCGCCGGTCTCCCGTACGCGGTGGGCCTCCCGTACGCGCGGGAGCGGGCCGTGGGTGACATCGCCAAGGGCGTGCTCGGCGGCGCCTGGACGCTGGTCGCCGGGTGGATGCTGCCCACCGCGCTCAACCTCGCGGTGTTCTTCCTCGCCGTCGCCCCCGACCTGCGCCGGGTCGGCCCCGTGGCACGCCTGTGGCCCGGCTCCGACGTGGACACCGCGCTGCTGCTGCTCGTCTCGGCCGTGCTGCTGGGCCTGGTGCTGAACGCGCTGCAAGTCCCGCTGTACCGCGTGCTGGAGGGCTACGTGCTGTGGCCCGCGCCCGTGTACGCGCGCGGCTGCGCCCGCCACCGGGCCGCCAAGCAGGCCCTGGAGGGCCGGCTGGAGCTGCTGCGGCTGGAGCGCGCCGGCCCCGAGGGCCGCACCGAGGCCGACGCCGCCCGGGCCGCCGCGCTCCGCGCCGACCCGCGGATCGCCCGCGCCGCGCGGCGCGACCGTACGCGTACGACGGCCCAGCGGTCGCTGCTCCAGGAGGAGTTGAGCCGCTACCCGGCCGACGACGGGCAGATCGTGCCGACCCGGCTGGGGAACGCGATCCGGCGGCTGGAGGAGTACGGGCACAACCGCTACCGGCTCGACACCCAGACGCTCTGGAACGAACTCACCGGCACGGCCCCGCCGCAGGTCCGGCGGCAGGCGGAGACGGCCCGTACGAGCGTGGACTTCTTCGTCGCGCTCCTCTACGGGCACGCGGCGGTGGCGCTCGTCGCGCTCGCCGCCGTGTGGCGGGCGGGCACACCCGCGCAGCTGCCCGTGACGGCGGCGGTGCTGCTGGCGCTGATCCCCGTCTGGTACCGGTGCGCGGTCACGTCGACCGACGAGTGGGCGGCGGCCGTACGCGCCCTGGTGAACACCGGGCGGCGGCCGCTGGCCGACTCGCTCGGGCTCGTGCTCCCGCAGGACCTGGCGCGGGAACGGGAGATGTGGATGCTGGTCACCCGCATGTCCCGGCGGCCGTACCGGGACGCGGCGGTGGACGCGTTCGCCCCGTACCGGCTGGACCCGGCGGACACGCAGTGCCCCGTGCGCGGGCCGGGGAGCCCCTAGGTTGTGAACGGATCGTTCACAACGGTGTGTTGACATTGCTGCGTTGTGCGGCTCATGCTGGCCGTATGCCAGCGAATCCCGAACCCGGCCTGCCCGCCGACCCGTTCACGCCCCCGTCGCCCGACCAAGCACGGGAGCAGCGCGCGCACGCGTCCCTCTTCCGGATAGCCGAACGGCACGCGGCCACCGACGAGCAGCGCCGCCGCCAGGTCCACCCGTCGGTCCTCGGGCCGCACGAGGCCGTACGGCTCGTGTCGTTCCTGCTCAGCGGGGCCGCGCGGCCGGCCGACGGTGAGCCGGAGGTGGACCGGGCGGACATCACCGCGGCCCTGAGCCTCGTCCCGCGCGCACGAGGCGAGATGGACGAACTGGAGGCCGGACTCCTCCAGATGGCCAGGGGCCGCGGCATGACCTGGCAGGAGATCGCCTTCGGGCTGGGGCTCGGCACCCAGCAGGCAGCGCGGCAGCGCTACGAGCGGCTGGCGAGCCGTACGGTGTCCGACGCGTGACGGCCGCACGGCGTCCGACGCGTCGGCGGGGGCGTAACTCCGTACGGCGGGCCGCCGTTCAGGCCCCCGGTTACGCGGGTGCGTCGCGGTAGGCCCGGCCTGTCGCGTTCAGGGCTCCCCCGGGTGCGCAGAGGCCGGTGGGGCCGACCTCGGTGGACAGCGTGAACCAGGCGTGGCGTTCCACGTACGGCAGGGAGTTCAGCATGGGGACCACGGAGCTGACGAACGCGGTCTGCTCGGCCTCCGAGGGGTAGCGCGGGGTGGACCCGGTGAAGTCGGTCAGGGCGTACTCGGTGAGCCAGAGCGGCTTGTCCCAGCGGGCGTGCACCGCTTCGAGGTAGCCGCGCAGATGGTCCACGGCATCGGGGCCGAAGTCGGCGCCGTACCAGTGGACGGGGACGAAGTCGACGCGGAGGCCGCGTTCGGCCGCGCCGGTCAGGAACTGGTCGAGCCAGGAGCCCGCTTTGTCGGCGCTGTGGGCGACGGCGGGGGCGCCCAGGCGGAGGCCGGTGGCCTCCAGTTCGGGCCACAGTTCGAGGGCGCGGGCGGCGGGCATGTCCGCCTGGCCCGCCATGTCGGGCTCGTTGAAGCCGAGCAGCTGTGAGCCCTCGCGGGTGGCGTTGCCGAGGTCGGTGCCGTTGACGGCGTCGGCGCCCCAGATCATCGGCACGAACTCGACGCCCTCGGGGCGGGCCGTGTCCCCGGTGGTGGAGGCCCACGTGTAGTACCAGGAGGCGCCCACGCCGGTGACGGCGGCGCTCGCGCCGTCGAAAGGCGTGACGCTCACGCCCTTGCCGCCCGCGGCCTCGCTGCCGGGCGCGCCCGCGGAGGCGGGGGATTCGGCGGCGCGTACGAAGGCGGTGCCGAGCGCGGCGGCCGTACCGAGGGCGGCGGCGCCGCCGAGGAAGCGGCGCCGGGTGGGGTCGGGGGGCATGGGGGACCTCGAACACCGAGCGAACCGCAGCCCTGGCAAACTTCCTCCACACCTACAACCACCACCGCTGCCACACCGCACTCGACGGACACCCGCCCATCACCCGCGTCAACAACCCTGCGGGTCAATACAGCTAGCCCGTGATGCCCGCGATCAGTTCGTCCGCGGCCGTGTACGGGTCGAGGGAGCCGCTCACGATGCGTTCCGCCAGCGCGTCCAGCCGCCGTCCGCCGCGCAGTTCGCCCATCCGCTCGCGCAGCGCGGTCAGCGCGATCGTCTCGACCTCGTGTGCGGCCCGCCGTGCGCGGCGCTCGGCGAGGACGCCGCGCTCCTCCATCCACGCCCGGTGCTTCTCCAGGGCCTCGACCACCTCGTCCAGGCCCTCGTTCCGCGCCGCGACCGTCTTGACGATGGGCGGCCGCCAGTCACCGGGGGCGCGGGCCTCGCCCAGGCCGAGCATGTGGTTGAGCTCGCGCACGGTGGCGTCGGCGCCGTCGCGGTCGGCCTTGTTGACGACGTACACGTCGCCGATCTCGAGGATGCCCGCCTTCGCGGCCTGGATGCCGTCGCCCATTCCGGGGGCGAGCAGCACCACGCTTGTGTCGGCCTGCGCGGCGATCTCCACCTCGGACTGGCCGACACCGACCGTCTCGACGAGGATCACGTCGCAGCCCGCCGCGTCCAGCACCCGGATCGCCTGCGGCGCCGCCCAGGCCAGGCCGCCGAGATGGCCGCGGGTGGCCATCGACCGGATGTAGACGCCGGGGTCGGAGGCGTGCTCGCCCATCCGCACCCGGTCGCCCAGCAGGGCGCCGCCCGAGAACGGCGAGGACGGGTCGACGGCCAGCACCGCGACGCGTTTCCCGGCCCGCCGGTACGCGGAGACCAGCGCCGAGGTGGACGTCGACTTGCCGACGCCGGGCGAGCCGGTGAGCCCGACGACGTACGCATTGCCGCAGCGCGGCGCGAGCGCCGCCATCACCTCGCGGAGCTGCGGGGACGCCCCCTCGACCAGCGAGATCAGCCGGGCGACCGCGCGCGGCCTGCCCTCCCGCGCCTGCGTCACCAGCGTGGGGACGTCCACCATCGGTCGTGCTCCTCTGCTCTCACCGGCACCACTTGCACCAACGGCCCCGTACGGACCGCCCGTTACGGCCGCGCGCACATCGCGACCGTACGGGCCCGCCGTACGGAACGCCCGTTGCGGAAGGCCGTTGCCGACTGCCTATTCCCCCGGCACCCGCACGATCAGCGCGTCACCCTGGCCGCCGCCCCCGCACAGGCCGGCCGCGCCGGTGCCGCCGCCGCGCCGCCTGAGCTCGAGCGCCAGGTGCAGCACGATACGGGCGCCGGACATGCCGATGGGGTGGCCGAGCGCGATGGCGCCGCCGTTGACGTTCACCTTCTCGGGGGACACGCCGAGGTCCTTCACGGACTGCACGCACACGGCCGCGAACGCCTCGTTGATCTCGATCAGGTCGAGGTCGCCGACCGACAGGCCGTCCTTCTTCAGGGCGTGCTGGATCGCGTTGGACGGCTGCGACTGGAGGGAGTTGTCGGGGCCGGCGACGTTGCCGTGCGCGCCGATCTCCGCGATCCACTCCAGGCCCAGCTCCTCCGCCTTGGCCCGGCTCATCACGACCACGGCGGCGGCGCCGTCGGAGATCTGCGAGGCCGAACCGGCCGTGATCGTCCCGTCCTTGGCGAACGCGGGCCGCAGCTTGCCCAGCGACTCGGCCGTGGTGTCCGCGCGGATGCCCTCGTCCTGCGCGAAGACCACCGGCTCGCCGCGCCGCTGCGGGATCTCGACCGGCGTGATCTCGGCCTCGAAGAGGCCGTCGCGCTGCGCGGCCGCGGCCTTCTGGTGCGAGGCGGCGGCGATCTCGTCCTGCTCGGGCCGCTGAATGCCCAGCCGGGTGTTGTGCTTCTCCGTGGACTCGCCCATGGCGACGTTCTCGAACGAGTCGGTCAGGCCGTCGTACGCCATCGCGTCGAGCATCTCGACGGCGCCGTACTTGTAGCCTTCGCGGGACTTCGGCAGCAGGTGCGGCGCGTTGGTCATGGACTCCTGGCCGCCCGCCACGATCACGTCGAACTCCCCGGCCCGCACCAGCTGGTCGGCGAGCGCGATCGCGTCGAGGCCCGAGAGGCACACCTTGTTCACGGTGAGCGCGGGCACGTTCATCGGGATGCCGGCCTTGACGGCCGCCTGGCGCGCCGGGATCTGCCCTGCCCCGGCCTGGAGCACCTGCCCCATGATCACGTACTCCACCTGGTCGCCGCCGATGCCGGCCCGGTCCAGCGCCGCCTTGATGGCGAAGCCGCCCAGGTCCGCGCCCGAGAAGGACTTCAGCGAGCCGAGCAGCCGCCCCATGGGCGTACGGGCGCCGGCGACGATCACTGAGGAGGTGCTGCTGCTGGACGTACCAGTCATGAGGGTCCCTTCCAGCGGGATAAGTTAACGAGGGTTATCTCCAAGGTACTGAGCGGTACGGCTCCTGGTCACCGTCCGGCCGGTGTGACCGTGCGCACGTTGCGTAATCACTCCGGAGACGCTGCACTGTCTCCATGCTGACGCGCATCGACCACATCGGGATCGCCTGCTTCGATCTGGACACGACCGCCGAGTTCTACCGCGCCACCTACGGCTTCGAGGTGTTCCACACCGAGGTCAACGAGGAGCAGGGGGTCCGCGAGGCCATGCTCCGCATCAACGGCACGGACGACGGCGGCTCCTCGTACATCCAGCTGCTGGAACCGGTGCGGCCGGATTCCACCGTCGCCAAGTGGCTCGACAAGAACGGCGAGGGCGTGCACCACATCGCGTTCGGCACCGCCGACGTCGACGCCGAGGCGGCCGCGATCGGCGAAAAGGGCGTGCGCGTGCTGTACGAAGAGCCCCGGCGCGGGTCGATGGATTCCCGCATCACGTTCCTGCACCCCAAGGACTGCCACGGCGTCCTGACCGAATTGGTAACCTCCGCGTCGCCCTCAGCTACCACGGACCACTGACGTCCGCTTGCCCGCCCGGTAGAGTGGCGGCCGGGGCGGACTCTCCGAGATCTCTGGAGAGTTCCGGGCTGCGCTCGGTCCACGTTCCGCCGATGATCTGACACCATTTCCCGTGCACGAGGCTCGGGACACGGGCCAGTTCACTACATAACGACCAGGGGACGGATGGGACCGCGTAGTGCCGGGCTACGACCGCTACGAGCCTGACGACCACCTCTCGAAGCTCGAAGCCGGGATGGAGCGGCTCAAGAAGGAGCGCGAGAAGGCCGTCGAACACGCCGACGACCTCGGCTATCAGGTCGAAGTCCTGCGCGCCAAACTGCACGAGGCCCGCCGCGCCCTCGCGCTGCGCCCCGCCGGTTACGAGAACCTCTCCCACCAGGCCGAGCAGCTCCTCCACAACGCCCAACTCCAGGCGGACCAGCTGCGCGCCGACGCCGAACGGGAGCTGCGCGAGGCCCGCGCGCAGAGCCAGCGGCTGCTCCAGGACCAGGCCGAGCAGCACTCCCGGCTGGAGGCCGAGCTGCACGCCGAGGCCGTACGCCGGCGGCAGCAGCTCGACCAGGAGCTGTCCGAGCGCCGGGCCACGGTCGAGTCCCATGTGAACGAGAACGTCGCCTGGGCCGAGCAGCTCCGCACCCGTACCGAGGCGCAGGCCAGGCGCCTGATGGAGGAGACGCGGGCCGAGACCGAACGTTCCCTCGCCGCAGCCCGCACCGAGGCGCAGCGGCTCACCGAGGAGTCCCGGCAGCGGCTGCACACCGAGGCCGAGACGGCCCGCGCCGAGGCCGAGGCCATCCTGCGCAAGGCCCGCGCCGACGCGGAGCGGATGCTCAGCGCCGCGTCCACCCAGGCCCAGGAGGCCGCCGACCAGGCCGAGCAGCTGCGTACGGCCAGCAGCACCGAGTCCGAGACCAGCCGCCGCGAGGCCGCCGACCTGGTGCGCCGGGCCGAGCAGCGGATGCAGGAGGCGGAGTCCGCGCTGCGCGAGGCCCGCGCGGAGGCCGCGAAGAGCGTCGAGGACGCCCAGGAGACCGCCGCCAAGCTGCTGTCCGACTCCGAGTCGGAGAACGAGCAGCGGGTCCGTACGGCCAAGGCCGAGATCGCGCGGATGGTCGGCGCCGCCACCAAGGAGTCCGAGGCGCTCAAGGCCGAGGCCGAGCAGCTGCGGGCGGACGCCCGTTCCGAGGCCGAGCGGCTGATCGCCGAGGCCAAGGAGGAGGCCAGGACCCGTACCGCGGAGGAGTCCGCGAACCAGCTCGCGGAGGCCGCCCGTACCGCCGAGGACGTCCTCAACAAGGCGTCCGAGGAGGCCAAGGCCACCACGAAGGCGGCGGCCGAGGAGGCCGAGCGGCTGCGTACGGAGGCCGAGGAGGAGGCCGACCGGCTGCGGGCCGAGGCGCACGACACCGCCGAGGAGCTCAAGGGCGCCGCGAAGGACGACACCAAGGACTACCGCGCCAAGACCGTCGAGCTCCAGGAGGAGGCGCGGCGGCTGCGCGGCGAGGCCGAGCAGCTGCGCGCCGAGGCGGTCGAGGAGGGCGAGCGGATCCGCGGCGAGGCACGCCGCGAGGCCGTCCAGCAGATCGAGGAGGCCGCCAGCAGCGCCGAGGAGCTGCTCGCCAAGGCGAAGGCCGACGCGGAGGACATGCGCGGTGACGCCACCTCCGAGAGCGAACGCGTGCGCACCGAGGCCATCGAGCGCGCCACCACCCTGCGCAAGCAGGCCGACGAGGCGCTGGAGCGCGCCCGTACGGAGGCCGAGGAGCTGCGCGGTACGGCCGAGGAGCAGGCCGTACGCACCCGCTCCGAGGCGGACGAGGCCGGGCAGCGGGTCCGCGAGGACGCCGAGCAGGCCGCCGCCGAGCTCAAGGCCGAGAGCGCGGCCGAGTTGGAGCGGCTGCACGCCGAGGCGGAGCAGAAGGTCAGCTCCGCGGAGGAGGCGCTGCGCGACGCGCGCGCCGAGGCGGAGCGGCTGCGCGAGGAGGCGCGCTCGGAGACGGAGCGGCTGCGCAACGAGGCTGCCGAGCGCCGTACCGCCCTGCAGCAGCAGGCCGAGGAGGAGAGCGAGCGGCTGCGCAACGACGCCGCCTCGGACGCCTCGCAGGCCCGCGCCGAGGGCGAGGCCGTCGCCGTACAGCTGCGCAGCGAGGCCGCCTCGGAGGCGGAGCGGCTGCGCACGGAGGCGCAGGAGACCGCCGACCGGGTGCGCGCCGAGGCCAACGCGGCGGCGGAGCGTACGAACGCCGAGGCCGCCGAGGCGCTGTCCGCCGCCCAGGAGGAGGCCGCACGGCGCCGCCGGGAGGCCGAGAAGCTGCTCGCGGACGCCCGCGAGGAGGCGCACCAGGAGCGTACGGCCGCGCGCGAGCAGAGCGAGGAGCTGCTGGCCTCGGCCCGGCAGCGCGTGGAGGACGCGCAGAACGAGTCCGCACGGCTGGTCGACGACGCCGAGCGGCGCGCGGCGGAGCTGCTCGCCACCGCGGAGGAGACCGCCCAGCAGGTACGGGACTCGGTCAGCGGGCTGCACGAGCAGGCCAACGAGGAGATCACCGCGCTCCGTTCGGCCGCCGAGAACGCCGCCGCCACGCTCCGCCGCGAGGCCCAGGAGGAGTCGGAGGCCGCCCGCGAGCTGGCCGAACGCACCGTCACGGAGGCCCTGGAGGAAGCAGAGCGCACCCGCGCCGACGCCGAGCGGATCCGCGACGAGGCGCGCGACGCCGCCGCGAAGCGGCGCACCGAGGCCGCCGAGCAGGCCGACCAGCTCCTCGCCAAGGCGCAGGAGGAGGCCCGCAGCACCGCGGCGGCCGCCGAGAAGCAGGCCGACAGCATGGTCGGCGCCGCGCGCAAGGAGGCCGACCGGCTGGTGGCCGACGCCCGCGGCGAGGGCCGCGAGATCGTCGAGAAGGCCCGCGGCGACTCCGACACGATGCTGGACGAGGCGCGCAACGACGCCGTCGCCGTACGGGAACGCGCCGAGGAGCTGCGTACGCGCATCGAGGGCGAGGTCGAGCAGCTGCACGAGCGGGCGCGGCGCGAGTCGGCCGAGGCGATGCAGTCGGCGGGCGAGCGGTGCGACAAGCTCGTGAAGGCGGCGCAGGAGCAGCTGGCGGAGGCCGAGGAGAAGGCCAGGGCCACGCTGGCCGAGGCGAACTCGGAGGCGAGCAAGGTCCGCATCTCCGCGGTGAAGAAGGCCGAGGGCCTGCTCAAGGAGGCCGAGACGCGGAAGGCCGCCATCATGAAGGAAGCCGAACGCATCCGCGAGGAGGCCGAGGCGGAGGCCCGGCAGACCGTGGACGCGGGACGGCGCGAACTCGACGTCCTGGAACGGCGCCAGGAGGACATCAACGCCGAAATCTCCCGTGTCCAGGACGTATTGGAGGCATTGGAATCGTTCGAAACGCCAGGTGCCGCGGGCGGCTCCGGTGGCAGCGGCAAGAAGGGCGCCGCCGGCTCCGGGTCAAACGGCGGCGTCAAGGCCGGAGTTGGAGGAGGCACTACACGTACGAGTGGCAAGTCCTCTGATGGGTAGCCACTCGAACGAGCGCACATTCTCCAGATCAAACGGCCATTAGCTCGATGACACGCCGCTTGTCCCCCTAGGATGATTCCCCCTATCACTCCCCCGTCTGATAACCCGTCTGACCCGACAGGAACCCCATGAGCGACACTTCCTCCCCCTTCGGCTTCGAGCTCGTGCGACGTGGCTACGACCGCGGGCAGGTGGACGACCGCATCACGAAGCTCGTCGCCGACCGTGACAGCGCACTGGCCCGCATCACCTCTCTGGAAAAGCGCATCGAGGAGCTTCACCTCGAGACGCAGAACGCCCAGGCTCAGGTCACCGACGCAGAGCCCTCGTACGCCGGTCTGGGCGCCCGGGTCGAGAAGATCCTCCGCCTCGCCGAGGAGGAGGCCAAGGACCTGCGCGAGGAGGCCCGTCGCGCCGCCGAGCAGCACCGTGAGCTCGCGGAGGGCGCCGCCCAGCAGGTCCGCAACGACGCCGAGGCGTTCGCCGCCGAGCGCAAGGCGAAGGCCGAGGACGACGGCGCACGCGTCGTCGAGAAGGCCAAGTCCGAGGCCGCCGCGCTGCGCGGCGAGGCCGAGAAGGACGCGCAGTCCAAGCGCGAAGAGGCGGACTCGCTCTTCGAGGACACCCGCGCCAAGGCCGCCCAGGCCGCCGCGGACTTCGAGACGAACCTCGCGAAGCGGCGGGAGCAGTCCGAGCGCGACCTCGCCTCGCGGCAGGCGAAGGCGGAGAAGCGGCTCGCCGAGATCGAGCACCGCGCGGAGCAGCTGCGGCTCGAGGCCGAGAAGCTGCGTACGGACGCCGAGCGCCGTGCCCGGCAGACGGTGGAGACCGCGCAGCGGCAGGCCGAGGACATCGTCGCCGACGCCAACGCGAAGGCCGACCGCGTCCGCAGCGAGTCCGAGCGCGAGCTCGCCGCCCTGACGAACCGTCGGGACAGCATCAACGCCCAGCTGACCAACGTCCGCGAGATGCTGGCCACCCTCACCGGTGCCGCCGTCGCCGCGGCCGGACAGCCGGGCGAGGAAGAGGACTCGGACGAGGCGCTGACCCGCGGAGTGCCCGCGCAGCAGTCCCGCTGAGCCCTCGCCGGCGGGCCCGCGGCCGATGTTCGACGGACGTTCAGCCGAAGTTCGGCGGGCGTTCGTGAGGTGCCCTCGTTCGGATTCGTACGCGTAGCCGAACGGGGGCACTCCTGTGGACGGCGCCCCCTCCGTTCCCGTAGCGTCGGCGCATGATCGAGCTCGAAGGGCTGACCAAGCGTTACGGCGAGAAGACCGCCGTAGATCATCTGACCTTCTCTGTTCGACCGGGTGTCGTCACCGGGTTTCTCGGGCCCAACGGCGCGGGCAAATCGACCACCATGCGGCTGATGCTCGGCCTGGACAGTCCCACCAGCGGCGACGTACGCATCGACGGCAAGCACTACGACCAGCTCCAGGAGCCGCTGAACTACATCGGCGCCCTCCTCGAGGCGAAGTCGGTGCACGGCGGCCGCACCGCGTACAACCACCTGCTGTGCCTGGCGCAGAGCAACGGCATCCCCGACCGGCGGGTCAGCGAAGTGCTCGACATGGTCGGGCTCTCGGCCGTCGCCAAGAAGCGCCCGAAGGGCTTCTCCCTCGGCATGGGCCAGCGGCTCGGCATCGCCGCGGCACTGCTCGGCGACCCCAAGATCCTGATGTTCGACGAGCCGGTCAACGGCCTTGACCCGGAGGGCATCCACTGGGTCCGGAACCTGATGCAGCAGCTCGCCGCCGAGGGCCGTACGGTCTTCGTCTCCAGCCACCTGATGAGCGAGATGTCCGTAACGGCCGAGCACCTGGTCGTCATCGGACAGGGCAAGCTGATGGCGGACACGTCGATGGCCGACTTCATCGCCGAGAACTCGCGGACGTACGTACGGGTGCGCACGCCCGAACCGGAGCGGTTCCGCGACGCGCTGGGCACCGAGGGCATCAACGCGGCCCCCACGAGCGACGGTTCGCTGGAGGTCGACGGGCAGCCGGCGGCGCGCGTGGGCGAACTCGCCGCGCACCACCGGATCGTTCTGCACGAGCTGAGCCCGCAGAAGGCGTCCCTGGAAGAGGCGTTCATGCGGCTGACCGCCGAGTCGGTCGAGTATCACGCGCACACGCAGGCGCAGACACAGGCGCAGGGCCCCGGCGGGATGCCGGGCGCGCCACCGATCGCACCGCAGGGGGCACCACCGCCGGGGGCACCACCGCAGGCACCGCCGCCGCCGGACGGCGGCGGGCAGCCCCCGCAGTGGGGCGCCGGCTGGAAGGAGGGTCGCTGAGCCATGGCACACACCACGCGGGTCCTCCGCTCGGAATGGACCAAGGTCAGGTCCGTCAGGTCCACCCTGTGGACGCTGCTGATCGCGGCGTTCGTCACGGTCGGCCTGTCCGCACTCATCTGCGGCTTCACGAAGTCGGGCTTCGACGACATGTCCGCCGCCGAGCAGGCGACGTTCGACCCGACGTTCGTCAGCTTCGCCGGGATGTCGCTCGGGCAGCTGGCGATGATCGCGTTCGGCGTGCTGGTCGTCTCGAACGAGTACAGCACCGGCATGATCCGCAGCTCGCTCAGCGCCGTGCCGCAGCGGGGCATGTTCATGTTCTGCAAGATCGCGGTGGCGATCGCGCTCGTCTTCGTGGTCGGCATGGCCACGAGCTTCCTCACGTTCCTGATCGGCCAGGAGCTGCTCGGCGAGCACGGCACGACGCTCGGCGAACCGAACGTGCTGCGCGCCGTCATCGGCGGCGGGCTCTACATGACGCTCATCGCGCTGTTCACGATGGGCGTCACGTTCGTGATGCGCAGCCCGATGCTGGCGTTCGGCGTCCTGATGCCGTTCTTCTTCATCATCTCCGGCATCCTCGGCGGGGTGAGCGCGACGAAGAAGTTCGCGCACTACCTGCCGGACCAGGCGGGCACGATGATCCTGACCGTGGAGAAGGGCGGCGGCGGCGAATTCGGCGTCGGCGACCGCCCGTACGGGCCGTGGGGCGGCCTGTTCATCATGGTCCTGTGGGTCCTCGCCTCCCTGCTCGCGGGCTACCTGGTCCTCAAGAAGCGCGACGCGTAAGGCCTCCGGCGGTCTGCCCCACGCAGGGCCTCGGCCGCTCGTATGCCGCCGGACCCGGCACACTGTGGTCGCGCGCCGTAGCGGCGGAACAACCCTGCCGCTGCGGCGCGCACGCACCTCCAGCCCGCCCGGCGATTGAGGGCGAGACGGCGCCGCGGGCGGGCGCGGCGATGCGTACGACGGGCCTCGGCCGCTCGTATGCCGCCGGACCCGGCACACTGTGGTCGCGCGCCGTAGCGGCGGAACAACCCTGCCGCTGCGGCGCGCACGCACCTCCAGCCCGCCCGGCGATTGAGGGCGAGACGGCGCCGCGGGCGGGCGCGGCGATGCGTACGACGGGCCGCGGCCGTCCCGTATGCCGCCGGACCCGGCACACTGTGGTCGCGCGCCGCTACGGCGGAAGGGCCGACGGCGGCGCGGCCGTAAGCGGATCGTTCCCCGCCGGATGGAACCGCAAGGACGCCTTGTAGCCTCCTAAGCCTTGTCGGGGGGCGGGATCCGCCCCTAACTGCGTTCAGAGGCGAAGCATGATCGAGGCGTACGGCCTGACGAAGCACTACGGTGCCAAGACAGCCGTCTACAACCTGTCCTTCCAGGTGCGGCCCGGTGCCGTCACCGGCTTTCTGGGGCCCAACGGCTCCGGGAAGTCCACGACGATGCGCATGATCCTGGGGCTCGACACCCCGTCGTCGGGACAGGTCACCATCGGCGGCCACACCTTCAGACAGCTTCCGAACGCGCCCCGCCAGGTCGGCGCACTGCTGGACGCGAAGGCGGTGCACGGCGGCCGCAACGCGCGCAACCACCTGCTGTCCCTCGCGCAGCTGTCCGGCATCCCGGCCCGCCGCGTGGACGAGGTGCTGGGCGTCGTAGGACTGCAGGACGTGGGCCGCAAGCGCTCCAAGGGCTTCTCCCTCGGCATGGGCCAGCGCCTCGGTATCGCGGCCGCCCTGCTCGGCGACCCGCAGGTGCTGCTCTTCGACGAGCCGGTGAACGGTCTCGACCCCGAGGGCATCCTGTGGGTCCGGAACCTGATGAAGCGGCTGGCGAGCGAGGGCCGTACGGTCTTCGTCTCCAGCCACCTCATGAGCGAGATGGCGCAGACCGCGGACCATCTGATCGTGATCGGGCGCGGGCAGCTGATGGCCGACACGTCCGTGAACGAGTTCATCACGCAGAACTCGGTGGGCTTCGCCCGCGTGCGCACGCCCGACGGCGACACCGCGCAGCGCGAGAAGCTCACCTCGGCGCTCGCCGAGGCGGGCGGCCAGGTGCAGCCGGAGGAGGACGGCGCGCTGCGCGTGACGGGCGTCCCGCTGCCGCGGATCAGCGATCTGGCGCACGCGGCGGACGTACGGCTGTGGGAGCTGTCGCCGCACCAGGCGTCGCTGGAAGAGGCGTACATGCGCATGACGCAGGGCGCGGAGGACTACCGCTCGACGGTGGACCAGCGCTCGGGCCTGCAGATGGCCGCAGCCGTCCCGCAGGGCGGGTTCCCGCCCGGGGCGATGCCGCCGGGTGCGATGCCGCCCGGGGGCGCGCCGTACGGGGCACCCGGTCCCGGCGGCTACGCGCCCCCGCAGCAGGCACCCCAGCAGGCACCGCAGCCGCAGGGGCAGCCCGACCCGTACGCCGCCACCCAGGCCGGCTGGCAGGGCCCGCCGGCCCCGGCATCGGCACCGCCCGCCGCGCCCACCGCTCCGCCCGCCACGACGAACCCCGAGGACGCCCGATGACCACGCCGTACCAGCAGCAGCACCAGCAGCAGCCGGTCGGCCAGGTGGCCGCGCCACCGCCGCCCGCGCCGGCTGGCGGCGGCTACTCGTCCCCCATCCCGATCACCAAGACGAACATCGGGCACGCCATCGCCTCCGAGTGGACGAAGATCCGCTCGGTGCGCTCCACGATGTGGACGCTGGGCCTCATGTTCGCGCTCGTCGTCGGCGTCGGGTTGCTGAGCGCCGTCGGGCTCGCCGCCGAGGACGGCGGCTACATCGACATGCCGCTGCTCGCCGGCGGCCTCTTCGGGCTGATGCTCGGCCAGATCTGCATCATCACGCTCGGCGTGCTGGTGGTCACGTCCGAGTACGGCACCGGCATGATCCGTACGACCCTCACGGCCTGTCCGCAGCGCGGCCGGGTGCTGATGGCCAAGGCCCTGATCTTCTTCCTGCTGGCCTTCGTCATGACGACGCTGGCCTGCGTGCTCACGGCGATGATCCAGTCGGCGATGCTCAGCGGCCAGACCGTCAAGCCCGGGATCCCGGTCAACGACCTGGTCGAGGACTCCATCGAGAACGGCGAGCTCATCGCCACCAGCAACGAGTGGCTGGACGCGACCGTCGGCGCCGGCCTGTACGTCGCCCTGCTCGGGCTGCTGTCACTGGCCGTGGGCTCGCTGCTGCGCCACTCGGCGGGCGCGATCACGGCCATGATGGGCATCGTGCTGCTGCCGCCGATCCTGTCGGCATTCATGATCGGCGAGAGCCTGAAGCCCATCCGCGACGGCCTCATGGACTACTCCCCGCTGAACGGCCTCGCCACCCTCTTCGGCATCCCCATGAGCAACGAGTCGAACGCCTCGGGCTGGCCGCTGCTGGGCATCCTGGCGGGCGTCACGGCGGCGGCGCTCACCGCCGCGTACGCCCTGCTGAACACGCGCGACGTGTAGCCGTACGGGAAGCGGCCGAGCGTATTCGTACGCACGCACGCGGGCGGAGAGAGCAGCGCCGGCGCTGACCCGGGCCGATGAGCCGCACGGACCCGCCCGCTGAATCCCTAATATCTCGGCGCGTTACGTGACCGCTGGAGCCGCGCGCTCCGGCGGTCACGCGCGTTCCAGCACGCCTTGTGCCAGTGCCGCCGGTCGTCCACCTGTCCGTGCCGCTGCCAGGCGACGACGTGCGGTACGCCGGGCGGGATCTCCTGGTCGCAGCCGGGGCAGCGGTACCGCTTGGCCGCCGAGCCGCCGACCTGCCGTACGACCCACTCCTCGCCCTGCCAGTCCTCCGTGCGCTCCAGGCCGTAGCGCACACCCGCGTCCGCGCCGTCCGCGCCGTCGTCGCTGCGGGCGGCGGGCTTCGCACCGCCGCGGCGGTGATTACGGCGCGGGGACACAGGACACCTCACTGGGCCGGGGGCTGGCTGACCGGCCGCGCGGCGGCCGTGCCACCAGCGTACTGACCCCGCGCGCCGGACTCATCGAACGATTTTCATGCCAGCCCGTGCCTTTGGCACGTGTCACGCGTTAATGCCACCGGGAGAACCTGAGAGAACCTGGCTGAACGCCCAAGGAGGCGGATGACCTTGCGAGTTGGAGCTTTCGTGCTGGCCGCGCAGTTTCCGGGTCAGGGGCACGGGGAGGCGCTGCACCGCGCCGTACGGTCCGCGGAGGAGGCCGAGGACGCCGGGCTCGACGCGGTGTGGCTGGCCGAGCACCACTTCGTGCCGTACGGGGTGTGTCCGTCGGCGGTGACCCTCGCCGCGCTGCTGCTCGGCCGCACCCGGCGGATCGGGGTCGGCACGGCCGTCAGCGTGCTGCCGAACGCGCACCCGGTGGCGCTCGGCGAGCAGACGGCGCTGCTGCACCTCACGTCGGGCGGCCGGTTCACGCTCGGCGTGGGAAGGGGCGGCCCGTGGGTGGACCTTGAGGTGTTCGGCGGGGGTCTGGAGGCGTACGAGCGCGGCTTCCCGGAGGCGCTGGACCTGCTGCTGCGCTGGCTCCGCGAACCGCGGGTCGGCGCGGGCGAGGGCGCGGACCCAGGCACAGACACTGGCACTGGCACTGGCACAGGCACTGGCACGGACGCGGACGCGGACAGGGCCGAAGCGGGCGCCGCGCGGTACCACTTCCGCGAGGTCCCCGTCGTACCGCGCGCCGACGAGCCGCTCGGGGAGGCGGCCGAGGCGCCGCCCGTCGTCGTCGCCTGCACCTCCCCCGGCACCGTACGGCTCGCCGCCCGGCGCGGGCTGCCCATGCTGCTGGGCATGCACTGCGGGAACGAGGAGAAGGCCGCCATGACGGACCTGTGGCGGCGCGAGGCGCTCGCGGCGGGGCAGGACGCGGACGTGGTCGCCGAGGCGGCCGCGCGCCATGTGTCCGCGGGCGTCGTGCAGTTGGCGGACACGCAGCAGGAGGCCGCCGAGGCGCTCACCAAGGCGATGCCGGGCTGGCTGCGCGAAGGGCTGGCCGCGCACCGGACGGTGGACGGCCGGGAACGGCAGCCGCGCGACCCCCTCGGCTACACGGAACTGCTGTGCGGACTGCACCCCGTCGGCCCGCCGCGGCTGTGCGCGGACCGGCTCGCGGAGACTTCTGAAATGACAGGAATCAGCCGTTTCGCTCTGCTGGTTGAGGGTAGCGGTGATCTTGCGGCCACGGAGGCGAACGTACAGCGGCTGGGCAGTGACGTGCTGCCGCTCCTCCGGTGAGCAGCGGCAGCGCCGTCATCCTCTCTCGGATCTCAGTCGCGGGGTCTCAGTCGCCCTGACGCGCGGTGACGTCTGTGCACTGGTGTGGCCTCCGGGGAGTCGGCTCGGCGGGTCGGTTCGGTGGGTTGGCCGGGTGTGTGGGTTCCGTCGGCTCGGTGCGGTGGGGCCGGTGTCCGGCCCGTACGCCGGCCTGCCTCAGCAGTCGCGCAGCTCCGGCGACTGGTTGAGCAGCTGGCCGCGCACCGAGGTGAACCGCGCGAGCCGGTCGTCCACCGAGCTGTCCAGTGGGAAGACCGCCACCCGGTGGCAGTTCTGGAAGGCGAGCCGGACACCGAAGTGACGTTCCAGCGCGCCGCGTATCGCGTCACTGGCGAGCGCGCGCAGCAGCTGACCGCGGGCCTGCTCGTCCGGCGGAGGTGTCTGGTTGTCGGCGAACTCACCACCGTCCACCTTGAGTTGCGCCACCAGTGAGCTGACCATTTCCCATGCGTACGGCAGGGAAGTACGGACGCAGTCGACGAAGTCCGCTTCATCGACCTCGCCTCGCTCAGCCTGTTCGAGGAGGGCCGGTGAGACGTCGAGCGACATGAGTACTCCTCTCGCGACCCCGGGGAGCCGGGGTCTCACGGACGTGAGGGGGAGCCCCGCCTGGGTCACGCAATTCCGGACGGCGACGCCCCCGCTGCGTAGCGTAAGCCTGACCGTACGAATGCCACCAGGTGATGGCGTACACAACAAGCCAATCCTGAGCGCGTACCGGAGGCGGGGCGGCGGGCCCCGAATCGCGTGCCGGGCGCGCTGTCCAGTAGCGTGACCGACCATGCGACTCGTCATCGCCCGCTGCTCAGTCGACTACGCGGGCCGGCTCACCGCCCACCTCCCTTCGGCGCCGCGCCTCATCCTGGTGAAGGCCGACGGATCGGTCTCCGTGCACGCGGACGACCGCGCGTACAAGCCGCTCAACTGGATGTCCCCGCCCTGCTCCGTCAAGGAGGACGAGACGGACGAGGGCGCGGTGTGGACGGTGGAGAACAAGGGCGGAGAGAAGCTCATCATCACGATGGAGGAGGTGCTACACGACTCCTCGCACGAGTTGGGCGTCGACCCTGGGCTGATCAAGGACGGCGTGGAAGCACACCTCCAGGAGCTGCTGGCCGACCGGATGGAGACGCTGGGCGAGGGCTGGTCGCTGATCCGGCGTGAATACCCCACGGCGATCGGCCCGGTGGACATCCTCGGCCGCGACGCGGACGGCACGACGATCGCGATCGAGATCAAACGGCGCGGCGAGATCGACGGCGTGGAGCAGCTGACCCGCTATCTGGAGCTGCTCAACCGCGACCCCCATCTGGCCCCGGTGAAGGGCGTGTTCGCGGCGCAGGAGATCAAGCCGCAGGCACGGGTGCTGGCGACGGACCGCGACATCTCCTGCGTCACGCTCGACTACAACGCGCTGCGCGGCGTCGACGACGACAAGCTGCGGCTGTTCTGAGCGCACGACCCCGAGCCGTACGGCGCTGAGCCGTACGGCGCCCGCCGCGTTACGACGCGCTCGCGCTCGGCTCCTGGCTGCCGCCGTCCGCCACCCGCGCGCTCGTCTCCGGCGCCGTGTCCTCCGGGGTCGACGTCGGCGGGTCGTCCGGCGTGCTGGGCGGGTCGTCCGGGGTCGACGGCGGGTCGTCGGGTGTGCTCGGCGGATCGTCGGGCGACGACGGCGGGTCGTCCGGTGACGACGGAGGATCGTCCGGCGTGCTCGGCGGTCTGGACGAACTGCTGCTCGGCGACGGGCGCTTCGACGTCTCCGGCGGCGACGACGACTCGCTGGTCGGCGCGGGTGCCTCCGGCTCGGACGACCCCGGCTCCGAGGGCGTACGGCTGCCCGGCTCGTCCTTGCCGGGCGTGTCCGACGGCGTCTCGCTGTCGTCGCCCGCGTCCGTCTCCGGCTGCGAGGAGGACTGGTCGGGCTTCACCGTGTCCGACGAGTCCTTGCCGTCGTCGGACGTGGTGCTCACCGTGACGACCGTGCCCAGCACGATGGCCAGCAGGGCGCCCGCGCTGGCCGCGAACGCGTTGCGGCGGGTGTTGCGCGCGGCGAGGCCGCGGGTGGACGCGCCGCCGTCGCCGCGGCCGGAAGAAGCCGACGAACCCGCCGCGGGCGTACGGGAGACCAGCGTGTCCAGGCTCTCCGCGGGCGACGTGGTGCCGCCGAGCGGCAGCACGGGCGGCACCGGCACCTGGTCGGTCCGGGACTCGGGGTCGGCCGACGGGCCTGCCCCCGGCCCCCGTTCAGCTTCCGGTCCGGGCCCCGCCACGGCCGACGGCACCGGTACGGCGCCGGGTGCGGTCGTCCCGTCGCCTTCCGGTACGGCCTCGGGCGAGGGCACGTGCACCGGGCCGGGGCCCGGCCCCGGTCCCCGTACCGGCTCGCCCTTCCGGTGCCGGCCGGCGCCGGAGCCGTTCCCCGCGCCGTGGCCGGTTCCGTTCGCCGAACCGTTCCCCGAAGTCCTCCCCGGCGCGCTTCCCGGCCCGTTCGACGTCCCGCCCGGCGGCGGTGCGCCGCCCAGCGCCAGCAGCCGGTCGGTGACCAGCGCCAGCGCCCTGCGGCCCGCGACCGTGCCACGCCGGTCGGCGAGCACGCCGCGCAGCGCGATCGACGCCTCCAGCTCCGTGCCGGCCCGCTCCGGGTTTCCCGCGCACAGCGCGAGGACGCCCAACTCGTGGTGGAAGTACGCCTCTTCGGCGACCTCGCCCGACTTGCGTGCGGCCTCCTGGCCGCCGCGCAGCACCCGCTCCCAGGCGCCCCAGTGCAGCCCCGCGGCGAGCGCGGGCGCCGCCGCGTGCGCGAGCAGCACCGCCGCGCTGGGACGTCCGCCGCGCTGGGCGCCGTGGAGGGCGGCGACGAGCGTCTCCGCCTCGGCGACGGCGCGTTCGGGCGTCACGGAGGGGTGGGCGACCCACCAGCCGTAGTGCTGGGCGGTGGCCCGTACGCGTGCCTCCGCGCCCTCCCCGTACCCGGCGGCGGCCAGCTCCGCGGTGACTCCGGCGGCCAGCCGGCGGTGCGCGCCGGCGGAGCTGGCCAGCCCGGAGGCGGTGAGCTCGCCGAGCGCGCCGTCGGCCTGCGGGTCGCCGACGAGGGCCGGCAGGTGCGAGTGGTGCGGGAGTTCACCGCCGAGCGCGACGGCGAACCGCAGCGTCTCCTGTGCGGCCGCCGTCAGCCCGGCGGCGAGCATCGCGGCGAGGCCGTACGCGGTGCCCCGCGCGTCCGGCAGGGGCAGCGCGCCGTGCGCCTGGTCCGGCTGTACGGGCTCGCGCTGCCGCAGCAGCGCACCGGCCTGTACGAAGGTCTGCGGGCGCCCCTCGCTCTCGAACCACAGGTCGCCCGCCCAGTCCGACTCGTCGTCCGCCAACTGCCGCCGCACGGTGTGCTCCAGCAGCTCCACGCAGCTGGTGCGGCTGAGCCCGGCGAGGAAGATCTCCTCCAGCCGGGACTGCGGCGAGGGCGCGGGGACCTCGGGTGTGGCGGCGACGAGGTAGGCGCATTCGGGGGTGGCGTCGAGGAGTTCGTCGAGCGCGGCGCCGCCGAACTCGAGGTCGTCCAGCAGCACGACGGCGCCGACGTTGCTCAGCGCCTCCAGGAGTTGCTCGCGGTCCGGGCGCACGAGCGGGGCGTCGTACACGGCGGCGAAGAGGGCGTACAGAAGGTCGTCGGCGGAGCGCCGGTGGCCGTTCAGGCGCACCACTCCGTCGGGCGCCAACTCGGCGATGTCGTCCGCGACGGCGTCCAGCAGCACGCTGCGGCCGGAGCCGGAGGGGCCGGTGAGCCGTACCGAACGGCCGTGCGCCAGCAGCGCGCCGATCCGTTCGCGCTCCTCCTCGCGCTCCAGCAGCGGGGGCCGCCCGGAGGTGACGGCGGCTGCGCCGCTCAGCGAGTGGCCGGGCCGGCTCTGGCCGGGCCGGTCCTCTGGTGCGCGCTTCCGCGGGCGGCCGGGCCGCCGGCCGGGCGGACAGGGCTCGATCTCGCTGCCGTCGACGGGGTTGAGCGTCAGCAGATAGTCGCCCGCTATCAGCTCGACCGTACGGGCGGGCGCGTCGCTGCCCTGCTCGTACGGCTCCTCGCCGGCGGGCTGCTCACTCTCGTGCTGAACCATGACCTCCGCCCCCATGACACTGATTTCGGCAGCACACCACGTTCCGCAGCACAGTATCCCGGAGCCTCGGTGGCGTCGGCACGGTCCCGTACGTCACGGCTTGGTGAGGATCTGCACCTGTCCGGCCCGTACGGCGTCCGCGGGAGCGGTGGCCGGTGCTTCGGGAGCGGGGGCCGTGGCCGCGGAGCCGGGCCCCGCCCCGGTTCCTCCTTCGATAGCGAGGATGCGGTGCAGCCGGGTGGCCACCAGCAGCCGCTGCATCTGCGGCGGCACGTCGCGGAGGACGAGCCGCCGTCCGCAGCGGCCGGCGCGACGGTGCGCGCCCATGATGACGCCGAGCCCGGTCGCGTCCCAGGAGTCGAGAGCCGCGAGGTCGAGGACGAGGTCGCCGCGTCCCGAGTCCACGGCGGAGTGCAGGGCCGTACGGGCGTCCGCGGCACTGCGGACATCAAGTCGGCCTCCGACGACCAGCTCTGCGTGGTCGCCCGTGATGTGCATAACCGCTCCCCGGAATAGTGAATGCGCGCGTTGGACCTTTACGTCTGGATGTCTCACCACAACTGACTGCCCGACGGGCAGTGAAGTTGCCGTCTGTGCCCGGACCGGTGCCGAATTCACCCCTGGGGGTGAGCCGTACCGCTCCGTGTTCCCGTTTCCCCGTGTTACGCGTTCCCGTGTTCCCGCGCCGTCCGGCAATCGCCGGGCGGCATCGGCGAACTCAGTACCGGTAGAAGCCCTGACCGCTCTTGCGGCCGATATCGCCGGCGTCGACCATGCGCCGCATCTGCTCCGGCGGCGCGAACTTCTCGTCCTGCGACTCGGTGTAGATGTTCTCCGCGGCGTGCAGCAGAATGTCGACGCCCGTGAGATCCGCCGTGGCCAGCGGGCCCATGGCGTGGCCGAATCCGAGCTTGCAGGCGGTGTCGATGTCCTCCGCCGAGGCGACGCCGGACTCGTGCAGCCTGGCCGCCTCGACGACGAGCGCCGCGATGAGCCGCGTGGTGACGAAGCCGGCGACGTCGCGGTTGACGACGACGCAGGTCTTGCCGGTGGACTCGGCGAACTCGCGGGCCGCGGCGAGGGTTTCGTCGCTGGTCTTGTGGCCGCGTACGAGTTCGCACAGCGCCATCATCGGCACGGGTGAGAAGAAGTGGGTGCCCACGACGCGTTCGGGGCGCCGTGTCGCCGCCGCGATCTTGGTGATCGGGATGGCGCTGGTGTTGGAGGCGAGGATCGTCTCGTCCTTCACCAGGCGGTCGAGCGTGGCGAAGATCTCACGCTTGACCTCGATCTTCTCGAAGACGGCCTCGACGACCACGTCGGCGTCGGCCGCGGCGTCGAGATCGGTGGTCGTGCTGATACGGGCGAGGGCCGCCGCCGCGTCGTCCGCGGCCAGCTTGCCCTTGCTCACGAATTTGTCGTAAGACGCCTTGATTCCGTCGGTGCCGCGGCTCAGTGCCTCGTCGGTCACATCGCGGAGGACCACGTCCCAGCCCGCCTGGGCCGAGACCTGCGCGATACCGGAACCCATCAGCCCGGCTCCGATGACGGCGAGTTTCTTCGCCACGACACCCACCTTTCCCGAACGTTGTGTGTGGCGGACTTTAGCGCTTTGACGCGCACCAATGGAGCGTGAAGAGACACGCATCACGTCTCACATGGCGGACATCACACTACGGGCGTCCGATCCGTGAGGTTGGTGCTCATTCCGCCCCGCGGATTCATCTCGCGGGGCGCGTCGCGTAGTTGAGCACGGTGTCGCTCAGCAGCGCCTCGTACTCGTCGAGCCGTACGAGCATCTGCGCGGCGATCTCGTCCGGCGGCAGGCCCGTGAGCGAACCGCGGCCCGCGCCGCCCACGACGACGTTGTGCACTCCTATCAACTGCTGCGCCACCAGGTCGGGCCTGGGGTCGTCCGGCGCGGCGCCGCTCTCCTCGCGGAGGGTCGCGGCGAGCGACTCGGTGATGCGGTAGTGCAGCAGCGAAAGCCGCGCCATCAGCGCGGTCGACTCGCGTACGACGGTCAGGAACCGGTCGTAACCGTCGGCGAGTCCGAGCACCGGGCTGCGGTCGTGCACCTCGGCGCGCAGCCGCTCCAGGACGGCGCGGGTGGCGGACTGGCCGGGCGTGCGCTCGCGTACGAACCGAGAGTACCGGTCGATGACCTCGTCCTCCCGGTCGAAGAACAGGTCCTCCTTCGCCGGGAAGTAGTTGTAGACCGTGTTCACCGACACGTCCGCGACCTCCGCGATCTCCGCGATGGTCACCGCGTCGAAGCCGCGCTCGAGGAAGAGGCCCGTCGCGACGTCCGAGATGAGCTGCCGCGTCTGCTGCTTCTTCCGCTCCCTGAGGCCCGTCATGGGGGCATCTTACCTTAGGGCCGCCCAAATTTTATAGTCATTGCAAACTTTAAGCTGCTCTGCTTTTCTGCTGTCATGCCTCCTTCCACCAGTGCCGCGGGCGCACCCGCCGGCGGTCCCGCCATCAGCACCAGCGGGCTGACCCGGACGTTCCACACCAAGACCGGCACCGTCGAGGCCGTCCGCGGTATCGACCTGACCGTCGGGAACGGCGAGATCCTCGGCTTCCTCGGCCCGAACGGCGCCGGGAAGACCACCACCCTCCGCATGCTCACCACGCTGCTTCCGCCGACCGGCGGCACCGCGACCGTCGCCGGCCGCGAACTGGCCCGCGACCCCGGGGGCGTACGGGCGCGTATCGGCTACGTCGCCCAGTCCGGCGGCGTCGACCCGAACGTCACCGCCCGCGAGGAACTCACCACGCAGGCCCGGCTGTACCGGCTGTCCAAGGCCGAAGCGGCGGCCCGTACGGAGGAGTTGGCCGCCGAGCTGGACCTCACGGAGCTGCTGGACCGCAAGTGCTCGGCGCTCTCCGGCGGCCAGCGGCGCCGGCTCGACATCGCGATGGGCCTCACTCACCGGCCCGGCGTCCTCTTCCTGGACGAGCCCACCACGGGCCTCGACCCGGGCAGCCGCGCCGACCTCTGGGACCTCGTACGCAGGCTGCGCGCCGAACTGGGCATGACGATCTTCCTCACCACGCACTACCTCGACGAGGCCGACGCACTCGCCGACCGGCTGGTGATCGTCGACCAGGGCCTCGTCGTGGCCGAGGGCACGGCGGAGTCGCTGAAGCGGGAGTACGGCGGCTCGCCCGAGGCGTCCCTGCAGGACACGTTCATCGCCATCACCGGACGCGGCACCGCCGCGCCGCACGACGACGCGCCCGTCGCGGTCTGAGGAGCGGCACCATGACCGACACCAAGCACATGCTCGCCGACACCGGCATCATCTTCGGCCGCTGCCTGCGCCAGACGGTCCGCTCCCGGCTCTCGCTGATCTTCGGGCTGCTGCAGCCGATGCTGTTCCTCGTCTTCTTCGGACCGCTGCTGCGGGACATGCCGCTGGGCGGGCGCGGCGACTCGTGGCAGATCCTCATTCCCGGGCTGCTCGTCCAACTCGGGCTGTTCAGCTCCGCGTTCGCGGGCTTCGGCATCATCATCGAGAAGCAGTACGGCGTCATCGAGCGGATGCGGGTGACGCCCGTCAGCCGGCTGGCGCTGCTCCTCGGGCGGCTGCTGCGGGACGCGCTCCAGCTCCTCGTCCAGTCCCTGGTGCTGGTGCTCGTCGGGGTCGCGCTCGGGCTCCGCGCGCCCGTGCTGGGCGTCGCCATCGGCTTCCTCTTCGTGGGCGTGCTGGCGATGTCGCTGGCGTCGCTGTCGTACGCGCTCGGCATGCGGGTCAGCTCGCCGCAGGAGTTCGCGCCCGTGGTCAACTCCGTGAACCTGCCCGCGATGCTGCTCTCCGGCATCCTGCTGCCGATGGCGCTCGCACCGGCCTGGCTGGACGTCGTCTCGCACTTCGTGCCGTTCCGCTATCTCGTGGACGCGGTACGGGCGGCGTTCGTCGGCGATTACACCGGCGGCACCGTGGCGCTGGGCGCCGGGGTCGCAGTGCTGCTCGCCGCCGTGTCCATGACGCTCGGCACGCGCCTCTTCCGCAGGGCGGGCGCGTAGGGAGCGCAGCCCCTGCCCCCGGCGGCGTACGGGCTACGCTTCCCCCATGGTCAACCTGACGCGCATCTACACCCGCACCGGAGACGACGGCACCACCGCGCTCGGCGACATGAGCCGCACCGCCAAGACGGACGCACGCATCGGCGCGTACGCCGACGCGAACGAGGCGAACGCCGCCATCGGGGTCGCGGTCGCGCTGGGCGAGCTGCCCGAGGAGGTGCGCACCATCCTCGTACGGGTGCAGAACGACCTGTTCGACGTGGGCGCCGACCTGGCCACCCCGGTCGCCGAGAACCCGGAGTTCCCGCCGCTGCGTGTCGAGCAGAGCTACATCGACAAGCTGGAGGCGGACTGCGACACCTTCCTCGCGGATCTGGAGAAGCTGCGCAGCTTCATCCTCCCGGGCGGCACACCCGGCGCGGCCCTGCTGCACCAGGCGTGCACCGTCGTACGCCGCGCCGAGCGCTCGACGTGGGCGGCGCTGGCGGAGCACGGGGACGTGATGAACCCGCTGACGGCGACGTATCTGAACCGCCTCTCCGACCTGCTGTTCATCCTCGCGCGCACGGCCAACAAGGAGGTCGGCGACGTGCTGTGGGTGCCGGGCGAGAACCGCTGAAGCGCGGGACCACCGGCCACGTTCCGGCCACGTTCTGACAGGGAGTCACCGAAGATGTCCGTTCGCCGTGTCGTGCCCAACATCCGGTCCGAGGCCACGGAGGAGAGCCGGGAGTTCTACGGCCTGCTGGGCTTCGAAGAGGTCATGAACCAGGGCTGGATCGTGACGTTCGCCTCCCCGACCGTGCCGACGGCGCAGGTCAGCGTCATGACCGGGGACATGACGGCGCCGGTCACGCCCGATCTGAGCGTGGAGGTGGACGACGTGGACGCCGCCTACGCGGAAGTGCGGGCGAGCGGCGCCGAAATCGTGCACCCGCTGCAGGACGAGGAGTGGGGCGTACGGCGCTTCTTCGTCCGAGACCCCAACGGCCGAGTGGTCAACGTGCTGAGCCACCGCTGAACGGCCGCTGAGCCACCGCTGACCCGCGCCGGGCGGCCGTCAGCGCCCCTCAAGCGCCCCTCAGTGCCGTACGGTCTCGTGCCGCGGCTGTTCCGCGGCCGCGCCGAGCGGCGCCTTCTTCGGCCAGATCGTGTAGCTGACCGCGATGATCAGGCTGACCACCGCCACGATGCCCATCTTCGCCTGCCAGGCGCGCAGCGACTCCGTCTGCCCGGCGTTGTCGACGTACCAGACGGCGGCCTGCAGCAGGGCCGCGGCGATCGCCGCGGCGCCGATCGCGCGGAGGGACATCTTCCACTCGTGGATCGCCCGCGGCATCCCGTACTTCGGCCGCCTGACCGGCGGCGGGCCGCCCGCGAAGCGGTGCGCGAAGTGACCGTCGGCCCACTTGATCATGTAGTGCCCGTGGGTGGCCGTGAAGCCGATGTAGACGGCGGCGAGGCCGTGCTTCCAGTCGGGCTCGGCACCGTTCTTGAGGTCGATCGCCGTCACGATCAGCAGCATCACCTCGAGCAGCGGCTCGCACAAGAGCACGGCGGCTCCCGTACGCGGCATCCTGGCCAGGTAGCGCAGCCCCAGGCCGGCGGCGAGCAGCACCCAGAAGGCGATCTCACAAGCGACGATCAAGGCGACGAGCACGTTGACGCTCCTCTCGGAGGGTTCCGGCCGGGATGACCCGCGACTCGTCTCCAGACTCCCGCGCACAGCCCGCCAGTACGTCCTCACCAGCTACGATCCCGCGCTGCATCGTTCGATGTACGCCCGTGAGGCGACGCGGATCAGGGCCGCCGCGTGCTGTCATGGACCCATGCCACACCCGCACCGCCCGTCCCTCCCGCGGCCGTCGTTCCACGCGCTCCGTCCGGAGCGCGACGACGTGCTCATCGCCCTGGCGGGGCTCTGCGGCGGCGTGCTCGCGTGGAGCGTCGGGCTGCAGGGCAGCTGGCCGGGGGTGGACCTGCCCGGATCGCTCGCGCTCGTACCGCTGGCGGTGATCGCCGCGGCGGAGCTGCTGCGCCGTACGGCACCGTACTCGGGCCTGCTCATCGGGACGGCCGCGCTGGTGGCGGACATCGCCGTGGGCACGCTGATCCCGACGGTGCTGATGTTCACCGACCTGATGTACGCCGCCGTGCTCTACGGCAGCCGCGCCCTCTCCCGCCGCCTGCCGTGGATCACCGTGCTGGTCACGCTGTTCGCCGTGCTCGTCCCGCTGGTGGTCGTCCGTACGCCCGAGTCGCTGTTCATCGGTGTCAGCGTCGGACTGATCACGATCGGCCCGGCGTTCACCGGCGTCGTCGTACGGGACCACCGCGACGAGGCCGCGTCCGAGCGGCTGCGGGCCGAACAGACCGCGCTGCTGGCCGAGATGGACCGTACGCAGGCGGTCAACGCCGAACGGGCGCGCATGGCCCGCGAGCTGCACGACATGGTCGCCAACCACCTGTCCGCGATCGCGATCCACTCCACCGCCGCGCTGTCCCTCGCCGAGAGCGAGACCGGCCCGTCGGCCACCCGCGACGCGCTCGGCGTGATCCGCGAGAACAGCGTGCAGGGGCTGACCGAGATGCGCCGCCTCATCGGCATCCTGCGGGACGTGGAGGGCCCGGACGACGGGGACGCCGCCGCCTCCCCCACGCTGGACGGGCTGGACGCGCTGCTCACGCGCGCCCGCGACGCGGCCGCGGAGGGCTTCACGTTCACGCTGGCCGACGGGCGCGCGGACGCCGCCGCCGAGATCCGCGCCCTGCCCGCCCCGGTGGAGCTCGCGGCGTACCGCGTGGTGCAGGAGTCGCTCACGAACGCGCTCAAGCACGCCTCCCCCGGCGCCGTCACCGTGCGCGTCGAGCGCGCCGACGGGCGCCGCGGCGGCCCCCTCGTCGTACGCGTCACCAGCCCGCTCGGCGGCTCCCTGGGCCCGCGCGCGCCCGGTTCGGGCGCCGGCCTGATCGGCATGCGGGAGCGCGTGGAGCTGCTCCGCGGCACGCTGGAGGCCGGCCCGGTCACGACGCCGGACGGGGCGAAGTGCTGGGAGGTACGGGCCGAACTGCCCGTGGAGGAGCCGTAGCCGGGTCGCGTACGGCGGGCGGAATCACGTGCGCAGGAGCACACGCGGCGTGCGGAGGGCACACGCGTCGCAGGAGCACACGCAGCACCGAGAGCACAGGCAGCACCGAGGAGCACGAGTGAACGACGAGTCAGAGCGGACGATCCGCGTCGTGGTCGCCGAGGACCAGTCGGCCGTACGGGCCGGGCTGCTCCTCATCCTGCGCAGCGCGGGCGACATCGAGGTCGTCGGGGAGGCGGCGGACGGCGAGGAGGCGGTGCGGCTCGCGCGCGAACTGCGCCCGGACGTCGTGCTGATGGACGTGCAGATGCCGCGGCTCGACGGGGTGTCCGCCACCCGCCTGGTCACGGCCGAGCAGCTGGCGGACGTGCTGGTGCTGACCACGTTCGACCTGGACGAGTACGTCTTCGGGGCGCTGCGCGCCGGTGCCGCCGGCTTCCTGCTCAAGGACAGCGAGGCGGTGGCGGTGATCGACGCGGTCCGTACGGTGGCGCGCGGCGAGGGCATGATCGCCCCGGCGGTGACGCGGCGGCTGATCGCCGAGTTCGCCCGCCCCCGTGCCGTACGGACGCCGCAGCAGGCCCCGGCCGGCCTCGGTGAACTCACCCCGCGCGAGCACGAGGTGCTCGGCTGCCTCGGCGAGGGGCTGTCGAACGCGGAGATCGCGGACCGGCTGGACATGGCGGAGGCGACGGTGAAGACGCATGTCAGCAGACTGCTGCGGAAGCTGGAGCTGCGCAGCAGGACGCAAGCGGCGGTGCTGGCACAGGAGTTGGGGATCGGTCCGGCGTAACGGCGCCCGGAGCGCGGCGGGGAAGCGGGCGCGGGGCCACCGGGGCAGGCCCCGCGATCAAGCCTCGAACACCTATATGGTCCAGACCTATTGACCACTGGTCCAGACCTCTTTAGTCTCCCGAGAAACTGCGGTGAGCGTGCCCCACACGCGTTCGCAAGGCGGCGCAGGTCCCTTCCCGTCCCCTCCGGGTTTTCCGGACCAACTCGAGGAGCGCCCTTGAGATCTGGAACCGCACGACGCTTCAAGCGCAGACTCACGGCATTCGCGGTAGCGCTCGCGCTGCCCGTCGGCCTGCTCGTCACCCTGGCGTCCCCAGCCCAGGCAGACGAGAAGGCATCCGCGACATTCATCAAGACGTCCGACTGGGGCACCGGCTTCGGTGGTCAGTGGACCGTCGAGAACACCGGCACCACCACCATCGACACCTGGAAGCTGGAGTGGGACTTCCCCGCCGGCACCACCGTCGCGTCCCACTGGAACGCCTCGATCGCCAAGGACGGCAACCACTACACGGCCACCCCGTCGTCCTGGAACAAGTCGCTGGCGCCCGGCAAGAGCACCACGATCGGCTTCAACGGCAGCGGCCCGGGCGAACCGAGCAACTGCAAGATCAACGGGCTGCCCTGTGACGGCTCCGGCGAGCCCGGCGACCCCGCACCTTCGGCACCCGGCGCACTCAAGACCGGCGAGGTCACCGACACCAGCATCGCCCTGAGCTGGTCGCCGGCCACCGACGACAAGGGCGTGAGCAAGTACCACGTCTTCCGCAACGGCACCGAGGTCGCCGCCGTCACCGGCACCTCGTTCAAGGACACGGGCCTACTCAAGGGCACCGAATACGCGTACTCCGTCACCGCCGAGGACACCGCAGGGCAGCGCGGTCCCGCGAGCGGCACGCTGAAGGCGAAGACCACCGGCGGCAGCACGCAGCCGCCCGGCGAGCACGTCAAGCTCGGCTACTTCACCGAGTGGGGCGTCTACGACCGGAACTACCACGTGAAGAACATGGTCACGAGTGGCTCCGCCGACAAGATCACCCACATCAACTACGCCTTCGGCAACGTCCAGGGCGGAAAGTGCACCATCGGCGACAGCTACGCCGCCATCGACAAGGCGTACACCGCCGACCAGAGCGTCGACGGCGTCGCCGACACCTGGGACCAGCCGCTGCGCGGCAACTTCAACCAGCTGCTGAAGCTGAAGAAGGCCAACCCCAACATCAAGGTCCTCTGGTCCTTCGGCGGCTGGACCTGGTCCGGCGGCTTCGGCCAGGCCATGCAGAACCCGGCGGCCTTCGCCGAGTCCTGCTACAACCTCGTCAACGACCCCCGCTGGCAGGGCCTGTTCGACGGCATCGACCTGGACTGGGAGTACCCCAACGCCTGCGGCCTGACCTGTGACACCAGCGGCCCCGCCGTGATGAAGACGATGATGCAGGCGTTCCGCAGCAAGTTCGGCGACCAGCTGGTCACCGCGGCCATCACGGCCGACGCCTCGGACGGCGGCAAGATCGACAAGGCGGACTACGCGGGCGGAGCGCAGTACGCCGACTGGTACAACGTGATGACGTACGACTTCTTCGGCGCCTGGGCCGCACAGGGCCCGACGGCGCCGCACTCGCCGCTGAACTCGTACGACGGCATCCCGCAGCAGGGCTTCAACTCCGACGACGCCATCCAGAAACTCAAGGCGAAGGGCATCTCGGCGGACAAGCTGCTGCTCGGCATCGGCTTCTACGGCCGCGGCTGGACCGGCGTCACCCAGAAGGAACCCGGCGGCACCGCCACCGGGCCGGCGCCGGGCAAGTACGAGCAGGGCATCGAGGACTACAAGACGATCAAGCCTCGCTGCGCCTCGAACGGCACCATCGCGGGCACCGCGTACGCACACTGCGGCAACCAGTGGTGGAGCTACGACACCCCGAGCACCGTCCAGAGCAAGATGGCCTATGCGAAGCAGCAGGGCCTGGGCGGCGCGTTCTTCTGGGAGTTCAGCGGAGACACCGCCAACGGCGAGTTGGTGAGCGCGATCAACAGCGGGCTCGGCTGAACCGTACGGGCCTGAACGCGGGCCCCGCACCTGCCGATTCGCCGGCCGAACGGGCCCGGCGGCGTCAGCCGGGGCCCTGATACGCCGGGGAGGCGGGACCGCCTCCTGCCTCCCCGGTCACGCGCGCGAAGTCGGGCCCCTCCACGCCACCGGCTTCGCGCGCCGCGCTCCGCAGCGCCGCCAGCCCCGCGGCCACCAGCGGATGCTCGTCACTGCCCGGCCGTACGCACGCCACGATCCGGCGGGCCGGCGCGGGCTCACCGCGCAGCGGGACCCGTACGACCGCGTGCCGGGACGGCACCGGCACGATCCGCGGCAGCAGGCACACCCCGAGCCCGGCCTCGACCAGCGCGGAGACCGAGTACCACTCCTTGACCTGGTGCGTGATGTGCGGGCTGAATCCGGCCGCCGCGCAGGCGACGGTCAGCAGCGGATACGTGTCGTTGTTCCGCTTCTTGACGATCCACCCCTCCTCCGCGGCCTCCGCCAGCGGCACCCCTTCGGGCCGGGCCAGCCGGTGCCCCTCCGGTACGAGCAGGTCCTGCCGGTCGTGCAGCAGCGGGACATGCGCGAAGCGGCGGTCGGTGACCGGCGGCGCGTCGGGGCCGGGCAGCACGAGGGCGATGTCGGTCTCGCCGGCGAGCAGCAGCCGGTAGCAGTCGCCGCTCTCCTCCTCGATGATCAGCGGTGTCACACCGGGGTGCGAACCGCGCAGGCCCGCCACCGCCGGTGCGGCCAGCGCCGCGATCGCCGAGGACACCCCGCACAGCCGCAGCGTGCCGGCCACCGACTCGTTCTGCGCGGCGAGCTCGGCCCGGGTCACCTCCCACTGCGCGTACAGCGTGTCGGCGTGCCGCAGCAGCAGGCGCGCGGCGGGCGTGAGCCGTACGAGCCGCCCCTCCGGACGCAGCAGCTCCACGTCGAGGTCGCGGGCTAGCTGCCGGATCTGCTGGGAGACGGCGGAGGGCGTCAGATGCAGCGCGGCAGCCGTCGCGGTCACGGTGCCGTGCTCGGCGAGCGCGCGCAGCACGTTCAGCCTGCGCAGATCAATCATGCAGGCCAGGCTAAAGGGATACGTCCACAAAGCACAGATGGACGTTAACGGTACGGGCGGCCGAGGCTGGCCCCATGCCCGCCACCAGGTCCACCGCTCCCCTGCTCATGCTCGGCGCCGTGCTCTGCACGCAGTTCGGCCAGGCCGTCGGGAAGTCCCTGTTCGACACGGTGGGGCCGCCGGGCGTGGTGGCGCTGCGCCTCGGCATGGCCGCCGCGCTGCTGCTCCTCCTCCACCGGCCGCGGCTCCCCCGCGACCGGTCCGAGCTGCGGCTCGTCCTCGGCTTCGGGACGGCCATAGCAGGCATGAACCTGATCTATCCGGCGATGAGCCGACTCCCCCTCGGGCTCGCCAGCAGCCTCCAGCTGCTCGGCCCGGTCGCGCTCGCGCTGCTCACCTCGCGCAGGGCCCGCGAGGCGGGCTGCGCGCTGCTCGCCGGGTGCGGCGTGTGGCTGTTCCACTCGCACGGCGCCACGGCGTTCCCGCCGGCCGGGGTACTCCTCGCGCTGGCCTCCGGCGCCTCGATGGCCCTGTACCTGGTGCTGAGCAGCCGGGCGGGCGCGCGCAGCGCGGACGGCGGGCCGCTGGCCCTGGCGGTGGCATGGGCGGCGGTGCTGACCGTGCCTCTCGGGGTGGCGGACAGCGGCGGCGCGCTGCTGGCACCGGAGGTGCTGCTCACCGGGCTGGCCGTGGCCGTGCTCTCCGCGGTGCTGCCGTACTCCCTGGAGCTCGCCGCGCTGCGCCGGCTGCCGACCGGCACCGTCGGCGTGCTGACGAGCCTCGAACCGGCGGTCGCGGGCGTCGCGGGGACCGTCGTGCTGGGCGAGCACCTGCTGCCGGTGCAGTGGCTGGCGCTCGGCTGCGTCAGCACGGCGAGCGCGGGGATGGTCGTACGGAGGCGCCCGCCGGGCGGTGCGCCCGGAAGCGCGCGGGCAGGGTCGTACGGCCGCGGGCGCGCGTACGGCCACGGGCTACGCGGGCGCGCGTACGCGCGGTGGCGTACCGTTACGCCACGTTCACCCGCTGACCGGGCGGAGCCGCCTCCAGCCAGGCCAGGAAGCCGGTGAGCGCGTCCTCGCTCATCGCCAGCTCCACGCGTACGCCGCGCAGCGCACACCCCAGCACCACCTGGCCGGACAGCAGCGCCAGCTCCTCCTCGCCGCTCGGCATCCGGCGGGCCAACACCTCGATGCGGCCGCGCTCCATGGTGCGGCGGGGGCGGGGCGCGTACGAGAAGACGCGGAACCAGTCGACGCGGTCGCCGTTGTAGCGGGCGACGCCGTAGACCCAGCCCTTGCCGTCCGGTTCGCCTTCCTCCGCGTCGCGAACGTCCCAGCGCAGCGAGCAGTCGAACGTTCCGCCAGAGCGCTGGATCAGTCTCCGGCGCAGCCCGAAAACGAACAGCCCCACCAGCACCAGCAGCAGGACCGCGCCGCACAGCAGCAGTGCGAGGACCATCTTCACCGACCTCCTCGCTCCGTCTCGGGCTGCGGATGAGTCAACCGCACCTGTATGCCTTCAGCCGCGGACCGCCCTGGAGAATTCCAGTGCGGTCCGCGGCTGAGGGTCGTGTCCTCTTCTCCCTGCGTCAGCGGGCACCCGCCACCGCGCGCAGACGTACGTCCGCGCGCCGCTCGGCGGCGGCGTCCGCCTCCGCCTTGGCCCGTTCCAGCGCCCGCTCGGCGCGCTGCACGTCGATCTCGTCGGACAGCTCCGCGATCTCCGCGAGGAGCGAGAGCTTGTCGTCGGAGAACGAGATAAAACCGCCGTGCACGGCGGCAACCACCGTGCCCTCGCCGCTCTCGCCCGTCGTACGGATCGTGATCGAGCCCGTCTCCAGGACACCCAGCAGCGGCTGGTGACCGGGCATGACGCCGATATCACCCGACGTGGTCCGCGCGATGACCAGGCTGGCCTCGCCCGACCAGACCTTGCGGTCCGCGGCGACCAACTCGACGTGCAGCTCAGCCACAGTGGCTCCTCAGACTGGGATGGGGAAAAGAATAGGGGGTGCGGACGGGGGCGGTCTAAAGGACCCGCCCCCGCCGCGGGGCGTACGGGTCAGGAGACGCCGAGCTCCTTGGCGTTGGCCTTGAGGTCCTCCAGGCCACCGCACATGAAGAACGCCTGCTCCGGGTAGTGGTCGAAGTCACCGTCGGCGATCGCGTTGAACGCGGCGATCGACTCGTCCAGCGGCACGTCCGATCCGTCCAGACCGGTGAACTGCTTCGCCGCGTGCGTGTTCTGCGACAGGAAGCGCTCGATCCGGCGGGCGCGGTTGACGACCAGCTTGTCCTCTTCGCCGAGCTCGTCGATACCGAGAATGGCAATGATGTCCTGGAGGTCCTTGTACTTCTGCAGGATCCCCTTGACGCGCGAGGCGCAGTCGTAGTGGTCCTGCGAGATGTAACGCGGGTCCAGAATCCGGGACGTCGAGTCCAGCGGGTCGACCGCCGGGTAGATGCCCTTCTCGGAGATAGGACGCGACAGCACCGTGGTGGCGTCGAGGTGCGCGAACGTGGTCGCCGGCGCCGGGTCGGTGAGGTCGTCAGCGGGCACGTAGATCGCCTGCATCGAGGTGATCGAGTGACCGCGGGTCGAGGTGATGCGCTCCTGGAGAACGCCCATCTCGTCGGCCAGGTTCGGCTGGTAGCCCACCGCGGAGGGCATGCGGCCGAGCAGCGTGGAGACCTCGGAACCGGCCTGGGTGAAGCGGAAGATGTTGTCGATGAAGAACAGCACGTCCTGCTTCTGCACATCGCGGAAGTACTCCGCCATGGTCAGACCGGCCAGCGCGACCCGGAGGCGGGTGCCCGGCGGCTCGTCCATCTGACCGAAGACGAGCGCGGTCTGCGGCAGCACCCCGGACTCGGTCATCTCGTCGATGAGGTCGTTGCCCTCACGGGTGCGCTCACCGACGCCGGCGAACACGGAAACGCCCTCGTGCAGCTTCGCCACACGCATGATCATTTCCTGGATGAGGACGGTCTTGCCCACACCCGCGCCGCCGAACAGGCCGATCTTGCCGCCCTTGACGTACGGGGTCAGCAGGTCGACGACCTTCAGACCGGTCTCGAACATCTCGGTCTTCGACTCGAGCTGGTCGAACGCCGGGGCCTTGCGGTGGATCGGCCAGCGCTCGGTGACCTCGGACTCGGCCTCCGGCTCGTTCAGGATCTTGCCCAGGGTGTTGAACACCCGGCCCTTGGTGACGTCGCCGACGGGCACGGTGATGCCCTCGCCGGTGTTGGTCACCGGCGCCTGGCGGACCAGGCCGTCGGTCGGCTCCATGCCGATCGCGCGGACCACGCCCTCACCGAGGTGCTGGGCGACCTCCATGGTCAGGGTCTTCTTCTTGCCGTCCTGGGCCGGGTCGGCGATCTCGACGGTCAACGCGTTGTAGATCTCCGGCATCGCGTCGACGGGGAACTCCACGTCGACCACCGGGCCGATGACCCGCGCGACGCGGCCCGTCGCGCCGACGACCTCTGGGGCCGTCTCAACAGAGGTAGTCATGATTACCTGTCACTCCCCGCGGAAGCGTCGGCCAGCGCGCTGGCACCACCGACGATCTCGCTGATTTCCTGGGTGATGTCGGCCTGTCGGGCCGCGTTGGCAAGCCGCGTGAGCGACTTGATGAGCTCTTCGGCGTTGTCGGTCGCCGACTTCATCGCACGCCGTGTGGCGGCGTGCTTGGAGGCGGCGGACTGCAGCAGCGCGTTGTAGATGCGGCTCTCGACGTACCGCGGGAGCAGCGCGTCGAGTACGTCGTCGGCCGACGGCTCGAAGTCGTACAGCGGCAGGATCTCCTTGCCGCGCTGCAGCACCTCGGCCGAGTCCTCCGCGGACTTGGCGAAGGTGAGTGGCAGCATCCGCTTGTCCACCGGGCTCTGCGTCATCATCGAGAAGAACTCGGTGTAGACGATGTGCAGCTCGTCCACGCCGCCCTTGGCCGCGGTGTCCGCCTTGATCGACTCGATCAGCGGCTCCGCGACCATCTTCGCGTCGGCGTACGACGGGCTGTCGGTGAAGCCGGTCCAGGACTCCTGGACCGCGCGGTTCCGGAAGCCGTAGTACGCCACGCCCTTGCGGCCGACGACGTAGTGCACGACCTCCTTGCCCTCACCGATGAGCCGGTTGGTCAGGTGCTCCGCCTGCTTGATGGCGTTGGAGTTGTAACCACCGGCCAGTCCGCGGTCGCTCGTGACGAGCAGCACCGCGGCCCGGGTCGGGCGCTCCACCTCGGTGGTCAGCCAGTGCTCGGTGTTCGAGCCGTAGGCCACCGCCGTGACGGCGCGTGTGAGCTCCGTCGCGTACGGCTCGGAGGCCGCCACCCTGCGCTGCGCCTTGACGATGCGCGAGGCGGCGATCATCTCCATCGCCTTGGTGATCTTCTTGGTCGCAGTGACGGACTTGATCCGTCGCTTGTAGACCCGGGTCTGGGCACCCATGCTCAGTCCTCGCCCAGCAGCTTGCCGTCCGCCGTCTCGAACTGCTTCTTGAAGGCGGTGACCGCGTCGTCCAGCGACTGGATCGTGTCGTCGGACATCTTGCCGCCCTCGACGATGCTGGTCATCAGCGACTTGTGCTCGCGGTGCAGGTAGTCCAGCATCTCGCGCTCGAAGCGGCGGATGTCCTCGACCGGCACGTCGTCCATCTTGCCGGTGGTGCCGGCCCAGATGGAGACGACCTCGTCCTCGGTGGAGAACGGCGCGTACTGCGGCTGCTTCAGCAGCTCGACCATCCGCTGACCGCGGGCCAGGGAGGCCTTCGAGGCGTCGTCCAGGTCGGAACCGAAGGCGGCGAACGCCTCCAGCTCACGGAACTGCGCCAGGTCGACGCGGAGCCGTCCGGAGACCTGCCGCATCGCCTTGTGCTGGGCGGAGCCGCCGACTCGGGAGACCGAGATGCCGACGTTCAGCGCCGGGCGCTGGCCCGCGTTGAACAGGTCGGACTCCAGGAAGCACTGGCCGTCGGTGATGGAGATGACGTTGGTCGGAATGAACGCCGAGACGTCGTTCGCCTTCGTCTCGACGATCGGCAGACCGGTCATCGAGCCCGCACCCATGCCGTCGGAGAGCTTCGCGCAGCGCTCCAGCAGCCGGGAGTGCAGGTAGAAGACGTCGCCCGGGTACGCCTCGCGGCCCGGCGGGCGGCGCAGCAGCAGGGAGACCGCGCGGTAGGCGTCGGCCTGCTTGGAGAGGTCGTCGAAGATGATCAGGACGTGCTTGCCCTGGTACATCCAGTGCTGGCCGATGGCCGAACCGGTGTACGGCGCCAGGTACTTGAAGCCGGCCGGGTCGGACGCGGGAGCCGCGACGATCGTCGTGTACTCGAGCGCACCGGCCTCCTCCAGCGCACCGCGTACGGACGCGATGGTGGAGCCCTTCTGGCCGATCGCCACGTAGATGCAGCGGACCTGCTTGTCCGGGTCGCCGGTACGCCAGTTGTCACGCTGGTTGATGATCGTGTCGACACCGAGCGCGGTCTTGCCGGTCTGCCGGTCGCCGATGATCAGCTGACGCTGGCCGCGGCCGATCGGGGTCATCGCGTCGACGGCCTTGTAGCCCGTCTCCATCGACTCGTGCACCGACTTGCGGTCCATGACCGTCGGCGCCTGCAGCTCGAGGGCGCGGTTGGCCTCGGACTCGATCTCGCCGAGTCCGTCGATCGGCTTGCCCAGCGGGTCCACGACGCGGCCGAGGTACCCCTCGCCGACGGGGACCGACAGCACCTCACCGGTGCGCTGCACCGGCTGGCCCTCCTCGATACCGCTGAACTCCCCGAGGACCACCGCACCGATCTCGCGCTCTTCGAGGTTGAGGGCGAGGCCGAGGGTGCCGTCCTCGAACTTCAGCAGTTCGTTAGCCATGGCCGAGGGAAGTCCCTCGACCTTCGCGATGCCGTCGCCGGCAACGCTGACCGTCCCGACCTCTTCGCGCGAGGCCGCGTCCGGCGTGTACGACTGGACAAAGTTCTCCAGCGCGTCCCGGATCTCATCCGGCCGGATCGTGAGCTCCGCCATCTGGGTTCCCTGCTCTCCTTGTTGGGCCCGTAAGTTGCCTCGGGTTCTGGGCCGTGCCCAGAAGGTCCCTTGATACGGCCCAACTCGGGCCGCTGGTCATGCTTGTTGAGTTGGTGTGCGGCTCGTGCCGTCAGCCGGCCATCCGCCGCTGTGCCTCTTCGAGGCGGTCCGCGATGGAGCCGTTGATGACCTCGTCGCCGACGCGCACCGCGATCCCGCCGAGGACGTCGGGGTCCACGTCGAGGTTGAGGTGCACCTGACGCCCGTACAGCGTGGCGAGCGCCGCGCTCAGACGCTCCTTCTGCCGGTCGCTGAGCGGCACCGCGGAGGTGACGACCGCGACCGAACGGTCCCGGCGTTCCGCCGCCAGCTTCGAGAGGGCCTCGAGCCCACCCTCCAGGCTACGTCCACGCGGCTGACTCACAAGACGCGTCACCAGCCGCTCGGTCGCGGGCCTGGCCTTGCCGCCCAGCAGCGTGTGCAGCAGCTCGGTCTGTGCCGACGCCGTGGCCGTACGGCTGGTCAGTGCCGCCCGCAGATCGGCCGAGGAGGCGACGGTCCGGCCGAACCGGAACAGCTCGTCCTCCACGTCCTCCAGCGTGCCCGCACGCTCGGCCGCGATGAGGTCGGCGGTGTCCGCCAGCTCCTCCAGCGCGTCCACCAGGTCGCGGGACCGCGACCAGCGGGACCGCACCATGCCGGACACCAGGTCGGTGGCAGAGCCGCCGACCTGCCCGCTCAGCAGGCGCCCGGCCAGCTCGGCCTTGGCCTCCCCGCCTTGCGCCGGGTCGGTCAGGACCCGGCGCAGCGACACCTCGCGGTCGAGCAGCGCGGTGACGGCGGCCAGCTCGTCGGCGAGCGCCGTCGCGTCGGCGGACGTGCTGTCCGTCAGCGCGTTCAGGTTCTCGCGTGCGGCAGCCAGTGCCTCGCGGCTCGCTCCGTTCATCGTGCGGCTCCGGTGGACCCCGCCGTCGACTGAGCGTTCTCCTCGAGCTCGTCAAGGAAGCGGTCGATCGTACGGCTCTGCCGTGCGTGGTCCTCGAGAGACTCCCCGACCAGCTTGCCGGCCAGCTCGGTCGCGAGCTTGCCCACGTCCTGGCGGAGCGCCTGCGCGGCCTGCTTGCGGTCGGCCTCGATCTGGGCGTGCCCGGCAGCGATGATCTCCTCGCGCTGCCGCTGACCCTCCGCGCGCATCTCGGCGATCAGGTCGGCACCGCGCTGCTCGGCCTCGCTGCGCATCCGCGCGGCCTCGTGCCGTGCCTCGGCGAGCTGCGCCTTGTACTGGTCGAGCGTCTGCTGTGCCTCGAGCTTGGCGTCGTTGGCCTGCTCAATGCCGCCCTCGATGGCCTCTCGGCGCTCTTCCAGAACCTTGTTGATGTTCGGAAGGAGCTTCTTCCAGAGGAAGAAGAAGACGATGCCGAAGGCGATCAGGCCGATGACGAGCTCGGGGACCGGCGGGACGAGGGGATTCTGTTCCTCGGCCGCCGTCTGTACCAGGGCGATCACATCAGTGCCTTTCGTCGAAAAAGGGTAGTCGTTCGGCTACCTCAGTAGACGAACGGCATCACGATGCCGATGAGGGCCAGGGCCTCACAGAAGGCGAAACCGAGGATCTGGTTCTGCCGGATCAGCCCGGCGGCCTCGGGCTGGCGGGCCAGGGCCTGGGTGCCGTTACCGAAGACGATGCCGACGCCGATGCCAGGGCCGATGGCGGCGAGGCCGTAGCCGATGGAGCCGATGTGGCCTTCGACGCCACTGGCAGCGATGGTCTGGAGAGCGGACATGCCGGTTCTTCCTTCTCTTTCACGATCCGATGGGGGTTGGCCACCGGAAGTTCGGTTGGTCGGGGGTAGGGGCTCAGTGGTGCTCGGCGAGCGCGCCTTGGATGTAGGTGCAGGTCAAGAGGACGAAGACGTACGCCTGGACGGCCTGGATGAACAGCTCGAACGCGGTCATCACGACGGCCATCAGGAACGAGACGCCGGCGTAGGCGATGCCGAACCCGTTCAGCAGGTACCAGGTTGCGATGGTGAACATCACGATCAGCAGGTGCCCGGCGAACATGTTGGCGAAGAGCCGGACCGCGTGAGTGAACGGCCGCACCAGCAGGTTGGAGAAGAACTCGATCGTCATGGCCAGCGGCAGCACCGGACCGAGTGACTTGTCGTAGCCGGTGAAGTTCTTGAACGCGCCGACGAATCCGTGCCTCTTGAAGGTCAGCGAGACCCAGAGGATGTAGACGATGGCCGCCAGCACCGCGGGGAAGGCGATGATCGACGTCACGGGGAACTGCGCCAACGGGATCACGGACCAGAGGTTCATGATCCAGATGAAGAAGAACAGCGCGACGACGAGCGGTACGTACTTCTCGCCCTCTTTCTTTCCGAGCGTCTCGTAGACGACCCCGCGGCGGATGAAGTCGTAACCCGCCTCGCCGACCATCTGCAGCTTGCCCGGGACCACCTTCGGCTTGGCGAAAGCCGCCCAGAAGAACCAGACGATCGCCACGGAGCCCAGCAAGGCCAGCAGCATCGCCTTGTTGAACTCGAACCCGCCGACCTCGAAGAGCGGTTTAAAGACGAAGGAGTGCAAGCCCGGCGAAACGGTACTGAAGCCGCATCCATCGAAGATGTGGCAATCGGTCTCGAAGGCAAGCGTCTGGTCAGCACTCACCGCGAGCTCCTTCTGCATGGCGCATGGATACGGCTACCTCGATGTGTCGGCGCGGCGCGGGGCCGCGGAACGGCACTGGACTGGTCTTGCGAATGTGGCGGCGGCTGATCAGTGAGCGGGGCTGTCCGTCCCATGCCGTGGAGCACGACAAATCAGCCGTCTGCACCTGCTGCGCCGCAGTTGGGAACGGACCATAGCAGTTGCCCGGGCGTCCCCTCGTCCCGCCCCTGTCGATCATGAATTCGCCCCCGTCGCAGAGGCTTTGGCGGTCGTGTCACCGTCGTCCGTGCTGTCGGGATCGACATAAAGGATCTTCGCCTTCATGTGCGCCCTGCCCTGTGCGGCAACCCACACCAGGGTGGCGCCGAGCAGCGTCAGCCCGAACGACTTGGTGTCGAACAGCGTGGTGTCCTTGAACAGCGCGAGGACGATCGCGAGCAGCAGGATCTGCGTGGTGTAGAGCAACAGGCCCATGGCCTGGAAGAGATGGGGATAGGACTTCGCGACCCTTTGCAGTACGAAAAGGCCGAGTCCCATGAAAAGGACCACGACGACGGCGCCGAAGAACCCGCCGATCGCACCCTTGCCCCCCGCGAACACTCCGCTCACGACCGCGCCCACCACGCCCGCGAGGGCGGTCGGCACGGCGCAGTGAAGCAACATGCGAGCATCGTTCGGCTGCACGGGAATTACTCCGGGGAGTCGGGGGCGTCTGTCGTCGCTGACGAGCGTATCCCCGGCATGGAGGACGCCGTCCTCGAGGGACGCCCGTCCGCCGGAGGACCGTCGCACTGCGGTCCTTCGGTCTGTCACCGGGTTTCGTGAACGGTATCACAAACTATTTGATGAGGTCTTTACCTGCCAGTGTGCTGCACCTCACACGACCGTGCGGGCGGGTGTGAACTCGCAGGCCCCAGACCGTTTGTCCGCTTTGCTGCGCTTCATCTCCGCGCCGCCCGGACCCCGTTCCCCTTTACGTTACGAAGCGCTATCGATCTTCCGGCGCCGTGTGAAGCGGGCTCGGTCGCCGATGGCCGTCGAGCCGTGCAGCCCCGCGAGCGCGGGCTCCCGCTCCTCCGCGGTCGCTCCGGCGCCCGCTCCGGCGGCGGGCCTGGCACCCGTACGCGTACGCGGGCCACCGCCGTTGGCGCCGCCCGTGACCGGGGCCGGCTCCCCCGCGCCGGCCGACTCCCGTTCGCCCGCCGGGACTTCGGCGTGCGCCGCCGCCCCGTCGGCCGCCGGGGCGCGCCGGTAGCGCGGCGGCACCAGCCGCCGGGCCCAGTCCGGCACCCGCGGCGTGAACCGCGGCAGCAGCAGGATCATCAGCCCCATGGCGCTCAGCAGCACCACCATGAGAACGATCACAAGGCTGGACGACTGTACGGAGAAGGCCACCGCGCCGAAGGCGATCAGCGCCGACCAGAAGTACATGATCAGCACGGCCCGGCTGTGCGAGTGCCCGATCTCCAGCAGCCGGTGGTGCAGATGCCCGCGGTCGGCGGCGAACGGCGACTGCCCGTTCCAGGTCCGCCGTACGATCGCCATCACCAGGTCCGCGATCGGCACCGCGATGATCGTCAGCGGCAGCAGCAGCGCGGGCATGTACAGCGGCACGTTCGTGTGCACCGCGGAGCGCTCCGAGCCCGCGTGCTCGACCATCAGGTCGGGGTCGACCTGGCCCGTGATGGACACCGCACCGGCCGCCAGCACCAGCCCGATCAGCATCGACCCGGAGTCGCCCATGAAGATACGGGCGGGGTGCATGTTGTGCGGGAGGAAGCCGAGGCACATGCCCATCAGGATGGCCGCGAAGAGCGTCGCGGGAGAGGCGGCCTCGATGCCGTAGCCGTACCAGATCCGGTAGGCGTACATGAAGAACGCCGCGGCGGCGATGCAGACCATCCCCGAGGCGAGGCCGTCGAGGCCGTCCACGAAGTTGACGGCGTTGATCGTGATCACGACCAGCGCGACGGTCAGCAGCGTGCCCTGCAGCGGCGTCAGCGCGACGTTCCCGACACCGGGCACCGGCAGCCACAGGATCGTCAGGCCCTGCAGCACCATCACGCCCGCGGCGATCATCTGGCCGCCGAGCTTGACCAGGGCGTCCACGCCCCACTTGTCGTCCAGCACGCCGAGCAGCCAGATCAGCCCGGCGCCGGAGAGCAGCGCGCGGGGTTCATCGGAAAGCGTGAACACCTCGCCGATGTTGGTGAGTTGCGAGGCGACCACCAGCCCCGCGCAGAGCCCGCCGAACATGGCGATACCGCCGAGCCTCGGCGTCGGCTCGCGGTGCACGTCGCGCGCCCGGACCTGCGGCATCGCGCCCGCCGCGATGGCGAACTTCCGCACCGGCCCGGTCAGCAGATAAGTCACCGCGGCCGTGACGCACAGCGTCAGCAGATATTCACGCACGGGCTCCCCAGGGGTCTCGCCGGCAACTCAGGCCCACAACTCTAAGACACCCGCCAGCCGGATTCGGTTCTGTGTGCCGTGAAACGTGTGCCGTTCCACGTGCTGTTCTGTGTGCTTTCCGCGTGCCGCACGCGGCCTTCCCCCGTACGCGGCCGGCCCGCGCTACGTACGCGCCGGCACTCCCGTGAGCGCCGTCACCACCGGGTCCAGCGCCTGGCTGATCTCGTCGCCCACACTCCGGAAGTACGGGATGGGCGCACCGTACGGGTCGTAGATCTCGTCCGCCTCCGGGCTCGGCGCCAGCAGCCACCCCCGCAGCGCCGCCGCCGCCTGTACGAGCGCGCCCGCCCGCTCCACCACGCTCACCGCCGTACGGGGCGCGGGCAGCGTGGCGGGGTCTATCGCGCGTACGAGCCGAGTGAACTCCTTGAGCGTGAACGTACGCAGCCCCGCGGAGTGCCCCATCGAGATGACCTGCGCCCGGTGGTCCCGGGTGGCGGTGAGCACCAGGTCGGCCCGTATGACGTGCTCGTCCAGCAGCTCGCGGGCGAGGAAGCCGGCCGGGTCCGCGCCGTGCTCCAGCAGCACCGCCGCGGCGTGCTCCTCCATCGGCGCGCCCTCGTGGCCCCAGGTGCCGGCGCTCTCCACCACGATGCCGCCGCTGCGGGCGCCGCCGAGCCGGTCCGCCAGGGCATGGCGGGTCAGCCGCTCGGTGAGGGGCGAGCGGCAGACGTTGCCGGTGGAGACGTGGAGGATCCGGAAGACGTCGGGTCCGGTGTTTCCGGGGTGTTCAGCCTGTGCCGGTATGCCACGCCCGTCGGGCGGGGTCGTCAATTCCCCACCTCGAGGTCCGGTACGACCTTGCGCAGCTCCTCCGCGCTGATCGCGCCCGCGCGCAGCAGCACCGGCACGCGGCCCGTCACGTCGACGATCGAGGACGGCACCGGCTCGGCGGTCGGGCCGCCGTCCAGATAGACGGAGACGGACTCGCCGAGCATCTCCTGCGCGGCGTCGCAGTCCTGCGGCGCCGGGTGCCCGGTCAGGTTCGCGGACGAGACGGCCATCGGGCCGAACTCCGTGAGCAGTTCGAGGGCCACCGGGTGCAGCGGCATCCGTACGGCGACGGTGCCGCGGGTCTCGCCCAAGTCCCAGGTGAGCGACGGCTGGTGGTTCGCGACCAGGGTCAGCGCGCCCGGCCAGAAGGCGTCCACGAGCTCCCACGCGAGCTCGGAGAAGTCGGTGACGAGCCCGTGCAGCGTGTTCGGCGAACCGACCAGCACCGGCGACGGCATGCCACGGCCGCGCCCCTTGGCCTCCAGCAGATCGCCGACGGCCTCCGCGCTGAACGCGTCGGCGCCGATGCCGTACACGGTGTCCGTCGGCAGCACGACGAGCTCGCGGCGGCGCACCGCCGAGGCGGCTTCGCGCAGACCGGACCTGCGGTCCGTCGCGTCCGTGCAGTCGTAACGGCGTGCCATCTACGGCACCTCCCTGCGTGCTGTGGCGAATCGGGGGCGGTTGTTCAGGTCCGGGTGGTCGGCGGCGTCCGCCCAGCCGCGGTCATCCGCGAAGATCCACGGCACTTGGCCCCCCTGGGTGTCGGCGTGCTCCACGACCACGACGCCGCCGGGCCGCAGCAGCCGGTGTGCCGTGCGCTCCAGTCCGCGGATGACGTCGAGACCGTCCTCCCCGGAGAACAACGCCAGCTGGGGATCGTGGTCGCGGGCCTCCGGGGTCACATACTCCCACTCGGTGAGCGGGATGTAGGGCGGGTTCGCGATGACGAGATCGACCTGGCCGTCGAGTTCGGGGAAGGCGTTCAGCGCGTCCCCGTGCCGCAGCGTGACCCGCGAGCCCTCGGTGTTCCTGCGGGCCCAGCCGTACGCGCCTTCGTCCAGCTCCACCGCGTACACCCGCGACCGGGGCACCTCCTGGGCCAGCGCGAGCGCGATGGCGCCGGAGCCGGTGCACAGGTCGACGATCAGCGGCTCGGCCGAGTCCATGGCGCGTACCGCATCTATCGCCCAGCCGACCACGGACTCGGTCTCCGGGCGCGGCACGAACACCCCGGGGCCCACCTGGAGTTCGAGGTACCGGAAGAACGCGCGCCCCGTGATGTGCTGCAACGGCTCGCGCGCCTCGCGCCGGGCCACCGCCTCCCAGTACCGCGCGTCGAAGTCGGCGTCGCCCACGCGGTGCAGCTCACCGCGCTTGACGCCGTGTACGAACGCCGCGAGCTCCTCCGCGTCGAAACGCGGCGACGCGACTCCGGCGTCCGCCAGCCGCTGCGTGGCCTGCGCCACCTCGGCGAGCAGCACGGACTGCGCGTACGTCCCGCGGCGAAGCTGAGGGTCGTGTTGCCCTCCGGGAGATGGCTGCACTTCTGGTGTCCTCCACCCAATCCGTCAGTCCAGCGCTTACTGCGAAGCTGCCAGCTTGGCAGCCGAGTCGGCGTCGACGCATGCCTGGATCACCGGATCCAGTTCACCGTCGAGCACCTGGTCCAGGTTGTACGCCTTGAAGCCGACCCGGTGGTCGGAGATCCGGTTCTCCGGGAAGTTGTACGTACGGATGCGCTCCGACCGGTCCACCGTACGTACCTGGCTGCGGCGGGCGTCCGACGCCTCCTTCTCCGCCTCCTCCTGGGCCGCGGCGAGCAGCCGGGCGCGGAGGATCCGCATGGCCTGCTCCTTGTTCTGGAGCTGGCTCTTCTCGTTCTGGCACGAGACGACGATGCCGGTCGGCTCGTGCGTGATGCGCACCGCCGAGTCGGTGGTGTTGACGGACTGGCCGCCGGGCCCGGACGAGCGGTAGACGTCGATCCGCAGGTCGTTGGGGCTGATCTCGACGTCCACGTCCTCGGCCTCGGGCAGCACCAGGACGCCGGCCGCGGAGGTGTGGATACGGCCCTGCGACTCGGTGGCGGGCACCCGCTGCACGCGGTGCACCCCGCCCTCGTACTTGAGCCGGGCCCACACTCCCTGGCCGGGCTCGGCGCCCGCCTTGGCCTTGACCGCGATCTGCACGTCCTTGTAGCCGCCGAGATCCGACTCGTTCGACTGGATCAGCTCGGTCTTCCAGCCGGTGCGCTCGGCGTACCGCAGATACATCCGCAGCAGGTCGCCGGCGAACAGCGCGGACTCGTCGCCGCCCTCGCCGGCCTTGACCTCGAGGATGACGTCCTTGTCGTCGCTGGGGTCGCGCGGGACGAGCAGCAGCCGCAGCCGCTCGGTCAGCTCCTCCCGCCGCGCCTCCAGGTCCTTGACCTCCGCGGTGAACTCGGCGGCGTACTCCGGGTCGTCGGCGGCCAGTTCGCGGGCCGTACGGATGTCGTCCCCGGTCTGCTTCCAGGCGAGGTAGGCGGCGATCACGGGGGTCAGCTCGGCGTACCGCTTGTTGAGCGCGCGGGCGCGTGCCTGGTCGGCGTGGATCGTCGGGTCGGCGAGCTGCTTCTCGAGGTCGGCGTGCTCGCCGATCAGTTCCTCAACCGCCTCGAACATCGTGTCTTCCCTTGTCTGGACGGTGTGCCGGTGCCGGTGCGAGTGGGCAAAAAAGCGCCGGTCCGGCCGCCCTCGGTCGGGCGGCGGAGGACCGGCGCTGTCGGGTCGCTACTTCGAGCCGGACCCGGCCTTCTTGCCGAAGCGGGCCTCGAAGCGGGCCACACGGCCGCCGGTGTCGAGGATCTTCTGCTTGCCCGTGTAGAACGGGTGGCACTCGGAGCAGATGTCGGCGCGGATGGCGCCCTCCGCCACGGTGCTACGGGTCGTGAACGAGGCTCCGCAGGTGCAGCTGACCTGGGTCTCCACGTAATCGGGGTGGATGTCGCGCTTCAAGGTGTCTCCTAGGTTCGGGAGGGCGCCGGGTCGCGATGCGGATTGCGTCGCGTGAACCGGAGCCGACGTACCAGTCTGCCACTACTGGCCGTACCCCCCAAAACCGGGGTGCGGAACGGTTTATTCCAGGAGAACGAGCCCGTCGGCGGCCCCTAGCGCACGACTCCGTCTATGTCGCTCTCGTCACCGGCGGTGTTCTTGGTGGCGGACTTCGGTATCGGCCGGTCGTGCTTGACCGCCGTCCACACCTGCCGGCTCTTGCGCTCCATCGGCAGCACCCGGTTCGGGTTCGCCGGGTCGTACTCCACCGGCATCGTCACCATCCGGATGTCGTCCGACTTGATGCCCTTGAGCGTCTTCGCCAGCCCCGTCAGATCGCCGACCGAGTCCAGCTCGGAGTCGGTGGTCAGCGAGGAGGTCGCGGTGTCGGCCAGGTCGAACAGCTTCTTGGGGTTGCCGAACAGCCCGATGCTGTTGACCTGGTCCATCAGCGCCCTGATGAACGCCTGCTGGAGCTGGATGCGCCCCAGGTCGCTGCCGTCCCCGACGGCGTGCCGGGTGCGTACGAGACCGAGCGACTGCTCGCCGTTCAGGCTGTGCGTGCCGGCGGACAGGTCGAGGTGGCTGTCCTTGTCCTTGATCGGCTTCCGCACGGTGACATCGACGCCGCCGAGCGTGTCGATCAGGTTCTTGAAGCCGGAGAAGTCCACCTCGATGTAGTGGTCCATGCGGATGTCGGTCATCGACTCCACGGTCTTGACGGCGCAGGCGGGGCCGCCGACCTGGTACGACTCGTTGAACATCGCCTGCCGCGCGGCGGGCGCCGTCTTGCCCTCGCCCTTGTCGCAGCTGGGGCGCTGGACCATCGTGTCGCGCGGTATCGAGACGATGCTCGCCTTGTCGCGGTCCTTGTTGACGTGGACGATCATCGCCGTGTCGGCGCGGGCCGTGCCGTTGTCGTCGCCGCCGAACCTGGCGTTGTCCCCGGAGCGCGAGTCCGAGCCCATGACGAGGATGTCCATCGAGCCGTTCCCGGTGTCCTCGGGGCGGTCGGTGCCGAGCGCGGCGTTGATGTCGATGCCCGAGATGTTGCCGTTCAGCTTGAAATAGACGAAGCCGAGGCCGAGGCCGCCGAGGAGGACCATCCCGGCCGTCGTCCAGACCAGCGCCGTGAGAGCCCGGCGCCGGGCCGATCGGGGCCTGCGCCGGCGGCCCCCGGAGCGGCCCGCTGCCGCGCCGTACCCGCCGGTGCTGTCCTCGTCCGCCATCGTCTCTTCTCTTCCCTCTCGGCTGGTCCGCCAGACCTTCGTGACCTCTGACGCGATGTCGTGGGGAACGGTCGCACAACGCGTGATGAAGACCAGATAACCAAGATCGTCCGGACCGCCCGTGCCAACAGGGTGTGTTATCCCTTCTACCTGCGACGACGTACCCGCGCGCGGCGAGTCCAGTCCGTACGGGCGGGGGTGCGGGCTGTGGTCAAGCTCTCAGCCGAGCGGGTTGCGTGGTCCGGGACGCAACGCGAGGGCCGCCCCACCGGTGTGGTGGGGCGGCCCTCGCCTGCGCCGTTCGAGTGAGGCCGCAGCCTCAGTCACCGCCGTCCGTCAGCCCTCTCGGAGCGTCAGTCGCCGCCGTTGCCCGGCGTCGGCGTCGTCTTCTGGAGCCCCGCTCTCACTGCGCCCCTCGCATTGCTCGGCCCCGGGGGCCTCCCAAGCTTCGGCACGCTGCGCCGGACTCCGTCCGCCGTCCGTCAGTCGCCGCCGTTGCCCGGCGTCGGCGTCGTCTTCTGGATCTGGAGCAGGAACTCCGCGTTCGACTTGGTCTGCTTCATCTTGTCCAGCAGCAGCTCGACTGCCTGCTGCTGGTCGAGGGCGTGCAGCACCCGGCGGAGCTTCCAGACGACACCGAGCTCCTCGCTGCCCATCAGGATCTCTTCCTTGCGGGTGGAGGACGCGTCCACGTCCACCGCCGGGAAGATGCGCTTGTCCGAGAGCTTCCGGTCCAGCTTGAGCTCCAGGTTTCCGGTGCCCTTGAACTCCTCGAAGATGACCTCGTCCATGCGCGAGCCGGTCTCCACCAGCGCCGTGGCGATGATCGTCAGCGAGCCGCCGTCCTCGATGTTCCGCGCGGCGCCGAAGAACCGCTTCGGCGGGTACAGCGCGGTCGAGTCGACACCGCCGGACAGGATGCGGCCGGACGCCGGCGCCGCGAGGTTGTACGCGCGGCCCAGGCGGGTGATCGAGTCCAGCAGCACGACGACGTCGTGGCCCAGCTCCACCAGCCGCTTGGCCCGCTCGATGGCCAGCTCGGCGACCGTGGTGTGGTCCTCGGCGGGGCGGTCGAAGGTCGAGGAGATGACCTCGCCCTTCACCGACCGCGTCATGTCGGTGACCTCTTCCGGACGCTCGTCCACGAGGACGACCATCAGGTGGCACTCGGGGTTGTTGGTGGTGATCGCGTTGGCGATCGCCTGCATGATCATGGTCTTGCCGGTCTTCGGCGGGGCCACGATCAGCCCGCGCTGCCCCTTGCCGATGGGCGACACCAGGTCGATGATCCGCGTCGTCAGCGCGCCCGGGTCGGTCTCCAGCCGCAGCCGCTGCTGCGGGTAGAGCGGAGTGAGCTTGTTGAATTCCGGGCGGGCCTTGCCGCCGTCGGGCGTCACGCCGTTCGCCGAGTCGAGACGGACGAGCGCGTTGAACTTCTCGCGCCGCTCCCCCTCGCGGGGCTGCCGCACCGCTCCGGTGACGTGGTCGCCCTTGCGCAGGCCGTTCTTGCGGACCTGGGCGAGCGAGACGTACACGTCGTTCGGGCCCGGCAGGTAGCCGGAGGTCCGCACGAAGGCGTAGTTGTCGAGGATGTCGAGGATGCCCGCGACCGGGATCAGCACGTCGTCCTCGGAGACCTGCGGCTCGCCGCCGCCCGCGAAGTCGTCGCGGCCGCGACGGCCCCGGCGGTCGCGGTAACGGCCCCGGCGGCCGCGGCGGCCGCCCTCGAAGTCGTCCTCGTCGCGGCGGTTGCCGCCGCCACCGCCGCCGCCCTGGCTCTGCTGGCCGCCGCCGTCGGCGTTCTTGTTGCGGTTGCGGTCCCGGTCCCGGTCCCGCTGGCGGTCGCGCTTGGACGGGCGGTCCTGCTGCTTGCCGGCGTCGCCGCGCGCGTCGCCCTTGCCGCCGTCGCCGCCCTTGCCGTCGCTCCTGGCTCCGTCGGAGCCCTTGGCGTCGGCGTCCTGGGCGTCCTGCCGGGGCGCCTCGGTCCTGCCCTCGGCGGTGTCCGCGGCGGCCTCTGCCTTGCCGTCGCCCTTGGCGCGGCGGCTGCGGCGCTCGTCGGCGGGCTGGCCCGGAATGTCGATCTGCTGCTGGGCCGCGGACTGCTCGCCCGCGTCCGATTCGGACTCGCCCGTACGCGACTTGGACGTCGCACGGCGCTTCGGCTTCGACTCGGCGGCGGTGTCGCCGGCGGCGGTCTTGGTCTGCTTGGCCTCGTCAGCGGGCGCGGTCGCGGAGGCGGTGCCCGAAGCCGCACCTCCGCCCGCCTGCTTCTCCTTGATGACCTCGATCAGCTGGCTCTTGCGCATGCGCGCGGTGCCCTTGATGCCGAGGCCGGAGGCAACCTGCTGGAGCTCGGCCAGGACCATGCCCTCGAGCCCGGTGCCCGAACGCCGCCGCTTGGGGGCGGCAGGAGCGTCCGTGGCGGACGCGTCGGCAGCGGTGCTGTCGGGGTTCACGCCCATCAGATCGGTGGTGTCGCTCACGAAGGGTCCTTCCCTGGAGCGGGCGTCGGCCTGTCTGGCTCGGCGACCGGTTGTGCTGTCCGGCTGCGGTCCCTCCGATGCGAACCGGGCCGGGGCGGTGGTTCCGCCTATGTCTGTGGCGGAGAAATCAGTTCATGGTTCGGCGCGATCCTGTTTGACATGGATCCATCACGCCAGTTCCGGAGCGTGCACATCACTGCTCGGCAGGCTGCTCAGGCAGTGTGGGAGGCTCCCGGAAGAAGGGGTGATCCCTGACAGGGACACCGTGCACCGCACTCTACGGGCCAGTGGTACGACCCTGGAGACTGCGAGTGCAGACTTGAGGTTAACACTACCGGATCCAACAAACATTCCCCCTCTCGAAGACCGGCAATCAGGTGTCACTGAGATGTGCCGCCCGCGTTGAGCGGCAGCACGCTGGCACCCGTGGTGTCGAGCGCCAGACGGTTCGCTGTCCAGTTCTTCCCCGCCAGTCGCGCGATCTTGTCCGCCGCGCCGTCCTCGGCGAGCGCCAGGACCGTCGGCCCGGCCCCGGAGATCACCGCGGGCACGCCGTCCGAGCGCAGCCGGTTCACCAGCGCGATGCTCTCCTCCATCGCCGGCGCCCGGTACTCCTGGTGCAGCCGGTCCTCGGTGGCCGGCAGCAGCAGCTCGGGACGCCTGGTCAGCGCCTCGACGAGGAGCGCCGCGCGGCCCGCGTTGGCCGCCGCGTCCACGTGCGGAACGGTACGCGGGAGCAGCCCGCGCGCCGTTTCGGTGGGCAGCGGGTGCGCCGGCACGAAGACCACCGGGGCGATCGACTCCGCGGGTGCCATACGGATCGCGCGCGCCACCCCCGACTCGCTCCACGCCAGCGTGAACCCGCCGAGCAGGCACGCCGCGACGTTGTCCGGGTGCCCCTCGATCTCGGTGGCGAGCTCGAGCAGCGCCCGGTCGTCGAGCCGCGCCTCGCCCCCGGTCGTGACCGCGCGAGCGGCGATGATGCCCGCGCAGATCGCCGCCGACGACGACCCCAGGCCGCGGCCGTGCGGGATGCGGTTCGCGCACACCACCTCGAGGCCCCGCGGCTGCCCGCCGAGCAGGTCGAACGCGGTGCGCAGCGACCGTACGAGCAGGTGGTCCTCGTCCCTGGGCAGGGTGTCCGCGCCCTCGCCCGCGATGTCGATGTGCAGGCCGGTGTCGGCGACCCGGACGACCACGTCGTCGTAGAGGCCCAGCGCCAGGCCCAGCGAGTCGTACCCGGGGCCGAGATTGGCGCTGGTGGCAGGGACACGCACCCGTACGGCGGCTGCGCGGAACGCTGGACCGGCCATCTTTCGATGACTCTCCTCGTTGGATTGCGGCTCGATAGGACGTGCAGTGGGGCTGCGGCAACCCCCCTGTGGACCGCGGCAACCTTGCCGGACCGGTCGCTGACCCGACGCATTCTCGTACGTGTGTGGGACCGGGGTGAATGCCAGCCTATCGAAGGAAGGTTCACCTGCGACATAGGGCGCACAGGAGGCGCACGAAGCGTGTCGTCGCGGGCCCGTGCGCTCGGCTCATCCGCGCGGCGGCCGCGGACGGGTCCGGGGGCACGCGGCGGCACCCGTGAGCGCCGCCGGGACGGGCGCGGGCGGCCGTACGGGCGCGGGCCGCCGCCGTACGGGCCGGAGCTGCCGTACGGGCCGGAGCCGCCGTACGGGCGGCGCCGGCGGTCCGTGCGGAGCCGCCGGGGCCGCAACGTTCACGCCAGGCCCAGCCGTTCGGCCGCCGCGTCCGCGTCGACCGGGACCGTCACCGGCTGCGGGGCGCCCGCCACGGCCCAGTCCGGGTCCTTGAGGCCGTTGCCCGTGACGGTGCAGACGATGCGCTGCCCGGGGTCGACCAGGCCCTGCTCGGTCGCCTGCAGCAGTCCGGCCACGGAGGCCGCCGAGGCGGGCTCCACGAAGACGCCCTCCTCCGCCGCCAACAGCCGATAGGCACGCAGGATCTGACGGTCGGTCACCGAGTCGATGAAGCCGCCGGAGTCGTCACGCGCGCGCTCCGCCTGCTGCCAGGACGCGGGGTTGCCGATGCGAATCGCGGTGGCGATCGTGCTCGGCTCCCGCACCGGCTCGCCCAGCACGATGGGCGCCGCGCCCGACGCCTGGTACCCCCACATCACCGGGGTACGGGTGGCGGGACCGCCCGTCGTACGGTCCGCGTACTCGCGGTAGCCCTTCCAGTACGCAGTGATGTTGCCCGCGTTGCCGACCGGCAGCACATGGATGTCCGGGGCGTCCCCGAGCATGTCGACGACCTCGAAGGCCGCCGTCTTCTGACCCGCGATACGGGCCGGGTTCACCGAATTCACCAGTGCGACGGGGTACTTCTCCGAGAGCCCGCGCGCAAGCGTCAGGCAGTCGTCGAAATTCCCCTCCACCTGAAGGATCTTGGCGCCGTGCACGAGCGCCTGCCCCATCTTCCCCAGGGCGATCTTCCCCTGGGGCACGAGCACGGCGCACACCATGCCGGCCCGCACCGCGTACGCCGCGGCCGAGGCGCTCGTATTGCCCGTGGAGGCACAGATGACGGCCTGTGCGCCGGCCGCCTTCGCCTCCGTGATGGCCATCGTCATGCCCCGGTCCTTGAAGGAGCCGGTCGGATTGGCGCCCTCGACCTTGAGGTGTACGTCGCAGCCGGTCCGCTCGGAGAGGACGCGGGCCGGTACGAGCGGGGTGCCGCCCTCGCGGAGGCTCACGACCTCGGTGTCCGGGCCCACCGGCAGCCGGTCGCGGTACTCCTCGATGATGCCGCGCCACTGCCGGGAGGTCGCCGGCGCCGGCCCCGGAGGGGCGGCGGCCGCGGGCGGTACGGGAGGCGTTCTGTCCATGATGCTCATTATTTCCCTTATTCCCCTTCGACCCGCATGATGCTGGCGACGCCGCGGACGGTGTCCAGTCTGCGCAGTGCCTCGACGGTCGCGCTCAGGGCGGCGTCGGGGGCCCGGTGGGTGACCACCACGAGCCAGGCGTCACCGTCCTTGCCCTGCTGGCGGACGGTGTCGATGGAGACGCCGTGCTCCGCGAAGATGGTCGCGACCTGGGCGAGGACGCCGGGCTTGTCCGCGACGTCCAGGCTGATGTGGTAGCGCGTGACGACCTCGCCCATGGGCGAGACGGGCAGCTGCGCGTACGCCGATTCGCCCGGCCCGCGCGCGCCGTTGAGCTTGTTGCGGCAGGCGGCCACGAGGTCGCCGAGCACCGCGGAGGCCGTGGGCGCGCCGCCCGCGCCGGGCCCGTAGAACATCAGCTGGCCCGCCGCGTCGGACTCGACGAACACCGCGTTGTACGCCTCCCGTACGGACGCCAGCGGGTGGCTCAGCGGGATCATCGCGGGGTGCACCCGCGCGGTGACGGAACGGCCGTCGGCGGCGCGCTCGCAGATCGCGAGCAGCTTGACCGTACAGCCCATGCGCTTCGCCGAGGCGATGTCGGCGGCCGTGACGTCCGTCAGCCCCTCGCGGTGCACGTCGTCCAGCCGGACCCGGGTGTGGAACGCGATACCGGCCAGGATCGCGGCCTTCGCGGCGGCGTCGAAGCCCTCCACGTCGGCGGTGGGGTCGGCCTCCGCGTAGCCGAGGGCCGTGGCCTCGTCGAGCGCCTCGGAGTAGCCGGCACCGCTGGAGTCCATGCGGTCGAGGATGAAGTTGGTGGTGCCGTTGACGATGCCGAGGACGCGGTTGACCTTGTCGCCCGCGAGGGACTCGCGCAGCGGCCGTACGAGCGGGATGGCGGCGGCGACGGCGGCCTCGAAGAAGAGGTCGCCGCCGTGTTTTTCCGCCGTCTCGTGCAGTGTCGAGCCGTCCTCGGCGAGCAGCGCCTTGTTCGCCGTCACCACGCTGGCACCGTGCTCGAAGGCCGAGGTGATCAGGGCGCGGGCGGGCTCGATGCCGCCGATGACCTCCACCACGACGTCGATGTCGGGACGGCTCGCGAGCCCCGCCGCGTCCGTGGTGACCAGGCTCGGGTCGACGCCCGCGCGGACCCTGCCGGGGCGCCGTACGGCGATGCCCGCCAGCTCGACCGGCGCGCCGATCCGGGCGGCGAGGTCGTCCGCGTGCGTCGTCATGATGCGTACCACCTCTGAGCCGACGACCCCACAGCCCAGCAGCGCCACCTTCAGCGGACGCGTACGCATCATTCGACCTCGCTCACTTGTCAATCGTGGTGGAGTCAGTCTCACGCACCGGTCGGCAGTTTCCATGCCGATTCCAGGATGTGGGACACAGATCTCGCCAACCGACACGGACCTCCTCGTACGGGAGGCACCCGTGTCTGCTGCGCGCCGGCTGCCTTTTCGGCCTGTCAGCCTGTCGGCTGTCAGCCGACGTCCAGGCGCAGCAGGTCCTCCTCCGTCTCGCGGCGGAGGATCACCCGCGCCGCACCGTCCCGTACGGCGACGACGGGCGGGCGCAGCGCGTGGTTGTAGTTGTTGGCCATGGAACGGCAGTACGCGCCCGTCGCCGGCACCGCGAGCAGGTCGCCCGGCGCCAGGTCGGCGGGCAGGAAGGCGTCCCGTACGACGATGTCGCCGCTCTCGCAGTGCTTGCCCACCACCCGCGACAGCATCGGCCCCGCCGTGGACGCGCGGGAGGCCAGCGCCACCGTGTACTCGGCGTCGTACAGCGCCGTACGGATGTTGTCGGACATGCCGCCGTCCACGCTCACGTACGTCCGCAGCCCGTCCAGCGGCTTGACCGTGCCCACCTCGTACAGCGTGAACGCCGTCGGCCCCACGATCGCCCGGCCCGGCTCGACGGACAGCCGCGGCACGGTCAGGCCGGCGCCCTCGCACTCGCGCGTGACGATGTCGCGGAGCGCCTTGGCGATCTCCTGCGGCTCGCTCGGGTCGTCGTCGGGCGTGTACGCGATGCCGAGTCCGCCGCCGAGGTCGATCTCGGGGAGTTCGACGCCGTGCTCGTCCCGCACCTGGCGCAGCAGCCCCACCACGCGGTGCGCGGCGACCTCGAAGCCGGAGGTGTCGAAGATCTGCGAACCGATGTGGGAGTGGATCCCGACCAGCTCCAGGCTGTCGAGCTGCAGCACCCGCCGTACGGCCTCCGCGGCCGGCCCGCCCGCGGCGCCCCCGGCACCGCCCGCGCCGCCCGCGCCGCCCGCCAGCGCCAGCCCGAACTTCTGGTCCTCGTGCGCCGTCGCGATGAACTCGTGCGTGTGCGCCTCGACCCCGACCGTCACCCTGATCTGCACGCGCTGTCGCTTGCCGAGCGCGGCGGCGGCGTGCGCGACACGGGCGATCTCCTGGAACGAGTCCAGCACGATGCGCCCGACCCCCTCCTCGACCGCCCGGTGGATCTCCTCGGACGACTTGTTGTTGCCGTGCATCGCGATCCGCTCGGCGGGCATGCCGGCGGCCAGCGCCGTGGTCAGCTCGCCGAGCGAGCAGACGTCGAGGTTGAGGCCCTCCTCGTGCAGCCAGCGCACGACGGCGCGGCAGAGGAACGCCTTGCCCGCGTAGAACACGTCGGCGTCGGCGCCGAAGGCGTCACGCCAGGCGCGGCAGCGGGCGCGGAAGTCGGCCTCGTCGAGGAAGTACGCGGGGGTGCCGAACTCCTCGGCGAGCTGCTGTACGTCCAGCCCGCCGACGGTCACGGCGCCCTCGGGCGTACGGGCGACCGTACGGGCCCAGACGCCCTGGTCGAGCTGGTTCAGGTCGGCGGGCGGCGCGGAGTAGTGCCCTTCGGGCAGTACGTCGGCGTAGCGGGGCCCGGCGGGGTGTGCGGAACGGCTCATGTCTCTTCTCTGATCCCCTCAGAGGTGTGCGGGTGCGGTAACGCCGAGCTGTGCCAGGCCGCCGGCCAGCACCGTCCCGGCAGCCTCGGCGAGGGCCAGCCGGGCACGGTGGGCGGCCTCGGGTTTTTGGTCCCCCTGGGGGAGGGGCGGACAGGCCTCGCGGGCGTCGAAGACGGCGTCGGCGACGGCGAGGAGGTGGCGCCGCCGCCAGCTGGTAGCGGCGGCCGACCTTGTTCAGCTTCCCGCGGGCGCCGGAGGACTTCCGGGTCTTCTTCCCGGTGGCTGAGGTGCGCTCCCCGTCATCGAGCTTGCTCTCAGGGGGATTGGGGGTATCACCGGTAGCAGAAGAACAACAGCAACCACCCTCCATTGGGGTGCAACGCGACCCGGCTGAAACTGCCTCCACACGCCCCTGGCCGACCCTCTTCCCGGCCGTCGGCTTCGCCGCTGACCGCCCTTTCGCAGCCCTTTCCCCGGGCTTCCGGGACAGCGGCTTTCGGACCTTCCGGGCCGCCTTCTTCGCCAGCTTCGCCATGAGCCTTCGACGCGACTCCGCGATCCCCGTCATCCGCCGCGACCGCCCTTCGCCCTCGGTACGGATACCGAGGGCGGCATCGAACTGAGGAGGGATCACCCGCGCGAACTCCGAAGCCCGCGCCCGCTCACCCCGCACCCGCGTTCCCTTGACGACGTACGCCAGCAGCCCGGCCTCGCGCAGCATCGACAGGTGGTACTCCACCGACCGCTCCGACAGCCCCGTACGCCGCACCAGGTACGCCACTCCGGGGCGGCACGGCGAGAGCTGGGAGAGGAGCTGCGCGATCCACACCGTCGTCCGGCCGAACTCACGCGGTCCGTGGGAGCGGCGCGGCACGTACAGCGCGGACCCGGCGACCCAGTGCACCGCCTGCATCCAGGAGTAGCCGTCGAGCGCCGTCCGGCCTGCCGACGTCGACAGCCACTGCTCCACCTCCGGAACCCACAGCGCAGGCAGCACCGCGGGCGCGTTGCCGTCGGCCGACGAACGCGGCGCAGGAACCGCTGTGGCGGCGGCCGCCGCCACAGCACTCACAGCGGACCCCGGACGGCCACCGCCACGGCGGGCGCACCGAACTGCCCGCCGTGGAACAGGGCGTACGGATTCACCGTGCGGTGAGGATCAGGGCGACGGCGCCGATGAGCACCGTGGTGAACCCGATGGCGACCAGTACCGGTGTTCCTGCCCGAGGGTGACGGTGGACCAGATACGCCAGGCCGCCCGCGCCGGACGCGCCGACGAGCACCATGAGCAGCAGGACGAGCAGTTGGAGTGTGGACACCGGAGTGCCCCCCCTTCGAGAGTGCGGACGTCTTCACCCCCTTGGGCCCGGGGCGAGCACACAGACAGCACCGGCTCGCCGGTTCTTTCTGTGGTGCAGCCGCACTCTGAAACAGCCGGGGGCTAGCCCCGCAACTGCGAACTGACCTGCATTTCTGCCGAGACTGGTCATCACGAAGGCCGCCCGTAGCACGCGGGCGGACAAGCCGTGCAAGTCCCCGAGGCCCCCTGAACGGCGTTCGCCGGCAACGGGGAACGCCTGCCGTACGGCCGACCGCGAGAGCGGATGGTGACACGGCATCAGCGCGGGAGACGACAACGAGAGGAGAAGGCACGTCCCGGGCAAGCCGAGCCACCAACCCGGATGTGACAACGCGACGCGGCGAAACAAGCCCGGAAAGGCTCGTGGTAGCCGAGCCGTGGACACCACGTGATGTGATGTCCACCACATCGAACCGGCGTTCTTGTCGATCGGACAACGAAAACTGGGGTACACGGGCACGCCGAAACTGGCGGTGGCCCACCAGGTCGTGCAAAATGACTCCTGTCCGGGGCCCGCCTCGTGACACAACGAAGCCCCTGAAGTGGGCTTCGGTTCTGGGGAAGAACCAATACAAACCGTCCGACCGGCTCCCACCTGGACGGACAGCCCTTCAGAGGCCCTGCCAGGCCTCTGGTGGCAGAAGAGGGCCGCTGGCCTCAGGTGATCGCTACATCACCTGGCAGCTGAGCAGCCCCTCGGGGCGGCAGGAAGACCCGTACACGGGCGCCGCCCCACGTAGACCTACGTCATCCCGACCTCCTCAACGCCAGAGATGCGGGCTGAGGCGTGCGTGGACAGCGCGAACACCCCGCCGAAGTGCCAGCGGACGCATGTGCGGTCGCTGACACCACGGCGGGGTGCTGTGTGTCGAGGAAGGGGTACGGGTACCCTGATCACGTCGGCACCTTTCTGGTTCGAGATGCGAAGGTGTTCGGCGGGCCGTCCGGACCCCCACCACAAGGTCCTTCGGCCGCTGTGGCCCCTCTCGACTTGTCCAAGGTCGATCGACGGGGCCACTTTTCTTTTGATCAATGCTGGGGCCACTGTACCGGTCCCGTGATGTTCGTGAGGCGCCCGGGGAACTCGTGTCGCTGCCATACCCACGGGCGGCAGTTGACGCCCACTCAGGCTCGTAGAGCGTGCAGCGCGTAGAACGGAGCGGTGCGACCGCAGTGCGCTGGGCTCTTTTCGACCTGGCCCGGCACGCGCTGCACGATCGACTTCCTGCTCAACGACCTGTGGGAGTAGCACTGCTCAAGGATCTGGGCGTACCCCGCTGAGCGAGAGGCCCCGGCGTGGCAACAGCGTGGAATCTCCGTGGCAGTTCACGAGGCGAGACCCCTGTTCCGGCTGCGCTCGGATCTGCCAGCGCTGCGCTGATGGGTCAGCCCGGTGTTCGCTAGGACAGCGGGCATCTTTGGTAAATCGCGCTGCGTCTGTCGCGCGTTTGCCCTCAGTTCGGCGCGTCCACGGCCCTGTAGTAGTGGGCGAGCACGGCCTCGGCACCCGAGCCCTGCGCGCTGGCGATGCGCTGGAACCGCGCGGATCGAAGGTCTCCCGCGATCAGGATGCGCGGATGCTGCACGGTAGGAGGGCAGTACCCATCCGGGCCTCGCACGAGATCACCATCGGGTACGGCAGGCTTGGAACCCATGTTGCCAAGCACTACGTCGGCGGTGACTGTGAGGAGACCGCCGACGGTCTGCTCCACGGTGAGATGAACACCGTCGACAGACGTCTGCGCGACAACGTGCTCGATCTCGTACGCGCGGACGCGGGGATCCTCCGCCACTTCGGCGATCTTGTAGGCGTCGACCGCGGGGTACAGCACCTCCAGCTCGACCGCGGCGTGGGGGTGGGCGCGCAACCAGGTCCCCAGCGGGCGGTCCCCGCCCAACACGACCGTATGACGCGCTGCTTCGAGCTCGCCGGCCGACGTACGCCACAGCGGAGGCAAGGTCAGCTCGGCGGAGGCATCGATCCAGTCGACATCCTGCGTCCGGAGACTGTGAACGCCGGTCGCGACGACCGCGGCGTTCCCGACCAGCGTGCCGCCGCTGGCGAGCACGACCTCGACCTGGTCATCGGTTCCGACGATGCGCTCGACTTGGCCGTGGACCAGAGCGCATCTCCCGCCCGCCTGCAGCCGCTCCACGTCGGTGGCCAGTCCCTCGGCGAGCTCGGCCCCCTTCGACCAGCCACCAGGAACGTTCTCGAGGGCGCCGATGGCTTGAAGCTTCTCGCCGACCTGTCCTGCCTCGATCAGGGTCGTCCGCATACCCAGGCTCGAGGCCATCAGTGCGGCCGCGACCCCTGCCGGGCCAGCCCCCACGACGAGCAGCTTCGTCACGCGCAGGCTCCCGTCGGGCCGCTGACCGACGCCAGGATGCTGCTCGAGGTGATGAGCTGGGTCTTGCTCACGTTTCGAGAGGCGAGCAGCAGCGCCGCGTCGTGGTACTCGGGCCCGCCCGTCGAAGCGCACGCGTCCGTCACGATCCACGGCCGGTAGCCGCGCTGGTAGGCGGCGATCGCGGAGTCGTAGACGCAGGCGTCCGTATCGATGCCGCACAGCACCAGATCAGTCCAGCCCGCCTGTCGAAAGACGCGGATGCCTTCCTCGGTGAAAACTGACGACTCGCCCTTGTCGATGACCGCGGCGGCCCTCGTCACGTACGGGGCGAGCTCGTCGACGAGCGCTTGCTCGTCGGCAGTCCGCAGTCGCTTCCACCCCGTGATCCTCTCGTAGGGAGACCCGGCCGGGTTGTGGAACCGGGAGAACACCACAGCACCACCGCCGGCCAGCCAGCCATCCACCAACTCCACGACCGCGGGGACCACCCCGCGGCTGTTGTGGTTGATGAAGCCACGCTGCACGTCGATCACGATTAGCGCTGTCGTACGAAGGTCCAGGTCCACTCCCGCCCGCCTTTCCCGTGCCGTCACGGAACAGATTCCCGAAGAGCATCCTGTGCGGCTCGCAGCCGCTCCGGGAGCTCACTGGTCGTTAAGATCGCCTCGCGCATCATGCGGTGCTGGGCTGTCTCCGTCGCGCGCGCCGTGGTGAGCCGAACGTACGCACTGCGCAGAGCACGCCACCCGCACGTCTCCGGCATTACGGGATCGTGCCCTTCCTCGATCATGTGCAGGATGTGCGATGAGAGCGCCCATAGGGCCTGGACATCCAGCTCCAGCGCGACGATCTGGCTCATCGTCAGTGCACGCTCGTCTGGCCGCGGGTGATACGCCACTCCCGACCAGCCAGCGATTCCGCGGGAGACACCCCCGCCGAATTCGACGACCTCGGGGTGCGCCCAGCCGTCGCGGAACCTGGCGTCCTCCACGCCAGTCCCGAGGGGGACCACGTTCATCGGATCCTGTCGGTTAACCAGCACCGATGGCGTCGCAAGCAGCTGCAGCGCGGTCTCCAGCCCTTCGCCCACCCAGGAGTGCTCACGCAGTTCGTACGCGCACAGCACATACTCCGGATCCGGCACACCTTCGGCGGTGACCTGTCCGGCGCCGTGCTCCTTCAGCAGGTCCCTGATCCGGCGTCCGGCCCAGTCGCGGTCCCGCGCGTACGACCGGTACCGCCGCACTGCGAGCTCCGTGAGCGAGCCGACTTGGACGCGCTCCTCCAGGTGCACCACCGCGATCCCACACGCGTACGCGTGCACCGTCGAAGTCTGTGCCGACGGATGTCTGCCGGGAAAGACCCGTTGCTCGAGCCCGCCGGGCCCTGACGGGCGCGGCAGCCCGGCGGCATACACGTGCGCGAGCTTGTCCCCCACGTAGGCCGGTAGAAAGCGGTGGGCGACAACCGTGCATGGGCTAGGTCGGGCGGTTGATGGGGTAGCGGAAGTGTCCTCCCCCCGCCGCGTAGCGAGTTGGACGCGGAAGGCTTCCTGCTCCGCAGGCGTACAGCCGGCCAGGGCCATGTCCAGGATCTGCTGCATCGACGGTCGGCACACGGCGGACCGGTTGTTCTTCCAGTGCGAGACCGTCCGCGGGTTGATGCCGAGGCGCTGAGCGAAGTCACGGACCGACTGCCGCATCACCGACTTCAACAGCAGCGCCTCATCGGCCGTCCACTGCTCCACAGTGATCACTACACACCCCTTAGGACTCCCGGGGCCAGTCAGGCCACGACCAGTTTCCACGCTGTGTCCACATCAGGTCTACGACAAGCCATCTCGCGCAAGTTACCTGCGCAGGAACCTTCTTGAAGGCCCCGCACAGGGCGGCAACGCGGAGATCCGGCGCCACAGCTCGGGAGCGTGTCTCCCGAGCGGGTACGAAGGAGTGGAGCACTGGAATGGAAGACGCGCGGCGCAGGTTACGAGCCCGAGCGGGCCCTCTCCGTCCCGGGCTGGGCATGACCCACCGCGGCCAGAACGGCTTCTGGATTCCCGTGGTACACGATGTGGGGCTCGTCTTCGGTCGGGGGCTCGAAGCGTCCAGCGAACCGCAGGAGGTCTTCCTCGCTGAACTCGATCGAGTTCGCGTCGTGGTCGGCCAACGCATTGCGCTGCTCGATTCGGGCCCAGCGCAACGCATGCGGCACCGGCAGGTAGATCAGCACGGGTACCCCGCCGGCCTCCTGGACGAGCGTCTTCCACTCGGTGCGCTCCCGCGGGGTCCAGAACCCGTGGTCGACCACAGCGTCGGTCCCTGCTTCCAGCATGGCGCGCAGTTCGGCGCCGATGTCCTGGAGTACGGGTGCCTCGCGGACACGGAACTGGCCGCGGGGGAAGTCGGTGCCGTACCGGCCGTACCGGCGGAACATCTCCTCGTCCGGACAGAGGCGCCTGTAGCCGACGGTGGTGAGGGCTCGCGCGAGCGTTGTTTTCCCCGCGCCCGGCATCCCCGTCATGAGGATCGCGTGGGGCGCCCGTGCAGGATCCGAGTCGAGCGCGGTCATCGAACAGGGTCCGTGACCGCCGTACGGACGCGGCCGGGGGCGCCCAGGTCGACGCCGTACTCCAGTAGTTGGCCGTCGACATCCAGGAACTGCGCTGTCAGGACCAGGATCGCGGCGACAGTCCCCGGTGCCAGTTCCAAGAGCTTGAGGTCCTCATTCGTCGCGATGCGCGCGGTCTCCTCATCGACGCGCTTCACTACCTGCCGCCCTGTCGCCTGGGCGATCAGGTCGAGTGACAGGCCGCCCTTGAGGCGCTCGCTGCGCAGCAGCTCCGGTACTGCTTTGCCGAACTCGGCCGGCAGCCAGGAGGTGGAATGGCAAACGATGCCGTGCACGTCCCGGTAAACCCGGCGTCGCCGGATCACGTCCTCGCCGGGGTCGATGCCCAGGACAGTTGCCACCGAATCGGGGGCGGGGACCGTCGCGGCGGTGTGCGCGCTCGACTGTTCACCGTCTCCCCACGAGGACTTGGTTCGTCCGCTGCGGTCGTGACGCTCGGCACCGGAGGACAGCGATACAGGGCGGCCGACGACCTCGGTCCCGATGCCCTGGATTCCCTGTACGAGCTGCTCTTTGCGGAGTACGCGCATGGCCCTGTCGACCGTGGCTGTGCTGACCTCCCACTGATCGGCCAGGTCCCTGATGCTTGGCAGCAGGGTGCCGGGAGGCAACACACCCGAGCTGATCTGGTCGCGGTAGTACCCCGCGATGCGGGCGTACGGCGGCCTGTTGTCGGCCCGGTCCATCGTCGCCTCCTTCGTCCCTCGTTAGGTCAATCAGTGTACCGCTTGACACTTGAGGGTACCTGATGCAACCTGATGTATGTCGGGCTTCGTGAGGAGCCCCATCCGACGCCGTCCACTGGAATCGCACCGAGTGCGACGCCGGTTGTGGGCGCCGGTCAACGGCCCCAACCAAGTTCATAGCCAGCAGTGCCATTCCGAGGTGACGAACCACGAGATCCCTCACCGGCCTGCGGGAGCACCACCTTCGAGCGCCGATGCGGCGTCCCTTGCCCACGGCACCCCTGCCCTGGGCTGCGGAGACCGCAACGACCTCCCCGAATCCCCTTTAGAACGCGTACGGGAGCATGATGAAGCCCAACCTGAGCCGCCCCCCGCTGAAGGTCAGCGAGATCCCAGCCGACCACGTCCAACTCCGCGACGGCGAGCGCCGATCCATCGTCTGCCCGGACTGCGAAGAGTGGCATCCGCTGCGGCGCGGCGTGATCTGGCCGCACCGCCTGGAACGCACCGAGCGCGGCAAGAACGGCCCCAAGTGCGGCGGCGCAGCCCGGCGGGTCGACATCGACATCGACATCGCGGAGTGGGGCCGCCAGGTAGCAGAAGCTGATGCCACCGTACGGTCGCGCCGCCCCACGCAGGTGATCCGGAAGCCGAAGCAGGCGCCCCCGACGCCGATCGCGCGCCTGGCCACCACGACGGAGGAGGCCGTGCCCGTCGTGTCGAAGCTGTGGACCCAGCTGGAGCAGGCCCGCGCCGCTCTCGCGGCGCACCGAGACGGCTGCACGGTCTGCCGCCGCGACAAGGATGGCAAGCCCGGCGCCCGCTGTGAAACGGGCGCCGAGCTCGAGTTCCGTGAGTCGCAGCACGCGGCCTCCTGGGACTTCGAGCGGAAGCAGCGAGCGAAGGCCGAGGGCGAAGAGCGGCGCCGCGAGCGCCGGGAGGCCCAGGAGCGCGCACAGACCCGCAGTGCGCAGTGGCGGGAGGCCACCGACGTCGAGGCCGCGGCGGTCGGCCGCTTCCTGGCTGGCCTGGTCCGCGAGCTCAGCAGCTGACAGTTGCCTGCTCAGCCCGTGCCGGGCCCGCCCGGCACGGGCTGAGTCACAGGGGAGCCGTCAGCACCCGTGGCTCCAGCACACAACATGCGCAGGGCGCGACCGTACGGTCGCGCCCTGCGCCGTCCCGGAAGGAGGTACGCATGGGCTTCCTCAAGCTCGACGACCACCACGGCGCATGACCGGCAGGAGCGAAGCACACGCTCGCCGCTCGTACGAGCACAACTCCGAACACGCGAACGCCGCCCAGGGATTACGGCCCTGGGCGGCGCCCTTCTACAGGCCCCAACTTGGAGGTAAGCGCCTGTGCCTACGATCATGACACGGCCCCCGGCGGCCGTCACCACTGCGGCCGACGAGCCGGAGCCCCAGCACGAGCGGGACACCAGCAACCCCGATCAGATGCCCCCGCTCCCCCGCCGCGGTGCTCTCTCCGCGCTGGCCGGGCTCGTCGACGACATCGAGCGCGACGACGACCACCGCGGCCCCGAGCCGGAGCCCGACCCCGTCACGCGACCGCACGCCCTGGCCCGCCGCCTCGTGCTCACCTGCGCCCAGCGTGCGGTCATCGTCGGCCGCGGCTCCCGGCACGCCGGCGACCGGCGTGCCGCCCGCCGCGTTCGGGGCGACCGGTGCCCGCATACGCCGCTCGGTCTGACGGCGCCGGGATACGGCGGCTGCATGGGCAACTGCCCCGTCTGCAACGAGAGCAACGAGTCCGGCTCGGCCTGCAAGCGCTGCGGGTCCTGAAGGGAGGAGCCATCGTGACCACTCTCCGCTTCCTGATCGCGGCCCTTCAGGCGTGGCGGTGTCCCCGCTGCAACTCCATCAACGCGCCCGGGGACGTTTCCTGCGCCTACTGCTGACCCGCGACCGCGCCCGCGGTGGTGCCGCCCGGCTCGTCCGTCGGGCGGCACCACCGCGGGCCTCAACCTTCAGGCCACACCGATTGCTTGACGACGACTCCCCCATACGCAGTGCCCGCGCGGCCGTCCACGCGGCCGCCCGGGCCCTCGCTGTCCGAGGGCTCACACCCGGTACCCGCGCTCTTCTCCACGCGGTCGATCTCACCACCGCGGTCGCGTACGCCGCCGGGCACCGCGTCCAGGAGATACACCGCCCACCCACGCTGACGAAGGGGCCACCCCGGTGACCACACGGACCACACAGCACCCCGGCACGGAAACCAGCAACATCAACAACAGCCTGAGCGGCCAGGACCGCGAGTACCACTTTGTGCTGACCGTACGACGCGAGGACGGCGGGGCGAGTACCCGCAGCGGCGTACTCGCCGTCCCGCGCGGCACCAGGCGGAACGACACCCTCGTATGCCTGGTCAAGGCCCACTTCCCCGACCAGGACAACACCGTGGTCCTGTTCTTCTCCCTGGAGGAGAACACCCTCTGATCCGCGCCCCGGTCCTGCCCGTCGTCCCCGCTCCCCATCCGGGGCGGGGACGGCGGAGAGCGTCGGGAGCTCCACCAGCCCACCCCGCTCCGGCCGTCCGGCCGCCGTAGACACCGAACAGCCCCAGGGATGCCGCCCTGGGGCTGTCTCGATCACCGGACCTTCTGGGAGGCCCGCATGCGCAACATCGTACGCACCACCTACGCACCCTCCGCTGATCTGCCCGGGGACTGGCGGGCCACCTCGGCCTGCCGCGACGAGGAACCCGAGCTGTTCTTCCCCGTCGGCGACACCGGCCCGGCGCTGGCGCAGATCGAGGAAGCGAAAGCTGTGTGCCGGCGCTGCCCCGCGATGGACAGCTGCCTGAACTGGGCGCTGGAGAACGGCCAGGACCACGGCGTGTGGGGCGGAACCAGCGAGGACGACCGGCGCCGGATGAAGCGCCGCGCGGCCCGCCGCGCCCCGGCCGCCTGACACCACTCACCGTCTGCAGCACCCAACCGAGAGGGCCGTCCGTACGGGCCGGCCCTCCTTCAGGAGGACCTCATGCCGCGCACGATCACCTTGTTCCACGATCTCGACAACTCCGGCCTGCGGCACGGCGCATCCACGGCGGCGTCCACGAGCCGGTACAACCACCCCCACTTCCAGCACTTCCAGCGTAGGGAGCTCGGCAAGCAGCGGGGCGAGACCATCTGGCACTTCAGGGCCTTCACCGGCCGTGAGCCCGAGCCCAGGGTGCCGCGCGCGATCTACAACGACGAGACGCTGACCTGGACGCACCGGACGGAGCTCTACTCCCAGTACGAGGCGGCGCGGATCCTGTGGTCCCACGCCCTGCTCCGAGCGGTGGCCGGTCCCGTGCTGCAGGAGGCCGTCGGCCTGTGGACGGCTTGGAAGGTGGCCCGCGACAATCTGCGCGCCGCGTTCAAGGCTTTCTGGGACACCCCGGACGACCGTTGGCGCGCACAGATGCTGCGCCTGGTCAGCGCCGAGCGCGCCGCGAGGAACGCTGCCGAAGCGTGGGACGCGGTCGCCTGTCGGCTCACGCGACTCGCCGCTGACCAGGTCGACGTGGCCGGCTACGACCACGAACTTCCCCTGAGGACGGTTGCCCAGGAGCTGCGCGTCGACATGAGCGACTGGTACATCACGTACGAGCACCGCACCCCGGATTCGTACTCCATGTGTGCCGAGACACCGTTGGTCGAGGACCTCCTCAAGGAGACCGAGTCCCAGCGCGAGCAGCTGCGCGAAGTCGCTCACCTTGCCGGTGACCGCGCGCTCGACTGACCACCGCGCACCCCCACTCAACCTGCAGCTCTGCGCTGCCCGGACGTCACCGGCCCAGTCCTCCGCGGCTGTTCCGGTGACGGCGGAGAACGCAGTGACCGCACTCCACCCACCCGCCCTGCCCGAGGGAGATCACCCATGCCCAGCACCGCCCGCTGCCCGCACACGCCTCCGTGCCCGCCTGCTGACCGCCCCGACCGCGAGGCCGCCCGTACCGTGGCGCACTTCCCCGAACAGGGCTGGAGCCGGTTGTGCAACGGGCTCGTGCTCTTCGACGACACCGGCGAACTCCTCCCCGACGGGCGGGTCATTCCGCCGCACCGGCCCGCATCCGGCACCGGTGCCCTCACCGCCGCCTGAACCGGTCTGCCAGTTGCCTGATCCGCCCGCACCGGCCCGCCGGATCGGGCGGTGAAAGGGAGCCGGACAGCCCGGCCCCGTCGAACGCATCTCCCCCGGAGTCTTTTGATGAACACGCACGCGATCTCCTTTCTCTTCGCCCTGGCCTGCACCGTCTCCGTGGCGCTCGCGCTGGAGAAGGCCGGCGCCCCCTTGGCTGTCCGTATCGCTGCCGCCGTCGTGCTCTTCCCCACCGTCGCGTGGGCCCACCACGGGGTGCTGCGCGACGCGATAGAGCACCGCAGCCGCCGCTGACGGCCCCGCCTTCGCCGCCACAACACGCCCCTTCGACTTCACCGGCCGCTGCTTCGGGAACACGCCAACGCGTTTCGGGAGCAGCGGCCTTCGTTTCGACCCCACCTCACGCCCCCTTCCCGGAGGCCCTCATGACGATCACGGAAGTGCCGCACCGAGCGGCCACCGACACCCCGGTTTCGGACCCTCCAACCACCGCTTCGCTCTCACCCGGTGCCGCTTCGAGCGCGCCTGACCACCTTTCGAATGCGCCTGATTCCGTTTCGGAGACGCCGAAGCGGAACTCGATCAAGACCGCCGACACCTCGGGCGGCGCCGCGCTGACCCGCTCGCAGAAGTGGACCGCCGGCCTGATCGTCGTGGCCGCACTCGTCCTCGCGGGTATCGGCTTGTACCTGTCGTTCGAGCACGTCGCCGACTTCGCGTACGAGCGGCTCCACTTCGCCAGCCTGGGCAAGGCGCAGCTGTTCACCGGCGGCGTCGACACCGGAATCATGGTGCTCATCGCGCTCGACCTGCTGATGGCCTGGCTCCGCCGGCCCATCAGCTGGATCCGCTACCCGGTGTGGCTGCTGACGGGCGCCACCGTCGTCCTCAACGCGGCCTCTGCCGCTCCCCGGGGCCGCGCCTGGCAGCTGCTGGACTACGTGGCCGCGTTCGCGCACGCCGTCGTCCCGATCCTGTTCATCGCGGTCGTGGAAATCGGACGCACTTCCATCGACCGCATCGTCCGTCCCGATGACCAGGAAGAACGCGACTCCATCCCCTGGGACCGGTGGATCCTGTCCTTCCCCTCCACGTGGCGCATCTTCCGCAGGATGCGGCTGTGGGGAATCACCTCCTACCCGGAGATGATCCGCCGTGACCAGGAACTTCTCGCCTACAAGCTGTGGCTGACCCGCAAGCACGACGGCGACCTGTCCCAGGTGAGCGAGGACGAGAAGCTGCCGATGACGATGGCGCCCTACGGCTACACCGTCGACGAGGCCCTGGCCATGCCGGACGAGCAGGACCAGGCCGCGGAAGCGCGCCAGGAGGAGGCAGAGCGCCGCCGCCTGGAGGCCGACACCCGCCGCACAATCGCCCAGCTCAAGGCCCAGGAGGAGAACATCCGGGCCGAGGGCAAGGTCGAGGCCGCCCGAGCCCAGGTGGAGGGCGAGACCGGCGAGGCCCGCGCCCACGCCCGGGCCCAGGTCAGCGCCGCCGAGCGGGCCGCCGAACTGGAGGAGAAAGCGCTGGAGTCGGCCGTCATAGCCGAAGCCCGCGCCCGCGAGGCCGCGGCCGAGCGCCAGGAGGCCCAGGAACGCGAGGAAAGGGCCGCTGCAGATGTCCGCGCAGCCGAGCTGGAACACGAAGCGGCCCAGAAGCGGAACGCGGCGGCGGAAGCCGACCGTGCCGCCGCCGACGAAACCAAAGCCTTCGAGACGGAGAAGGCAGCCGAAGCTCGCAGGCGCGCCGCCGAAGCGGACAAGGCCGCTGCCGAAGCCAAGAAGGCTGCCGCCGAAGCGGCGATGGACGCTGCCGAAGCCAACCGCAAGGCCGCCGAAGAGAAGGCGCGTACGGAGGCCGCGCTCGCCGACATCGAGCGGTCCAAGAAGGCCGCTGCCGAAGCCAACCGTGCCGCCGCCGAAACCCGGCGGGCCGCTGCCGAACTGGAGCGGCGCGCCGTCGAAAACGAGGACGCCGCGAAGCGCAGCCCGCGCGAGCGAGCGGTCCGCAAGGTCGCCCGGATGATCCTCGCCGCCGGCGGCGACGCCGACCAGGTACGGCTCGCCGACATCCAGCGCGAGCTCGAGGTCTCCTCCACGGACACCGCGTCCAAGTACCGCCAGGAGGCCGCCGATCTGCTCGTCCAGGGCTACGACCCCCAGCGCTGACCTGCACGTTCCATGAAAGGAGAGCACCGTGAGCATCGCCCTGTCCGTACTCGGCACGCTGATCCTCGCCATCATCGTCCTGGGGACCCCAGCAACCCTGTGCTTCGTGGCCCACGCCCGGACCGATTCCGACCACGGCCCGGACTGCTGGTGGTGCCACCCGCACCGTCCACGCTGGCGGAAGCGGCGCTGACCTGCACAAATGACCGTTCGACGGTTCCACCGGCCTCGAGACGTATAGCCCGCCTCGGGGACACGGTGAAGGCGCCGAAACGCCCTGTCCGCGGACGTCTGAGCGTCCGCACCCCGCACAGCACCTGCCGCTCATGGTCGCCACCGGCCCGCGCTCACGCTCTGAGCGCGCACCGGTGACGGCCACGGCCGGCAGGCCCCGGCCGCACCCCGCCCGAACACGACCCCGGCCCCGCAGGCACGCCCCGGGGGAACGTGCCACGAACCCCTCGAGACCTGGAGGTCTTCTGCCATGCCCGAGAACAACAACCGATGGACCTCGGACCACCTGATGAAGCCCGGCGGCACCGCCCTGTACGGCGCCCAGCAGCGTGCGCGGCTGCGGCAGATGGCCGACGAGGTCAGGGTGCTGCTCCGCGAGTACCGAGCCGACCTGGAGAATGTCGAGTTCGACGGAGACAAGCCCTTCGAGCCGCGGATCCGTGCGTTTCTCGCGTCCCGCCCGCTGGCACAGTTCGAAAGCGACCTGCGAGCCGCAGTAAAACACGTGGGAAAGCTCGACAGCGAATATCAGCGCCGCTACGTGGAACTGCCGGAAAAGCGCAAGGTGAAAGCGATCGAGAAAGCCCATAAGAAGGGAATCAAGACTGCCCAGTCGCTCAATACGGCAGAGCAGCTGAACGCCGTCTCGCAGACTCCCGGCGACAACAACGGTCAGGCCGCGAAGAAGAGCGAAGAGCCGTCCTTCCTGGACTTCCTGGAAAAGAGGGCCTGACGAATGGCGGCTCGTCTCACCGAGGGCCAGCTCGCACGCTGGAACGCGCGCTTGACGGCGACCACGACGAACAAGGACCGGGCGACCGCGCTCTGGGACCTGGCGCGCCTCCTGGCCGGCACCGACGACGAAGCTTGGGCCGACCTGGTCCGCCTCCTTCAGAGGTGGACCCAGGGCCAGCAGGAGTCGCAGCACGGCTCGTGACGCTACGCGCTCATCATCACCGCCGCACCCGTGAATCTAGGGTTCCTACGCGCGCGCGTACACGCGCGCGTGGGAACCCCCTGAATGTGACTCTGAGTGACTATTGAAGGAGACGGCCGATGGCCGACGACAGCGCCGGGGGGACAGTCCTCGGCTTCCCCGGGCTGAGCATCCCGGGACCGGTGGGGGGCGGGTCCCCGCCGCCTCCCGAAGGCGCCGCCCCCGCCCTGGCGCCTCTGCCCGCCCTGGCGCCGCCGCCTTCGCTCCTGGCCGCGGACAATCCCCAGCTCGGCGCCGGGAACCTGACCCCCGTAGCCCCGACCCCTGGAATTCCGGACAGTCGGCAAAGGGCCAGTATTTCCCCCATGGCCACGGTCGTGATGGCCGGAATCACTGTGGCGGCCTTGCGCGGCTCCTGGAGTGCCGCCAAATATCTGAAATCCAAAGCGGCTGCGGGGGTGCAGTCCACCCACGGCGCGAGAACGGTTACCCGGAAAGGCCGCATACAGACCAGCCCGGAATTCGGGCGCAGTACCCGCACCGCAGGAAGTGGCGGAGGCAGGTCGAATTCCGGCAGCAAATCGACCCCGGCGACTTTCCGTTCCTCCGGTCGTTCCTCTGGTAGTTCGTCCGGCCGTTCACCCAGCGGCCCGAAGCCGCCCGGCGCGTCCGGGGCCAAAGCGTCCGGAAAGACGCCTGGCGCCGCCTCTCGCGGCCGTACGGGCACGTTGGGCACCAGCGGGCGCCACGGAGGCCCAGGCGGCCGCAGCGGCCCTCTGGGGTCTTCCGGGCGAGCGGGTGGTGGAAGGACCGGAACCAGGAGCGGCTCGTCGGGCGGCATTACGGCTGCGGCCCGGACCCGCAACGGACCCCAGGGCGGCGGCAAACGCGGTGTCGGCACTCTCGGCGCCTTCGGCAAGTCCGGTTCGGGCGGCCGCTCCACACCGTCCTCCAGCGCGAAATCGGGCCGCGGCGCCGGTAGGAAGACGGGCACGTCGGGAGCGGGTGTGGGCGGCAAGGGCCGGGGCACGCTGCCGGAAGCCGTGTCGAAGGCCTCGGCGCGGCGGCTGAAGAAGCGCCGCAAGCGGCTGGACCCGCCCGTCCTGGCCACAGCCCGCAAGGGCAAGACGGCCGGGCGGAAACCGGGCAGCGGCGGCCCCGGCCCGAAGGGCAAGGGCCGGGAAACACTGACGGCCGCCATCGCGACGGAATCGGCGCGGCGGCTGAAGAAGCGCCGCAAGCGGCTGGACCCGCCCGTGCTGACCACAGCACGCAAGGCCAAGAAGAGCAAGAAGCCCACCTCTGCCGGGACGACGCCGACGAAGGTCAACCTGACCAAGAAGCCCAAACCCACCGGAGCGGGCGGCACGGCGGCGACCCCGAAGGTCAACCTCACGAAGAAGCCCAAGCCCGCCACCCCCGGCGCCGGCAGCACGGCTCCGAAGGTGAACCTCCGCAAGAAGGTCAAGCTCACCAAGAAGCCGCGCAAGACCGACCCGGGCAAGTCCGCTGGTTCCGCCGGCGGCACAGGAACGGCTGGAGCGAAGTGGAAGGCCCGCAAACGCCGTTCCCGCCGCGGCTGGTGGGACCGGGCGAGTTCCCGGCGCTCAGGGCGCGCCGCCCACGGCCCGGCCGGATCCGCCGATCCCGGCACCGGACAGAACCCGCGGCCGGAAGGCGGGTTCGGCCCTCCCCCGGGCTGGGGCCACGCCGCCGGAACGACGATCACCGTCGAGCAGGTCGGCGGCGAGGGCTGGGCGGAGCGCCAGCGGGACTACCGCCGGCGTGCCGGCGTCGCCGCCGGGGCCATCTCCGCAGGACCTAGAACAGGAGGAACACCCGTGAGCGTGCCCGTCCCGAGCAGGCCACCGAACACCCAGTACGCCGACAGCGACTTGACGATCTACGACGTCATCGATGCCGACAGCGACATGGCGGAGGAGATCACCCGGGGCGTCGACGAGGCGAGGGCCGCTGCCGATGGCAGCGAGCAGATGATGACGCGGCTGGAAGCCCTTCACGCGAAGATCGTCGAACTCAAGGTGCCCGGAGTCCTGGAGGGCTGGTGCCTCCTCTTGGCGGAGAAGGCGCTCAGCGTCAAGGCGAAGGCCGAAGGGCTCGCGGAGACGCTGCCCGCCGCGGCCGAGGCCATCAGTACCGCCGGTGAGGAAGCCGAACGCCGGCACAAGCCGCTCGCTGACGCGACCCGCGACGCTGGGCACGCCGCCCCTGCCGAGCGCGACTACCACCTCGAATAGGAGACCCCGTGTCCGACATTGCTCCCCGTATCGGCGGCGCCCTCGAAACGACCGGCTCCGTGATCGTCGGCGCTGTCCGCTTCACCATCGTCGTCATGCAGCTGACCGCGGCCAGCGTCACCATGCGCGGCCTGTCCGAGCAGGTCCGCTCCACTTTCAACTACGTGGAGGACTGCGCTCAGTCGGTCGACAAGCTCGCCGACCAGGCCGCCGCTCTCAACGTCGACCAGTCCACCGTCAACGAGCACCGCGAGGCGGCCACGGTCATGCGCACCTGCCTCGAGGAAGCGGAGGGGATGGCGACCGAGTGCGAGGAGATGGCCACCCTCTTCCACGAGACCGCCGACGCCCACATCGCCGACTACGGCTCGGTCGCGGAGGCCGCGAACAACATGCCGGACGGCATCGACATGGCCGACCGGGAGTTCTACTCCAACCGCTGACCCCACGCCCACCGCACCACACGAAGGGCGGCGACCCCCGGCCGGGGGCCGCCGCCCTTCCTCATCCCCTCGAAGGAGAGCAGCACCGATGACTCGACTCGGTCCCCTGCGCGGCCCCATCGCTCTGGCCCGCAACGCGGTCGGCCGCGCCGCCACCGTTGCCGGCACCGGCGCGCTCGCCGCCGGTACCTTCGCCCCCGACGCCTACGCCACCTCGATAACCGGCACGATCGTGTGCGCCGGGTGGGCCACCCTGTGGTCGGCCACCCTGCCGCGCACCCCGGTCGGCAATACGGCGACGGCTCTCTACCTCGCCCCGTCGTGGTCGCTGGCCGGGCTGCTCACCGCACAGCACTTCGTCCCCGGCGTCGACTGGTGGTGGCAGCTGCTCGCCGACGCCGCGTGGACCGTCGGCGTCTGGAAGGCCCGCCCCGCCCGGAGCGCCCGGGTACTCGTCGGCCGTGAGAAGTCGCTGACCCCAACCGCGATCGAGGAGAGCAAGGAGATCCTCGCCCAGGACACAGTCCAGGGCGGACCACAGCACCCGATGGCGGCGTACTGGGCGCAGCGCGTCGCCATCGAGGACGGCGCCGCTCCGCACACCGTGCTGGAACAGATCGTCCGCACGGGCCCGGAGTCGATGACCGCCGTCATCCGCTCCACCCTCCCCGGCAAGCCGGTCCCGAAGATCGACCTGCTGGAGCTGTCCGCGGCCATCAACTGGCCCGAGGACGACATCGCCATCACGCCCGTACCGCGGCAGGGCGCCGGGGTACGCCGACTGGTCATCGGCCAGGCCCCCGAGCAGGCCATGGACCTGAACACCGCTTGGGAGAAGCACATCGCGCCCAAGGGCATGCCCGGCACCGTCATCACCCAGATCCGCACCGTCGACATCCCCGACCCCGAAGAGGAAGGGGCCAAGGAGCTTCGCGCATGAGCAAGATCTACGAGCTGACCGTGGAGGCAGCCGAGCCCGGCGACATCATCACCCACCACCCGATGCGGCTCGCCGCCGCGCTGCGCATCAAGGACGTCAACCGGCTCGCGATCGAGACGAACGTCATGGGAGACAAGGCGCTGGTCACCATCTACCCGCACGACCCCCTCGCCCGGGTCATCCTCTCCGACCCGCACATGCTGGTCATGGACGACCGCGGGCGGATCTGGATCGGCCGCCACCACAACGGCCGGCCCGCGCTGCTGCGTCTGTACGACCCGCAGACCGGCTCCGCACAGCGGCTGCTGCTGTTCGGTACCACCGGTGCCGGCAAATCAACCGCCGGGCAGAGCATCCTCGCGTCGATGAAGCGCTCCGGCATTGCCGTCCTGTACGCCGACCTCAAGGCCGGCCAGTCCGCTCCCGAGGCGTACGGGCAGACCGGGCACGGCTCCGACGGCAACGTCGCCTGGCGGGTCACCACGCAGGAAGGCACCATGGCGCAGCTGCGCACCACGTGGCTGACGATGATGGACCGCCAGGAGCGCTACTCCCGGATGGGACGCTCGAAGTTCCTCAAGGACCGGCCCGACCCGCTGATCTACCAGATCGTGGACGAGGCCAACCGCCTGCTGGAGAAGGGCGCCCCGTACCGGGCCGAAGCGACCTTCTACATCAAGGACATCGGCCGCACCGGCCGGTCCCTCGGCGTCGGCATCGGCCTGTTCGCGCAGGCCGGCCACCTGGAGGAGATGGGCGGCAGCGACACCCTGCGCGCGATGCTCAAGGAAGGCGAAGTCGTCCTGCTGCGCTGGACCAGCTCGATGATGAAGCAGCTGGTGACCGATGGTCTGCTGCCCGCCGGGATGGTCCTCGCCCCGATCCCGAAGTACGCAGGCGAAGTCGACCTCATCTCCCAGTTCGACGAGGCGTACGAGGACGACGACCTGCCCGGCACCCAAGGCACCGCCTACAACGTCAACGGCCGCTACCCCTCCAGCAAGATGCGGTTCTGGAACATCGGCTCGGAGATGCCCACCGACGGCCTCGATCCGATGATCCTGGACCTGTACGGGCCCGGCGCCCCGCCCGAGATCGAAGAGGCCGCCTGGGACCTCATCGGCGACGCCTACTGCCAGCGCCTGGACGGGCCCGAGGCGTACCGCGCGGTCTTCCCCGAAGAGGACGAGGAGGAAGAGGCAAGCGGCGGAGGCCGGAGCGGCGCTCGCTCCGGCGGAACGAAGCCCGCCTCCCCCGTCCCGGCGCAACCCCAGCCCCGCTCGCGCACGCTGCGCGACCGCGTCCAAGCCGTCCTCGACGCACACGACGACCCGCTCGACGCCCGCGAGGTTCTGGATCTCGTCAACGCCGACGGCGGCCGCGAAGTCAAGCTCGGCAGCGTCCGCAACACCCTGACCACGCTCAAGCAGTAACCCGACCCACTCCCCCGCCCCCGCCACGCCCTGCGGGGGTGGCGCCCTTCGCGACCGGAGAATCGCCATGGATCCCCAGCACACCCACCGCGGCATGCCCGAATCCGAGGCCGCCACCGAAGCCCGCCGCCTGATCGACGAATGGGCCAAGCAGCCCGTACGCCACCACCCCACCGCCATCCGCGACGACTCCCCACTGCCCGCGTACGGCACCGCACCGCCTGCGCCCCAGCCTGACCACCGGATCGTGCCCGCCTGGGCGGCCGGGATCGCGGTCGCCTCCATCGGAGTCGGCGCCGGAGTCACCGGCATCGGCTGCGGGGCCTGGCTCGTTCTTCAGGGCCTCGCCTCCGTCACGCTGACCGGCGTGCTGATGGTGACCCTGCCGTTCGCGGGCGTCGCCATGGCGGCCACCGCCATCGGCGGCGCGCTCAGCCGCGCCCGCTCCGCCGTCACGAAGAACGTGTACGAGGGATCCGTCGCTCACCACGTGGAGATCCACAACACCAGCACCACGCGGGGCATGCTCTTCGCCCGCACCCGCAACGACCTTCGCTGACACCGGACGCTCTGCGTCGTACTCGAACTCCGCCCATCTGCCCGGGAGTCGAGTACGGCGCAGGCCGCCCGCAGCAAACGCGTCAGTCGTCGTCCAGGTAGATCAGCAGGCGGCCGTCCCCGTCGACCCTCGCCTCATAGATCACCCCGTCGACGACCGCGTGGTCGACGACCACCTCGTAGTCGTCTTCGTCATCGATCCACAGCACGCCGTCGTCGTCCGTGAACGCCGGATAGACCACGCCGTCGGCGATCACCGAATCGAACTCGACTGCCATCACGCCCCCTGCCGCTTCCCGGCCCCGCCAACCAAGCGTGCCGCACCACTGCGCCCCGGCAACAGAGCCATTCCCATCCCGTACGCAGCATCACCACCCTTCTGAAGGGAAGCCGACCGTGTCAGAGCACACCGACCAGCCCCCGCACATCCCCTCCCAGCGACAGCAACCCCCGGCGGCCGACCACGACCAGGCCCTCAACGCCCTGCCGCCCCCGCCAGCCGAGCCGACCGACACCGAACAACCGCAGCTGACCCCGCGGGCGTGGTGGAACGAAGCCTGGAGCGACGGCGGCTACCTGTACGACCGCTGGGAAGACCTCCGCCAGGCCCCCGAACTCGGCTGGCACCACATGGCGCACTGGGTGAAGACGGTCCTTGCACTCTCCGGAGCCTCCGTCTTGATCCTTCTGCTGTACGGCGCGAGCGACGTCGCCGCCGAAGCCGGCCACCAGCTGATCACCGCCGCGCCGCACGTGCAGATCGGCACCGACACCTCCCTCAGGGTGTGGGCCGTGATCGACCAGCCGATCCGCTCGTACACCGCCCAGCACTCCGCCGACCTCGCCATCAGCGGCTCCACCGTCTACACCCTCTGGCAGATCACGGGCCTGCTCGGTCTGATCGGTGGCTTCGTCCGCAGCACCGCCGCCCGCCTCACCTGGACGTGCTGGGGAACCGGAAGCGTCGCCATGGTCTGGTCCGCTACGCCAGCCGACAGCCGAGCCATCGCCGCCGGGATCGCGGTCCTCGCCTGGACCCTCGCCTCCGCGGCCGCGCTGCGCGGCCTGAGCTTGCGCCCGGTCCTCTACATCCGGGTCCCGCGCACCGAGATCCACCAGGACATCCACCTCCCAGCCGTCTCCCCGGCTGTCGCCGACGACAACGCCCCCAAGGCCGAGGTCCGCAGCCAGTAACCCTGCCCGCCCCCGACGGGGAGGGCGCTGCCATCCCCCGGTGCCCGCGCACTGCACCGCCTCACTCACCGTCCACGAGGCACGACGCTTCGGCGCGCCGGACACCACGGCAACCCGCTGGCACTCGAAGACGCGCTCATCGGCGCCGCCCGCCCCCTCGGCGGGGAGGCCAGGGGGGCGGGCGGCGCCACCGCATCGCACGCACACCCACACCCACTGACTGAGACTCAGGAGGTCTCCAACATGACTACCGACCACACGCCTGCAGAGATCATCCGTTACACCGCCGATGTCGTCGCCCTCACGCCCGAGGGCAACGTGCTGCTGATCGAACGCGACTGGGACCCGTACGAGGGCCAGCACGCACTCCCCGGCGGGCACGTGGACCCCGGGGAGACCGGCCGCGCTGCTGCCGCCCGCGAACTGGCGGAAGAGACCGGCGTACACGTCGACCCCGCCCGCCTGATCGAGCTGGGCACGTTCGACCGGCCCGACCGTGACCCGCGCGGCCGGTACGTCAGCGTCGCCTGGCTGGCCCACCTCCCGGCGGGCACCACCGCCACGGCCGGGGATGACGCCCGGAGCGCCGGTTGGTGGCCGCTGTCCGACCCTCCGCCGCTGCTGGCGTTCGACCACAAGGACATCCTCGAAGCCGCCCGCGAGCGGCAGTACGAGACGGCCGGGTGGGCGGCGTACCTGCGTGAGCGCGTCGGCCGGTGCCCGGCCGCGCACCCCAGCGACCCCAGCGCCTGCCGGGGACCGGTGGCCGTGACCGTCATCGACGCCAACGGCACGGGCTGCGACGGCTGCGAGCACCACGCCGCCCGCATGCTCGCCTCCCTGCACGGCGCCCGCGTCGCCCCGCTCCCCGACGCCCCAGAAGGCGCCGCCATCCGCACCTTCCGCACCGCCGGGGAACTCCCGCCCTACGCCTGGCGACAGCCCCTCAACCGCTGACGGCCGCCTCGCCAGGCAGCCGTACCGCGTCCGGACTCCGTTCGGCACCCGCGTGCCGCGCGCCCGGACGAACAGCGCAACCCGACTCACCCAAAGGAGACACACCAGTGACCAGCCCGACCGAACAGACCTGTCAGACCGGCGTGTTGAGCGCGCTGCGTCCGCTCGCGGGCCAGCACCTGGCCCAGCTGGAAACCGAGCGGGAAGAGAGGCAGCGCGAAGCCGACCGGGCACAGCGTGAGCTGGACGCGACGCAGCGACTCGCGGCGGAGCGGAAGGCGGCCCAGTTCATCGCCTGGGCCTTCCCCAACACCCTCGCCCGCGCCCTGGACGCGCAGGCGTGGCAGGGATACCCGCCCAACTCCACCCGCCCTGGTCCCGCCCGCTGGGCGTGCGCGGTGGCGTACCTGGGCGAGGGACTGTTCCTGCACCACACCCAGCGGCAGCACGACAACGACAGCGAAGAGGACGTGCTGACGCTGATCGAGCCCTGCGCGGGCCCTGGCTGCGGTGCGTACGTGACCACCCGGATGTTCAGCGAAGAGGCCCTGTGCAACCGGCTGACCGAGAGCGCCGCGCGGCTGTGCCCCGCCTGCACCCCGTTCTGAACCGACGCGCCGCTTGGTCGGCCGACCCGGGTCGAGTACGGAGTCGGCGCCGGCGCGGGTGGACCGGTCGGGTGGGCCGTCGGGCCCGCAGCGCCCGCTGGTGGCCGCTCGGAGACCTCCCCCCGCCGTTCGACCACGCCGACATCGTGCAGCTGATCACGATCAACTAGCGACGGCCGGACCGGCCGTGACCGGCCGCCCCGCAACCCACCCCAGGTAGACGCGCCGAGCTGCGCCCCGCCGACGAACACCGGCGGGGCGCAGCGCTGTTCCGACACCACGGAGGACGCTCGTGTTCAAACTCCACCGCCGCCGAGCTGGCCGGCCCCGACCCCGCCCCGGCGCCCACCACCGGCAACTCCCCCGCCCGCACAACGTCTGGAGCAGCTGGCGGCCGCCGCTGGCCGCTCCACACCGCCGGGACCCCCGTACGGGAAGCAAGGAAGGCGCCCGGTGAACCACACGCCCCATGCGCGGCACCCCGGCTCCTGGAGCTGGTGATGCCCCGTCAGCCTCGCCGCAAGAGCCGCACAGAAACACGGATACCGCGCGAGGCCAGCGGGATCCCGGAGTACGACCGCGACTCCTGCCCGGCCCACCTTGTCACCCGTCGCCAGATGCGAGACCGGAACCTCAGCCCCGGCGGGCACGAACCCGTGGCGGTCCTCCGCTGCAAACACTGCAGCTACCGGCCCCAATGGTCCTGCAACCACCCCGTCCGCGCCTGGCTCTACGACCTCGCCCTCGCGCGCCCCAAGCGGGTCCCGACCCTCGCGCAGGAACGGGCGCTGGACCAGGCCATGGCAGCCCGCCAGACCTGCCCCAACTGCTCCCGGCGGTACGTGTTCTGCCTGCCCCTCAAGAGCCTCGGGAGCTGCCTGGAGTGCCACGACGGCACCCCCGCCGACCCGAGCACCTACACCACTCCCCCACCCACACACCGCCTGGCTGCCTGAACCAGGCCCAACCCGATTGAGAGCACACCCGATGAAACTCCCATGGATGAGCCGCGCCGACCGCAAGAGGTGGAGGGCCGCCCACACCCTGAGCGACCTCGGCGACCTGATGGCGCGGTGGCTGGAGCGCGACATCAAGTCCTGGCCCGGCTACCAGCCGGGCTACGGGCCGGAAGAAGAAACCAACCCTGCCATGATCCGCGTCCTCGCCCAGCTCAACCGGGCTGGCTACCTGACCGTCGACAGCCAGCCCGGTATCACCGAGCCCGACGACGGCGTCATGTGGTCGCAGCGTGCATCGGTGACTGGCTTCGTCGACGAGGACGAACTCGTCGCACGGCTCGAGGACATGGCCGCTGAGCACGACCTGAGGATCGTCCTGGGCGGTCGTGCGGCGGGACGCGTAGATGAGGACGTCGTCCTGACCACCCGGGACGGGCAGCCGCACTCCGTGTTTCCCGGATACCTCGGACACGGCGAACTGCGCTGCATGTGGCCCGGTGTCAGCTTCGATGCCTTCGGGGCGCTCATGTACGCGTGGCAGGTCACCATCTACGCCCCCGAATGGGGCGCCAGCGGGCAGCGCCTGTGGGACGCACTCGAAGGCGTAGTCGGCGCCGCGAACCCGCGCGTCGTGGAGACCGAGAAGAACGTGCCCCAGCTCCGCCGCTGACGGTTGCCCGATCCGCCGGTCTCGAACCGGCGGTGAGGGGAGACGGGACAGCGCCGGACCAGCCGAGCCGCCCCGCGACCCGATCGCCTCCACACCCAGCACCGACGAAGGAGAACACCGTGACCATCCTCGACCGCCTCGCCGAGATCGAAGCCCGAGTACGGGCGCTGCCCGAATGCGACTGGCGACAACGCGAAGATGACACCGGCGTCATCGAGGACACCGACGGCCAGCCGGTCCTGGTCCTGGGCACCAGCGGCGATACCCGCCTGCCCGCAGGGGAATTCCTCGCCCACGCCCCAGACGACGTGCGGTGGCTGATCCAGGAGCTCACACAAGCTCGCGCGCAGCTCGCCGAGCTGGACGCGACGCGGGACCGCATCAGGACCTGGATGGCCGCCCGTGACACCGAGGAAGCCGCCAGCGACACCGCCCACCGCCGCCCCTGATCCGGGCCCGCCGTGCCCGCCAGCCCTGCGTCGAGGCTGGCGGGCGCGGCGGGCCCGGATAGGCCGGTGCCCCGGTACACGAAGGAGAGTGACCCGTGTTCGGACGGCGGAAGCCCAGTGAGGGTGGCAGCAGCAACGAGATCACCAGGAGTGAGGCGAAGACCGTCGCGCAGGCCGGAACGGTCCGCGGTGACGTCCGCACCACACACATCGAAGGGGACGGCACGGTCATCGTCCAGGGCGACAACCACGGCGGGATCGGCAACCGCTTCAACAGCAACTGACCGACGTACGGCCGCCTGCCCTCACCCCGTCCCACACGGCTCCGGCTGAGGGCACGGGCCGCCGCGCACCACATCGGTGAAAGGCGAGTTGGCCAACACCCCTGCCCGTCCACGCCGCTCATCCCGGCCGGACGAACCTCCTTTGCACAACCCTGCCCCCAGCCGCACCCGGCCGGGGGCAGGGTCTCCGAGCGGCCGAGCACCAGCGAACGCCTCGCCGCTCCTCCCTCACCCCTTTCAAGATCAGGAGACACAGCAATGCACCGTCCTGCCGCCTTCGCGGCCCTGCTCGGACTGACCCGCGCTGCCAGCGCGATCGGCGACTTCTGGGTCCAAAACGACTTCTGCGCCCGCGTGAAGGGGGCCTCCGACGACGCCCCGGTCACATACGAGGACCCGCAGACCAAACAGAAGACCGCTCACGGCACCGCCGACGGCCGCAAGGCGTGCCTGCACCACTGCCTCACCTACACCGCCACGCAGGCGCTCGTCGTCGGCCTCGGAGCCCGCGCACTGGGCATCCGGGTTCACCCCGGCGCGGCCGCGGCGGCGCTCGCCCTATCACTCGGCACGCACTACATCGCGGACCGCAGGGTGCCGGGCCACGGCATCCTGGAGAAGCTCGCCGACAAGACCGGAAAGACCAACTTCTACAAGCTGGCCGACTTCGGCATGAACGGCGCCTTCCACCTCGACAGCGCGTGGCACCACGGCTGGGAGACCGCGGCCGCCCTCATCGCCACCACGAAGGCGACCAGCCGGTGACAGCCCGCTCCCGACCCCTGGAACGCGTCCGCGCCGCAGCCGCGATCGCCCGACTCGCCCTCCAGCAGATCGAGGACGAACTCGACGGTGAAACCGACGCTCACGTGCTCGCCCAGATCGTGCACGAACTCCACCACGAGGCGCACCCGCAGGACGGCGCCCTCGGCGCCCTGGCGCAACTGCTCACCAAGGCCGGCCAGGCCGCTGCGGTCAGCACAGTCGACCCCGACGATGCCGAGTCCGCCGCCTGCGCGATCGAAGAAGCCGCGGCCTTCGTCAGCGACTCCGCCGGCATGCGCCTCCACCTGGCCACGCGCACCCTCGACCCGCAAGGAGAACGCCCCGCTGGCGCCGGCTAGCCGTACGTCGGCCCGGCCGGGCCGCGAGCGTCCTCTCGACAGGCGCGGCGGAATCCGCGCACGGCGACGCCGTGTAGCGAACTCAACCGGCCAACAACGGTCGATGGAACCACTCATACAGCGAGGCTCCGCGCCAGGGCGCGGAGCCTCGAACTGCAATAACCCGGGACAGCCGCTCTTCTGCTTGCCGGCTTCGACGGCTGCTCCCGGGCCCACCCATCCCGTACGAGACGAGACGGAGAACCAGTATGGCCTCCAACTCCCGCGTTCAGGCCCGGATCGGGCAGCGCGCCCTCTTACTCACCACCGCCGTCCTGCCGTTGACCGGCTGGGCCGCACACGCCGCGGTGCTGCACCGGCGTCTGGCCGCCGCCAGGACGGACCCGCTCACCGGACTCCTGCGGCGCGACGCCTACACCGCCCGAGCCCGGCGCATCCTCGCCCGCCACGGCAACGACGCCCTCGTGGTCATGGTCGACCAAGACCACCTCAAGGAGATCAACGACCTGTACGGGCACGCCGCAGGCGACGCCGTACTGGCCGCGACCGCCTCCCGGCTCACCGCCTGGGCCGGTCCGCGAGCCGCCGTCGGCCGACTCGGCGGAGACGAGTTCGCCGCGGTGCTGACCCTGCCGTACGACGACCGCGAGCTCCATCTCGAGCAGCTGGTGCGGACGCTGCACACGCCGGTCCTCCTCGAGGACGACCAGGCCGTCGACGTCGCCGCCTCGATCGGCGCCGCCGCCCAGGACATCCTCGGCCTCCGCGACCTGTCCACGCTCCAGCGCGCCGCCGACGCCGCCCTCTACGACGGCAAGCACACCGGCCGCGCGGTCCTGGCAGCCAAGCCGCACACCACGGTGCCGTCCATCAACGGCCGCCGAGCCGGCCGACCCGGCACCAGCTCGTGGGGACGAGCGGCATAAGAGCAGACGCGGTCAACGGTAGCCCGCGGCTCGCCGACTGCCACCAGGGCGCGGAAAGCGCCGCCCGTACCTCTACCGGGCAGCGCCCGGCGCCCACCTCTCCCCAACGGGGCCGCCCCGGCCGGGAACAGCGGAGGGCCCGGACCGTGGCGGCCGCAGCCCCGCCTCGTGGACCAGGCCCTCCTCCAACTCCCCCACATTCACCAGAGGTCACCTCATGAACCACACCCGCACCACCCATCCGGCCATGGCTGAGGCCGACAACCGGATCCCCTTCCCCCGCACCGATGCGCCGACTCGCTGCCAGGACGACCCGGAGCTGTTCGCCATCGAGGACATCACAGGCCAGAGGGCGAAGGACAAGGCACTCGCCAGGGCGCGCCGGGCCTGCTCCGGCTGCCCGATCGTCAAGAACTGCCTCAAGTGGGCGCTGGCAAACCCCGACCGGACACCGACCGGCGTGTGGGCCGCGACCACCGCCCGCCAGCGCACCGGACTGCGCAAGCGCCTCGTCCAGCGTCTCGGCGCGGACTGGGTCGCCGTCGTCGCCGAACAGGACCGCCGCGAGCGCCGGTGGAAGCCCACCGGCCGCGAGCGGGCCCTCGACCCCCTCGAGATGGAACTCATCCCCCGCCGACCCGCCCCGTACGAGCCGTGGCGCGAGCCCCTCACCCCGGCCCGCCGAGCCCACAACCAGCGCCTGCTCCTGGCCGGCCTCAACACCGAGGCGGTGGCGTAGCCGATGTTCGCCGACTGGCAGCAGGCCCTCGAAGCCGAATCACTCCCCCTCGACCCCAGCCCGGACCAGCAACTCGCCGCCGCGGCCCGAGTCACAGCACGCCACGCCCACGGCAAAGCCGACCTCACGCTGCTCCTGGACAACCTCGGGCTGCCCACCGACGACGACACACTCACCACCTTGTTCCCCCTCCTCAACCAGACAGGAGAACCCCGCATGACCACCCCGAACGCGATCGAAGCGGTGGCGCTGTCCATGTACAACGACGACACCCCCGCAGCACAGATCACCGAGGCCACCGGCCTGACCGAGGACCAGATCACCGCACTGGCCGACGCCCAGGACCACCAGACCGCGGCCGACGCCGTGCCGGCGGCCTCCGACGTCGAGCAGCTGCTCGCCTGGGCCGAAGACCACACCACCGCCGTCATCCGCAACAAGGCCGCCCGGATCCGCAGGGAACTCGCCGGACTCGCCGAGCGCCGCGACACCGAGAACGCACAGCGCAAGGCCGAAGAACGCGTCGCCAAACTCCAAGCCGAACTGGAGAAGGCCCAGCAGAAATTGCGCGCCGTGAAGACCGGTGGCCGCCCGGCCACCACGGCCGCCGCCCCGGTGGCTGCCGCCAAGCGCAGCAAGGAGCAGCAGGACGAGATCCGCGCCTGGGGCCGCGCCAACGGATACCAGGTCGCCGCTCACGGGAAGATCCCGAAGAACGTCGTCGAAGCGTACGAGGCCGCCCAGCAGCCGCCGACCGCGGCGGCCAGCTGATGGACGCCATACCCCTCGCTCTCGACGGCTACCTCGACGCCATCCCCTCCCCCGGCGCCACCCACGGCACCGCCAGGTTCCGCCTGATCGCCTCGCCCACCGACGACGTCGCGGACGAGTCGATCTGGGTCTGCGCCACCCGGGACCCTCGCATCGCGCACGCACTGCTCACCGAAATCCATCCCGGCGACCTGCTGCGCGTCACCGGCTACCTCCTCCTGCCCGACGGCACAGCCAGCACCGCCCGGCTCTCCGTCGACACCCTGGAAGTGCTGGCCACCGCCCCGCTCCAGGAACTGCACGACATGGTCCTCGACCGGTACGGCCCGTACGCCGTCGTATACGACGCCGACCGCGACCACGTCCCGGTATTCACCACAGCCGGGACGTGGGTCGGCGAAGCCGCCAATCCCGACGCGATCGGCGACCTCATCGCCGCCTTCGAGAGCGACGGCCCGCCACCCAGCGCCCCCTGAGGACGGCATCCGCCCCGCGCCGAAGGACCCCTGCGGCCCCGAACCACCTACTACAGCGCGCTCCACCCGGAGCCGCGCCCGCACGAAGCGAGCCAGCACCACCCCCACCCAATCTCCAACTCGGAACAGGAGACCCCGCCCATGGCCCGTATCAGCATCGCGATCGAACCACTGCACTCCGACGGCACCGTGTGCGAACACCCGACCGACCCCTCCGGAAGGCCGCGCAACCCCCAGTCCAGCTGCACCGGCCACCGTTCGTACCGCGTCCAATGCAGCGCCTGCGGCCCGGTCGGCACCCCCCACGGACTGCGCACCCTGGCCCAGCCCGAGCAGACCCGGCACCGCGACAGCCACAAGACCGCGTCGACCGGCCGCCGACCGGCACCGTCCACACGCCCCGCTCGGCGCGAGCAACGCCGACGCACCGGGCTCGCACCCTCACCCGCTCCTGAGAGCTGAAGCAGGAACCCACAGTGCGTGCGCTCGCCGACCCGGCACGCTGGGTCGGCGAGCGCGCACCCTCCCACCGCGAACATCGCGCTCCCGAGCCCGTGCCGCGAAGCCGCCGCCGTACGGCCGACGAGACGGTCACCGCGATCGCTGTCGAGCTCGGCTTCTCCGACACCTACCTCTACCGGCTTCACGTCGTACCCGACGACCCGCCCCGGGACCCCACATGAGCCTCTCTACCGCCCTTGAGGCGATCGTCGCCGAAGCCCCCGGCGCCGACGGCCACCGACACATCATGCGGCTGGCCGTCAACGCGGCCGCCGCCGCCCGCAACTACCCGCAGCCCTGGCACGTAGAGCTACCCGTCGACACCGCGGAGCGCGTAACGAAGCTCCTCACCGACCTCGGAGACCTCGCCACCTGGGGCGCCCCGGAACTCGGCAGCCTCCACGAACAGCTCCTCGCCGCCGAGGACCGCAGCGCCTCCGGCAGCTGGTACACGCCTCCCGAGCTCGCGCAGCCGCTGACCCGTGCCGCACTGAGCGAGGTCACCGACCTGTACCTGGAGGACAACCCCGGCGACGTCCTGGCGGTGACGGTCCTCGACCCGGCCGTCGGCGGCGGGGTGTTCCTGGTGGCGGCCGCACGTCTGCTGGCCGCCGCGTACACCGCGCTGCTGTACGGCACAAACCGTCCGGCGCCGCTGACCGTCCAGGCCGTCATGCCGGACGTCCTGAAGTCCTGCGTGTACGGCATCGACACCGACCCCGTCGCTGTCGACCTCGCCAAGTCCGCCTGCTGGCTGGAGACCAGCGGCCTCACGCCGATCGGCTGGCTCGACGACAACATCATCGTTGGCAACGCGCTCGCCGGCGACCTGCCCCCCGCCCTGACCGCCCGGCTCAACTCCACCGGCCCGCTGGCGATCGTGGGCAACCCGCCCTACAAGGACAAGGCGAAAGGTGCCGCCCCCTGGATCGAAGCCCGCCGCCCGAAGCCGGGACACCGGCGCACCGCCGACGAGCTGCACCGGCCCAGCCTGGACGAGTTCCGCATCCCCGGCCACGGCCGCACCGACGGCCTCATGTCCAACCTGTACATCTACTTCTGGCGCTGGGCGCTGTGGCGGGCATTCGAGACCCGCCTGGCCACCGCGTCCGTCGCGTTCATCACCCCGAGCCCTTGGCTGACCAGCCCCACCTTCGACGGGATGCGCGCCTTCATACGCCAATCCGCCGACCGCGGGGCCATCATCAACCTGACGCCCGAGGGCAAAGCACCGCCCGGCCCCACCCGCCTCTTCCCCGGCGTCACGCTGCCCCTGTGCGCCGCGGTGTTCACCCGCTGCCGCGGGCCGCAGCGCCAGATCACCGCCGAGGTAAAGCATGCGACCGTCACCGGCACCCGCGACGAGAAATTCCGGCAGATCGAGCAACTCCTGAGCCCAGCCGGCCAGTGAGCATGCGGCGGGCCCACACCCAACCTCCATGAAGGGCACACCCGTGAACCAGCAACTCCTCGCCGCGCTCGGTCTGCCGGAACCCGGCCTCTACGTGCTGATCGGACCGGCCGGAAGCGGCAAGACCAACATCGCGGCCGCCTTCCCCCGCACCTGGCGCCTGTCCCTGGACGACTTCCGCGAGCAAGTAGCCGACGACGCCGGCGCCCAGGCCAGTACCCGCGACGCGGTCGCCGTCTTCGACGCGGCGCTCTCCGGCCGCTTGGCCCGCCGGCTGCCGACGCTGGTGGACAGCACGAACACCGAACTGGCCGTACGGGCCCGGCTGCTGGAGCGTGCCCACCGGCACGGCATGCTGGCTGTGGCGATCGCCGTGCGCACGCCGCTGGAGACGTGCCAGGAGCGGCAGAACGCGCGGCCCGCCAACCGGCAGGTACCGACGGAGACGATCGCCTGGCAGCGAGCCGGTGTCCCTTTCGCCGAGCAGCTGCTCAGCGAAGGCTTCGACGAGGTCCGCGACGCCGCCGACCTCGACCTACTCCACCTGCTGCTGGCCCGTTCCGTGGCCGCTGGCTTCGACCCGCTCGCAGAGGTCCGCGCCGCCTTCGGCCCAGACCTCGCCCGGGCCTTCGCCTTCGACTCCGACAGTTCGGGCTCCACCGGCGCGTTCACCGTCGCCGGACGGCAACTGGCCGTGCGCTGGTCAGAAGACGGAGACGTCTTCGACCACCACTGGCAGGCCCGCCTCGACAGCGAACCCTGCGAGGACTGCGGCAGTCCGGTGTGGGTGAAGGTCAACGGCGCCCGCGACCTGCTGGACGTCTACCGCGGACAGGCACCCGACGAGCCGTTTTGCCAAAGCTGCGACACCCCCGACTGGCAATCCGCCTGACTCCCTCGCCGAGCGCCAGCGGGCTACCCGGGCCCGGTAGGACCGATCCGAAACCAGACGCCGCGAGCGGCCCGCCACAAGGGCGGGCCGCTCCTCTCTCACTCCTGGAGGTTCTCGTGTACGACGTGTTCATCGACAGCTTCGGCGCCCGCTGGCAGGACCCGCCACAACCGCGCTACCGCGCCGCCGTCCTCGCCATCAACCTCACCAACCAGCTCCTCAACCCACCCGACGACCCTGCTATGGCCGACGTCGTCGCCCGCCAGACCGGGCAGGATGCAGGGGTACGCGATTACGTCCTGACGACGCCGGGCGCGGCCCGCATCGTCGACGACGCCGTCCACGCACTCACCGCCCTCCGCGCCGCCGCCAACCGCCGCCCGGTCCAGCTGCTGGTGAACTGCTGGTACGGCCGCCACCGGGCACCGGCCGTTGCCGACGCGATCGGGCGGCGCATGCAAGAGGCCGGCGCCACCGTCACGGTCACCCACCACCACATCAACCGGCCGCCGGTCCCCCGCAAACATCCCCGGCCCGACTGCCCGTTCTGCGCCATCGTCCACGACGGCGCCCCGGCGACCATCGTCCACGAGTGGGGCGACGCCCTCGCGATCGTTCCCCGCAGCGGCGGCTGCACCGATGGCCACCTCCTGGTCCTGCCCAAGGCCCACGTCACGGACTTCACCATCGACCCGGTCGTCTCGGCCACCGTGCAACTACGTGCCGCCGAACTCGCGCAGCAGCTGGGCGGTCAGTGGAACTACCTCACTTCCTGCGGTGAGGCAGCCACACAGACGGTGTGGCACCTCCACGGACATCTGGTCCCCCGCACCGCTGGCGATGGCCTCGCCCTCCCCTGGACCCACCCCGCCCGCGAAAAGAGGACCGTGACACCGTGCCGGTGTTCACCGTCTCCGGGCCGTGGGTCGGCGAGGCAACCCCGACGCGATCAGCGACTTGAGGGAGGTCTGGGAGAACGACGACCCGCGTGACGACCACCATGCCCTCGCAGCACTCCGCCCTGGGCCCCGCGAGTTGGGCGCCCTGCCCCGCATGCAAGCCGCCAGATGACGGTCGCCGAAGCGAAAGGCCCTGCCCCCCGGTCTCCACCGGGGGGCAGGGCCTTTTTGCGTTCTGACGGCATGGTGGAGGGGGTATTAACGGCGTTAACGCCCCCTCGCGCTCACAGCCACGACCGGAGCTGCTCCACCAGGCGCTCCAGCTTGTCTCGCTGGAGGTTCTGACCCAGTGCATCCGCGAGCACGTCGATGTCTCCGCGGCCAGCACGCACCAGCTGCTGCTGGACGTCGTCGGAAATGCCTTCCGCGCCGTCGCCAGGGTTCTGAGCAGGAACTTTGGGTACAGACTTGGCCGTGTCGTTGTCCGCGGACAACGCGGATGCCGGGTCCGAGGCTTCGGACGGCTTCGTGGCATTGCTCTGCTGCTGGCCAGCCGCGGCGGGTGCTGGAATCGGCCCGCTGTCCGCCGCGGCGGCCGGGTCGGTGTTGTCCACGGACAACACCGACCCGGCCACGTCTCCCCCACTCGCCTCCGTACTCGGGGCCATCGCTGGAGGCGCGCTCGTGTTGTCCGCGGACAACACCCCCTGCTGCTTCGCCGCCTGCAGCAGGGCGCGCTCACGGGCCTTCTCCTCGGCGCTCTGCGCCTTGACGGCCTCGTGATGGGCCAGCAGCGCGGCCGCGTCTAGATCCGGTTGGTCCTTCGCGTACCGGGCGAGTAGCCGCCCGTCCCGCTCGGGTAGCTCGCCTTTGCTGAGCATCACCTGGATCTCGAGTGGCAGACGGAGAAGCGCCAACTGGTTGGTGACCCAGGACCTGTCGCGCTGGAGCCGCCGGGCCGCGCGTGCCCGGGCCCCGGACGGATCGTCCTGCTCGCAGACCTCGACCATTTGCTGCACGCCGCGGGCCCGCTCGATCACATCGAAGTCCTCCCTCTCAAGGTTCTCCTTGAGCAGGTGGTCGATGAAATCCTCCCTCGTGGCCGCCAGATCATCCCGGACGACGAAGTCCAGCCCGTCCAGGCCGACGTGGAGGGCGCTGCGGAAGCGGCGCTCGCCGTTGACGAGTACGTGCGCGACGTCACCGATCTTCTCGCGGTGCTCTGGCCACAGGGTCAGGTACGCGTCGGCGGTGACCGCGACGCAAGCGGCGAGCTGCGCGTGGCGGAGCTCCTCCCCGAAGCGCGTCATGTCCTCGGCCGTGCCGAAGTTCCGGCGCGGGTTCAACGGGGTGGGGGATACCTCGTGCAGGGGGAGGCGAACCAGCTCGTAGGTGGGGATGTCGCCCTGTGCGACGGCTTTGGCGCGGCCGCGCGCGCTGCGCCCGTTGCGGGCCCGACCGAAGGACGCCCCCGTGCCCAGCTGATCGGCGACAGTCATGACACCACCTTCAACGCGATCTTCCTCATGGCATCAGCCTGCTCGCTGTCCGGAGCGTAGGAGAGAAGCGGCTGCTTCAGCCGTACGGCCTTGCGCTGCTCACTCTGGTCCGGGATGACGGCCACGACATCGCCGAGCTCCTTCCACCCGTCCAAGGAGGAAGTGGCGACCCAGCCACGCCGGCTGTCGTACATGTTGACCACGAACCCGAGCTCGCCGATCAGGACGTCCATGTCGTTGGACAGCTCCTGGATCTGCTCGTCCAGCATGTCGTAGGCGTCGGCGGAGGAGTCCTCGGCGAGGACCGGGATGAAGATGCCGGAGGTGCCTTCTTCTTCCTCGTCCCGTGTCCGGGCGTAGTAGAGGGCGGTGTCCATCGTGTAGCCGAGGCTGGGCGGGCAGTCCACGACGATGAAGTCGAACTGCTTCTCCAGCGGTTCCATGGCCTTCTCCAGCGCGGTCTCCTTGACCCGGACCTGGCGGGTGGTGGCCAGCTTGGCGTCCAGGAGGAAGGCGTCCTTGCACGCTGGCAGCAGGAACAGCCGTCCGGCGAAGGCTTTTTCCTCGATCGGGACCAGGAGGTCCCGCACCTCGCCCTTGGCCTCACCCAGCATGTGCTTGGCCAGGCTGGGGTCGTCGATACCGAGCATGTCGAACCCGAACTGTTTGGTCAGGTGCCCCTGCGGGTCGAAGTCGATTAGGCAAACCTTGTTGCCCATCTCCGCCAAGGCCTCGGCAACGCCGGCCGACGCGGAGGTCTTGCCCACGCCGCCCTTCTGGTTCCCGAAGATGATCCTGCGAGCCCCGGTGGGGCGCGGAGTCCGACGAGCCGTCGGGTGGCTGTCCAGCCACAGCCGTACGGCCTGAGCCAGCCCTTGGGCGAAGGACACCCCCTTGGCCTTGCAGTCCGCCTTGAACTCGCCGTACAGGCCTGCGGGCAGGTAGGTCGAGAATGGGCCGCCTCCCGAGGTGTCAACGGGAGGCAACGGGTCGCAGGAGCGCCAGGCCACTATGCCCTCGGTCACGGCGTCCTTGATGTCGATGCCCAACTGGGCTGCTCGTACCTTCAGTTCACGGCGCAGAGCAGAAGGTAGCTTCGACACTACCTTTTCCCGCTCCTCCGGATCATATGGCGCGGTCATGGCGGTACTTTACTAACCATCTCGCGTGGGGTGAACTCTTCGCCGTCTCCCCCACGCCGAAGGGGCGTTGTTCCGGCTGGCGACGTACGGGCGAGGCGACGTACGGGCAGACTGGTGGTAAGGACGCGATGAGGGAGGGCGCCGGCATGTGGGATCCCGGTAGGCGGCTGGAGGAGCACGCCGCCGTGTACGAGACCGCTCACGGGCGGCATCCGTACACGGACGCGTGGCCGTGGGCGGAGGCGATCGTCTCCTGGCGCGCTAGGCACGCCGGCCGGACGTGGCGGCCGGTACCGGAGGCGGGGGAGGGCGATCGCGAGCTGGTGGTCGCCGGCGTCGCGGAGTGCATCCGGCTGGAGATGGCGCCCGCGCACGCGATGGGCCGCCGTCTGGGAGACCTGGGGCTGGACCACCTGCAGCACAACGCCGTGCTCTGGGTGGCGGGCCTGCGCGGCCCCGCGGACCCGGAGTTCCCCGACCCGGAGCCCGGCGATCCGCAGTGGCCGGCGCCGACCGGCCCGTACGCACAGCAATGGCACGCGCTGATGGCCACCGTGCCCGGCTACACCCCGGTCGCGAAAAGCGTGATCGAGATCCTCGCGGCGTTGGCGCAGTACGGCTGCGAGCGGCCGCACGTGCCGGCCGGGGTGGGGGCGCGCCGGCTGCGCGAGCACGGGGTCGACAGCGTGTCCCTGGCGGAAGTGGCGCCGTCGTTGGGCATGTCGCCCGCACCGGTCGCGGTGGGGAGCTCGCGCTGGTACGAGGGCGTCACAGGGCTGCGGGTCCTCGAAACGGCCGTCTGAGACACGGCGTTGAGCTGCCGTACGAAGCACACGCGGGAGGGGAGCGGGACGATGACGGACACGGACGCCGTGGTGGGGGAGTACCTGTACCGGGAGGCGCCGCCGGAGTGGGAGGACGCGGTCCGGCACGCCGCCGCGCTGCTGTCCTCGCACTGGCCCAAGACCCCCTCGCGCGGGGTAGCGGACGCGGTGGGGACGGTCGCCCTGCTCCTCTACGTCCTGGCCCGCTCGGCGGGCACCACACCGGCCGAGGTGCCCGCCGAGCGCCTGGTGGATGAGCTCGATGGCCCGGCGGACATAGAAGGCGAGCCGTACGCGCTCCGGGAAGCCCTCCACCAGGGGCTGGTGGAGCAGGGGCACACCGAGCGCACGCACCCGCTGCGGCAGCTGCTCGCGCGGCTCTCGCAGCGGGAACCGCTGCCGCAGCCGGACATCCCGCTCGACCTGACCGGAGGGCTGACCCGCTGGCCCAGCACGCTGAGCGACACCGCCCGCTGGACGCACGCCGTACTCGACGGCGCCCGACAGCCCGGTACGGTCTGACGCCTGCCCACGCTGGCAGGGCGGATACGGTGCCGGGATGAGCGAATCCGCCGGCGAGCAGCCGCGTACGGTCTGGGAGCACTGCCTGGTATGGGCGTCGCTCCTCATCAGCGTCCGAGCCCGGCACGGCGGTACCGGGCGGTCCCTCAGCCCGGAGGAGCAGGCGACCTGGGAGGGCGAGGACCAGCCGCTGACGGCGGTGCTGCTGGCCGCCGCGCTGCACCACCAGGCCGCCGAGCAAGACCTGTTGGACGGCGCCCCTGAGGCGGCGGCCGCACTCTGGCTGCACACCCCCGGCCCGCCGCCCGCCGGGGTGGAGACCGTGCTGCGCTACCGCCCGTACGAGACACTGCTGGCCGCACCGGAAGTCCCCGGACGCGGCGACGGGGAGCGAGCGCGGCTGCTGGGAGCCGCGTACGATCCCGGCACCAGACGGGCACATCCCGACGGGCTGCTGCTGTGGCAGCGCATCCGGGCCGCAGCCCTGACCGTCGTGGAAGGCGTCGTCGGTGTAGGCCGGGGAAGCAGCATCACGCTCCACGACGTAGCCGCCGGCGAAGCAGACCGCGCCGCCCAAGGACGCCTCGCGGAGCTCTGGGGGCCGGAGGACTGACCCGGCGGTTCCGGGAGGCCGAACCCGTTCGTACGGTGGAGAGCATGGAAGCCGTACGGAACGCGCTCGAGGCTCGGCCATGGCGGCCGGAGGACGGCCCGGCCCCGCGGGTGTGGCTGTATCCGTACGGGCGTCGGCCCGCGCTGCGGATACGTGTGGCGGGGCGGTGGCGGCACTGCCTGGTGCACGCCCGCCAGGACTATCCGGACGGCCGTACCGCGTACCAGGTTGAGATCGCACTCTCCGCGTCATCCGACGGCATCGTCGGCACCTACATCCGCACCTACTGGTGGCCGGCCGCGATGCGGCCGACCGCAGACTCCCGGCCAGATACCGGACAGGCCGCTCGGGGACGCTAGACAGGCAGCCGGGCCACCGGCTGCCTGCGGATGGCGGTGTCGGTGTTGTAGAGGTCGATTTCGCCGGGGGTGAGGTGCATCTCGACGGGGATGCCGAGGCGGCCGGCGTTCTTGATGAGGTACTTGCCGCGGCCAGGGTGGGGCCGGTCGGTCTCCCAGGATTCCGGCGCGGACCAGGAGGCGACCATCTCCCGCTCTCGGGTGGTGAGGGAGCGGACCTGGTGGACCCGCCCGAGTTCCAGGTCCGGCAGGGCGCCCATCACGGTGATCGCGGACCGCTCGACCAGGCCCCGGGCCTTGGCCTGATCCTCCGCGGTCGGAAGTGCCTCCAGATCCGACAGCGAGTGCGTGGTGATGATGCTCCCGATCCCCTTCTGCCGGTTGAGACGGGTGAGCCGGTCGGTGCGTTCGACGAGGCCGGGCGCGGCCCGCAAGGACCGCCACATCTCGTCCTGGACGGTGAGGTAGTGACGGGTGTCGCCGACGGCTCGCGCTGCGTCGATCGCACCGAACCCGTACGCCCAGGTGCACAGCAAGGCGGCGGCGACGATGTCGTCGGCGGCGTTGTCCAGGGCGTGGATGTCGAGCGAGACGGCCGGCGCGCTGAGGTCGGCCGGGGTGGTCGTCGGGCCGTCGAACAGGCCCTGGAGCAGGCCCTGGCAGATCCGGGCGAGGGTGCGCAGGATGCCGTCGGTCAGCTCGCGGTACTCCTGCGGGCTTCGGGCCAGGACGGCGCGGCACATCTCGGGGTCGCCGGTCTCGATGACGTGCATGACCTGCGGAATGACCGGCTCTTGGGCCGCGTCCCGGGCCAGGAGGTCCAACGCGCCGCCGAGGGCGAGTTCTTCGGCGTCGGTGACGGCCGCGCCGCGGGAGCCGCGGGCGATGAGGCACAGCGCCAGCAGCAGGTCCAGGCGACGGGACCGGATCTCCGCGCGCAGCGCGCGTGCTCTTTCAGGGCTGGTGCCGTCCAGGGCGGTCACGGCCTGGCCCAGGGCGCCGGAGTCGAGGGGGTTGAGGCGGTCCAGACCCCAGCCGATCCGTACGACTTGGCCACCCAGCCGGGTGACGAGCCCGCCGTACTCGCCCTTGAGGTCGCCCAGGACGACCACGCCGGTGCCGAATGCGGCCAGCCCGACGGCCATGCGCTTGCTGAACGCGGACTTGCCGACGCCGGGCTCGCCGAGTACGAACACCCCGGGGTTGGTGGCCAGGTTCGCCCGGACCCAGTCCACCGGGTCAAGGGCGACGACCTCGCCCCAGATCATGTGCCGGCCGATGGGCACGCCGACAGCGGGGGCACCGGACCCGGCAGTGAACGGGTAGAGGCCGCAGCCCTGAACGGTCGTTGCCTGATAGAGCGGCGGGCAGGCCGCGTGCGCGGCCCGCCCGAGTCCCTGCCCGGGCCAGCCCCAGGACGGCGGGGTGGGCCCCAGACGCGGCATGGTCGGATCCGGCATGGTGCTCCTGGCGCGGAAGGAGGACGGGTCAGCGGGTGCGGCGCCGGACGGCGTCCGGCAGGTAGATGCCAAGCGGGAGCGTGGCAGCGAACGCGGCGGCCTGGGACCAGCGCGCCCGGCGGAGCTTGATCTTGGAGGTTCCGGCGCGCTGCTCGACGTCGGCCACGGCTCGGGGCAGCGCCTCCGGGTCGGTGACGGTCGTGGTGATCACCATCGAGTACAGGCCCAGCCCGGCACCCTGCGCCTCCTCCTGCGCGGCCTGCTCGGCGCGAGCGCGGTCGGCGAGGTCGGTGGCGGTCTCGGCGCGCTGCTGCCGCTGCCGCAGCGCGGCTCGGAAAGCAGCGGCGTTGACCTCCCCCTGCAAGTGGTCGGCGGCGGCTTCGGCGGCATGGGGTTCGTAGGCCAGGGTGACCCGCTTGGGATGCCGGGCGGGGGCGAGCAGCGGCACCAGGACCTCCGAAGTGACGTGCTGCCGGGGCGCGCTCGCCCAGACCCAGGACACCGATGTGCCGGAGTCGTGCTCGTAGTGGCTGCGGTGCTCGCGGGCAGCCACAGGGCCGGCGACGCCGTGGCCGAGCAGGGCGTCGGGGTCGGCCTCGGCACCGGTGCGAGGGTCGTGGGCCAGCGCGCGGGCCACCTCCGGCCGGGAGACGGGGTCGAACGCCGCCCGCGTGATCCCGGCCAGCCTCGCGGCGCTGGCGCGGCCCAGAACCGTTACACCGCACGCGCCCAGAGCATGCTGGAGACCAGCCAGGTTCCGGCCGGCCTCCGCGACGGCCTCCGCGAAGGTGGCACACGGCTCGGGACTGCGCGCCGGGTCGAAGGTGATGCTGACCCGGGTCTCGACCGCCGCGCTCGCGGCAGGGGAGAGCGCAACCAACTCGTGCATGAGTGCGGTGGCGTTCGCCGGCGCGGCCGGGTCGAGGCGGGCGGCCACGTAGTCCTCGAGGGAACTGCCGGGATCCGGCGCGGTGTCCACGGTGACGGCCACCCACCGCACCATGGGGGAGTGCCCTAGGCGCGCCAGCCAGGCACCCCACTGACTGACCCAGGTGTCCACGGAGTCCTGATCGGCCAGGGCGGTGGAGACCGCGGCGACCCGCAAGGTGGCGGTCAGGTGGCCGCTTCGGCGGTGCCAGGCCATGCCGTAGTGCCCGCCGTCGCCGTCCTCGCAGGAGAGGATCGCCACCGGAGCGAGCAGCCCGGGCAAGTCGAGGCCCCGCTTGTGCAGCGTCACCACGCCGGAGGTGAAGACGTCCTGCTCCGCACGTACGCCGTGACGCCAGCGGGCGATGGTCAGCAGCGTCTCCAGCAGCGGCTCTCCCCGCCACCGCAGCGCGGTCAGCGCCGCCGCCACCGCGGCTGCGGGGCCGACGTACAGCAGCAGCCGGATGTCCACCGCGGCGGTCAGCATCACGGTGATCAACAGGCCCAGCAGGATCAGGGACTGGCCCAGCGTCAGGTTGCCCAGCCCGATTCCCCGAGTGAGGCGCCAGCCTCCGTACAGACGCACTGAGGTCACTTGCTGCCTTCCTTTCCGGGCTCGCGGGGCGAGGCGGGCTGGGCGTCAGCGCCCTCGGTCATGGCACGCCCGACGGCCTTCGCGCCTGCGGCGCCCACGACGGCGGCAGCGGCGGCGGCGCCGATGGGGCCAGCGGCGGCTGTGGCCTTCGCGCCGACCGCTCCGGCGGCGCCTGCTGACGCCTCGCCCGCTGCGGGCGCAGCCGCTCCGGCCCCTGAGGCAGCCGCGCCGCCGGCACCCGTCGCCCCGCTGCCGCCGGCCGCACCACCACCGGATGTTCCGGGGGCGCCTGGAGTCCCGGAGATGGTGCCGGGCGTCCAGGCCGGACCGCCGGGGCCCGCGGGGTCCGCTGCGGGGGTACGGGACCCGGGCACGGCACCGGAAGCGACCGAGCCGGGCCCGGTCTGGCCGCCGCCCGGAGTGCCTTGATGGGGGAGGGCGGAGCCGATCAGCCGGGCGTGCTGATCAGGGCTCATCCGGCCGCTCCCGCGGACGGCGGCGGCGCCCCGGATCTGATAGGCCATCGCGACTCCTGCGGCCTTCGAGGACCCGCTGCCGCCCCCGCCACTGCTCGTGCTGACCACCCAGGAGAACAGCTTCATCAACGTCGGCAGGGCGAAGTTGGCGATGACGAGCATGGTGATGCCAACCAGCGTCTCCTGGCCGCCGCGTGCGTGCTCAAGCATGCTGAAGGCGGCGAAGTAGACGAGAGAGGCCGCCGGTTGCCAGAAGATCAGCGCCAGGCACCATCCCGTGATCTTGCTGAGCCAGGGGCGGCCCAGCCCCAGTGAGCCGGACGCCGCCAGCGGCAGGCACCCGGCGAGGATCACCACCGCGCCTTCCCGGAAGAGGGAGATCAGCCACTGCACCACGCCCGCCAGGAAGCCGATCAGGGACAGCAGCAGGATCACGCCGATGTTGTCCTCCACGGGGAGGTCGAACGCCTCGACGAGCTGCTCGCCGAGTTTGCGGGTTCTGGCGGAGTCCAGGACCCATCCGGAGAAGGCGGCCGCGGCTTTCATCGCCGAGTTGAGGACCAGGGTGCCCGCGACGGTCCAGAACGTCAGCTTGGCGACGCCTTCGCCCATGCTCAGCAGCGGGTCGGGCGAGCCGGAGAGCACCATCCGGATTCCGAAAACGATCATCCCGGCGGCGGCCACGCTCACTGTGAGCGGCATCGTGACCTCGCGGACGGCGTTCACAACGCCGGTGTTCAGCTGGTCGGCGCTGGTATCCACCCACCAGGTGAAGCTCTCGGTGATGATCCACGCGGCGGCGTCGGCGATCGCCTCAGCCATGGCCTCCAGGCCGGAGCGGGCCGCGTCCGCGACGCACCCGCCAGGGTCGGTGATGCCGCACATCAGTCCTCACCGGGGAAGAGGGTGTAGCCGGCGGTTCCCGTGACGGACTGCCCTGGCCACTTGCCGCCGGGAGGCGTGCGGAGCGCCCAGTCGCCGTCGGACCAGGTGAGCGTGACGGGGACGGACACCAGGACTTCACCGCCGTCCGGTCCGGCGCCGCGCGAGAGGAGATGCACGGTCACCTGTTCGGCGGAGGAAGCGGCAGCGGGGGCGGCGTAGCCGATGACCTGGGCGTGGATCCGCAGTGGCTCACCTTCGGGCAGGCCGGACGCGTCACGTGCCTTCGCGTAGTCGGCATCCACTTGTGCCAGGAAGGCGGTCCGGTCACCCTTCATGCGTTCGGCGTTCGGTACGTACACCTTCGGGCCCACCTGCGGTGAGACGCGGGTGGCGAGGTGTACGGCGGCCAGCGCCGCGCCGCCGATGTCGCGGGTGAACCCCGAAGCGGCCTGCTCTGTCGCGTTCTTGGGGCCGTGGACGGGGCTGACGGGCAGCTGCGCGCCGTGGACGTCCATGCGGGTCAGGCCGTTCCAGTCCGGTTCCCCCTGTTCCCGGGGCGCCGCCGGGGCTGGCTTGCCGTTGCCGGCACCGTCCGGCCCGTGCTCCGGCTCCGAGGAGGGTGCGGCGGCAGGCGGCGGCGCGGTGTCCTCGCCCCATCCCTGGCTGTGGCCGATCATCGCCGCACCCAGAGCGGCCAGCACCAGACCCCCGCCGACCATGATGGCCACAGGCCGCCGGCGCTTCCCCGGTTCGGGCGCGGCTGTCGGGCCCGGGGTCACAGGAACATCCCGAGGATCCCCGCTCCCACCCCGCCGATGAACAAGGTGCCCAAGACCTTCATCGGCAGTTCGGCGACCGCGTCCGCGGCCGTCGTGGCCCCGCGCCCGCCTTGCGAACCCAGCTGCATACGGATGCCGGTGTAGATGAAGGAGCCCGCGGCGATGGCGAATCCGCCCCACTTCAGGATGCCAAGGAGGGTGTCGCGCGGCCCGGTGAGCCCTTTCGGCGTCTTGGCGCCGGGGTTGGGAACACCATCCGCCAGAAGCGCCAGCACGTCCTGCATCACGCGGTCCTCACCGCCACGGCGGACCGCAGCGCGGCCAGGGCTTCGGTCAGCGGCCGGGTCGGCGGTACCGACAGCGGGTCGTCGGTGTCTCGCCAGGCCGGAACGTACGGGACGCGCACAACCGCCCGGACACGGTCCTGCACGAGCCGCAGCCTGGCCCGTACCGTCTGCGGCTCCCGCAACGTGCTGTCGGCTACCAGCACGAGCAGCGGCGGCGCGGCCAACCAGCCGCTCGCGATGTTCTGGTGGGCGCAGGCCACACCCCGCGTTGCCCAGTGCATGCCGTACGCAGTGCCCCGCGCGACCAGCAGCAGCGGATCGTCGCCGGTGTGCAGTTGATCGCGCTGGACCTCGCGCGCGGCCGGGGCCAGCAGCCGCGCGAGGGTGGTCGACCCGCATCCGCCGTGGCAGCCGACCACGGCGACCGGCGGCAGCACGTCGGCCGGCGGGCCACTTGCCGCACGCTGTGCACGGGTTACAGCCATCGCCTCTCCCTCCGTCCTGGGGCTCCGGCCTGGCTCAACGACCACCCTGCACGGTTAGTTATCGTCTGTATGCGAAACGTAGTTGGTGGGGGGTGGCCTGCGAGGGAGCGGTATGCGTTCGGGCACATCAGCGGCGTGGGCGGGTGGCAGTGGCGCGCTGGCTCTCGTCGCCCTCCCGCTGTTCCTTTTCGCAGGAATCGGGGGCGACGCGGCGACCGCAGGGGCGGGATGCGCGCCGGCCGCCGCGGCCGGGCCTGCCCAGCCTGCTGGACCGGACAGCGCCTCCTCCGGCCCGCACATCGACCTGCCCCTCGCGCAGGCCGACGCCCGGCCGCCCGTACCGCCCCAGACGCTCCACTCCGCGTCCTGGACGTACCCGGTTCCCGCACCGGCCACAGTCACCGCACGCTTCGGGCAGGACGGGCCGAACTGGTCGAAGCGGCACACCGGAACCGACTTCGCCCCGCCCGCGGGCACGCCAGTCTTCGCGGCCACCGACGGCGTCGTCCTGGCGGTCGTCCCGGAGAGCGCCGGCCACGCCTTCGGCAGGTACGTCACCGTGCTGCACGCCGACAACGTCGTGACCGTGTACGCGCACCTCTCGAAGGCCCTGCCCGCGCGTGGACAGCACCTGAATGCAGGCGACCGGATCGGCGCCGTCGGCGCCACCGGCAACACCACCGGCCCGCACCTTCACTTCGAAGTCCGGCCCCAGATCGGCGGCCGCCATCTCCCCGTCGACCCCGAGCCGTATCTCACCGCCGCCGCGCTCCCGGCCGCCGGGCCGGCCGTCGCCGCGGCATCGGCCGCCGACTGCCTCCCGCTCGCGGGGCGGGCCGGCACCTCCTCCTCCCTGCCCGACCTCGCGCGGAAGATGACCCCCACGATCCAGCGGCAACTCACCGGTTGTCCGGAACTGCCGCTGGAGTGGGTCTACGCCCAGGTGATGGCGGAGAGCCGGTGGAAACCCGGCGCCTGGTCGGCTGACAGCAACGGGGGAGCGGGCGGCCTCTACCAGCTCAGCCGCCCCGTGTGGAAAGCCGTCGAGGGAACGGCCGGGACCTGGAGCCAGGGCAGCAAACCCCCGAGCGGCCACGCGGTGTGGGAGCCCGCAGTCCACCTCCGGGTCGGCATCACCTACACCTGCGGCAACCTCCGGAAGATGACGGCCTATCTCACCCGGCACCCGGGCAAACGGATCAGCGCCCTCGACGCGATGGCCGTCTGCCACGTTGCCGGATGCGGACGCGTCACCTGGTCCGCGACCGGTATGCCAACCCCCGGCGAGGCCGGCTGCGGCCAGCAGTGCGTGACCACCATCCGCACCTACCTCACCAACATCCACCGCTACCTGCGCGCCTACACCGGCGTATCCGGCCAGAAGTCGTGAATGCTCCCTGCCGTACGGACGACCGCTGCCAACTGCTGGCGCTCGATCCTCGGCAACTCGATCAGTCAGGCATACAACCGGGAGCCCTAACGGTGCCTGGGCCGTCTGCCGCTGCCGTGCCAGACATCGAAACAGCGACGATGACCGCTATCGGCACGCAGCGCACCACCCTGCGCAGGTCCTTGGCGGCTTCGCGCCACCGGCCTCGGCGGACCGCACGCCTTCGGCCTTGGCAGGCCGCACGCCGGATGGGCAGGGCACGAATGAGGACGCGGAGAGCGTAGACGGTCTGCTGGCGCCCGGGCCCGTCGCTGAGCTCCCACAGATCTGCCTGCCACTCTTCCAGGTAGCGGGAGCGATCCGCCCGCGGGAGCAGGAGTGAGGCTGCTGTCGTCAGCCGATGAGCCAGCGGTCCGATCCGGTTGTGGTCACACCCCGGCGAATCGGGGAGTTCTCGGATCAGGGCAGTGTCTCCGTCTGGAACGTTTGCCCGATCACGGATGGCTCTGATCACGCGTGGGCCTCTCCGGGAAGATTCAGAGACATCCCTCGCAGCGCGTTTCGGCGAGCCTTAGCGCGGGCCAGCGCGACGGGGGCCTGTGAGCAGCCTTCCTGGCTGAGCTGGTAGTACCGTCTGCGCGGGCGGCCCTGCTGATGAGCTCGGTCTGAGTCCTCCCATCGGGAGGTCAACCAGCCCACTGCTTCCAGTCGAGCCAGGATCGGGTGGATCGTGCCACTGGCCAGCCCGGCCTGGGAGCCGATCTGAAGTCCGTAGAGCTCTTGGGACGGCTGCTCCAGCAGAACCTGCAGGACGAGTTGCGTGGGAAGCGTCATCCGCGGCTGCGGAGCGGCAGGTCTCTTCGGCATGTTTTATCTCTACCATGGGCTAGGTAGAGATAAACCAACAGGGAGTGTGGAAGGCTCCAAGTCCGCGTCCGTCCCGCCTACTTCGTGAACCGCAGGGCGATCAAGTTCGACAGAAGGGCACCCCCGGCAAAATCACAAGTGCACAACCTCGTAGGCTTCTTCCAAGCGCAAGGGAGCCCGTGTCCAGCCGTCCGGCATCCAACCTCGGGCTGACAAGGACTCCCTGCGCGGAACCACCACTGTCTTGAGCGTTGACGAGAGGGGCACCACATGCAGTCTACGGAGAGACGTCTGCCGAGGCCCGACCGCTTCAGGAAACGATGGCGGCGCTACGGCCGGCTCGTGGCGACGAACTTCCTGCGCGGCGCGGCGTACGCGTCCGGCACCGCGACCATCGGCCTCTTAGCGTGGTGGGTGCAGGCGCGCTAGACCGCAACGAGCACAGCCCAGGGGCCCCTTCGGAACCGGAACATCCGAAGGGGCCGCGTGCGTCGGGACGTTCGTTGTCGGCGGACCCATTCCGGCGCGCCGCCGTACGGCAGGCGGCCCCACACCGACACGCGATGCTGTAGCGTTTTTGGTGACGGCGAGAAGGGCCGGCGGGACACCACCCTCGGGTGGTGACGGCATCCGCCGGCCCCGAACCCCATCACACGCCAGACAGGCGTGACGATGCATCACCAGCATATCGGCCGGAGGCACCCACACGATGAACCCGAACTCCGGACAGGACGGTGAGCACGGCGAGGACGTGCTGCTGACTGCCGAGCAGGCCGCCGACATCCTCGGTATCGGCGCATCGACGCTCCGGGCGTACGCGGCCCGTGGCGAGGCGCCGTCTGGTCGGAAGATCGGCCGCAAGCGACGGTGGACGCTTCGGGAGATCGAGCACCACCGTGATCACCCGCCGAGCGCGAACCCCGCCCGCACCGGCCGCCCGCCCGGCGCCCGTGACACCCGCCGTCGGCGTCCGACGGCCCGCGGCTCACTCGCCGCCCGCCGGGCCGCAGAGCTCGCTGGCCGTCTCGCTGACGGTGACACGGTCACCACCGAGCAGATCATGAGCACGTACGGCGTCACCGAACGCACGGCGCAGCGCCTCCTGAAGCGCGCCCGCAGCAGCGGGTGAGTCAGCCCCGCGGGTGCAGCGGATACTCCAGGGCCGCTCCCAGGCCGGGGGTTCAGTCCTTCGCGTACGCTGCGGGCATGCCTCCTGCTGCCCGGTCGTCAGAGCCGGGGCTGCCACGGCCGGACGACGACGCAGGGTCGCAATCCTGCCGCCGCCGCGGTCCGGTTTGCTTCCTCCGCCACCGCGGCCAGAGGATCGGCCAGGCCGGGCCAGGCCCAGTACACGACACCGTGCACGTGCTCGGCGTACACGTACGACAGCATGATCGACAGCAGCCGTGCTCGACCCTTCCGGGCGCGCTCCAGCTCGTGCACCCACACCTGCTCGGCGCCGTCCTCACTCGTGACGACCGACGCCAGATCCGGAAAAGAGCGCCCGCCGGTCCCTCGCCCGGCACCGATCTCGATGTCGGACCGCAGCCGGGCACCAGGCCCGGAGGATGGATTCGGCTCGGATCGCCGGATCTCCTGCTCCGTGACGAGCTGGTGGTCCGGCTGGGTCACCGCCAGATGATGCGCGAGCTCGACCACCTCCAGGTCGTGCACGAGCTCGCCGACGCTCGGGGACCCCGGGGTGCCCTCGACGCCGGCGGCCGCCATCCCGGCCCGGGTCAGCCAGTGGATCCGAGGCTGGTCTCCCAGGGGCCGCGCTTGCTGGAGCAGCTCCAGCTGGTGCAGGGCGCGGAGCCTGCGCTCGTAGACTTCCCGCCGCCGCGTCCGCTCCGTTCGCCGGTCGAACTCCCTAGCCACCTGAGGGCAGGTGACGGCCCGCCAGCGCGCCGCCCACTGCAGGATCTCCAGGTCCCGGCTGGTCATCACATGATTCCGCCGGGCCGTGGTCGTCGGCATTCGTCCGCCTCTCTCCCGCCACCGGGTGTCGGCCGGATGTGCTCGGGGTGTGCTCTCGGGGGTGCGTGGGGTCTGCGCGCCGGAGGATAGCCGGACAGTTCGTGACCTGCAGAAACGCTTGCCCCAATCGTGTGACCTTTGCTGTTCTCGGCTTGGAGGCGTGACGGCCGCAAGGTCAGGGCGCGCGTCCTGCGGCGGTGTCCTGCCGGTCGCTGTGACGCTTCCCGTACGGGCCCGGGTCGTACGGGGAAGCGGAGTGGGAGAGGGGGCGCTCCGCGCCCCGTGCTCCGCAGCTCCGCTGCGGGCCCCAGCTCCGCAGGGGAGTTCGCCGCTTCGCGGCTCACGGCCGCGCTGCCGCTCCGCGGCATCCGCGCGCCCGGCGGGTGAAGCCGCTCCGCGGCTCACGAGAGGCGGGCGCTGCGCGCCCGTTGGGGGTCCGCGCCCTGGCGGTGGGAGGGGCGCGGTACGGTACGGAGTCGTGTTCTCTCCGTGCACGGGTGGGTGCAGTGAGTGATAGAGGGGTGGTTCGGCCGACTGCGCGTTGGGGTGGGCAGGAGCGGCGGACGGTCTCGGCGTGGGAATCGCTGGCTCGGATGCTCGCGGTCCCGGCAGTGGTCCTGGCGCCGATCTCCCTGGGGGTCGCGGTGCTCGTGGTCGCGGGCGGGCGCCGCCTGCGGCTGCGGGGCCGGTGGTGGATGGCCGGAGGCGGGGCGGTCGGCGCCGCTCTGGTGGCCGCGTGCGGTGGCTGGGGGGCGTACCTCGCCCCATACCGGGAGATCGCACGCAAGGTACCTGCGATGGACCGGGAGAGCTTGCTGAGAGAAGGGCCGGAGGGCCTGGCGCAGGATGCTGCCGGGCGGTGCCCGGACTGGCTGGCGAGCCAGGCTCCGCTCGCGGTCGCAACCGGTGTCCTGATCGGCGGGGCGTGGCTGATGTGGCGGTGGCGGCACCGTGCCCGGTGGCGGGAAGAGCCGGAGCAGCTACCCGAGGACCAGCTCGACGCCGCGGTCGCGGCCGTAGGGGAGCAGGACGACCGGGAGCCCGCACGCGGTCTGCCGGAGCTCCGAGTGCGGCTCGGCGTCGATACCGAAACCGGCGCCGTGTACGACATCCCCGGCTCGGCGCTGAGGCAGCACGTGTTCGTCGCGGGAGCTACCGGCTACGGCAAGAGCAGCACGATCGAGCGTCTGCTGCACCAGCTGGTCGCCACCCCGCACGCGAGGCCGCTCACCATCCCGATCGTGTTCATCGATATGAAGGCCGACCCGGACTTCGCCGCCGCGCTCGAGACGATGGCCCGTACGGCCGGGCGCCGGTTCCGGATGGTGACAGTCACCGGCCGCGGCTGCGCCTACAACCCGATCCGGTTTGGGACGGTCGAGCAGGTGTGTTCCCGGATCGTCGAAACCCTCGACCAGGTCGCCGGCGGAGGGTTCAGCGAACCCCATCACCGGGAAGCCGCCGAGGTCTTCCTCCGGCACGCCATGCGCGCCCTGGACGACCTGGTTGACCAGGGGGTGACCGAGTCCTTCCCGGACGGCACACGTTCCTGGCGGCGGGACCTGCCCGATCTGTCCCGGCTGATGAGTGTGAAGGCCCTCGCGGACCGTACCCGGATGCTGAAGAGCACGACCGGCCGGGTCGTGCACCAGTACCTGGACTATCTGCAGCGCGACGGGCGCGAACTCCAGCGCTCCGTGCCCGGCCTGGCCGCACGCATCGTCAACATGTCAGCGGGTGACGCCGGCCGCGTGCTCGCCGACCGGCCCGACGGCATCGCCCTGTACGAGTCCATCAAGTCCGGGGACATCGTACTGTTCAGCCTCTCCGCCGCCCGCGATGCGCGGGCCGCCCGCCAGATCGGCAGCCTGGCGCTGACGGACCTGGGCGCGGTCGGCGACCGCCTGCTGGAGGAAGGCTGGGGTGTCCACGGCTTCTTCTTCGCCGGGGTCGACGAATTCTCCGCACTCGGAGGGTCGACCATGACCAGCCTGTTCCTGCGCATCCGGGGAGCGGGAGGCGGACTCCTGCTGGCCACCCAGGACCTCGCGGACCTGGACGCCGTAAGCCGGGAGTTCGCGGCCGCGGTGATGACCAACAGCAACATCATGATCTTGCATCGGCAGCGGTCCGCAGCCGAGCCCATCGCGGCGCTGCTGGGCACCCGACCCGGATGGGAAGAGGTGCTGCAGGTCCAGGACGACGCCGGACCGCTCGGCACCACCACCGGTACCACCGGCTCGTCGTCGCTGCGGCCCGTACGCGAACGGATCGTGGAACCGGAGAAGCTGCGCAGACTCGCCCCCGGGCGCGCGGTGGTCGCCGTCGGGCATCCGCTGGACACCACACAGACAGTGCGCGTCGCCCTGGCACCCCGGCGGCACGCGCCGGGGTGCCCGCACACCACGACCGTGCCCGCCGCCGCGGCGGCACCGCCCCCGCCGCCGCCGCACACCATCCCTCCCCGGCCGCCCGCTCCACCCGCAGCGCCGGACCCCGCCGCACCGCCGGCCGTCGACGGCGCCGACATGTGGCACTGACGCCCGGAACAGCCCGCGGCGGCGCCTGCCCGATCCTCGAGATGCCTCCGGCGGCCCTCCGGGGGGCACGACGCGAGCCAGAGGGGGAGAGGGCGCCGCTGCGCGGTGCGGCCCGGCGGGTGGTTGCGGTGAAGGCGCCGGGGACGGGTGGTCCCTCCGCCCGGCCGACACTCCGCACCCTGCCACCCCCGGACGGAGGTGCCGGGCAGGCCGCTACGCGGTCGCCCTCCGGGCGAGCCCGGCACCCCCACCCGGGCGCGGCCCACCGTGAGCGCCGACCGACCGGAGGGACCACCCGTCCCCGGCGCCCCGGTGTGCCGAGGGCTCGGCACCGCGATAAGGCGCGCCCAACTGACCACAAACACGCTCTGACCTGCGTGTCTTACGCGTCGCACCACCATGATTGCTGTAGAGTTTTCTGTGTCGGGAAGGGAACGGCACCCGAACCGACGCCCCATCACCACACACCAGACAGGAGCACAGGACGTGACCGCACCAGCCCAGATCACACCCACCCAGGCGGAGCTGTTCGCCAGCCGCGCCACCACCGACACCACGGACGCGATGAGCGCCCGCAACGCGGAGCTCGGCGACCTCGCGCGGATCCTCCAGCGCCAGCACGATTCCAAGATCGACATGGTTGCCCCCGCCTCCGTGCTCAGCGCCCATGGCGGCACCCTCACTGTGCGGGGACTTCCGCCGGTCATCACCCCCAGCGGCGTGATGACGGCCGACGGCACCTATCGGCCTACCGCCGTCGCGGACGAGGGGATCGCCGCCAAGCTCGGCATCCCGCTGAACTACCTCCGCCGGATGCGCACCGAGCGACCCGACCTCTACGACACCAACATCAACGGGTGGCTTTCCAAGGACGACCGCAGGTTCCTGCTTCGCGGATTCAACGACGGCCGGGGCAATGAGGGCGTGCTCCGCGCGTTCCTCTCCGACAGCTACAAGGTGATCGACAACTTCGACGTACTCACGGCCGCGCTGGCCGGAGTGAAGGAATCCGGCCACGACGTGAAGATCACCGGATGTGACCTCACCGACCGCCGAATGATCGTCCGCGTGCAGTCAGAGCACGTCAAGGCACTCGCCCCCGCACTGCTGAAGAACTACCGCTCCCCATTCACCGGGGAGAGCGGCAGCGAGCTGCCGATCGTGTCCGCCGGGTTCGTGCTCGCCAACAGCGAAGTCGGCGCCGGGGCGTTCAGCATCGTCCCCCGCATCGTGGTCCAAGTCTGCGACAACGGGATGACCATCGGTAAGGACGCGCTCCGCGCCGTCCACCTCGGCGCGAAGCTGGACGCGGGGATCATCCGGTGGTCCGGTGACACCGAGACGAAGAACCTTCAACTCATCACCGCGCAGGCCCGCGACGCCGTCGCAACGTTCCTTGACCGGTCGTACGTCGAAACCAAGATCGCGGAGATTGAGCGGGAGGCGGCCCGCCCTGTCACCGACGCCGTGAAGACGGTCGAAGTCGTCTCCAAGAAGCTCCGCTTCTCCGAGGAACTGCGGGATTCGATCCTTCAGCAGTACATCCGAGGCGGCCAGACCACGGCTGGCGGCGTCATGCAGGCCATCACCGCCACCGCCCAGACCCTCACGGACGCGGACGCCGCGTACGACCTCGAGGCGCAGGCCCTTACCGCAATGAGCCTCGCGGCCGCATAGCCGCCGTACGGGCCGGGGGCACCCCGCCCCCGGCCCTCTGTCCGCCGGTCCGCGGGAACGGCACCCGAACCGGCGCCCCCCATCACCCACCCCACACCAGACAAGGAGCCGCCATGCCCAAAACCGCTCAACGGCGCCGCAACGGCCGCCGCTTCGTGAACGAACTCGCAGATGTAACCGTGCTCAGCCTCGACTACCCCGAGGTCTGGAAAGACGTCCTCTGGACCGCCGCCATGCACCCCGAGCGCGCCACCGTCACCAACATCGCACTGATCGCCGCGCAGGCACCACGCGAGATCGTTGACAGCGCACAGGGCTGGCAGTGCCGAGGCCGCCGGGTCCGTACCGACGAGACCGGCCACCGCATCTACACCGCCGTGCGCAGTCCACGCGGCCGGCGCCTGGACGCCGCCCACGGGATTGTACGGAGCTTCGCCACCGGCGAGGTATACGCGTACTCGCAAACCGAACCCAGCCCGCACCAGCAGACAGCCAAGCCCGGCGCGCCCCTGCCCCGCGACCCCGACGCAGCGGACGCCGCCGTCTGCAAGGCACTCGGAGCGCGGCGCCTCGCCTACCACCCGGACCAGGACCACAGCTCACACCTGCTGGCCCTGACCGCCTGCGACCACCCCAACTTCAGCCCGCCCGAGTTCACCTCAGCCGCCCACGTCATCTCCGCTGGCCGAGCCCTTGCGTTCGAACTGGCCGACTGACCACCGACTCAGCACAGCGGCGACCGACCCGCCGCCCTCACCCCGTCACCAACAGCCGGACCCGGGAACGGCACCCGGACCCGCCCACCACGAGAGGACACGATGACCCCCACCCCCCGTGTACGCGCGAGGCAAACCGTCGCGCACATCACCGACGACGCACTGGCCGACCTCCCGCCCGGCCTCGTCATCCGTACCTTCACCGGCCGTCACGGCGCTCCCGCAGCCGTGGTCCGCTGGGGACCCCGCGTCAGCACGCACCCCACAACCGAACTCAAGCCGAACGCCGAGGAGGCCAGCGCCGCCGACCTCAGCAACCGAGCCGCCGAACTCCTCACCCACCGCGCCCGAGCCAGGACAGAACTGGTCGCCGCACGCTACAGCGCGTCCAGCCCGGCAGCCATCGAGACGGCTTGCGAGGCCCTGACCCGCCAGGTATGGGACCTGATCAACCGCGTCGCCGCACCGGCCCTGGCCGACGACCCCGCCACCAGAAGCACATGGGCCACATACACCGCCGCCCGCGCAATGGCCGCGTACGGCCACCACGCCACCGCCGACGGCCGCGCCCCAAGCCTCGCCGAGCGCTTCACGTGCGGCAACGCCGCCACCAGCGCAGTCGCCCGCCTCCTCCGCATCCCCGGCGTGTGGCAGAGCAAGCCCGACCCCGAGCAAGTACAGGAAGCAGCACGCGAAGTCGTCCGGTGCCTCTGCCACCACTTCCACGGCACCGCAACCCCCGCTCAACTCGCCGACTCCGCCCACACCCTCAGCATGGGCGGCACCCTCAACGGCAGTCCGAGGTACGAGCGGGCCGCATGGACCCTCGCCGCCGTACTGGATCACGCCACCGTCAACGGGGCACGCCGCCACGAGATTCTCCGCAACGGCTGCACCTGGTTCCTCGACGACCTCAGCGAAACCGCGCCAGACCACGCGGAAGCACTCGCCGACGACATCGCGGTGTTCCTCAACCGCCCCTTCTGACCCGCTCGTTCACCGTTGCCCGGGGGCCCCGGAACAGCACCCGGGCCCCCGGCCCCCCACCGCCCGGCTGCCCGCCCCCCGCGCCGGCGCCGGGGGTCTGGCCGGTGGTCGCCAGCGGGTACCCGGCCGAGGGCGGCGTGCCGCCCCGCACCGACGGGCCGAAGGGGAGCTACGACATCGCGGCCCGGCTCCAGCAGGCCGGCAACGGCAGCATGGCGATCATGGCGGGCGTGCGCCGCGCCTGCGAGGTGTGGGACCGCATCGGGCGCGAGCGCATCGAGAAGCGCGTCGTCGGGCTGTCCGACCACCTGAAGGAGCTCGTCGCCACGGCGCACCGCGTCGGCGGACGGCGCCTCGGAGAGGCAGTAGACGGTGCCGGACTCCGGGTCGGCCCACGCCTTCTCGAAGTGCACGTTCTCGTCCTTCTCGATGGCCTGGTCGGCGGCGTGCGCCTCCCTGAGCTGATCTGCGGTGATGCCCTTCATGCCGTGGTGGACGTCCATGAATGTGGCCATTGCTCCCACACCTCCGGCGGCTGCGGTGATCGGAGGGCACGGCCGCCGCCCTGGCGAGGCCCCGCGGGTCCGTACGGGGGCTTGGTGCCGTGCGGTGTCCGCGTCCTCCCGCACTGTCTGTGCACTTCCATCGTGCGCTCGTCGTACGACGCCCGCCAATGCGGGTCGGCCACCGCCCGCGGCGAGCCCCGGCACCCAGCCAGGCACGACCACGCAACCGGCCACACAACGGTCGATGGACCGACAGCGATCCGGCACACCTCACGCACACCGTGGCCGAGGGCCGTCCTCAAACGCCGGACGGGCTGGAAGGTGGGACTGACCGCCATCGTCAAGCGGCGGGCCGCGGGGTGGGCCTGCAGTACACGGCCACCGCCCCGCTCTCGAACGACGTCGAGCTGATCAGCTCCATCCCCTGCTGCCCCTCCAGCCGGTCGAACCAGCTCGCCCCCGGCGAGTAGACCGGGAAGACGAAGAAGCGGAACTCGTCGACCAGGCCCAGCCGTACGAGGGTCTGGGCGAGCCGCGCGCCGCCGGACAGGTGGATGTCCCGGCCCGGCCGGGCCTTGAGGTCCTCGACGAAGGCCCGGATCTCGTCGTCGCCCGACACGGCCACCGGTTCGGCGTTGTGCCACTCCAGCGTCAGGTCCGGGTCGGTGGTGAACACGTACTTCTTGTACGAGTGCATCTTCTCGGCCATCGCCTTCTGCGGCTCACCGGCGCCCTCCTCGTCGCCGGCGGTGGGCCAGTACGCGTACATCTCCTCCGCGGTCACCCGGCCCACCAGGATGGTGTCGAACGTGGCGTAGCCGCGGTCGATCTCCTGGTAGTGGTCGTCGCTCACTCCGGTCACCCATGCGTCCGGGTCGTCGAGCCGCCCGTTGAGCGTGGTCATCATCGCCAGCACGACTCTGCGCACGTGTCCTCCTGTGTCCGATTTCGGTACGCCGACCCCGGCTCCGGTTCCGATTCGGCTCCGGCTCCGGCTCCGGTGCCGATTCCGTCAGCTGTCCCGACGCTAGACCGCGGAGCGAGGTCAGGTCTTGTACAGAAGGGACAGCTGGCCGGACTCCCCCGTCCGCAGGTCCGTCGCCGTATGCCCGAGGAAGCGGCCCAACGAGCGGGACAGGTGCGGCTGGTCGTAGTACCCGAGGTCGTGGGCGACGCCCGCGATCGGCGCACCCGTACGGATCAGCAGGGCGGCCTCCCGCGCCCGTTCGATCTGCCGCACGAGCCCGGGGGTGAGGCCGGTCGCGCTCAGGAAGTGCCGCCGGACCGTACGGGCGGTCGCGTCCGGGGAACCGCCGCGCAGCAGCTCGCCCACCATCGGATCGCGGACGATCACTCCGGCCCGCGCCAGGCGGCGTACGACGTCCTCCGCGCTGTCGTAGTCCGGCAGCGGCATCGTGTGGCCGAAGATCCGTACGGAGTGCCGCGACACGTCCGGGAACTCGATGTCGTGGTCCACGAGCCGGTCCGTCGGCAGCCGCTCCAGGGCCGTGCCCAGCGACAGCCGGATCCCCAGGAACTCCGTCTCGGGCGGCACCGGAGCGGTCGTGGCGGCGGTCTCCGGGCCCTGCGCGGCGATCCGCCAGCTCCGTCCGGCGCGCCAGGCGACCAGCGTCCAGTGCGCGGTGGCGATCGACGTCATCCGGCCGAGGGCGTCGCTGCGGCTGCGCCAGACGCGCTCGATGTGGGGTGACTCCGACGGCCGGTCGTCGAATGTGATCGCCACGCGCTCACCTCCCCGGACGCGTTTCCGGACGCGTTCCGGACGCGTTTCCGAGCCTAGAGGGTCACGAGGCGTGCGGTGGGCCGTCCAGAAGTGTCACCCCGTAGTGGGCCAGCATGTCCGCGTGATCCGTGTCATGGCGTGCGTCGGCGGGGCCGATCGACCGGAAGTAGCCTTCGATGGCCCCGTGGTTGTTGATGACCAGCACGTCCGCCGTGGTGGTGAGCGGCTGGAACGTATGGGGCACTAACCGGGGGCCGAAGACGTAGGCGCCCGGCTCGGCGTCATGGGTGTCGCACTCGTCGAGTGAGCCGATCCGACCCAGAACCGGACGGGGCCGGACAGGACCACCCAGCTCTCGTCCTCCCGGCTGTGAGTGTGCAGGGGCGGCGCGAGGCCGGCTACGGGGTGGTGTCGGGACGCGCCGTGTGGGCCGGGTGTCCATCAGTACGGCGGGCTTCCTTCATCTCCCCTTCGTACAGGTGATCCCGGCCTTCGGCCAACCCGTTCACTGCGGCACGTTCGAGGTCTTTGAACGGCTCGTAGTAGGTCTCGTTGTAAGCCTCGATGATTTGGAAGGTCCAATGGCCCGGAATGACGTTGCGGCCGACGATTTCTGTCTTCACTCTTTCGGCCCACTCCTGGTGGTCGGCCTCACGCAACAGCCGTACAGCGCGGTCCAATTCCAGGTCGGCCGCACCGGTGAGCTGATGGAAACCGTAGAGGTACCCTCGGGCGCGCTCCGTTGTCTCCAGTGCTTTCGACAGCGATCCCAGGGCCTGCACCATCGTGTCGCTCAACCCCTCGGGGCGCTGATGGGCGCGGTCTGGGCCATCGTTGTGAGCATTCATAGTCTTCCGTTTCTAGCTGACAGCAGAGGGCGGTGGCACCCGCCGAGGCGAGCGCCACCGCGAAGATTCGGCTGCTACGGCCTCTTTCAGCCGGCCTCCTGGCGCTGCTGAAATTCATGGACGCTGGCCGTGAAGGTGCCATCGTCCTGTTCGTAATGAGAGAGGGCGAGGCCGACACCGAAGAACGTGGGAGCCCATTCGCCCACGAAGAGCCCCCACCGGTCGGCGCGGGCCAGCCCCGTGCCGGATTCCGCTTTGAGGCTGGTCATCCAGGCGGCAACGGTGAGGCCGATGGATGCGAAAGCGGCCGTGTAAGCATGTTCGCTTCGAACGCCCATCTCGTGCATTTTCTTGACGATCACGGTGTCTCCTAGCTGTAGGCAGGTAGTGATGTGGTTCCTGAGACCTGCAGGTGGCGGGCCGTGCCGCCCGAGGTGAGCGCCACCCGGTCGACGATGCCGAGGGCTGGTTCGCCATCGGCGCCTCTCAGGGAGACCGTCACCGGGACTGCACACTGCCCCACTCCTGAGTGGTGGCCGGGCCCTCAGTACGCGCCGCCCTACGCTTCGGAGTTCCCCCCTCTTTCCGGATGACACGCTTTCTCAAGGACTCGCCGTGCATTTGCGCTTTCAATAAAAATGCCACTCCGTGCGGCCGGCGCTCGGGCTTTCCGCATCGGGACGGAGCGGCGTCGACCGTACTGTGAGACGTGCTGAGACTGTCGGGCTGCCGAGTGGTGTGTGCGGCACCAAGGGTGGTACTCGGCGTGGTGGTCGCCGGAGGGTGGTACTCGCGGGGGGCCGGTTGCCGGTACTGAACCTCCCGCATGACAAGTGAGGACCCACAATCATGACTGCACATACACGCCACCCCACCGTCCGCAACCCCGTCCAGCAAATCGCCATGCTGGTGGGATCCGTATTCCTCCTGGTGGGTATCCTGGGTTTCATTCCCGGCATCACCACGAGTTACAGCGCGATGGAATTCGCCTCGCACGACTCGGGCGCCAAACTGTTCGGGATCTTCCAGATCTCCATCCTGCACAACCTCGTGCACCTGGCCTTCGGCATCGCCGGACTGGCGCTCGCCCGCACCGCCTCCGCTGCATATGCGTACCTGCTGGGCGGAGGGGCCATCTACCTGGTGCTGTGGATCTACGGTCTGGCTGTCAGCCACGACAGTGAGGCCAACTTCGTGCCCCTCAACACTGCCGACGACTGGCTCCACTTCGTGCTGGGGATCGGCATGATCGGTCTCGCTCTCCTCCTCGGCCGACGCGCCTCCCGCGCCTCCCGCGCCTCCCGCGCCTCCCGCGCCTCCCGCGCCTCCCGCGCCTCCCGCGCCGACGACCGTTGAGAGGAAGCCGCACTGGATGCAAACGTTCCTGCCCTACCCCGACTTCCGAGCCACAGCCCTGGTCCTGGATCGTCGCCGGCTTGGCAAACAGCGGGTCGAAGGGTTGCAGGTGCTTCGCGGCCTCGTCGTGCCAGATTACGGATGGCGTCGCCATCCAGCAGTGCGGATGTGGGCTGGGTATGAGGAAGCGCTGGTCCGGTATGGCCTGGAAGTCTGCAGGGTCTGGCGCGCGCAAGGCCATCAAGACAGCTGTGCGGCCACACTCGTCGCTGATCTCCTCGCATTCCGCCCCGGTACGACAGTCCGTTCCCAGGCGGCTCTGGCGGCCGCCCGGGAACTGCCCCCCTGGCTCGGCGACGACGCCGTCCACCGCAGCCACCGGTCGGCGCTGGTGCGCAAGGACCCGGACGCCTACGCGTCACTCTTCCCCGATGCGCCGAACGATCTCCCGTACTTCTGGCCGACGTCGGACCGGTCAGGCGATTCAACCGAGGCGTGAAGACCGTCCACGCGACCTCTCGCCGCCACGGGCCCGTCGCCGGGCGCGCCGCCTCATGCGCAAGAGCAGCTGGCGGCGCCGTCATCCAGCGGCTGCGTGCCGTCCCTTGTCCCACGCACACCTGACATCCGGCTGAGGGTTCTGGTGATGGTCACGGGAATTCACCCGCACCCATTCGTCAGCCTTCTAGCCCGGCCCGCTGAGGCGCGTGGCACGGGACTGCAGGTAGCGCCGTTCCGGCAGGCTCGCGGCGCGGCGTGCCGCGTCGCGGTACGCCGTACGGGCCGCCTCCGGTTCGCCCGCCATCTCCAGCAGGTGCGCGCGCGTGGCCTCCAGCCGGTGCTGTCCGGACAGGTGCGGGTCGTCCGCGAGCCGGTCCAGCAGGGCCAGCCCGAAGCGCGGGCCGCGCACCATGGCCACCGCGACGGCGTGGTTGAGGCTGACGACCGGGCTGGGCCAGAAGCGGTCGAGGACGTCGTAGAGCGCGAGGATCTGCGGCCAGTCCGTCTGCTCGGCGCCGGGCGCCTCGTCGTGGACGGCGGCGATGGCGGCCTGCACCTGGTACGGGCCCAGGTCGGTGTGCTGCAGGGCGTGGCTGACCAGTGCGACGCCCTCCGCGATGGCCTCCGTGTCCCACAGCCGCCGGTCCTGCTCGGCGAGCGGGATCAGCTCACCGCCGGGCCCGGTGCGGGCGGCGCGGCGGGCGTCGGTGAGCAGCATCAGCGCGAGCAGGCCGGCGACCTCGCCGTCGTCCGGCAGCAGGTCCCGTACGGCGCGGGTGAGGCGGATCGCCTCACCCGAAAGCTCGGCACGGCGCAGGCGGTCGCCGGAGGACGCGGTGTGGCCCTCGTTGAATATGAGGTAGAGCACCTGGAGGACGGCGGCCAGCCGCTGCGGGCGCTCCTCGTCCGGCGGGGGGCCGAAGCGGGCGCCCGACTTCCTGATGCGCTGCTTGGCGCGGCTGATGCGCTGGGCGAGCGTGGCCTCCGGTACGAGGCAGGCGCGGGCGATCTCCGCCGTGGTGAGGCCGCCGACGGCGCGGAGGGTCAGGGCGATCTGGGACGGCGGGGACAGCTCCGGGTGGCAGCACAGGAACAGCAGCGTCAGCGTGTCGTCCTCGGACGGCGCCCGCGCCTCGCCGGGCGGCGGGGCGACGAAGTCGTCGCGCGCGGCCATGGCGGCGGCGGTCTCCTCGCGGCGGCGCCGGGCCTGCTCGCCGCGGATGTGGTCGGTGAGGCGGCGGGACGCGACCCGGATGAGCCAGCCGCGCGGGTTCCCGGGGACGCCGTCACGCGGCCACTGCACGGCGCCGGCGAGCAGCGCCTCCTGTACGGCGTCCTCGGCGGCGTCGAACCAGCCGTGGCCGTGGCGCCGTACGAGCGCGCCGAGGACCTGCGGCGCGTGGCGGCGCAGCAGGTCCTCGGGAGCGGGCGTGTCCGTCACGCGAAATCGGGCGTGCCGTCCTGGATCGGGCGCACGACGACCGGGTAGTCGGGCGCGCCCTCGGGCTGCGGACAGGTGGCGACGCGGGCGGCGATCTCGGTCGCGCGGTCGATGCTCGCGCAGTCGAGGACCCAGTACCCGGCGAGCACCTCCTTGGTCTCGCCGTAGGGGCCGTCGGAGATGACGGGCTGGCCGTCGCGCGTGGCGCTGACGAGGCGGGCCTCGGAGGGCGCCGTCAGACCCTGCGCGTCGACGAGCTCGCCGGACTCGGCGAGGTCGTTGTTGAGCGCGCCCATGAAGTCGAACATCGCCTTGAGGTCGGCCTCGGTCCACGCGGCGCCCTTCTCGGGGGTGCCGCCGCTCATCGCGTCGTAGTCCGCCTGCCGGCCGAGGACCATCAGCATGTACTTCATCACTGGACTCCTTGTGCCTGGGCTCCCCGGGGCGGGGTGCCTCTCACAGGAGACATCGGCGCCGGACCCGCTGTCTCGACATCCACGCCGGAAAAAATCCGCGAATCTCTCGCAACCGGGCCGCGCGCCGTGCCGTCTGTACGGAGGGAGCCGTTCCGCCGGCGGGGGGAACGGGACCCGGCCACGGCGGAACGGAACCCGGCGCGAAGGGGACGGGCCCCCGGCCCGTACGCGCTCCCGGAGGGTGGGTGGGCAGCAAGTCCGCCCATCGGGTGGAAACGGGCGATATGCCCCGACAGCACTGCCGGCCAATCCCCTCCCTTCAAGGGAAATCGTCAACGTATCCCCGCAATAGGGTGATTTGGTCGTTTTGCCGAACTCCCTGTGTCCGGAGTCACATCGGGGCCGAGCGCCCGTCGGCCGTTCTCCCGGGCACCTCGCCAAGTCGCGGAATTCCGGGGCCAATTCGAAACACCCTCCCATTCGCCCCTCTCACGCTCAGAAAATGATCCAATGCGCAGCGTGGACGAATTAACCGATGCGTGCACAGTGGGCCTCGGCATCCGAATCCGGCGGCTTGTCCCGCACAATCCGATGTGCTTGTGTGACCCTCGCTCCCGACCCCTATGACCGGCGGGAGTCCCGGACCGGGGCGCCGAATCCTGCCGCCCGGCGAGGGAAATAGCGCACCAGTCACTCGGCAGGAGCGGGGGAACCAGGTAAGTGCCGTGCCGCAGCTCAGCGGCCCGGCTAGGGGTGAAGCCATGCCTCCAACACCCTGCCCACACAAGGGTTTACGGGAGATATGGCCGGGCCACTCCAGCCCGAATCCGACAGCTCACCTCGCAGGCGCCAGGAGAGGACACCCCCATGTCTCGTGGCCGCCATCGTCGTCCGCGTATAACGCTCAATGCCCGCCGCATTTCCCGCCTTTCCATCGTGCTTGCCGCCGGTGGCGCGGGAATTGCCGCACCCGTTCTGACGGGTACCGCTCACGCGGCTCCCGCGCCCGCTTCCGCCAAGGCTCAGGCCCCGGCACAGGCACCGGCACACGCCGGCGCCGCCCAGTCCGAGACCGACCCGCAGTCGCAGGGGAAGAAGTCCGGCAAGTCGGACTCGTACACAGTCGCCAGCGGCGACACCCTGCACCGCATCGCCACCGACCACGGCGTCGAGGGCGGCTGGAACGCCGTCTACGAGGCCAACCGCGACACCATCGGCGGCAACCCGGACCTGATCGTGCCCGGCCAGCAGCTGACCCTCGACGCCTCCTCCGGCGGCGCCGAGAAGAGCGCCGCGCCCGGCAAGGCCCAGGGCGGCGCCAACGCCGACCAGGCCGCCGCGAAGAAGTCCGGCGGCGTGTACAAGACCCAGTCGACCAACCTGGACGGCTGGATCAACGAGGCGCTCGCCATCATGGAGAAGGAAGGCATCCCGGGCAGCTACGACGGGATCCACCGCAACATCATGCGGGAGTCCGGCGGCGACCCGAACGTCTCCAACAACTGGGACATCAACGCCCAGAACGGCACGCCGTCCATCGGTCTGCTGCAGGTCATCAAGCCGACGTTCGACGCGTTCCACGTCGAGGGCACGGCCAACGACCAGCGCGACCCGGTCGCGAACATCGTGGCCGCGTGCAACTACGCGGCGCAGACGTACGGTTCGATCGACAACGTCAACGGCCCGTACTGATCCCTTCCGGCTCCACTTCCGGCGGCGGCCGGAAGTACCGGGCCCCCGATCCGCCCCGCGGCACAGCGCCGCGGGGCGGATCGCGTTCCGCGGCCGGGTCCCGGTCGAGGACCCGTGTGCATCGTGCACACCCTGGTAGCCGTACGGACAACTCGCGGCTCTATGCTGTCCGCTCGACCGGGAGGGGACAGGACGACAATGGAGCTTCTCGGGCCATCAGGTCCGCAGCACACAGGGCCGTTCCGGACCGTCGCGGTCCTGGGCGAGGGCGGTATGGGCAGGGTGCTGCTCGGCGTCGCGCCCGACGGGCGGCTGGTCGCCGTCAAGCAGGTACACGCCGACCTGGCCGAGGACGAGGGCTTCCGGGCCCGGTTCCGGCGGGAGGTGGCCGCCTCCCGGAAGGTGTCCGGCGCCTACACGGCACCGGTCCTCGACGCCGACCCCGACGCGCCCACCCCCTGGCTCGCCTCGGCGTTCGTCCCGGGCCCCTCGCTGAGCCACGCCCTCGGCGCCGCAGGGGTGCTGCCCGTGGAGTCCGTACGGCAGTTGGCGGCGGGCCTCGCCCGGGCGCTGGCCGACGTACACCGGGCGGGCCTGATCCACCGTGACCTCAAGCCGTCCAACGTGCTGCTGGCCGAGGACGGCGTACGGGTCATCGACTTCGGGATCGCGCGGGCCGCCGAAGGGCAGACCAAGCTCACACACACCGGAGCCGTGTTGGGCTCGCCCCCGTTCATGTCGCCCGAGCAGGTGTACGGGCGGCCGCTGTCCGCCGCCAGCGACATGTTCTCCCTCGGCGCCACGCTGACCGTGGCCTGCACCGGCACCCCGCCATTCCACGGCGCCTCGGTGCCGGGCGTCCTCTACAAGGTCGCGCACGAGGAGCCGGACCTGAGCGCCGTGCCGCCGGAGCTGTACGAGCTCATCGCGCCGTGCCTCGCCAAGGACGAGGCGGACCGTCCCTCGCCGCAGGAGCTGCTGAGCCGTGTCGGCACCGTCACACCGACGGCACGGCCCTGGCCGGAGGCGGTGCACCGGCTCACCGCCGAGCAGCGGGCCGGGGTGGAACGGGCCGTCGGCTCAGCCGCCCCGCCCGCCGGAACCGTGCCCACTCCGGCCCCCGCCGCGTCTCCTCCACGGCCGGCCGTCCCGCCGGCCGCTGCCCCGCCTTCCGCACCGCCTGCCGCACCACCTGCAGTCCCAACGCCCGTCGTCCCGCCCGGCGCGAAGCCCGGGTCGCCGCGCCGCGGGCGGACCGCGTGGCTGGCCGCCGCCGCTGCTGTCGTGGCGGTCGTCGCGGTGACGGCGGCGCTCGTACTGCCGGACGACGGCGGCGGGAAGGAGCCAGCCGCGTCCGGTACGGAGCCACGGCCGGACAAGAGCACACCGACGCCGGGGACGACACCGCTGGCGAAGGTCCGCGACAAGTACACGCGGTCCCTGCCGGCCTGCGAACCGGCCCACACGTCCGACACCAGCGGCGCCCCCGACATCACGCACATGCCGCCGGAGTTCGGCGCCCCGGCCGGGGAAGGCGTCAGCGAGCAGGACGGCTTCACGGAGACGGGCGCGAAGGGGCCGAAGTACCTGGAGAGCTTCTGCGTGTGGAACTCCCGCTCGGGCGACCGGATCACCGTCACGTACGACCTCTACAGGACCCGGCCGGGCGGCGAGACCGGAGCGGAACAGGCCAAGTCCGCGTACGAGATGGGCAATCACCTCGACTACTACGAGCGCGGCGACATCGGAGCCGGGGACGAGGCGGTCTGGCGCACCGAGCCCAGGAGCGACGCGAGCTGCGTGCTGGTGGTCCGGGACGTCAACGTGCTCACGCTCGTGTCCGTACAGGGCAGCAGCCACCCCCGCGGCAAGTGCGAGGACCTGAGCACGTCCGTCGCGAAGGACGCCCTGCGGGCGGTGCCGGAATGAAGCCGCTGAGCGAATCCGAACCCACCGCGGCGGGACCGTACCGCCTGCACGCCGAGCTCGGCAGGGGCGGCATGGGCCGGGTGCTTCTCGGCAGCGCGCCGGACGGGCGGATCGTCGCGGTCAAGCAGGTGCACGCGCGGCTCGCCGCGGACGACGGGTTCCGTGCGCGGTTCCGGCGGGAAGTGGCCGCCTCCCGGAAGGTGTCCGGCGCCTACACGGCACCGGTCCTCGACGCCGACCCCGACGCGCCCACCCCCTGGCTCGCCTCGGCGTTCGTCTGCGGTCCCTCGCTGGGCGCCGCGGTGGAGACGGCCGGCGTGCTGCCCGAGGAGCCCGTACGCCACCTCGCCGCGGGTCTCGCCGCGGCGCTGGCCGAGATCCACCGGGCGGGCCTCATCCACCGGGACCTCAAGCCCGAGAACGTGCTGCTGGCCGAGGACGGCGTCCGCGTCATCGACTTCGGCATCGTCCGGGTCGCCGAAGGCGCGGGCGCGACCGCGCTGACGCAGCCGGACCGGGTGATCGGCTCACCCGCCTTCATGTCGCCGGAACAGGCCGAAGGCCGCGAACTCACCCCGGCCGGCGATGTGTTCTCCCTCGGCTCCGTGCTGGTGCTGGCCGTCACGGGCCGCAGCCCGTTCGCGGGCGCCTCGGCCGCGCAGGCGCTGTACAACGTCGTACACGCGGAGCCCGGCCTGGCGGCCGTGCCGCCGCCGCTGCGCCGGATCATCGAGCCCTGCCTGGCCAAGGACCCCGCGGCCCGCCCCACTCCGGCGCAACTGCTGGAACTCATCGGCGCACGCGGGCACGCCGGGCAGCCGTGGCCGTACGCCGTACACCGGATGATCGCCGCCCAGCGGGCGGACGTCGACCGGCTGCTCGGCGACCCGGACCGGACCCTGGTCACGGGCCCCTCCCGTACGGACGCCATGGCCGCCGCCCCCACACAGACCGCGGCCACGCCGCCACAGCCAGGGCCGGTGCCACCGCAGCCGGCACACCCGCCGCAGCGACAGCGGCAGCCCGAGCCGAAGCCCGAGTCGAAGCAAAAGCCGCCCAGGCCCGGCGGCAAGGCCGTCGCGGCACTCGTCCTGTCGGGCGTGCTCGCGGTGACCGGCATCGGCGCCTGGGCGTACACGCTGACCTCCGGTGACGGCAAGGCCGCCGCACAGCCGGACTTCTCGCCGTCACCGAGCACGACGGCGGACCCGTCCGGGGAACCGGATGAACCGGACAAGTACACGAAGATGCCGCTGTGTTCGGAGGCCGCCGGAAAGCTGCCGCTGCCGGAGGGCGAGGTGAAGGCGGGCAACGACATCGAGGCCTCGCACCAGGCGGTGACCAACTGCTCCTGGTCCAGGAGCGGCGCGCGGTCGCCGCACGCCTTCGTGCAGTGGGACGTGAAGCGCAGCACCGGCAGCGACCCCGGCTGGGGAACCGAGGCCCAGACCAAGTGGTTCGACGACGCCTACGCGGACGCGGGCACCGTGCGCGAATCCGAGCTCGGTTTCGGCGACGACGCGTACTGGCGCGACGAAGGGGGCGACGAGCACTGCGCGCTGCACGTCCGCGACGGGAACCTCGCGGTCCTGGTGCGGCTCGGCGGCCATCACACCCTCCCGGAGTGCAGGCCGGAGGCTCAGCAGATCGCCCGTGCCGCGCTGTCGGCCATGTCCGGCTGAGCGCGTCCGGTGACGGGCTCGTGGTGGATCGGCGTATGCGCGCCCGTGAGCCGTACGCCGGAGCCGCCCCGCCGGTCCGCGACGATCTCCGCCGCGATGGACAGCGCCGTCTCCTCGGGCGTACGGGCGCCCAGGTCCAGCCCGATCGGCGAACGCAGCCGGGCCAGTTCACGGTCGGTGAGCCCCGCCTCGCGGAGCCGCTCGAGGCGGTCCTCGTGCGTACGGCGTGACCCCATCGCGCCGACGTACGCGACCGGCAGCCGCAGCGCCCGTTCCAGCAGGGGCACGTCGAACTTGGCGTCGTGGGTGAGGACGCACACCGCCGTACGGGCGTCCACGGCGGTGGACTCGAGGTAGCGGTGCGGCCAGTCGACGACGACCTCGTGCGCGTCCGGGAAGCGTTCGGCGGTGGCGAAGACGGGCCGCGCGTCGCACACCGTCACGTGGTGGCCGAGGAAGCGGCCCGCGCGGACGAGCGCGGCGGCGAAGTCGATGGCGCCGAAGACGAGCATGCGGGGCGGCGGCACGTTCGACTCGACCAGCAGGGTGACCGGCTCCCCGCAGCGGCCGCCGTCCGCGCCGGTGCGCACCGTGCCCGTACGGCCCGCCGCCAGCAGCGCGCTCGCCTCGGCGGCGGCCGTACGGTCCAGCGCGGCGCTGCCGCCGAGGCCGCCCGCGTACGTGCCGTCCGGGCGTACGCACAGCGCGCGGCCCAGCAACTCGTACGGGCCGGACGTGACCCGGGCCAGCGCCACCGGCTCGCCGCCCGCCGCGGCGGACAGCGCGGCGGCGAGTGCCGTGTACCAGGGGGCGTCGGCGGTGACCGGCGTGACGAGGATGTCGATGACGCCGCCGCAGGTCAGGCCGGTGGCGAAGGCGTCGTCGTCGCTGTATCCGAAGCGTTCCCGTACGGGGCGGCCGTCCCGCAGCGCGTCCCGGCACAGCTCGTACACGGCGCCCTCCACACACCCGCCGGACACGCTGCCGACCGCCGTCCCCTCGGCGTCCACGGCGAGCGCGGCGCCGGGCAGGCGCGGCGCGCTGCCGCTGACGGCGACGACGGTGGCGACGGCGAAGTCCCGGCGCTGCCCGCACCACCGGTCGAGCTGTTCGGCGATGTCCAGCATCTGGTGCTCCTTTGCGGATGCGGATGTGTGGAGGGCCCGTTGTGCGGCGGGGGCGTGCCCCCGGCCCCTGCGGCTACTTCACGCCCAGCCAGCCCTCGATCGGGCCGAGCGAGAAGTAGACGAGGAAGACCAGGGCCAGCAGCCACATCAGCCAGCCCGGCTCGCGCCACCTGCCCTGCACCGCCTTGATCGCGACGTACGCGATGACGCCGGCCGCGATGCCCGCGGTGATCGAGTACGTGAACGGCATCAGCACCGTCGTCAGGAACACCGGGATCGAGGTGGCCGGGTCGTTCCAGTCGATGTGCTTGGCGTTGCTCATCATCATCGAGCCGATGACGACCAGCGCGGCGGCGGCGACCTGGGTGGGGATGACCTGCGCCAGCGGGGTGAAGAACAGGCACAGGGTGAAGCCCAGTCCGGTGACCACGCTGGCGAAGCCCGTACGGGCGCCGTCCCCGACACCCGCCGTCGACTCCACGAACACGGTCTGGCCCGAGGCGCCCGCGACCCCGCCGACCACGCCGCCCGCGCCGTCGATGGCGAGGGCCTTGCTCAGGCCGGGCATACGGCCGTCCTTCTCCACGAGGTCGGCCTGCTGGCCGATGCCGATGATGGTGCCCATCGCGTCGAAGAAGCCCGCCAGCACCAGCGTGAAGACGATGACGCCGACGGTGATCCCGCCGACGTCGGCCATGCCGTTGAACGACACGTCGCCGAACAGGCCGAAGTCCGGGGCGCTGACGACGGAGCCGGAGATCTCCGGCGCGTTCAGGCCACCCCAGTCCTTCTTCGACATGCCGGTGAGCTGGTGTACGGCGGCGGCCAGGACGGTACCGCCGACGATCCCGATGAGGATGGCGCCGGGCACCCTCCGCACCTGCAGCATGAAGATCAGCAGCACGGTGACGGAGAAGCACAGCACGGGCCAGCCGGTCAGCTGATCGTGTACGCCGAGCTGGACCGGCTTCTCGCCCGCGACGCCGCCGGGCCCGTCCATGCTCGTGACGAAGCCCGCCTGGACAAGCCCGATGAGGCACACGAACAGGCCGATGCCCATGGTGATGGCGTGCTTCATCGCGAGCGGTATGGAGCTCATGATCAGTTCCCGCAGGCCGGTGACGACCAGCAGGATGATGACCCCGCCGTAGATGACGCACATGGCCATCGCGTTCGCCCAGGTCATCTCGGGCGCGACCTGGAACGCGACGACCGCGGACACGCTCAGCCCGGCGGCGAGCGCGAGCGGCACGTTGCCGAGCACGCCCATGGCCAGGGTGGTGACGGCGGCCGCGAACGCGGTGGCGGTCGTCAGCTGACCCGCGTCGAGATGGGCCCCGGTGGCGTCGGGGACCGAGAGGATCACCGGGTTGAGCAGGATGATGTAGCACATCGCCATGAAGGTGGTGATGCCGCCGCGCACCTCACGCGCGACCGTCGATCCTCTGTCGGATATGTGGAAGTACCTGTCGAGCCAGGACCGTCCGGCGGGCGGCCGCGAGCCGGTGCCCGCGTCCTCCGCCGTCGTCCTCGGCCCCACTTGCGACTGGGTCATGGTGTGCCTCTCCCAAGGTTCACAGGGGCACCCGCGTGCACGAGGAGTGCGCGGGATTTGGGATTCGCACGACCCGGGGGACGGCCCGAGACGCGGTAACCGCTCCGCGGGGGAGCCGGTTCGGGATGCCACGCCGCCACGGGGGCGGCTCGCCCGGCCCGCACGGCACGCGGCCGCCCGACCCGGACGTCTGCCCGGCCCGGGGTGGGCCGGACCCGGACGCCGCGGAGACGGAGACCTCCGCGCGCCCGAAACTCTTCGGTTGTCCGGCCCGCCCAAGCGACCGGTCTTCCCCGGCGGCGGCCGGGGGTACGCCGCCGAGGCGGCGCTCCGGCACCTGCCGGTGCGCACCGACTCGGGCGACTGGGCGCGGTAGCGCCCACCTGCCCGGCCACGCGGCGCGAGCCGCGCTCGCCGCCCCACGCGAGCACCGCCCGCCGGGCGGCGTCGCGAGGCCGAACGCTCCCCGCACCTGCCGGAGCGGGGGGCCGGGCGCGGTGGCGCCCCGCCCATCCCACCGCGGCAGCGGTGCCAACCGCGCGCCCCGCCCGCCGGGCGGGCCGGGCGCGGAGCGCCCGGTCCGTTCCGGCATCGCGGCGGGCGCCGGTCGTCGTCGCGTACGGCTAGCCCGCCGGAGGCTCGACCGTCAGGTGTTCCGGCCGTACCGGCACCCGCCGCAGTGCCAGCCCCGTCGCGTCGCGGATCGCCGCCAGGACCGCCGGGGTGGAGGACAGCGTGGGGGCCTCGCCCGCGCCGCGCAGGCCGTACGGGGCGTGCTCGTCGGCCAGTTCGAGCACGTCGACGGGGATGGTCGGCGTGTCGAGGATGGTCGGGATCAGGTAGTCGGTGAAGGACGGGTTGCGTACCTTCGCCGACGGGTCCACGACGATCTCTTCCATGACGGCGAGGCCCAGCCCCTGCGTCGTACCGCCCTGGATCTGGCCGACGACGGACTGCGGGTTGAGTGCCTTGCCGACGTCCTGGGCGCAGGCCAGTTCGACGACCTTGACCAGCCCGAGGTCGGTGTCGACCTCGACGACCGCCCGGTGCGCGGCGAAGGAGTACTGCACGTGCCCCTGGCCCTGCCCCGTACGCAGGTCGAACGGCTCCGTCGGCCGGTGCCGCCACTCCAGGTCGGCCTCCAGCGTCTCGCCCTCGATGACGTCCGCCAGCGAGGCCAGCACCTCGCCGCCGTCGGTGACCACCTTGCCGCCCTCCAGGAGGAGTTCGGCGGTGGCCCAGGCCGGGTGGTACGTGCCGAAGCGGGCGCGGCCGAGTTCCAGGACCTGTTCACGCACCGCCTCGCAGGCGTTCTTGACGGCGCCGCCGGTGACGTACGTCTGCCGGGACGCGGAGGTGGAACCGGCCGAGCCGACCTGGGTGTCGGCGGGCAGGATGCTCACCTGGGTGACGCCCAGTTCCGTACGGGCGATCTGCGCGTGGACGGTGACGCCGCCCTGCCCGACCTCGGCCATCGCGGTGTGCACCTGGGCGACCGGCTCTCCGCCGATGACCTGGAGGCGTACGCGGGCGGTGGAGTAGTCGTCGAAGCCCTCGGAGAAGCCGACGTTCTTGATGCCGACGGCGTAGCCCACGCCCCGTACGACGCCTTCGCCGTGCGTGGTGTTGGAGAGGCCGCCGGGCAGCGCCCGTACGTCCGTGGTGCTGCCGTCCTCGCCGGCGGTCTCCCACTGCCGTTCGGGCGGCAGCGGCATCGCCTTGACCCGGCGGAGGATCTCGGCGACGGGCGCCGGGGAGTCGACCTCCTGCCCGGTGGGCAGGACGGCGCCCTGGGACATGGCGTTGCGCTGCCGGAACTCCACGGGGTCCAGGCCGAGTTCGGCCGCGAGCCGGTCCATCTGCGCCTCGTACGCGAAGCACGCCTGGACGGCGCCGAAGCCGCGCATGGCGCCGCAGGGCGGGTTGTTGGTGTAGAGGGCGAGCGCCTCGATCTCGACGTCGTCGACGACGTACGGGCCGGCCGAGAGCGACGAGGCGTTGCCGACGACGGCCGGTGAGGAGGAGGCGTAGGCGCCGCCGTCCAGCACGATGCGGCACTTCATGTGCGTGAGCTTGCCGTCGCGGGTGGCGCCGTGCTCGTACCGGATCCGGGCCGGGTGCCGGTGCACGTGGCCGAAGAACGACTCGAAGCGGTTGTAGACAATCTTGACGGGCTTGCCGGTACGGAGCGCCAGCAGGCACGCGTGGATCTGCATCGACAGGTCCTCGCGGCCGCCGAACGCGCCGCCCACGCCGGACAGCGTCATCCGCACCTTGTCCTCGGGCAGCCCCAGTACGGGGGCGATCTGCCGGAGGTCGGCGTGCAGCCACTGCGTGGCGATGTACAGGTCGACGCCGCCGTCCTCGGCGGGCACGGCGAGACCGGACTCGGGGCCGAGGAACGCCTGGTCCTGCATGCCGACCTCGTACTCGCCGCTCACCACCACGTCGGCGCGCGCCTTCGCGGCGTCCGCGTCGCCGCGGACGATGGGCTGGCGGTGCACGATGTTCGGGTGCGGGACGTGCTCGGCGTGGTGGTCGTCGCGGCCGGGGTGCAGCAGGGGCGCGCCGGGGGCGGTCGCGGACTCCTCGTCGTGGACGACGGGCAGTTCGGCGTACTCCACCCTGATCTTGGCGGCGGCCCTGCGTGCGGTCTCCGGGTGGTCGGCGGCGACGATGGCGACGGGCTCGCCGTGGTGCCGTACGCGGCCGTGCGCCAGTACGGGGGTGTCCTGGATCTCCAGGCCGTAGTGCTTCACCTCGGCGGGGAGGTCGTCGTAGGTCAGCACGGAATGGACACCGGCCTGCCGGAGCGCCTCGGACGTGTCGATCGAGACGATCTCGGCGTGCGCGTGCGGGCTGCGGAGGGTGAAGCCCCACAGCATGTCCTCGTGCCACATGTCCGACGAGTACGCGAACTCGCCGGTCACCTTGAGGGTGCCGTCCGGGCGCAGCGTCGACTCGCCGATGCCGCCGCGGGTCTGGCTGCCCTGGGAGAGGCTGGTGGGCGTACGGGTGACTCCGTTCACGGTGCTCACGCCCCCGTTCCTGTGGTCCCGGCGGGTTCGGCCACGCCGCCGCGTGCCGCGGCGAGGCGGACGGCGTCGAGGATCTTCTCGTAGCCGGTGCAGCGGCAGAGGTTGCCGGAGAGGGCCTCGCGGATGTCGGCGTCCGACGGCTGCGGGTTGCGTTCGATCAGCTCGTCGGCGGCGACCAGCAGGCCGGGGGTGCAGAAGCCGCACTGGACGGCGCCGGCGTCGATGAACGCCTGCTGCACCGGGGCCAGTTCGGCGTCGGGCGCGGTGGGCCGCGCCTCCCAGCGCTGGGCGGCGTCCACGGAGGTGCCGCCGGACGTGCCGCCGTTCCCGTCGGAGGTGCCGCCGGCCGGGGCCTCACCGCACGCGCCCGTGCCGCAGGCCTTCGCGTCGCGCTCGCGGGCGAAGTCGGCCAGGCCTTCCACGGTGACGATCTCGCGGCCCTCGGCCTGGCCCGCCGCGACGAGGCAGGCGCAGACGGGGTCGCCGTCGAGGCGGACCGTACATGAGCCGCACTCGCCCTGCTCGCAGGCGTTCTTGGAGCCGGGCAGGCCCATCCGCTCGCGCAGCACGTACAGCAGGGACTCGCCCTCCCACACGTCGTCGGCCTCGTACGGGCGTCCGTTGACGCGGAATGTCACGCGCACTGCGCACCTCCTTCTCCGGCGCCGCCGGCTGCTCCGGTGCCGCGGGCACCGCGGTAGCTCTCCCAGGTCCAGCCGAGGGTGCGGCGGGCCATCACGGACACCGCGTGGCGGCGGTACTTCGCGCTGCCGCGCACGTCGTCGATCGGGTTGCAGGCCCCCGCGGCGAGCTCGGCGAACTGCCGGGCCACGGAGGGGGTGAGGGTGCGGCCGCTGTCCCAGAAGCCGCCTTCCTCGAGCGCGGCGTTCAGGAAGTCCTCGGCCGCGCGGGCCCGTACGGGGGTGGGTGCGGCGGAGCCGATGCCCGTACGGACCGTGCGGCTGCGCGGGTGCAGGGCGATACCGAAGGCGCAGACGGCGATGACCATCGCGTTGCGCGTGCCGACCTTGGAGAACTGCTGCGGCCCGTCCGCCCTGGCGATGCGCACGGCGCGGATCAGCTCGTCCTCGGCGAGCGCGTGCCGCTTCACGCCGGTGAAGAACTCCTCCACCGGGATCAGCCGGGTGCCGCGTACGGATTCGGCCTCCACCTCGGCGCCGGCCGCGAGCAGTGCCGGGTGCGAGTCGCCGGCGGGCGACGCGGCGCCCAGGTTGCCGCCGACGCTGCCGCGGTTGCGGATCTGCGGCGAGCCGACGGTGTGGCCCGCGAGGGCCAGGCCGGGCAGCTCGGTGCGGAGGTTGTCGATGATCCTGGTGTAGGAGACGGAGGCGCCGAGCCGCACCTGCTCCTCGCCCACCTCCCAGTCGTACAGCTCGCCGATGCGGTTGAGGTCGAGCAGGTACTCGGGCCGGCGGTGGTCGAAGTTGAGCTCGACCATCACGTCGGTGCCGCCCGCGATGGGGACAGCCGAGGGGTGCTCGGCCTTGGCGGCGAGCGCTTCCTCCCAGCTGGCGGGACGCAGGAACTCCATGTGGTGTCTCTTCTCGGGTCGCTCTGAGGCCGTACGGCCGGGGGGCCGGGAGCCTGGCTCCGGGAGCGTGGGGGCACCGGAGCCGTTCATGTGCCGTTCACGGGTGTGGCCCAAGTAGACCGAGGTGCGCGCGGCGCGGTGCAGTCACCGAAAACATGAACCAATTGGCTGCCCGGGTGCCCGGTCTTGTAGATTCCAACGAAAGCCGCGACCCGGCACTCACGTACGAGCGCACTCAGCACACACGTCCCGGCACACGCCTCAGCACACACGGCCATCATGCAACGGAACGGCGGGCGACGACATGCGGCTCCGCGCACTCCTGGAGACCAGCTCACTCGGGCTGCGGCTGCTCGGCGGCGAGGCGGAGCTGGACCGTACGGTCCGCGGCGTGATGACCACTGACCTGCGCGACCCCAGCCGCTACCTCTCCGGCGGCGAACTGGTGCTCACGGGCCTGGCGTGGCGCCGTACGCCCGAGGACTCGGAGCCGTTCGTACGCATCCTGGCCGCGGCCGGGGTGGCGGGGCTGGCGGCGGGCGAGGCGGAGCTGGGGGCCGTACCGGAGGACATGGTCGTCGCGTGCAACCGGCACCGGCTGCCGCTGTTCGCGGTGGACGAGGACGTCGCGTTCGCGACGATCACCGAGCACGTGGTGCGGCAGGTGTCGACGGAGCGGGCGGGCGACCTCGCGGCGGTCGTGGACCGGCACCGCCGCCTGATGTCCTCCGGACCGGCGGGCGGCGGCGCGGACGTGGTGCTGGACCTGCTCGACTCGGACCTGGACCTGCGGGCGTGGGTGCTGTCCCCGACGGGGCGGCCGGTGGCGGGCGCGGGCACGGTTTCGGGCGCCGGTACGGGCGCGGGGTCCGCCGCGGGTACGGGCGCGGGGTCCGCCGCGGGTACGGGCGCGGGGTCCGCCGCGGGTGGGAGGTCCGCCGCGGCGGGTACGGGCGCGGCACGGGGCGACACCGTACGGGAGCTGCCCGCCACCGTACGGGCGCGCCTCGCGGGTGAGCACCTGGCGGCCGTACGCACCGGACGGCCCGGCCCGTACCGCGCCACCGTGGACGGCGTCGCGTACACCCTCTTCCCCGTCCGTACCGGCGAGGGAGACCTGCGTCAGACGGTGCTCTCCGACTGGCTGCTGGCCGTGGAGGCGGACGCGGGCGACTGGCCCGCCGAACGGCTCGACCTGCTGGACGGCGTGACCCAGCTGATCGCCGTCGAACGCGACCGGCGGGACGCCTCCCGTACGGTGCGCAGGCGGCTCGCCCAGGAGGTGCTGGAGCTGGTGCAGTCGGGCGCGCCGCCCGCGGAGACCGCCGCGCGGCTGCGGGTAGCGGCGCCCGTACTCCTGCCGGGGCTGGGCACGGCGCCGCACTGGCAGGTCGTGGTGGCGCGCGTGGAGTGGGGGCAGGAGGGCGAGAAGGGCGAGCCGATCGACGGCGGCCCGGTGGCCCAGGCGCTGCTGGAGGAGCTGCTGGTCGGGCCCGGTACGGCGGAGGCCGGCGGGGCCGCGGCAGCCGACCGGGTCGCGGTGGCCCACACGGGCGGCGAGGCCGTCGCGCTGGTGCCGCTGCCGGCCACGGCCACGGGCGCGGACACGGAGGCGGACGCAGACGCGGAGGCCGGGGGCGGCTCGGACACGGGTGCGGGCGGCGAGTCCGGCGGCGGCGGGATCTCGGCGGGCGCGCTGCTGGAGAGCGTGCGCGAGCCGATGGAACGCGGCCTCTCCGGCGACGGCAGGCTCACCCTCGGCGTGAGCGCGACGGTGCACTCGGCGGAGGGACTGCGCGGCGCCCTGGAGGAGGCGCGGCACGCGCGGCGCGTGGCGGCGGCGCGGCGCGGCACCGTGTGTGCGGCCGGGCACGAGGAGCTGGCGTCGCACGTGCTGCTGCTGCCGTTCGTACCGGACGACGTACGGCGTGCCTTCACCGCCCGGCTGCTGGACCCGCTGCGGGACTACGACCGGCGGCACCGCGCGGAGCTGATCCCGACGCTGGAGGCGTTCCTCGCCGCCGACGGCTCGTGGACGCGGTGCGCCGCACGGCTGCATCTGCACGTCAACACCCTGCGGTACCGCATGGGCCGGATCGAACAGCTGACGGGCCGTGACCTGTCCCGGCTCGAGGACAAGCTCGACTTCTTCCTGGCCCTGCGGATCAGCTGAACGGTTCCCTTCCTCGCGCCTCCCGGTGTCCCCCGCTGCCGCATGCGTGCGCGGGCACGCGCCCGCGCTCCCCTCACGCGCCCTCGCGCCGTCTGCGCGCTTCTGATAGAACAGCGGAATATGCTCAGCTTTGAGCAGGGTGAGTGCGCAGTTCTGCGCAGCACCGTCGGATTCCAGGGGCCGGGCGGCCCCGCGTCGTAGGAGAGGCCATGTCGCACACCGCGGACGAGATCGCATCCCAGCCCGCCTGCTGGCGGCAGGCGGTGGACCTGCTGCCGCGCCACGCGGCGGCGCTGCCGCAGCCCGGCGAGCGGGTGGCGGTGATCGGCTGCGGCACGTCCTGGTTCATGGCGCAGTCGTACGCGGCCCTGCGCGAGGCCGCGGGCCACGGCCGCACCGACGCGTTCGCCGCGTCCGAGGCGCCGCTGGACCGCGAGTACGACCGGGTGCTCGCGCTGACCCGTTCCGGCACGACCACCGAGGTGCTGCACGCCCTGGAGCGGGTGCGCGGCCGTATCCGCAGCACCGCCCTGACAGCGGTGCCGGACGGGCCTGCCGGAGCCCTGGCCGACGACAGCGTCGTACTGGACTTCGCCGACGAGCGGTCCGTCGTACAGACCCGCTTCCCCACCTCCCAGATGATCCTGCTCCGCGCCCACCTGGGCGAGGACCTGTCCGCGGCGCTGCGCGACGCGGACACGGCGGTGACCGAGGAGCTGGACGAACGGGTCCTCGCGGCGCCGCAGATCACCTTCCTCGGCGCGGGCTGGACGTACGGGCTGGCGCAGGAGGCCGCGCTGAAGGTGCGCGAGGCCGCCGCCTGGTGGACCGAGTCGTACCCGGCGATGGAGTACCGCCACGGCCCCATCGGCATCGCCGCCCCCGGCCGCGCCGTCTGGCCGCTGGGCGCGGCGGCGCTGCCGGCGGGGCTGGACGGGCAGATCGCGGCCACGGGTGCCCACCTCGTACGGCCCTCGGGGCTGGACCCGCTGGCCGAGCTGGTCAAGGCCCAGCGGGTGGCCGCGGAGCTGGCCGCCACGCTCGGGCGCGACGTGGACAGCCCGCCGCACCTGACCCGTTCCGTGGTGCTGGAGGACGCGTCGTGACGCTGCTCGGCACCGGAGACCTGGTACGGGCGGCGGGCGAACGCGGCCACGGCGTGGGCGCGTTCAACGCCGTCCTGCTGGAGCAGCTGGAGGCGGTGCTGGCCGGCGCGGAACAGGCCGATGCGGCGGTCGTGGTGCAGGTCAGCGAGAACGCCGTGGCGTACCGCGGTGCGCTGCGCCCCCTCGCCGCCGCCGCGACGGCGGCCGTCGCGGCCACCCGTACGCCCGCCTCGCTGCACCTGGACCACGCGACCCGTACGGAGCTCATCCACGAGGCGGTGAACTGCGGCTTCGCCTCGGTGATGTACGACGGCTCGCGGCTGCCGTGGGCCGAGAACGTCGGCCGGACGCGCGAGATCACCGCCTGGTGCCACGAGCGGGGCGTCTGGGTGGAGGCCGAACTCGGCGAGGTGGGCGGCAAGGACGGTGCGCACGCGCCCGGCGTACGCACCGACCCCGGCGAGGCCGCCCGCTTCGTCGAGGAGACGGGCGTGGACGCGCTGGCGGTGGCCGTCGGTTCGTCGCACGCGATGACCGAGCGCCGCGCGGAGCTGGACCTCGCGCTCGTCGCGCGGCTGCGGGAGGCGGTGCCGGTGCCGCTCGTCCTGCACGGCTCGTCCGGGGTGCCGGACGGCACGCTCGCGGCCGCCGTGACGGCCGGCATCCGCAAGGTGAACCTCTCCACGCACCTCAACGCGGTGTTCACCGGCGCCGTACGGGACGTCCTCGCGCAGCGGCCCGAACTGGTCGACCCGCGCCGCTACCTGGGGCCCGCGCGCGAGGCCATGGCGGACGAGGTGGCCCGGATCCTCGGCGTACTGGGCGCGACAGGGAGCGCGGCAGCGCTCTGAGCACAGCGCGGCAGCGCTCTGAACGCAGCGCGGCAACGCTCTGAGCACAGTGCGGTCGCGCCCTACCCGCGGCGGGTGGGGCGCGACCGTACGGGCGGGCGGCACCATACGGGCGTACGGTGCCGGAACGCGACCGTACGGTGGGCCGCGCGCGGCGCTCCGTACGGTGGCCGGGCGCCACCGTACGGTGCCCGATCAGGCCGTGAGCACCTGCACGCCCAGCGCGCGGATCGCCGCCGTCTCCGCCTCGTCCGCCGCGCCGTCGGTGACCACCGTGCTGATGTCGGTCAGCGGGCAGATCCGGGCGAAGGTGATCTTGCCGATCTTGGTGTGGTCGGCGACGACCACCGCACGCGTGCTGTTGCGCAGGAACGCGCGGTCCGTGTGCGCCTCCATCTCGTCGTGGGTGCTGCAGCCGCGCCGTACGGTCAGCCCGTCCACGCCGATGAAGCTGATGTCGATGTGGTACTCGTCCAGCACCCGTTCCGCGACCGGGCCGACCAGCTCGTAGCTCTGCGAGCGCGCGTTGCCGCCGATGACGACGAGCTGGATGTCGGGGCGTACGACCAGATCGGCGGCGATGTTCACGGCGTTCGTGACCACGGTGATGCCGCCGCGCCCGGCCAGCGCCCGCGCGACCTCGGTGACCGTCGTGCCGCCGGTCAGTCCCACCACGGCGCCCTCGGGCACGAGTTGAGCCGCGGCGGCGGCGATGCGCTGCTTCTCCGCCCGCTGCCGCCCCGCGCGGTGCCGCACGGGCTGCTCGAACGCGGCCGTGACCGCTCCGCCGTGGGTGCGCTGGAGCATGCCGCGCTCGTGCAGCTCCTGCAGGTCGCGGCGTACGGTCGCACCGGACACGCCCAGCAGGGTGACCAGCCCCTGGACGTCCACGCTGCCTTCGGCGGCGACGTGGTCGATGATCCGGTTCAAGCGATCACTCTTGAGCATGTCGGTGAGTGTATCCCTGATCAGCCGCGCACGATGCGGAAAAGCGCAGCTGACCTGCCCGGCTCCAGCACCGGATGAGCAGTTGACCCGAGGGCCGGGCACATGCCCCAGGCACGATCTTGCGCACTTTTGCGAACTTGCTCAAGTTCGAACTCTTGACGTGTGCGGTGCGACGCGCTTTGATCCTGCCAGTGCCCAGGGTGGTGTCCACCCGGCACCGTAGAGGTGCGCCCAGCCGGTAGCGGACGATGTCCGGAGCCCGGCCTGAGTCGCCAGGAGCGCGTGCAGTGCAGCGTCGTCCGAGGCGGGGTCGTACCCGCGATTGATGGAGCAGCACGCCATGCCTGCCACTCACGCCCTGCGCCGCCGGCGCCCCTGGGTCGCCGCCGCCCTGGCCGCCGCCGCACTCGTCGCCGCCGGAATCACCGGCAACACGCCGTCCCGCGCCAGCGCCGCCGAGCCGGAGCTGCCGCCGCCGGGAGCCGGCTTCGACTACCAGATCGGCGGCGCGTACGACCCGCCCGCCGGCACCGAGGTGGTCAGCCGGGACCGTACGGCGGAGCCGGCCGCCGGCCTCTACAACATCTGCTACGTCAACGCCTTCCAGGTCCAGCCCGGCGAGACCGGCGACTGGCCCGCCGACCTGCTGCTGCGGGACGAGAACGGCGACGTCGTCATCGACCCCGACTGGGACGAGGCGCTGCTCGACATCGGCACCGCCGCCAAGCGCGAACGCGTCGCCGAGCGGGTCAACAAGTGGACGGACGGCTGCGCCGACAAGGGCTTCGACGCCGTCGAGCCCGACAACTACGACAGCTACACCCGTTCCCAGGACCTGCTGACCGCCGCGGACGCCAAGGCGTTCGTCACCCTGCTGTCCGCGCACGCGCACTCCCGCGGCCTGGCCGCCGCCCAGAAGAACACGGTCGAACTCGCCGGCAGCCGCGCCGAGACGGGGCTGGACTTCGCCGTCGCGGAGGAGTGCGCTCCGTGGAACGAGTGCGACGAGTACGCCGCCGCGTTCGACAACCACGTCGTGGTGGTCGAGTACACCGACGAGGGCCTGCGGAAGGCGTGCGACGGCTGGGGCGGCGAGCTGAGCATCGTACGCCGCGACGTGGCCGTCTCCACGCCCGGCAGCGACGGCTACGTCCACCGCACCTGCTGACGCGGCGCGCGCCCCGCGCGGCCTCTCTCCCATCTCCGTACGGCGCACCACCGCACCACCCGCCGTACATCCACCCGTACGGCTCCCCGCTGCCCGTCATCCGTATCCGCGGGGAGCCCGTACGCCCGCCGCGTGTCCTTCCCGCGTAAGGAGACCGCCATGACCCGACCCCTCCCCCGGCGCCGGCTGCTGCGCGGCGCCGCCGCGCTCACGCCGGCCGCCGTGGGCGTACCGCTGGCCGCCGGGTGCTCGGCCGGTGCCTCCGACGGTGTCAGCGCCGACGGCACGGTCACCGTCGAGCTGTGGCACGGGCAGAGCGACACCGGCCGCAAGGCGATCGAGCAGCTGGTGACGGAGTTCAACCGCACGCACCCCCGTATCCGCGTGGACGCGGGCGGCGGCGGGGTGCTGGCGGACGCCATGCTGCAGAAGGTGACGGCGGCGCTGGCGTCCGGTTCGTTCCCGGACATCGCCTACGTCTTCGGCTCGGACCTCGCCAGCGTCGCCCGCAGCCCCAGCGTCGTGGACCTCACCGAGCCGCTGCGCGGCGGCGCCACCCGCTGGAACGGCTACTGGCCCGCCGCCCGCGAGGCCGTCACCCTCAACGGGCGGCTGCGCGCCGCGCCCGCCCTGCTCGACTCGCTGTCCGTCGTCTACAACAAGAAGCTGTTCCGCGCGGCCGGCGTGCCGTTCCCCGAACCGGGCTGGACCTGGGACGAGTTCGTCGCAACGGCCCGGCGGCTCACCGACGCGGGGCGCGGCGTCTTCGGCACCGGCTGGCCGGGCACCGGGGACGAGGACACCGTCTGGCGGCTCTGGCCGATGGTCTGGGACCTGGGCGGCGAGGTGGTCGCCGACGACGGGCGCGGCATCGGCTTCGAACGGCAGGGCGTACGCGCCCTGGAGACGCTGGCGCGGCTGGTCCGCGACAAGAGCGTGTACGTCGATCCGAAGCCCGGCGGCGAGCAGATGTACCAGGTGTTCATGGGCGGCCGGATGGCCATGGTGGCGACGGGCCCGTGGCAGCTCCCCGACATCCTCGACGCGAAGGTCGACTACGGCGTGGTGCCGCTGCCCGGCTACAACGGCCGCTCCGTCACCATCTCCGGCCCGGACACCTGGACCGTCTTCGACAACGGCGACGCGCGGTCCCGTGCCGCCGTCGAGTTCGTCACCTGGATGATCCAGCCCGAACAGGACGCCCGCTGGGGCATCGCCGCCGGCAGCCTCCCCCTCAGCACGGCCACCGAGCGGCGCCCGGAGTGGCGGCGGCACTCGGCGCGTACGGAAGGGCTGCCGGTGTTCACCAAGGCGCTGGAGACCGCGCGGGTACGGCCGGTGCACCCCGCGTACCCGCAGATCTCGCAGGCGCTGGGCGAGGCGATCGTCGCCGTGCTGCTCGGCAGGCGCAGCCCGGCGGAGGCGCTGCGCCAGTGCGCCGACAAGGCCAACGCAGCCCTGCTGATCCCCCGATGAGGAAGGCCGCCATGCGAGCAGAGCGAACCGCAGGACCAGAGCGCGCCGTACGGCGAGAGGGCTCCGTACGGGAGCGCGCCGTACGGATGCAGCGCACCGTACGGACACAGCGCGCCGTACGACCGGACGGAAGACCGTCATGGCGATAGTGCCGCGCCCCGTCACCCTCGAACCGCGTGCCGCCGAGCGGCGGCGTGCCCGCACCCGGCGCGCCCGCCGGGAGACGGCCACCGCGTGGACGTTCACCGCGCCCGCCACCGTGATCATCCTCGGGCTGGGCATCATCCCGGTGATCTGGTCGCTGCTGCTGTCGTTCCGCGCGGATGACCTGGTCACGCCGGGCCGCTGGGTCGGCCTGGACAACTACCGCGCGCTGGCGGAGGACCCGAACTTCCACACCGCCGTGAGCAACACCCTCGTATACGCAGGCCTGTACGTGCCCCTGAGCCTCGCCGGGGGCCTCGCGCTGGCCCTCGCCCTGAACCGCCGCATCCGGCTCATCGGCCTCTACCGCACGCTGGTCTTCATCCCGTTCGTCGTCTCGGCGACGGCGCAGGGTGTGCTGTTCTCGTTCATCCTCGACCCGCAGTTCGGCGCGGCCAACTCGCTGCTGCACAAGCTCGGCATCTCCCCGCAGGGCTTCCTCAGCGACCCGGATCAGGCGCTTTACCTGCTGGTGCTGATCTCCCTCTGGAGCGGCGTCGGCTTCTGCGTCGTCGTCTTCCTGGCCGCGCTCCAGGACGTGCCGCCGGAGCTGGTGGAGTCCGCGCGGCTGGACGGGGCGGGACGGTGGCGCGTGCTGCGGCACATCACGCTGCCGACGCTCACGCCGGTCGGGATCTTCCTGCTGCTGTGGCAGTTCATCCAGGCACTGCAGGTCTTCGACCTGGTGTACGTGACCACGAAGGGCGGGCCGCTGGGCTCGACCACGGTGATCGTGTACTTCGTGTGGGAGCAGGCGTTCCGCACGTTCACGGCCGGATACGGCGCGGCCGCCGCGTACGTGCTCGCCCTCGCCCTGTTCGTGGCGGGCGCGGCGCTCCGGCTCACCCGGCGGCGGCAGTCCGCCCGTACGGAGGCGGCGCCCGAGGCGGCTCCTGCCGTACTGAAGGAAGGAGCCGCGCGATGACGCACACCGCTCACACCGCGGAGACGGCACCGTCCGCACCCACCCCGGCGGGCGGTGCGGCGGCGTGGAAAACGACGCCCGTACGGCGCCCGCCGGGGCGGCGGCTGCCGTTCAGCGCGTGGCACCTGGTGCTGGCGCCGCTCGCGCTCGGCTTCGCCCTGCCGCTGCTGTGGCTGCTGCTGAGCTCCGTGATGACGGACGCCGAGATCAACCGCTTCCCGCCCGCGTTGTGGCCCGAGGGCATCGACCTGGGCGGCTACCGGTACGTGCTGGGGAACGCGATGTTCCCCCGCTGGTTCGCCAACTCGCTCGTCGTCTCCGGCGTCGCGGTGCTCTCGAACCTGCTGCTCGGCTCGCTCGGCGGGTACGCGTTCGCACGGATGCGCTTCGCCGGGTCGCGGCTGCTGCTCGGGCTGATGCTGGCGACTATGGTCATCCCGTTCCAGCTGACCATGATCCCGACGTTCCTGGTGATGAAGCGGCTCGGGCTGATCGACACCCTCGGCGCGCTCATCGTGCCCGCGCTGGTCACGCCGTTCGCCGTGTTCCTCTTCCGGCAGTTCTTCCTCGCGCTGCCGCGGGAGATGGAGGAGGCGGCGTGGATCGACGGCTGCTCGCGGCTGCGCGTGCTGTTCTCGATCGTGCTCCCGCTGGCGCGGCCCGCACTGGCGACGGTGGCCGTGCTGACGTTCCTGTCCACCTGGAACGACCTGACGTGGCCGCTCATCGCGATCAACCACGACACCCAGTACACCCTGCAGTTGGGACTCACCACCTTCCAGGGACAGCACCACACCCGGTGGTCGGCGGTGATGGCGGGCAACGTCATCACGGTGCTGCCGGTCCTGGTGGCCTTCCTGCTGGCCCAGAAGACGTTCATCCAGTCGCTCACGTCGAGCGGCCTGAAGGGCTGACGCGGCGCCGCCCGCCCTCCGTACGCACGACGTTCCGTGCGGGGCTCGATACGGCTCCGTACGGGGCCCGTTCGGGTTCCGTACGGAGCCCGGAAACCGGAAACAGGACCCAGGAACCACCATGTCCCCACCCTTTGACCTGCTCGTGATCGGCGACGCCAACCCGGACGTCGTCCTCGGCCCCGTGCCCGGCGCCCTCGCCTACGGCCAGCGCGAACAACTCGTCGCCCACGGCAGCCTCGTCCTCGGCGGCTCCGCCGCCATCGCGGCGTGCGGCGCCGCACGCCTCGGCCTGCGGGTGGCCTTCGCCGGCCGCGTCGGCGACGACCCCGCGGGCGCCTTCGTACGGCATGCGCTGGCCGAACGGGGCGTCGACACCGGCGCCCTCACCACCGACCCCGAGCTGCCGACGCCGCTCACCACCGTGCTCACGCGCGGCACCGATCGGGCCATCCTCACCGCGCCCGGCTGCCTGCCAGCGACCGGACCGCACGACGTGCCCGGCGCGCTGCTGGGCGGGACCCGGCACGTGCACGCGGCGTCGTTCTTCCTGCTGCCGGAGCTGGCACGGGCGCTGCCCGAGGTGTTCCGCGCCGCGCAGGCACACGGCGCCACCACCTCCCTGGACACCAACGACGATCCGGACCGGAGCTGGGACCCGGAGCTGCTCGCGCCGGTGCTGCGCCGTACGGACTTCCTGCTGCCGAACGCGGACGAGGCGCACGCCCTGGCCGCGTCCCTCGGGGCCGCCCCCGTGACGGGGGCCGACGCCCTTACGGCGGCCGCCGCCGAACTCGCCGGGTACGGCCCGCTGGTGGCCGTCAAGAACGGCGCCGACGGCGCCCTCGCGCACGACGGCATCCGTACGTGGCGTGCCGCGCCCGTTCCCGTCGACCCGCTCGACACGGTCGGCGCGGGCGACAGCTTCGACGCCGGGTTCCTCGCCGCCCTCCTGCGCGGCGAGGACACCGCCCGCGCGCTCCAGCTCGCCGCCGCCTGCGGCGCCCTGTCCACCCGTGCGCACGGCGGCACCGCGGCGCAGCCCGACTGGGACGAGGCCGTGGCCGCCGCGCACAGGCCCGCGCCCGCGTCCGTTCAGACGTCCGCGCCCGCGCCCGCGCCCGCGTCCCCGCCTCCGTCCGACGCAGACCACCCGGACCACTCGCACCACCCGAACCAGAGGACCCACCGATGACCGGCACCAAGATTGTTTTCGTAGGCGCGGGCAGCGTCGTGTTCACGCAGGGCCTGCTCGCCGACCTGTTCGCCTTCTCCGAGCTGCGCGACGCCCGTATCGCCCTGCACGACATCGACCCCGAACGGCTCGCCACCGCCGAGGGCGCCGCCCGCCACATCGCCGCCGAGCGCGGCGCCACCCCGGTCATCACCGCACACCCCGACCGCAGGGAGGCCCTGGAGGGCGCGGACTTCGTCATCAACATGATCCAGGTCGGCATGGCCGCTGCCACCCGTACGGACTTCGACGTGCCCGCCGGTTTCGGGCTGCGCCAGACCATCGGCGACACCCTCGGCATCGGCGGCATCTTCCGCGCGCTCCGTACGTTCCCGGTGCTCCGCGCGCTCGCCGCCGACATGCAGGCCGTCTGCCCGGACGCGCTCCTGCTCAACTACACCAACCCGATGGCGATGAACGTCATGTACCTGCGGGAGGTCGCCCCCCGGCTGCGCGTCGTCGGACTCTGCCACTCCGTGCACTGGACGATGCACGACCTGTCGAAGCTCGTCGGCGTCCCGTACGAGGACGTCTCGTACCTCGCCGCCGGTGTCAACCATCAGGCGTGGGTGCTGCGTTTCGAGCACCGGGAGGACGGGCGGAACCTGTACCCGCTGCTGGACGAGGCCATCGAACGCGACCCGCAGCTGCTGCGCCGGGTCCGCGTCGACATGTACCGGCGGCTCGGCCACTACCCGACGGAGACGAGCGAGCACTCCTCCGAGTACGTGCCGTGGTATCTGCACCACGACAGCGAAGTCAGCCGGCTGCGGCTGCCGGTGGGCGCGTACCTCGGCATCACGGAGGAGAACACCGCCAGCTACGAGAAGACCCGCGCGGCACTCGCCGCGGGCGAGCCGCTGCCCGTCGAGGGCACCATGGAGTACGCGCCACAGATCGTCCACAGCGTCGTCACCGGCACGCCCCGTACGGTCTACGGCAACGTGCTTAACCGCGGCCTGATCCCCGAACTCCCCGCGGGCGCCGTCGTCGAGGTGCCCTGCCTGGTCGACTCACAGGGAGTGCAGCCCACCCGTATCGACGCCCTGCCGCCGCAGTGCGCCGCGCTCAACCGCTCGTACGTGAACGTGAACGAGCTGACCGTACGGGCCGCGACGGACGGCGATCCGCGCCACATCCGGCACGCGGCGATGACGGACCCGGCCACCGCGGCGGCCCTCCCGGTGGACCGCATCTGGTCCCTGTGCGACACCCTGGTCGCCGCCCACGGCGACCTGCTCCAACCGAACCTGCGAACCCCGCTGGGCCCGTGACGGCTTCCGGCCACGACGGACAGAGTCCGGCGGAACGACCCAACAACCGCAAGCGGCCGAGGCGTTCGCCAATCCGCCGGACACTGCCCGTACCAATTGCGCCGCGCGGCGGCGGAAAGAAGCTGCGGCTCCACCGCAGACGGGCCCGCGCCCCGGGCACCGCTCCCCCCGCCACCGGGGGCCGGAGGGGGCGCGGGCAACCGCACCCCCTCCCGCCGCCGCGGCGCTCAGCCACCGACCAGAGAGCCCGGCGGCATGGTCGACAACCGCACGGCGCACGTACGAAGCGCCCGCCGCCAGGCCCAAGGCACTACGCCGGCATCAGGACGCGGTCGCGGTCCGGGCGGGCGCCGCCCGCGTCCTGGTGGACGCCGGACACCAGGCGGGCGGCCGTGAAGGCCGCGCCGTGGACGAAGCGCATCGCCGGACCGAAGGCCGGGGCGGCCAGGAGTCCGGCGAAGTACAGGCCCGGCCAGGACGACTGGAAGCGGCTGTCCAGTTCCGGCCCGCGGCTGCCCGCGACCGTACGGAGGCTGCCGCGCAGGGCGGGGTCGAGGAGCCGCAGCCGGTCCAGGCCGGGTGCGAAGCCGGTCGCGGCGATCACGTGCTCGGTCTCGAGGACCGACTCCGTGCCACCGTCGGTGGCCAGGTGCAGCCGCACGGCCCCGCCCGCTCCGCTCGCACCGCCACCGCCCACCCCACCCGTACGGCTCGCGCCCAGCAGCCGCCGCCCGAGCAGCGCCGGTACGGCGGACTCGAAGCGTTCGCGCAGCCACCACGCCCCGGCGGGGCCGAGCGCGCGCCCGGCGATACGGGTGCGCAGCGCGCCGGGCAGCCCGCGTACGGCCCAGGGCGCCTCGGACCAGACCCAGCTGGGCCAGCCGGTGCCGAGTCCGCAGTGGGGGTCGCGGAGCGCGCGGAGGAGGCCGCGTTCGAGGGGCTGCGGGGGCGAGTTCCAGTTGATGCGGGGTGCGCGGGCTACGAGCCGTGCGGTGGCGCCCTGTTCGGTGAGCAGGGTGGCGGTCTCCAGGGCGGCCTGGCCTGCGCCGATCACGGTGACGTCCTTGCCCGCGAACGCGGACAGGTCGCGGTGCCGGCTGCTGTGCGTGGCGAGTTCCGACGGCAGTCCCCGCAGCACCTCCGGGGTGTGCACGAAGGGCATCACTCCGACAGCGAGCGCCACCGCCCTGGCGCCGAACACCTCGCCGTCGGCGGTCTCGATCCGGAACCCGCGGCCGCGCGGGACCGGCCGTACGGCGGTCACGGTGCGGTCCTCGACGGCGGGCGCGGCCCGTTCGGCGAACCACATGCCGTAGTCGGTGAACGTGTCGAGGGGCAGCGGGCTGCCGTGCTCGGCCCGTACGCCGTAGGCGGCGCAGTAACCGGCGAGGGTGTGCGTACCCGCCGGGTCGGACAGACTCGACGACCAGGGTTCGGACTTGAGGAGCATCCCGCGCGGCATGTGGTCGCGCCAGGAGGCCATCGGCCTGCCGAGCACGCGTACGTTCAGTCCGGTGGCGGCGGCATGGGAGGCGATGGAGAGCCCGTACGGGCCGGCGCCCACGACTAGCAGGTCGAACATGTCTGGTTCCCGTCCTTTCGCGTTGAGTGGTCGCTGTGCTGTGGTGCGGCGTCGCTGCCCGGTGCCGTGGCACCGCGCGGCGCGGTGCCACGGCGTGGCGCGGCGTTACCGCCCCGTGCGGTGTCGCTTCTCGGCGCGGCATCGACGTCCGGTACGGCGGCGGATCCCACCGGGGGCCTGCTTTCCGGCGCGGCCCCGCGGCCCCGCCGCGCCCGCGCCAGGCGGTGCAGCCCCTTCCTGACGCCGTGTCCGCCCCAGGCGAGCGCCATGGCGGCGAACGGCGCCGGGTCGTCCCCGGCGAACCAGGCCGCCTCACGCTGCGTACGCTCGCCCGCCGGGCCGCGTGCGGCGCGTACGAGCCCCAGGGGCCCCGTCCGGCCGTCGCTCCGCCCGTCGCTCCGCCCGTCGCGCGCCGCCGGGCCGCGTGCCGCGGCGGCGAGCGACGCCAGGGAGGACAGCAGCGCGTAGTTCTCGGCCACGAAGACGCGCCCGGCGTCAGGTGCCCGCCCATGGCACCGGACGGCGCCGTCACTCCGCCGGGGAGCAGCCGCTACGACGGCCGCCGCGCGCCCGGTCAGATCCAGGTGCAGGGCGCGTACGACGTCCAGCCCGGCGCCGTCCGCGTCCGCGTCCGCGAAGATGCGGAACTGCGCGCCGGGCCGCGGGTTGAAGTCCAGCAGGTGGTACGTGCCGGAGACGGGGTCGAACCGGAAGTCGAGGTCGAGGATGCCCCGGTAGCCGAGGTGTGCGGCCAACCGGGCGGCGGTCGCCTCGACCACGGGGTTGGGCAGCCAGCTGCCGACGGCGGTCAGTCCGGCGCCCGCGGGCCAGGCGAGGTCCTTGCGTCCGGCGCCGCCGCCGAGGCAGCCCGCGGTGGCGGTGAAGCAGCCGTGGAAGAACCAGTCGGCGCCGCGTCCGCCGGGCAGCCGCGCCTGGAGCAGCAGGCGGCTGCCCGCCTCGCGGCTGCGGGCGTAGAGGCGCCGCGCCTCGTCGGGGCCGCGCAGCAGCGTGGTGCTGCGCAGCCCGGACGCCGCGCCCGGCAGCAGCCAGGGGCGGCTCCACTTCGCGACGACCGGCGGCCCCAGCTCCGTCGTGGCGGCGGCGGCTTCCGCCGCGTCGGCGGGGACCACGGTGCGCGGGTGCGGGATGTCGAGCCGCTGGCACAGCGCCGCCAGCAGCTCCTTGTCGGCCACCGACGCGGCCAGCCCCGCGGGCTGCGCGGGCAGCAGGTAGCGCCCGCCCAGCCGGGCCGTGACGGGCGGGGCGAGGACGGCGCTCAGGTCGTCCATCGGGACGAGCACGGCGGGCCGCCCGATCCGGTCCGCCGTACGGCGCAGCACGGCGGCCAGCCGCTCGGGCGTGACAGGTCCGCGGGGCATCCCGTACGCGCGGTGCAGGTAGCGGGAGTGTCCGGCGGGGTCGCGCGCCGACTCGACGAACGCGTGCACCTCGACGCCCGCACGGCCCAGTGACCGGATCGCGCCCAGGGTGCCGTGGTGGAACGGGTTGGGGTCGAGGCGGAGCAGGAGTGCGGGCACGCCGGTGTCGAACGCGGGCGGTACGGCGGGGTCTTCGGCCGCGGGCGGCGGTGCGGGCGCCGACGCGCGCGCTGCGGCCCGCGGCGAGGCCGGGGCCGGTGCCGGGGCGCCGGGGGCGCTGGGCCGTGCGGGCGACTGAATTCTCGTTCGGTCCATCAGAAAGCATCCCGGGAGTCCATGTGACGGCTCCTCTGTTTACTGTCGCGGAATAGACATGCCGATCGGATTACGCTCCGGAAGGAGTCACCATGTCGCACCGGCCACTGGCCGTGACGGGCGTCTGCATCGGAGCAGTCACCGCCGGCCTGCTTGCCACCACCGCCCTCACGGAGCCGGAGAATGGCGGGCGCGGCGATTCCGTTCCGAATTCCGGTAAGGCCCGCTCGGAATTGCGGGACCAGCGGCGGGACCAGGCGCAGCCGGGGCCCGCGGGCGGTCCGGCGGGCGAGGGCGCGCGCGAGATCCCGTTCGGCGCGTTCCTCGGTTCGGGCCCGGAGGGGGTGTGGCGCATGGCCGGTCTGAAGCGGTGGCTGGGCGGCCGGGAGCCGCGCGTGGGGCACACCTACCTGCCGGGCGACCTGTGGTCCAACATCGAGGGCAGGCCGGACTTCCTGTACCCGTGGGCGAAGTGGCGGGACGCCCGCAAGAACCGGCTGTTCGTGCTCAACGTGCCCATGCTGGAACGGAACGAGGCCGACGTGCCGGACGCCGAGGTGGACCGGCTGCTCACGGCCGGGGCCGACGGCCGGTTCGACGGGCACTTCCGCACGCTGGCCCGGCGGCTGGTCGGTCTGGGGCTCGAGGACGCCGTGCTGGTGCTGGGCTGGGAGATGAACGGCACCACGTACACGCACCGCTGCAAGCCGAACCCCGGCGCGTGGAAAGCCTATTGGCAGCGCATTGTCACCACGATGCGCGAAGTGCCGGGGCAGAGATTCCGATTCGATTTCGCTCCGGCGCGCGGAGAGGACGCGATCGGCTGGACGAAATGCTACCCGGGTGACCGTTACGTGGACATCGTCGGCATGGATTCCTACGACCAGCCGCCGGGTGAGGAATTCAAGGAACACGTCCGGCAGCCGTACGGACTTCAGCACCAGATCGATTTCGCGGCGCGGCACGGAAAGCCCGTGTCGTACCCGGAGTGGGGGCTGTTCCGGGGCGGCGACAATCCCGCGTACGTACGGGGGATGCTGAACTGGATCCGGCAGCACCGGCCCGTGTACCACACCATCACCGACTACTGCCCGCACGGCGTGTGGCGGTGCGGCAAAAACCCGGACTCGGCCCGGGTGTTCCGGCGCACCATGTCGGCGCCGCAGCCCGAGCCGACGCCCAGCCGGAAACCGGCGCAGAGTGCCACTCCGAGCACCACACCGAGCGTCACTCCCAGCGCTACGGGGAGCCGGAAGCCGTCGGCGAGCACCGAGCCCAGCACCCGCCCGAGCGCCAAGCCGAGCACCGTACCGAGCACACGGCCGAGCACCGACCCGAGCGCCAAGCCGAGTTGGCCGCCGTCCTGGAAGCCGGCGCCGTCCTCCGGCCGCGACTTCTGCCTGAACCTCGGTGACTGGCTCCAGAGGCTGCTGGGCGGCGGCCGGTTCTGCTTCCGCCACGGCCCGTACGTTCCGCAGCACGGCGGCACTTCCGCGTCGCGCTAGCGGCACGCGGCGGTCCGTGCCCGGCCTCACGTGTCCGCCCGCCCGCCGCGGAGCCGCGTGCGCAGTGCGCGCAGCGCCGGGCTGTGCTCGCATACGAGACGCCCGAGGCGCCTCCGTACGGTGTGCTGCCCGGCGTACAGCCGCAGCACCGGGCCGAGTCCGGAACGGGCCATCAGCAGCCGCTGGTTGGTGACTTCGACGGGCCGCCAGTGGCGTTTGTACGGCTCGGCGCCGCGCAGCATGCTCAGCACGCTGCGGCCGCTCTCCGACGCGTGCCGGGCGTCGTGGCGCAGCAGCATGGCGGTGATGTCCGCCTTGGCGCGCAGCGCGGGGTGTGCACCGTAGAGGTAGCCGCCGGACAGCTCCGGGGACATCAGCGTGATGTCGGCGGCCAGCACCTCGCCGTCCAGCCGGTACTCGGTGAGCAGCGCGTCACCCGTGCCGACCATACGGGCCGCCGCGCGCGCGAGGTGCGCGGCGAAGCGCGGCCTGCGGTGCTCGGGTGTCACGCCCCGGCCCTGCCACTGGAGACCGTGCAGCCGCAGCAGGGTGGACACGGCGGACGGCACCTCGGGCTGCGGCACGCTGCGCTGCTCGATGCCGAGTTCGTCGAGCCTGCGCAGCTTGCCGCGCGCCCTGCGGGCGCTCGCGCCGGGCATGCGCCGCAGGAGGTCCTCGATGGGGGCGCAGGGGAGTTCGAGGCAGACGGAGTCGGCCAGCCGCCGCCGCGGGCCCTGCCAGCGGTCGTAGAGCCGCTCGGCGGCGCCTCCCGGCCGTACCTCGCGCAGGTCGACGAGGGCGCCGCGCGCGGCGCGTCGCAGCCCGCGTTCCAGGGCGCGGGTCACGTGCGCGGCGCGGTCGCCGTCCACGAGGACGTCGCAGAAGTCGGAGATGCCGCCGCCGAGCGGCACCAGCACGGGGAACGGCCGGTGGACGAGCATCAGCGGCGCCACCCCCACGAGCCGCCCGCCGCTCCGTACGAGCAGCAGCCGCAGCCGTTCCCGCATCCCGTACGACAGCCACCAGGAGTGCAGCCAGGCATGCGTCTGGAACGGGGTGGCGGTCGGGCAGCGCGCGTACAGCGCGTCCCACTCCGGTGCCAGCGCGGCGAACCGTTCGGGGTCGCGGCACAGCGTCACGGTGGTCACGGTGGTCACGGGCGCGGTACTCACCGGTGGTCCGCCATCCCGTTGGCGTTCCCGCGCCCGCTCCCGGTCCGCTGCCGCCGCAGCTCCTTCAGCGGCACGCGCCGCCGCACCTGCCGCGCGAAGGCCGTACGGGTGCGCGCGGGGCCACCGTTGACGGAGGCACCGTTCGCGTGTGTGCCGTTCGCCGGGGCGCCGTTCGCGGGGGCGCCGTTTGCCGGGGTCTCGTACGGCTGAGCCCCGTGCGGCTGAGTACCGTACGGAGCGCTGCCGTTGGAGGGCCGTACGGGGCCCGGCGCGGTTACGGGGGCCGGTGCGGACGGTGGGCCCTCCGCACGCTGCCCGCCACCGCCGTCGCCTCCGCCACCGCCGTCACCTCCGCCAGCGTCTGCGTGCCCGGGCCGCGACGGCCGTACGAGCAGCAGCAGGCCGCCGCACAGGCCGCCCGTGCAGCCTCCGACGGCGATGGCCAGCGGCGTGGACGGCGAACTCGGCGCGCTGGGCGCGCGGGCGGCGGCGAAGACGGTCAGTTTCACCTCCGTACGCTTCGCGGTCTCGTTCGCGACCCGGGTGAGCGAGTCCGCGACCGCGTTGGCGAGCGAGGCCGCACGGCCCGGTCCCGCCGCCGTGCCGGTGACCTCGATCAGCGGCGCGTCCGGTGACGTGACGGCCTGTACGTCCGTCTCCAGCGCGCTCATCGGCGTGCCCGTCTCGGCCTGCGCGCCCGCGAGGACGGCGCCGCCGGTGGCGATCCGGCCGTACGCCTGGGCGAAGCCGAGTGCGGCTGTCGGGTCGGCGTCCTTGCCGGGCACCACGGCGACGTAGCTGGTGGCGGTGTAGCGCGGCGCCTTGAGCAGTCCGTACGCCGCTCCCCCGGCCACGCCCAACGCGACGCACAGGGCCAGCGGCCACCACCGCGGCAGCCGCGCGCGCGGTGCGCGCGGCACGCGCGTACGGAGGCGCCTCCGCGGCCGCGTACGGGGACGGCGCCGCGGCCGCAGGCGCGCGAGTGCGCGGAGCGGCGAACGGGGCGCGGACGGCCGGGGCTTGGCGGTGTCCGGCTCGTCCGTTTCCGGCGGGGCTGTGCCCACGGTGCTCACTGTGCTCACCTCTCGGCTGTGTCGGTCGTCCGCGCCACTCTGTCGGCACGTTCGGATTCGGGCGGGGGCTCGGACAGGCCGTCGCGTACGGCGCGCTCGCTCCGTACGGCGCGCACCGCACGTACGGCACGCACAGCCCGTACGGCGCGCCGCTGCGGGCGGGCCGCGGCGCGCTCGTAGACGGACATCAGGCCGTCCGCGCTGTGCGCGATGTCGTAGCGCTCCACCACACGCGGCACCGGCAACCTCCGGAGGCCCGCGGCGAGCTGGTCGAGGAGCGCGTCCGCGAGCTCGTCCGTGCCGGGCCCCACGCGCCGTGCGCCCGGTGCCTCCCCGGGCGGCACCTCCTCGACGGCGGGGCACGCCGCGTACAGCACGGGCAGTCCGGCCGCGAGCGCCTCCAGGACGGACAGCCCGAACGCCTCCTGGGCGGACGGGGACACGAACAGGTCCATGGCCGACAGCAGTTCGGGCAGCCGGAGCGGCCCCTGACCGTCCCCGGCCGGCGCGCCGTCCGCTCCCCCGCACTCACCCGGCAGCAGCAGCCGGTCGGTGAGGCCCAGGTGTGCGGCGAGGCGCTGCAGGGAGGCGCGTTCGGGGCCGTCGCCGACGAGGAGCAGCCGGACGTACGGGAGTTGCGGGCAGGCGCGGAGCAGCGTGCCGAACCGTTTGCCGGAGACCAGCCGCCCGACGCCGCCGATGACGACGGCGTCCGGCGGCACGCCGAGACGGGCGCGTACGGCGGCGCGCGCCACCGGGTCGAAGCGGAAGCGGCGCGCGTCGATGCCGTTGGGCACGAGGTGGATACGGTGGTCCGGTACGCCCCAGCCGCGCAGCCGTGCGGCCACGGTGGCGGACACGGCGACCGTCGCGCTGCCGAACCGCTCGGTGGCGAGATACAGCGCGCGGTTGCGCCGGCTGAGCGGCCGGCCCTCGATCTGCACGTCCCCGAGGGAGTGTTCGGTGGCGACCGCCCGTACGCCGGCGAGCCGGGCGGCAGTGCGGCCGTACACGCAGGCGCGGTAGAGGTGGGTGTGCACCAGGTCGTAGCCGCCCGTACGGATCAGGCCGGCGAGCCGGGGCAGCACCGTGAGGTCGCGGTTTCCGCGCATGCCGAGGTCGACGACGCGGGTGCCGTCCGCACGGATGCCGTCCGCGACCGGTCCGGGGTTGGTGAGCGTGACGACGTCGCAGTCCGCGGGGAGGTGCCGGAGCAGCAGCCGGAGCTGCTGTTCGGCGCCGCCGACGCCGAGCCCCGTGATGATCTGGAGCGCCCTCATCGGCCCGCCCCCATGGACTCGCGGGCGGTGAGCGCCCGGCGGCGCAACGGGTGCAGGTGCCGTTTGAGCAGCAGCCGCCAGCCGGTGTCCTGTTCGCCGATGTGCACGCGCGGCAGGGCGTACGTGCCGGTGAGCGGGCCGGGGTCGATGGCGCAGGCATAGCCGTAGCCCGCCTCCCGTACGGCGCGTGCCGCACGCGCGTCGACGGCTCCGTACGGATAGCAGAAACCCGCCACCGGGCCGCCCGTGACCGCCGTCAGCAGGGCGCGGCTGCGCGCGGTCTCCTCGCGGAGGGCGGCGTCGCCGGCGGTGATCAGGTCGCGGTGCAGCAGGCCGTGCGAGCCGATCTCCATTCCGGCGCCCGCCGCCGCCCGGATCGCGGGCTCGGAGAGCAGGGGGCGGCGCGGGCCGAGCGGGTCCCAGGCGTTGGTGCCGCCGAGCCGGCCGGGCAGCACGAACACGGTGGCGGTGCAGCCGTGTTCGAGGAGCAGCGGCACGGCCTCGTCCAGGAAGTCCTGGTAGCCGTCGTCGAAGGTCAGCCCGACGAGCCCGGCCCCGCGCCCGGCGGCGCGCGCCCGCAGCAGCTCGCCGACGCCGACTCCGCGCAGCCCGCGGGCGCGCAGCCAGCGCAGCTGGCGGCGCAGCCGGTGCGGGGAGACGGCGATGCGGTACGGGTCGTGGAGGCCGTCGGACACGGAGTGGTACATGAGCAGCCACGGCCGCGGCTGCCTGCGGGTGGCGCCCGGGTGGTGAACGGGCGCCGGGTGAACGGCCGCCGTATCGGCGGGCGTTCGGGCGGCCGTCGCGGGAGCGGCGGGAACGGCGGGAGCGCGGGCTGGGGTGGGCCGGTCGGGGACCGTCCGGTCAGCGGTCATGGCGGAACCTCCGGGTGACGGTGGACAGCAGCTGCGACACTTCCGGCACGCCCGCGGCGAACGCCGTGGCGCCGAAGACCGCCGGGACGATCAGCGCGCCGACGGCGGCCGACGGCAGCGCCGGGCCGCACAGCGGGGCGGCGGCCCAGCCCGCGACGGCGGCCACCGAGGCGGCCGCCAGCAGCCGGGCGAGGGTCAGTACGACACCGCGCAGCCCGACGGACACGGGAAGCGGGGGCCGCGTGTGCCGCCTGCGGCGCGCGCCGACGCCCGTACGGGACGCGTCCGCGGCGGCGTCCGTACGGAAACCGGCGTCCGTACGGGGCGCGCCCGTGCCCAGTGCGCGCAGCAGCAGGACGGCGGTGAGCGTGATCCCGGCGGCGTTCGCCGCGGCGATCCCGTACACGCCCCACCGCCCGGCCGCCGACGCCCCCGCGACGGTGGTGACGAGCAGGCCCACGGCCATCACGGCGGCCGGATACCAGGTCGGCTTCCCCGCGGAGAAGTACGGACGCACCAGCGCGCCGACGAGGCTGTGCCCGAGCAGGCCCAGCGCGTAGACGCGCATCACGGAGGCGGTGGCGTCGGTGTCCTCTGCGGTGAACGCGCCGCGCTGGAAGAGGAGTTCGATGATCTGCGGCGCGTACGCGAAGACGTAGGCCGCGCCCAGCAGCACGACGAGCGTGGCGAGCGTGAGGTCGCGTTCGACGCGGCGCCGCGCCCGCTCGTGCTCGCCGTCGGCCAGTGCGCGCGCGACCACCGGGAACGTGACGGTGCAGATCATCAGCGACAGCACCATCGGGATCTGCGCGACCTTCTGCGCGTAGTTCAGGTGGGAGATCGCTCCGGCGGGCAGCGAGGACGCGAGATATCGCTCCACGAGCACCTGCGCCTGCCGCCCGAGGGTGAACAGCGCGACGGGCGCGAGGACGGTGGCGGCGGACAGCACCGCCGTACGGGATGCGGGCGTGCCCGTACGGGTCGCGGGCCCGCCGGTACGGAGGGCGCCCGTACGGAGGGTGGCGTCTTTCGGCGCCTCCCTCCGCGCGGGCATCTCGCGGAGGAAGGCGGGGAGTTGGACCAGCACCATGAGCGTGCCGCCGAGAGCGACACCGGCCGCGGCCGCCCGTACGCCCCACGCGGCGTGCAGCGCGAGCACGGTGGCGATGATCCCGAGGTTGTACGCGGTGTAGATGGCGGCCGGCGGCACGAAGCGACGGTGCGCGCGGAGCGCCGCGCTGAAGTATCCGGCGGTGCCGAACGTGAGCACGGTGACGGCGGTGAGCCGCGTACAGTCCACCGCCGTACGGTGCTCGGGCAGCCCCGGCGCGAGCGCCTCCACCAGGAGGGGCGCGCCCAGAACGAGCAGCCCGGCGAGGCACGTCAGCGCGAGCAGCAGCCGGGGCAGCGTGGCGGCGAGCAGGGCGCGTACGGGGTCGGTGGCGAGCGGATCGCCGCCTGCGGCGGCACGCCGGGAGAGGGCGAGGCTGAACGCGGGGACGAGCACCAGCGCCATGGCGTCCTCGATGAGGAGTGTCGCGGCGATCTCCGGGACGGTCCACGACACGAGGAACGCGTCGGTGGCGGCGCCCGCGCCGAAGAGGTGCGCGATGGTCTGGTCGCGTACGAGCCCGGCCAGCGCGCCCGCCGCCGTGAGCGCGGCGGTGACGGCGGCCGCACGGGCGATGAACCGGCCCTGGTCGCGGGGCGGTTGCGGGGCCACCGGCGCGGGTGCGCCCGGCCCCTGCGGGGCTCCGGTCAGCTCGGTCATGGCGCGCCCGCCCGGTCCGCCGAGGCCGCCGCCGGTGCCGTCGCCGCCGGTGCGAACGCCCACCAGGCCGCCAGCCCGAGCAGCACGCCGGTCAGCACGGTGGAGGGCCCGCCGATGTCCGCGTACAGGAAGTCCACGCACTGCCAGACCAGCAGCCCCACGGCCGCCAGACCGCACCCGCGGCCGTGCGCCGTACGCCCGGCCGACACCGTACGCCCCGCGCGCGCCGTGCGCGCCGTGCGACCCGTACGCCCCGTGCGACCCGTGCGACCCGTGCGCGCCAACCGCCGTACCCCGCACGCCAGGAGCGCCGCCCAGCTGCCCGCCACGAGCGTGAGCCCGGCGAGACCCTGTTCGCTGAGCAGCAGCAGGTACATGTTGTGCGGCGACAGCAGCGGCTCCCGCCGGAAGTCCGCGCCCGCGCCCTCCGTGTCGCTGCCCGAGGACAGCCCCAGGGAGGCGTGTCCGTCCCGGTGCACGGGGAAGCCCTTGAGGCCCACACCCGTCGCCGGTGCGTCGCGCCACATGCTCGCCGCCGCGTCCCACATCGCATACCGGTCGGTCACCGAACGGTCCGGGGCGCCCGTCACCTGCGTGATGCTGCTGAGCCGGGCGCCGATCAGCTCGCTGCCCACCCCGGCGCCGCCCACCAGCACCACCGCCGTCGCGAGCAGCACGGCGAGCACGCGCAGCGCAAGACGCAGACCGGTCAGGAACAGCATCACGAGAGCGGCCAGCCCGGTGGCGATCCACGCTCCCCTGCTGAACGACACGGCCAGCGGCACCAGCAGCGCGCCTGCGCAGCACAGCGCGCCGCCCCGGAACCAGCGCGGCGCGCCCGCGGGCGGCGCGAGCGCGAAGGCGAGCGCCGTCACCAGCCCGTACGCGACGACCGTGGACATCCCCATCACGTCGAGCGCGCCGAACGTGCCCACCGCCCGCACCGTCCGGCCCATGTACGAGGCGCCGGTACCCGTCGCGTACTGGTGCACGCCGATCGCGCCCTGCACCAGTGCCAGCGCCAGCACCGCGTACGCCACCAGCCGGAAGTCGCGCCGGGAGCGGAGCAGCAGGACGAGCGAGACGGGCAGCAGGACGAAGACCTGCACGTAGCGGCAGAACCCGGGCAGGCTGCCGTACGGGTCGGCCGAGGTGACCGCCGCCAGCCCGAACGCGAGGGCGGGGGCGGCGAGTACGGCCGCCGCGGCCGGTGTGAGCGACCGCCGCCCGCTGCGCAGGACGGTCACGGCGCACCACAGGACGAGGACGGCGGAGGCAGCGTCGGCCGGAGTGATCCGCGCGGTGGCCCCGCCGTCCGGACCGGACCCTCCGGCGGGCACGCACAGCAGCAGTACGGTCGCCACGACGGGCAGCACAGGTGCGTAATCCGCCACCGTACGGTGCAGCCCGTCAGCGCTGTGTGCGGGCCGTACGGTGTGCACCGTACGGCCCGCACACAGCGCACGTGCCACCGGCCCCGCGGCCGGCCCGGACGTCAGCTCGGCGGCCACCGTCAGCCGCCCTCGGAGCGGAACAGCGTGCTCACCGTACGGAGCAGGATGCGGATGTCCTGCCAGAGCGACCAGGTCTCGATGTAGTGGTTGTCGAACCGCGCACGGTCCTCGATGGAGGTGTCGCCGCGCAGCCCGTTCACCTGGGCCAGCCCGGTGATGCCGGTCGGCACGCGGTGCCGGGCGGCGTATCCGGCGTGCGCCTGGCTGAACTTCTGGACGAAGAAGGGGCGTTCGGGGCGGGGCCCGACGAGGCTCATGTCGCCGCGCAGGACGTTCCACAGCTGCGGCAGCTCGTCCAGGGACGTACGCCGCAGGAACCTCCCTACGGCGCTCATCCGCCCGTCGCCCGCGACGTTCCACCGGGTGGACGATTCGTGCTCGTCGGACGGCAGCAGGGTGCGGAACTTCAGGAGGACGAACGCGCGTGCCCCGCCGCCCGTACGCTCCTGCCGGAAGATGACGCCCGGCCCGTCCGCGATCCGTACGGCCAGCGCGCACGCCAGCAGCAGCGGCGCCACCGCCACCAGGCCGAGCACGGCGGCAACGATGTCCAGCGCGCGCTTGGCCGCTCGGGCGGCCGGCCGCCGCGGGGCCGGGTCCAGACGGAGGCAGCCGAAGCCCCACAGGTGCCCGTACGGTGCTCCGTCCGGTGCGCGCCAGCCGGCGCCGCCGGAGGCGGAGTCGCCGTTCAGCAGCCATACGGTGCAGCCGAGTTCGGAGCACAGTTCGGCGAGGGCGGCGGTCTGCGGATCGCCCCAGTACGCACGGGTGAACACCGCGTCCCGCACGTCGTTCTGCACGACGGCGCGGGCGATGTCCTCCGGGGAGCGGAGGACGGGCAGCGGGAACGGCACGGCGGCGGGCTCGTGCTCGGGGCGGTCCCCGTCCTGGCCGTTCGCCCGCGCTTGTCCATGGCCCTGCGCGGGGGCGTGGCCCTGCGCTTGTCCGTGCCCCTGTACGGGTGTGTGCGCTGCGTCGATGAGCCCCACCGGGCGGAGGCCGTACTCGGGGTGCTCGTACAGCACGGACGTCACCCGCCGCCCTGCCTGCCCGGCGCCCACCACGAGGGCGGCGCGCGGCCTGCGGCGGCCCTTCCTGCGCTGCGTCAGGTGGACCGCGCCGCGGCCCGCGCAGGCCGCCGTCACCTGGAGCACCACCAGCATGAACAGGCCGGACCAGGCAACCGACGGGTCGGTGCGTACGGCCGCCACGACCGTCGTCGCCACGCTCCAGGTGAGGACGCCGCGGCCGAGCAGCCGGGGCAGTTCGTCCAGCGCGGAGGCGAGGAGCGCGGGGCGGTACAGGCCGCAGCGGGTGTGCAGGACGAGCATCGCGGGGAGCGCCGGGGCGAGTTCGAGGAGGGCGCGCTGCTGCACGCCGCAGGTCACCGTCACGGCGACGGCGGCGGCCGCGCAGTCCACGGCGACCAGCGCGGCGGTGCCGGCGCGCCGCCGGGGCGCCCGCGCGGAGCGCGCGGGGGCGGGGCGCGGGCCGGGGACGACGGGGGCGGGCGCGCTTCCGCTTCCGGGTCCGGTCGCGGGTCCGGCCGCGGGTCCGGGTCCGGTGGACGCGGGCCCCGGGGCCGGCCCCGCGTCGGGGGCGGGCCCGTGCCGTCCGGCGCCCACCGCGCCGGTGCTCTCCATCGTCATCGTCGGACCAGACCCTCGGGCGCGGCCGGCTCCGGCCCAGGCGCGGGCACCGCGGCCTCCGCCTCGCGCGCCACCGGATCCGCCTCGCGCGCCACCGGATCCGGCACGGGCTCCGCCACCGGATCCGGCACGGGCTCCGGCAGCCCCAGCACATCCCCGTACAGCGCCAGCACGGCGGCCGTGGCGCGCCCTACGTCGCCCGCCGCGCGTACGTGCTCGCGCGCCTGCCCGCCCAGCTCCTCCCGCAGGGGCGCGTCCGCCAGCAGCCGGGCCACGGACGCGGCCAGCGCCCGCGGATCGTCCGGCCGTACGAGGCAGGTCGCCGCCTGCCCCGGCGGCAGGCTCTCGCCCGCGCCGTCCACGTCGCTGAGCACGACCGGCCGCCCGCACGCCATGGCCTCCAGCGGGGCCAGCGCCATGCCCTCCCAGCGGGACGGCAGTACGACGAGGTCGGCCGCCGCGTACCAGAGCCCGGTGTCGTCGCTCTCCCCGGCGAACAGCGGCCGCCCGCCGGCGCTCCCGCCCGCAAGCCGCCCGCCCGCGGTCTGCTCCCCCGCGAGCCGCCCCGCGGCGGACTGCCCGCCCACGCGCGCCACTTCACCGCGCCCGTGTGCGGCGGCGGACTGCCCGTCCGCGAGCCGCCGCAGCGCGCCGCGCGCGGGCCCGTCGCCTACGAGTGCGAGCCGGGCGCCCGGTACCCGGGCGGCGACCGCCGGCCAGGCACGCAGCAGCACGTCCTGGCCCTTCTGGTGGCAGAGCCGTCCCACGCACACCGCCAGCGGGCCCCGTTCGGGCAGGCCGTACGCCGCGCGCAGACGCGCCCGCGCCCGGCGCCGTTCGGCGGGCGCGGCGGGGCGGAAGAGTTCGGTGTCCACGCCGTTGCGGATGAGCGCCCAGCGGGCCCGTACGCCGGACCGCCGCGCACGGCGCAGTTCGGCCTCGCTGACGCACAGGACGCGGTCCGCCCAGCGTGCGGCGTACCGTTCCCAGCCCAGCGCGAGCCCGCCCCGTACGCCGGCCGCCGCCTCGAACGACCAGGCGTGCGGCTGGAACACGGTGGGCGTACGGCCGCGCACGGCCAGCCGTACGGCCAGCCCCGCCTTCGCGCTGTGCGCGTGCACCAGATCGGGGCGGACATCCCGGACGGTGCGGGCGACCGCCGCCGCCTCGCGCACCAGCCCGGGGCCCGGTTCGCGGACCGCCGCCCAGGGAAGCACCTCCGCACCCGCCGCCGCGGCAGCGGCGCTCAGCGCACCACCGGACGGGCAGGCCACGAGGGCACGGACGCCGTCCCGGCACTGCGCGCGCGCCAGGTCGGCGACGACGCGTGCCACTCCGCCCGTGGTGGGCTGTGCGACGTGCAGAACGGTCAACCGGTGGCTGTGGCGAAGGAGTTGCTGCACGCGTACCTCTCCCCATGCGGAAGGGACGGAAGTTCAGGCGCCGGCCGGCCGGTCGGCCGGACCGCGCGCGCGAAGTCGCTGCGGCGGGGCGCGGCGCCGTACGGGAGGCCGTACGAGACGCCGCACCGCCGCTGCGTGGTGCCGCTGCGGAGTGCCGCGTCCGTCAGCGTCCGGACACGCGGGCCTGCAGGAACAGCGCCGCCAGCTCGTAGCCCTCGCCGCCGCCCGTACGGAAGCGGAAGTCGAGACCGGACTTGCCCGCGCCCTCCGTCAGGGCGGGCGTGAGGTCCATGACGTCGGAGTCGAGCCCGAGGGTGTTGCCGTGGCCGGGCTCGCGGCCCGCGGCGCCCGTACGCCCGTGGTCGGAGATCGTCGAGTTCATCACGTCCGTCGCCGGGTTGGCGGCGTCGTGCAGGCGGACGCCCGGTGCGCGGGTGGCGGCGCCGCGTACGGACACCGAGTCGGTGCCCGCGCCCCGGTCGCCGTTGTACGCCAGCAGCCCGACACTGCCGCGCGCGCCGCGCGGCACGCGGAAGCCGTCTACGCGCAGCGAGCGGGAGCCGTCGACGGTGGCCGACCGCGTACGGCCGTCCCACAGGGCGAGCCGCCGCAGCGGCTCACGCGCGTTCTCGTACGCGACGACGAGCGTCCAGCCGCCCCACGCGCCCGCGCGGGAGTGTCCCCTGGCGACGTTGATCTGGCCGACGGTGTACGCCCCCGAGCCGCTGCGCCGCACCAGCTTGGTGACGTCGGCCGAGGCGGAGTACGCGTCCGAGGCGCCGGTGGTGCGGTGCGCGACGGAGTCGGCCCGCACCTCCTTGTAGCGGCCGCCCTCCTCGGCCAGCAGCACGCGCCTGTTGTCCTTGGCGGGCTTCTGCTCGCCGACCCGCAGATTGCCGCCCCAGTAGAGGCGCGCGTAGCTGACCTCCGAGCCGGACGGCAGACTCAGCCGGGCGCGGCTGGAGTTGTACGTGTTGCGGTCGCGGTCGACGTCGACGTACGTCATGTCGTAGTCGCCGTTCCGCCCCTCGCCTCCGGCGCGCACCCCGGAGCAGCCGGGGGCGCTGCGGACGGCCGTCTTCACGCACGTGACGGCGGAGTTGGCCGCACGGGCGATGCCGCCGTGCTGCACCGCCTCGTAACGGCTCGTGAACGGCAGGCGGCGGGACTCCTCCCCGTCCCCGCCGCCGACGGGCGCGGCCACGGCGACCGTCGGCCCCGCGACCACCGCCAGCGAACACAGCACACTCCACGCACCCCGGCTGCTGAACGCCCGGGTTCTACCCATGACTCGACGCACGACGCCTCCGATATCTCGTACCAATCGGAGCAAACCGTGACAGAAGGAATGGTGAAAATCACGCAAGGCACGCAAGCTTTATGTAATGCCGCAAGTCTGGATGATTAGTGTCATTAACATTCCGCAGCCGCGCACCTGACCGCTCGCCACATCCGCCGCGCACACGGGGCGACAGCGGGGGCGGATCGCTCACCTGCCGTTCAAGGGCTCGCACTTGGCAGACAGGCGCCAAGAGTAAAACTTTGTGAATTGCTTCACACTTTCTCTTGGCTGGGCACCCTGCTTCGTGCTGAGATGCGTTCACATCCAGCTCGACGGCGCGCTTGGGGAGGGCACTGTGGCGGAGACCGCCATGTCACGTCCGGTTCTGCGGGAGGCCGAGGAGCAACCATCGGCCGCGTTCGGCGGGGACACACCGTCCGAACGCGCCGTATGGCGGCTGCGCTCCCGCGGCTGCTGGGACGACGCCGCCGCACTGCTCGAGCCGCGTGCCGCGGCCGAGTTCACGGCGGCGCAGCACAGGGCGGCGCTGCTCGTCGAGCGCTGTATGTACACCGCGGAGGGCTGGGCCGAGGCGGAGGACGCGCTCCGTACGGCGGAGGCCGTGGCCGGGGACGACGACCAGCGGGGCGCGGCGGCCTGCGAGCGCGGGCAGCTGGCGTACGCGTCGACCGTGCTGGGCGTACGCGACCGCGCCGACGAGGCCCGCGCGGCGCTCGGCCGGGCCGCCGCCCTCCTCACACCCACGGCGGAGGGGCGCGCGCTGCTCGACTTCCGGCGCGGCCTCATCGCGGAGAACCTCGGCGACAACCCGCAGGCGGCGAAGGCCGCTTACCGCCGCGCCCACGCCGGCGCCACCGCGCACGGCAACGCGCTCCTGTGCTCGTTCACGTGGCGGCACCTGGCCGGCCTCGCGCTGCGCGACGGCGAACTGGCCGAGGCGCGGCACGGGTTCACCGAGTCCCTCCAGCTGCGGGAGCGGCTCGGCTTCCTGGTCGGCATGGCACCGGCGCTGGTGGCCCTGTCGGACGCGCAGCCCGACGAGTCCGAGGAGGGCACGCGGCTGCGCGCGGAGGCGGGGCGGCTGTTCCGGCTGCTGGGCGGCGTCCCCGTCTGGCTGGCGCCCCAGCTGTCGGAGGGCTGAACGGGGGCGGCTGACCGGGGGCGACCAACCGGGGCGGCTGACGCGACGGGCTGACCGCGACCGCCGGGCACGACGGCATGGGGCGGGAACGGCCGGCGGAACGGCCGGCGGAACGGCCGGGCGGGGCGGGCGGAGACCCCGGGCCAGGACTCCGGTCCGCGCCCGCGCTGCTCCGTACGGGCGCCCCGCCACCCGTACGGACGGCGTCGCGCGACCGGCGCGCCAGTGGTGGCCCTTGCCGCGCCCGTGCGCGGCGGTTCCCGCGCCCCGGCGCGGAGCGGCCCGCGGCACCCGGACGGCCACGTGGCGCACGATCACGGAGGGATCTTTTCGGGTAAGGTAAGGCTTACCTGTAATCGATCGTCGAACCGGTGGCCGCCCCATGCCCGTCCCCGCGTCCGCACCCGCCGTCGTCCGCACCGACCACCCCGGCACCCCCGGTACGGGCGCGCCCGTGCCCTCGCCGGTGTCCGCGGCGTACGCGCGTCTGGCCGAGGTCTTCCCCAGCCTGCGGGTGGTCGAGAGCGAGGTGCCGCCGACCGGTGACGGCTGGGTGGCCGCCACCCGGCTCGCGACGGACGGCCCCACCCTGGACGCGTTTCTCGCCTGGGACGCGGCCCAGGTCGTACGGGACTACGGCCAGGAGGCCCGCCCCGACGTCGTGGCCAGCTTCGCGCTGCACCGCTACGCGTGGCCCGTGTGCCTGCTGGTGACGATCCCCTGGTTCCTGCACCGCCGCGTGCCGCGCATCCCCGTGGAGGCGGTCTCCTTCCACCGGACGCTGGGCCGGCTGTCCGTACGGGGCGGGGAGTTCGCGTGCCTCCCCGGCGACCCGGCCGCGGCCCTTCCCGGCGCCCGCGTGGTGCCGGACGAGGAGGCGCTGCGCGCGGAGGTGCGTACGGCCGTGGCGGAGCATCTCGCGCCCGTGCTGGAGGCGTTCAGGCCGCGCATGCGGCGCGGCACGCGCGCGCTGTGGGGCATGGCGACGGACGAGATCACCGAAGGGCTCTGGTATCTGGGGCACTTGCTCGGCGAGGAACGGCGCGCCATGGACGAGGCCGGGCTGCTGCTGCCGGGCGGCACCGCTCCGTACGCGCAGGGCGCGGGCTTCCGCGAACTGCGCGGCCCCGGCGGCGAGCCGCTGCCGACGCGGGACCGGGCCAGCTGCTGCTTCTTCTACACCCTGCGGCCGGAAGACACCTGTGTGACGTGTCCGCGCACCTGTGACGCCGAACGAATCGAGCGGCTGACCAGCGCACGCTAGCCAGTTCGACGCAGAACACCCCGTTCCGTACTGTCTGGCGCCCGTTGGCGGCCACTTGTGCCGAAAACCCCTGCGGCCAGTCGCGATTCGGCCAAGATGCTCCGCGACACCGACGCAAGGGCAAGGGACAACCCCGATGACACTGACGGACATACCCCTGAACTGGGTGCTGCCGAGCGCCGTACTGCTCGCGGGCGCCCTGGTAGCCGTCGTCGTGATGGCGCGCGGACGCGGCGGACGGAACGAGAACGGCGAGCGCGGCGGCGGACACGGTGAGCAGGGCGGGAGTACGGCGGCTCCGGCGGACTCCTGGGAACGGCTGGAGGAACGCCGCCGCCGCAAGGAGACGGTCTACGCGACGGCCTCCTACCTCCTCCTCTTCTGCTGCGCCGCGGTCGCCGCGGCACTCTCGTTCCACGGCCTGGTCGGGTTCGGGCGGCAGAACCTCAACCTGTCCGGCGGCTGGGAGTATCTGGTCCCCTTCGGGCTCGACGGCGCGGCGATGTTCTCCGCGGTGATCGCCGTACGGGAGGCCAGCCACGGCGACGCCTCGCTCGGCTCGCGGCTGCTCGTATGGGCGTTCGCGGCGGCCGCCGCCTGGTTCAACTGGGTGCACGCGCCGCGCGGCGAGGAACACGCGGGCGCGCCGCAGTTCTTCGCCGGGATGTCGCTGTCGGCGGCGATCCTGTTCGACCGCGCACTGAAGCAGACGCGCCGGGCCGCACTGCGTGAACAGGGCCTGGTGCCGCGCCCGTTGCCGCAGATCCGGGTCGTACGGTGGGTGCGCGCGCCGCGCGAGACGTACCGCGCCTGGTCGCTGATGCTGCTGGAGGGCGTACGGACGCTGGACGAGGCCGTCGACGAGGTACGCGAGGAGCGGCGCCGCCAGGAGCAGGACCGGCTGCGCAGGCGCGACCACGACAAGCTCGAACGGGCCCGGATCAAGGCACTGCACCGGCAGCACCGGCAGCTCCGGCTGTGGCATCGCGGGCGCGGCGCGCCGTCGGTGGCGGTGGAGCGGGAGCTGGCGGCGAGTGCGGCGGGCGCGGGCGCGGCTCAGCCGGCCGGGGCCGGGGCCGGCGCGGTCGGACTTCCGGCGGAACCGGGGCAGTTGCCGGTCGGTGAGGTCGTACCGCCCGGGGCGGCGGGTGCGGCGGGCAGCCGTCCGCGGCCTGCCCTGCAGGCCGTGGCGGACGAGGGCGGCGGCACGCGCGGCACAGAGCCTCTGGGCGGCAACTCCAACGCGCTGGGCCACGACGAGGACCTGGCGAACCGGGCGAGCCCGCGGCTCGACTCGCTGGAGGAGAAACTCGCCGAGATCGAGCGGCAGTTCGGGTGAGACGCCGGTCCCGCAGGTCCCGGCAGTCCCGGCGGCTGCGGCGGGCGCGGCGGCTGCGGCGGGCGCGGGCCGGGGTGGTGCCCTGAGGCCCGGCCGTACGGACGGCGCGGCCCCGCAGACCTACCGCACCCGTAGGCCGTACGGGTGCCGCGTGCGTACGGGGCGCGCCCCCGCGTCATCCCTCCCAGACCGCGGCCGCCGTACGGTCCTCCCCGTACTCGTCGTCCCCGGCGCGCTGCTGGACCTCGGCCAGGAACGCGGCCAGGTCGGGCGCGCCGGGCTGGTCCGCCCAGCGCGCGGCCAGCCGGTCGGCGAAGTGCGTGGAAGCGCGCAGCGGTTCGGCGAGACCGCTGCTGCACAGCAGCAGGGTGTCGCCGGGGTGTGCGACCGAGGCGCGGAACCGGAACGGTTCGGGATCGGCCGGGAGCGCGCGTGCCTCGGGGGTGGTGATGCCGAGGTTCATGGTGGGCCGCGGGTCCGGCAGGGGCAGCCCCGGCAGGTCGGGGGCGGGCGGCGGTTCGGCGCCGAAGCCGACGACGGGCCCGCCCACCGCCTGCGCTTCCGAGGCGCGCGGCTCGATGTCCTGCCAGACGCCGCCGCGCAGCCGGAAGAGGCCGCCGGTGCCGATGCCGAAGAACACGCGCGTACGGCAGTCGGGGTCGGCGGGGAGCAGCAGGCAGCGCAGGTCGGCGCTGTGCTCGCCGGGTTCGAGGCCGAGGGCGGCGGCCTGCGCGCGGAGTTTGCCGTGGCTGCGGTCGGTGAGCCGCTTCAGCCCGGACTTGAGCGCGGCCCGCTGCCCGGCCCTGATGTCCTCGGCGAGCCGTGCCTGGCTGCGGCCGATCGCCTCGCCGATCGACTGGCACGCCTCACGGGCGGCGCGGTGCGCACCGGGTGCGGGCCCGGCGCCGGTGGCGACGGCGACGAGCAGCAGCGCGTCGTCCCCCGTACCGAAGCGGGCGACCAGCAGCGCGTCCCGGCGCGGTTCGCCGCGTTCGCGGGCCGAGTCGCCGCGCAGCGACGCGGCGCGGAGGGTGAGCGGGCCGTGCCGGGCGCCGTCCAGCACGGTGTCGGAGACCAGGTCGGACAGGGCGGTGGGCTCGGCGGCCCACGGCTCACCGGGTTCGGCCCGGCGCCCCGGCGGCTCCGCGTGCACGGGCAGCGGGCCGACGGCGGGCGGGAGCATGTCCAACGGTTCGCCGGTGTCGGCGGGTCGGGCCGGTGCCGGTACGGAGTCGGCGGGCTGTACGGGCGCCGGTACGGACCCGGCCAGGGTGGGCGGCGGCGCGGGCGGTCCGTCGGGGGCGGCGGCGCCGGGGAGTTCACCGGATGCGGCCAGTCCCGCGCTCGCGGGGTCCACATCGAGGTCCGGATCCGGTTCCGGTTGCGGGTCCGGTTGCCAGTCCGGTTCCGGTTCCGGTTGCGGGTCCGGCGCTCTTTCCGGAACGGTGGCGGGTGCGGGGTCGGCGTCGACTGTGGCCTCCGGGTCGGTGTCAGGGCGGGCGCCGGGGCCGGTGTCGGTGCCGGTGTCGGCGGGCGGGCCGCCCGGGCCCGTACGGGCCTCCGAGCCCGCGCCCGACCAGTCCGGCGTCAACTCCGTGTTGCCGCCCATGGTCCCGCCGGGCTCCCAGGCGAACTGCCGGGGCGCGCCGCCTCCTTCGGAGGGCCGCCCTTCCGGGCCGGCGGCGGTGCCGGCGTCACGAACGGGCTCGGGCCCGGGGTCGGACTCGGTCTCAGGGGCGGGCTCAGGGGTGGCGGGAGGTTCGGGAACGTCGCGGGTCTGGTCCGCCGTCACCCAGCCGCTCGCCTGCGTGCCGCCGCCCTGCCACGCGAACCGGTCCTGTGCTCCGGGCGCGGCCGGCCGCTCCGGCACCGTACGGGGATCGACGCCGCCGTACGGCGGTGTCGGCCGGTCCGGTCGGGACGTCGCGGACGGAGGCGCCGCGGGAGGCGCGGTGGGCGCGGGAAGCGCGGTGGGCGCGGACGGCGCGGTGGGCGCGGGCGGCGCGGTGGGCGCCTCCGGCGGGTCGGGTTCGCACGGTACGGGAGCGTCCTCGTACCGACGGGCCGACGGGATACGGCCCGCGCCGGGGGCGGCGCCGTGGCCCCGTCGGCTGCGTCCCTGCCGGCTCCGTCCACGTCGCCGGCGGCCGCCGTCTCGCGCCCGGGTGCCTCCCCGGCGTCGGGCCCCTCCCGCGACAGCCGCTCGTCGAGCGACTCGCCCTCCCGCTGCTCGCTCCCCGTCGGGCCGTGGCTCTCCACGGCCAGCGGCTTCTCCGGCGGTGAATAGCCCTCGTCGAGAGCGCTGTCCAGGCCGCGGTCGACGAGAGTGTCCTCCGGTTCGAGCACGTTGGTGTCCTCCTGCACCCCCCACACACCACCCCCCACACTTGCGGGCCGCCCGCGTACGGCGGAGCGGCCCGGCGGCCGTGGTGTGTGCGCGGCGCCGTCCGGCGTCGCGCACCCCCGCAGCAGCGCCGCACCCGCACAGCGACGCCTCCGCCGGCGGTACGGTACGCGGCGCGAGTGGTGCGTGAGGTTCACGGGTAGAGGGCCCGTGACGGGGGCTCCGTAACCGCGCAAGGCGTGACGACGGGATGATCGGCCGTGGAAGAGACCCCGCGCGAGGTGGTGCCGCTGCACCGGCTCGAAGTCCCCACCCCGCACATACTCCCCTTCGCCATGGGGTCGTTCGACTCGATCGGGCCGCTGTCCCGCGCCGCGTACCCGCACCGGCACACGTTCCACGAGATCGTCTACGTCACCAGCGGCCGCGGCAGCCACGTCATCGACATGTGCCGCTGGCCCCTCGACCCCCCGCACCTGTGCTTCGTCACGCCCGGCCAGATCCACTACTGGCAGCGGGCCCGCGATCTGCACGGCTGGGTCATCCTGTTCGACGACGCGTTCCTGCTCGCCCACCCCGGCGACCGCGAGCTGCTGCGCGGCCTCGGCGAACGCCCGTGGCTGCGGCTGGACCCCGCTGCCGCCGCCGACATCGAGCCGGTGGTGACCGGGATGCGCCGTGAGTACCGGCAGCAGCGGCCGGGCATGGTGTCCGTCCTCCAGTCGTACCTGCACATCCTGCTCGTACGGGCCGGCCGGCTGCCGGGCGCGGGCGGTCAGCGGCCCGTACGGTACGCGGGGCAGCACCCCGGGGCGGCCACCGATCTGTCGCGGCGGTTCGCGCAGCTGCTCAACCGCTCAGCACCGGCCGTGGCCGGCACCTCCGTACGCGAGTGGGCGGCCGAACTGGGCGTCTCCGTCGGCTATTTGAACGAGGCAGTCAAGTCCGCCACGGGACGTACGCCGGGCCAGCTGATCCGGCAGTCCCAGGTGCTGGAGGCCAAACGGCTGCTGGCCAGCACGGAGTTGACGGTCGGCCGGGTCGCGCGCGAGGTGGGCTTCACCGACGCCGCGTACTTCTGCCGCTTCTTCCGCCGCGAAACCGGCATGTCCCCGGGGGAGTTCCGGCGCGACACCGGACGGAATCACCATGCTCACCGCACTCTGTCCATCGACCACATGGACGGCTCTCCGTAAGGTCTGGACCACGCCCGGCCGGCCGCGTCCGACACCCCCCGACGCGAAGGAGAGCACCGTGGAAGGCGAGACAGGCGACACCTCCCCGGACACACGCGCCGACGGAACCGGCACACCCGGCACCGCCGGCGGACCCGACGGCGTCAGCCGCAAGACCGTGCTGAAGGCCGCCATGGCCGTGGGCCCCGCGGCGGTGCTGCTGGGCAGCGCGCCCGCGCTGGCCCGGAACCGGACCGCCACCCCGGACAAGCCCCTCACCCCCACCCCGTACTGCGACGACGGCGACGACCCGACGCCGCCGCAGACCGAGGGGCCGTACTTCACGCCCGGCTCCCCGGAACGCGACTCGCTCGTCGAGCCCGGCTCCTCGGGCACCCTGCTGACGGTCTCCGGGTTCGTCTTCGGGCTCCAGTGCCAGCCTCTCGGCGACGTCCTGCTGGACTGGTGGCAGGCGGACTCCCGGGGCGCGTACGACAACGTGGGCTACCGCTACCGCGGCCACCAGTTCACCGACTCCACCGGCGCGTTCAAGCTGACCACCCACGTGCCCGGGCTGTACCCGGGGCGTACGCGGCATCTGCACGTCAAGCTGCAGGCCCCGAACCGGCCGGTCCTCACGACGCAGCTGTACTTCCCCGGCGAGCCGCGCAACAACACCGACCCGATCTTCAACCCCGCGCTGCTGATGGACATCCGCGACGGCGGAGGCGGCAAGGAAGGGTCGTTCGACTTCGTCCTGAACGTCCAGGGCAGCGGGCCGAGCGACCCGCCCGGCGGCACCTGGAAGGCGGCGACCGGCTACCGGCCGGGCGACCGGGTCACCTTCGGCGGCGCCACGTACGAGTGCCTGCAGGCCCACCAGGCCACCGCGGGCTGGGAGCCGCCCCACGTACCCGCGCTGTGGCGCCGCGTCTGACGGCCGCCACCGGCGTGTGCGAACCCGGACCCGGGTGGCGGTGACAGGGGCGCCGCCCGGGTCCGTGCCCACCAAGTGGCGGGTGTGGGCCGCCGCTTGGTGGGTCTTTCCCGCCGGGCGCGCGCTGCCGCGCCGAGTGCCCTCGGGCTACTTCGCCGGCTTCCGGCCGGTCACCCCGAGGTGCACCAGCAGCGCCAGGCTCGGCCTGAGTTCGCTCTGCTTCACACCCGAGCTCTGGAAACCTTTCTGCTGGGACGCCGCAGCCGCCAGCATGGCCACCAGCGAGCCCGCGACCGCGGGCGCGCTCACGTCCGGGTCCACGCCCCGGCCCTTGGCCTGGAGGTCCTTGACGCTGTCGGCCAGGGGGTTGGCGACGGAGTTGAGGATGCGCGTACGGATCTTGTGGAACCGCTTGTCGCCCTCGGCCGCGCCCAGGTCGACCACGCGCAGGATGGCGTCGTTTTTGCGCCAGAACGAGAGGAAGCCCTCGACCAGGTCCTCCGCCGCCTGCCGGCCCGACCTGCCCGCCCAGGAACGGCCCGCCACCAGCTCGCTCAGGCTCGCGCTGTCCCTGGCCATGGACTCGGCGAGCTCCAGCACGGCGCCCTCGACATCCGGAAAGTACTGGTAGAAGGTCGCGGGGGACGTGCCCGCCTTGCGCGCGACATCGATGACCCTGACATCGCGGTACGGCGAGGAGTTGAGCATCTCGCCGAGGCAGTCGAGCAGCTTCTGCCGGGTCGCCTGCCCGCGGCGCCCGGCCACTCGGCCGTCGACGGTTCGCACCTGTCCTGTCATGTCGTCAGCTTACCGACGGGTGATCGGCGCGCGATTCGACGACGGGCAAACGGGTGCGCCCGCCCCTGCGGTTGTCAGTGCGGCCGGTTAGCGTGCGGTTGTCTCCCCTGTTCCCATCGATCCTGTGCACACCGATCACATGGAGTCCCCCGCACGCGGAGCGCGGTCACGACAGCACAACAGGAGGTAGTCGACGATGGCTGGAAATCCCGAGGGGGCGCCCTGCTGGGTGGTCGCCATGCTGCCCGACCTCGCCGCGGGCAGGCGCTTCTACGGCGAGCTGCTCGGCTGGACGTTCAGCGACCCGGACCCGGACCGGCACGGGCACACGGTGGCCCTCGACGACGGGAGGTCCGTCGCCGGGCTGCTGGCGAAGCCCGACGGCCGGATGCCCACCGAGTGGATCATGCATCTGGCGGCCGGTGACGCGGCCGCCACCGCGGAGCGCGTCCGCTCCGCGGGCGGCCAGGTCATGATGGAGCCGTTCGCGCTCGGCTCGGCCGGGGTCACGGCGGTCGTGGCCGACCCGGGCGGCGCGGTGTTCCAGCTGTGGCAGCCGGGCACCCACCAGGGCTTCGAGGTGAAGGGGAAGCCGGGGGCGTACGCCTGGGCCGAGGTGTTCACGCGGGACGCGGCGGCGGTCGACGCGTTCTACTCCGAGGTCTTCGGCTTCGGCGGCAAGGATCTGACGGACGTCCTCGGCGAGGACTATCTGATGTGGACGCCCCGCGGCGAGCCCGTCGACGAGGAGCACGCCGTCGGCGGCCGCTGCCTGATCAACGAGCGGTATCCGGCGGAGATGCCCGCGCACTTCCTCACCTATTTCGGGGTACGGGACTGCGACGAGGCGGTCCGTACGGCGGAGCGGCTGGGCGGACGTACGCTGCTGGGGCCCGAGGACTCCCCGTACGGGCGTTACGCGGTGCTCGTCGACAACCAGGGCGCGAGCTTCGCCGTCCTCACCACGCAAGATTCTCCCTGACGACCCTAAGGGGACTACGCCTGCTTTCTCCCTGTTTATGGCACCGAGACATGCGAACACGACACGACCGGGCGGCCCCCGGGTTCGCAACCGTCGGCTTTGCCAGGAAGAATCGGCCTCGGGACCCTGGGTCCGGCATGGCAGTGAGAAGCTGCACGGGGCGGGTACGACGCGAACGCCCCTACGGGGAGGTGGCAGGCAAGTGGTGGAGCAGCTGACGCAGCACGATCCGCGCCGGATCGGGCCGTTCGAGGTGCTCGGCCGTCTCGGTGCCGGTGGCATGGGGCTGGTGTATCTCGCGCGCTCGGCGTCCGGCCGCCGAGTGGCGATCAAGACGGTCCGGACCGAGCTCGCCGAGGACCAGCTGTTCCGCGTGCGCTTCACCCGCGAGGTCGAGGCCGCCCGCGCGGTCAGCGGCTTCTACACCGCGGCCGTCGTCGACGCCGACCCGCGCGCCGCCGTGCCGTGGCTGGCGACCGCGTACGTGCCGGCGCCCTCCCTCGAGGAGATAGTCAATGAGTGCGGCCCGCTGCCCGTGCAGGCGGTGCGCTGGCTGGCGGCCGGAGTCGCCGAGGCGCTCCAGTCCATCCACGGCGCCGGGCTGGTGCACCGCGACCTGAAGCCGTCCAACGTGCTGGTCGTGGAGGACGGCCCGCGGGTCATCGACTTCGGCATCGCCTCCGGCGTCTCCAACACCCGGCTGACCATGACCAACGTCGCCGTCGGCACCCCCGCGTACATGTCGCCCGAGCAGGCACGGGACTCGCGCAGCGTCACCGGCGCCAGCGACATCTTCTCGCTCGCCTCCACCCTGGTCTTCGGCGCGACCGGGCACGCGCCCTTTCACGGCGCCAACCCCGTCGAGACCGTCTTCATGCTGCTCCGCGAAGGCCCCGACCTGGAGGGCATGCCGGAGGAACTGCGTCCGCTCATCGAGTCCTGTATGCGGATGGCGGCCGAGGAGCGGCCCAGCCCCGCGGACCTGCAGACCCAGCTCGCCCCGCACCTCTTCTCGTCCGGCGGCGACGACAGCGGCACCGCCTCGGCCTGGCTGCCGGGCGGCGCCGTCGCGCTGATCGAACGCAAGCGGGGCGCCCGTACGCCACGGGTGCGCCCCGCCGGCGAGTCCGGCGGCGGCAGCGGAGGCCACGGCTCCGGGCAAGCTTCCGGGCACGGCGGCCCGCGCCACGTCCCGGACGGTGCCGGTCCCGACCTGGCCGCGATGCCGCCGTCGCAGGCGGCATCCGTGCCCGCCGCCCCGTCACCGCCCGAGACCGGGCAGGGCCCGCCGGACAGCGCACCGTACGCGCCCGCGGCACACGGCGGCCCGCCCGACGGCACCGACTGGGACGCCGCGTGGCGCGGCGGCGCGCCCGGAGGCCAGGGCGGCCCCGGCGGCGCCCACGCGGGCCCCGGCGGCCAGGGCGGCGCCGGCATCCCCGCCGGCCCCGGCGGGCCCTCCGCCGTGGGCGCGGGCGGCGCGTACACGTCCGGCGCCGCGGCCGCCTCCGTGGCCTCGCCGCCCGTCGTACCGCCGAGCGTGCCCGGCCCCGACGGCGCCCCCGTACGGCTGCCCAACGCGCAGGTGCCCATCGGGCCCGGCCCGCGGCGCACCGACGAGGTGCGCGACTCGGAGGCCGGGCCGGGCACCGGCTGGGTACGCCCGCCCAACGGCGCCTCCGCGGCCCACGGGCCCGCCCCCTCGACCGCCGCCCACGCCGCTCCGGTGCAGCCCGTGCCGCAGACCTCCGTGGCGGACGGCGCCGCCCCGCCGCGCTGGCGGCCGTGGCGGTTCCGCATGTCGAACGACGTGTGGGGCACACCGGTGGTTGCCGACGAGCTCCTCTACGTCACGTCCTTCGAGGTACACGCGCTGGACGTCGCCACCGGGCGGCGTCAGTTCAAGACCCGCGAGGTGGCCTGGTCCATGGCCGTCTCCGGCGGCCGGGTGCACGCCTCCGACGGGCCCAGCCTGTACGCGCTGGACGCGACCGACGGCGCCGAACGCTGGCGCCTCGCCACCGACGGCTGGGTGTACTCGCTGAACGTCGACCGCGGCACCGTCGTTACCGGCACCCGCGGCGGCGGCGTCCAGGCCTGGGAGGCGGCCAGCGGCGAGAAGCTGTGGGAACTGACCGGGGCGCAGGCCGACTTCGAGACCCCCGAAGCCGGTCCCGTGGTCCAGGACGGCACGGTCTACGCCTGGGGCGACGGCCGCCTCTACGCCATGGAGGCCCGCACCGGCGCCGAGCGCTGGGCGTACCCCGTCGGCGACTCGGCCGCGACCGGCGGCGTCCCCGTACGGCTGACGGTCGCGCCCGACGGCGCCGTGTACGTCTGCGCCGGCTCCCGCGTCCTCGCCCTGGACGTGGCGAGCGGCGCGGAGCGCTGGCGCTTCGACGCGCCGGCCGCGTTCCTGTGCGCGCCGGCGTTCGTACCGGGGCCCGCGGTCGCGGGCGGCGGCATCTACCTCGCCGACTACCTCGGTACGGTCTACGCCCTCGACGCCACCAACGGGCACGACCGCTGGCGCATCGCGACGGAGTCGCGGCACTCGACGGAGCCCGTGGTCGTCGCCGACGGCCTCGTGCACCTCGGCAGCGGCGGCGCGCTGTACACGCTCGACGCGGTCAGCGGCACCCCGCGGTGGCGCTTCGCGGCGGGCGGCGACGTGATCGGCGCCCCGGTCGTGGCCACGGGCCGCGTCCACTTCGGCTCCGCGGACCACTGCCTGTACACGCTGGACGCGGTCGGCGGCCAGCTCCGCTGGAAGCTCGCCACGGGCGGGGAGATCACCGGCTCGCCGGTGGCGGTGGGCGGCGTCGTCTACGCGTGCAGCAAGGACCGCTGCGTGTACGCCCTGGACGCGGCGAAGGGCACGGGCCAGCCCCGCCAGCCCTGACCCCGGGCCCCGGGCGGGGGCCCAGGTGGGCCGCGCCGGTCCTTGTCCGGCGAGGCCGGGCACTTCCAGCCCGTCCGGCGTTTGAGGACGGCCGTGCACCCCCACGGCGCTGAGCCGTCGCCCCGGTGGGCCCCGCCCTCGCCGGGGCCGTCCCGCGGCACGGGCCGCGGACTCAGGCCGCGTCGCGGTGGTCGTGGTGGCCCAGGTGCATGCGGTGGAGCAGGCGGCGCGGCAGCGTCTCCTTCTTCTCACCGTCCGCGCCCTCGCCGCCCCCTTCGCCGCCCTCGGCCTCCTGGGCCTGCGCCTTCGCGTCGGCGTCGGCGCCCGCCCCCGTGTCGGCACGGCGTTCGCCGCCCGCACGCGGGCCGACCGGCACCTTGTCTCCGTGCGGGCCGGTGCTCGTGCTGGCCCGGCTCTCCGACTGCGGGACCGCGGCCGCCCGCGGCCTGGGCCTCGCCGGGCGGTCAGCAGCCGCGGGCTCCGACGGCGCGGCGCCCGCGTCCGTACGGGCATCCGCGCCCGTACCGGCATCCGCGCCCGCGCCCGTACCGGCATCCGCGCCCGTACGCGCATCCGCGCCCGTGCCCTTGTCGCGCCCCGCCGCGTACGCCGCCGTGCCCGCTCCGGCGCCCATGACGGTGCCCGCGCCCGCGCCCGCCGCAGGCGCGCGGGACGGTTCGGCGGGCTCGGCCGCCGGCGCCGCCTCGGGCTCGGCTGCGGGGCGCCCGGGTGCGGGGGCGGGGGCCGCAGGCCCGGGCGTTGCGGGCGCCGGCCGCTCCGCGCCCGCGCCCGAACCCGCGGCCGTACCGGCGGCACCGGCGCCACCCGCCGCGGCACCGGTCCCGGCCGCGCTCGCCGTACGCCCCTCGGCGTGCGCGTCGTCGTCCGCGACGCGGTGCCGGCCGCGGCGCCGGCGCCGTCCCTTGATGGCCATCGCGCCGGCCAGCAGCACCAGCCCGCCGCAGAGCGCCAGGGCGACGCCCTCGCCCAGGCTCGGTCCCTCGCCGACGGTGAGGCTGCCCGCGGCCTGGCCCTGGCGCACCATCCACAGGATGGTGAAGCCGAGCACGGCCAGTCCGGCCAGCCCGACCAGCAGGATGGACCGCAGCAGCACGCCCGCGAGTGCGACGAGAGCCGCGATGGCCATGGGCAGGAACAGTCCGCCGAAGAGTCCCGCGTCGGCGCCGGAGATGCCGTCGGGTGTGAAGAGTTCGCCCAGTCGGAAGTCCTGGCCCTCGCGGCCGCCGTACCAGTCACGGAAGGGGCTCCATACGGCCGCTGCCGCTCCGATGAGGGCGAGCAGGGAGCCGATCACGTTTCTCGTGGTGTTCATCGGCGTCGCCTCGCTTCCCGTACGGGTGCGCACTGTGCGTCGTCTGTCATCGACGCTACGCCCGCCGGTATCCGTGCGCCACCGCAGCAGTACGGGGTTCCCGCGCGTACGGATCGCAAACCCGCAGTTGCCCCGCCGCAAACCCGCCGTGGCCCCCGTCGCAGACCCGCCGCGGCCCTGCCGCAGACCGGCCGCAGGCACCGACAGGGCACCGCCGGTTGACCCTCTCACCGTGTGAGGCCCTCTACTGATGGAGTCATGTTCACCATCGGAGACTTCGCCAAGCACGGCCGCGTGTCGGTCCGGATGCTGCGGCACTACGACGCCATCGGACTGCTGCGGCCCGCTCACGTCGACGAGGCCACCCGCTACCGCCACTACGGCGCCGAGCAGCTCGCGCGTCTCAACCGCGTCATCGCGCTCAAGGACCTCGGCTTCAGCCTGCAGCAGGTCGCGGCGATCCTCGACGACCGCGTGAGCGCGGAGGAGCTGCGCGGCATGCTGCGGCTGCGGCGGGCGGAGCTGGAAACGGCCGCGGCCGACACGGCGGCCCGGCTGGCCCAGGTCGAGGCGCGGCTCCGGACGATCGAAAGCGAGGGGTCCATGCCGACCGACGACATCGTGCTCAAGCGCCTCCCGGCCGTACGGCTGGCGGAGCTGTCCGGCACCGCCGCGAGCTTCGTACCGCAGGACATCGGCCCGGCGATCGGCCCGCTCTTCGCGGAGCTGTGCCGCCGTATGGAAGCGGCGGGGGTGGTGCCGGACGGGCCGGGGCTCGCGCGGTACGAGGACGCTCCGCCGGAGGACGGCGGCGATTCCGGGGCGATCACGGTGCGCGCGGGGCTGCCGGTCGCCGCGTCCGACGTCCGGGCCCTCGAACGCTCCGAGGGCGCGGAAGCCGCGGAGAACCGCATCCGGATCGTCGAACTGCCCGCCGTAGAGCGCGCCGCCACGATCGTGCACCGCGGCTCGATGGACACGGTGCTGCCCACCGTTCAGGCCCTGGCCCACTGGATCGACGCCAACGGCTACCGCTCGACCGGCTACGCGCGCGAACTCACCCTCTCCGCCCCGGAGGACACCTCCCAGTGGGTCACGGAGCTCCAGGAGCCCCTCACCTCCTGAGCTCCACCGCGGCCTGGCCCGCGGCGCGGCGGCGAGCCCCGCCAGCGGCACCCGACGACCGTACCGGCCACGGCAGTTGGCTGAAAAGCACCGCCGCCGTCGTCACCCTCCGCACTCCCGGGCCCACCGCCGCCGTGCCCGTACGCGCCGCCGCGCGCGCGGCGGCGAGGCGAACGGCCCGTGGCGGAGTCGTGAGCGGGCTGTGGCAGGCCGGTGGGGAGCCCGCGGAGTGCGCCTCCCCGGGGGAGTCGCCTGGGCGGCGGCGGAGGGCTGTGGCGGGTGTCCGGGAGGCGTGCCGAGCGGCTCCGTACGGTGCGCGGTGCGGGCAGTGAAAACGGGGCCGAGCCGTTGGATCGGCTCGGCCCCGTGATCGCCGATGACGTCAGGCCCCGTGGTGGTCGCCCTCTTGGGGGATCGCTGCGCCGTGGTGATCCTGGACGACGACGGTCGTCTGCCGGTCGGATATGTGGGGGCCCTGCGGCTGGCTTGCCAGTGCGGGCCCGGAGGCGGCGGCGACGATGCCGGCCGCCACGGCGCTGAGGACGAAGATCTTCTTTAGGCGGGTCACAGTAACTCCTCGTGGGTGGGGCGGGGGGCACCCTCCGCAGTGAGAGTTCGGTCCGGCGGAGGGCGTCTATTACAGTCTGTGCCCGCCTGATACCCGATTAGTGATGGATTCCGGACAGTTTCGAACACAGTGAGGCCCGGCACCGGCGGCACCCCCTCTTCGCCACCGATGCCGGGCCGCCTGCCCCCGTAGGAGATGGTCTAGTTGGCCGGCTCGCTCGAACCGTGGTGGTCGCCCTGAACGCTGATGTTCGCGGGCTCGCTCGAACCGTGGTGGTCGCCCTGCGTGCTCACCTCGGCCGGCTCGCTCACGTTCTTGCGCTTCTTGTTGGTGGTCTGCTCGCCGTCCGCTGAAGTGTTCTTCTGAGTCGTCATGCTGACTGCTCCTCTGTTTCAAGTCGGTGGCAGGGCCCGTCCAGCGGCTCCCCCGTGGGCCGCCGGACGGGCGCTTCAGGGCCGCAGAACCCCAGCGGGACGGCGGCCTTTCCCCCATCGATCCGCCTGCCCCCCGACGCGACGGTTCGATGTGTAAGAGCATGGCGGAGGGTGATAAACGATCGATGAACGTATGGTTGGCGTTCCGTCCGGAGTCTGTCGCCGCAGTGTCCCGGCGCTGTCTCCGCCCTGCGACAGAGGCGCTGCGCTGCGGTAACGGCCGCCGCGACGCCGCCCGCAGGCCCCGTCGCACCGCGCTCGTACGCCAGTCGCTCGTACGCCCGTCGCCCGTCGCCCGTGCAACGCACCGGGCCCGGCGGGAGGTTCCCCTACGCCGCCACTGACGGCGTCAGCAACTCCCGTACCTCTTCGGCCTCCGCGGACCCGTGCTTGTCGAAGATGGACAGCGCCTCCCGCCAGCAGGCGCGCGCACGGTCGGACTGGCCGAGCGCGTCCAGCGCCTGACCGAGGACCATGAGAACGGTGCCGCGCCGCCACTCGCCGCCGATGCCCCGCAGGGCGAGCGCCTGTTCGGCGTGTGCGGCGGCCTGGGCGGGCCGCCGGTCCTGGAGGTGGGCCTGGGCGATGCGGAAGTGCGTGACGCCCTCCCAGAGGCCCTGGCGGCTCTCGTGGAAGATGCCCAGGGCGTCGTTGAGCTGACCGAGCCCCTCGGTGACCCGGCCGGCGCTGACGAGGGCGACGCCGAGCGTGTAACGCCCGTTGGCCAGCCGGAGGGTGAGCCCCATGTCGTCGTAGATCGCCACGCCCTGGCGGGCGAGTTCGATGGCGCTCGCGTTGCGGCCCAGCGCCATGTGGGCGCGGGAGAGGTTGCACAGGGCGCTGGCTTCCGAGGGACGGTTGCCGGTGTCCCGGAAGGTGACCAGGGCCTGGCTGACGTACTCCTCGGCGGCCGAGTGGCGCCCGAGGTAGTTCGCGGCGATGGCGCGGTCGTTGAGCGCGTACGAGTACGAGATCGGGTCGCCCGCCGCCTGGCCCAGCAGACCGGCCCTGCTGGCCTCCTCGTCCGCCTGCTCGAAGCTGCCGGTCGTGAGGTAGATCAGCGCGAGCACCGCACGGGCGCGTGCCTCGGCGTGTGCGTCGTCCGCCTCGTGCGCGGCCTTCTTCAGCGCGCTGGCGACGAGTTCGTACTGGCGGATGTTGATACCGGCCTCGGCCAGGTCGCTCGTGACGAGCAGCAGATCCACCGCGCGCCGCAGCGTCGGCCCCGACGCCAGCTGCAGGGCGCAGGACAGGAAGCAGCCGGACTCGGCGAAGAGCCAGCTGGTCGCCGCGCTCAGGTCGCGGAAGTGCAGGCCGCGTTGGGAGCCCGTGTCCTCGAGGTGGTCCACCATGCGTTCGCCGGGGCGGTCGAGCCTGTGCACCGCCGCCGCCGTCGCGAGGTAGAAGTCCAGCAGCCGCGCCAGCGCCGCCTCGCGTTCGGACGGCGGGTGCTCGTCGCGTTCCGCGCAGGTGCGGGCGTAGAGGCGTAGGAGGTCGTGGAACCGGTACCGGCCGGGGGCCGCGGACTCCAGCAGCGAGGTGTCGACGAGGGATTCGAGCAGGTCCTCGGTCTCCTCCGGGCCACGGTCCAGCATGGCGGCGGCCGCGTGCAGGGAGATGTCGGGGCCCTCGGCGAGGCCCAGCAGCCGGAAGGCGCGGGCCTGTTCCCTGTCGAGCTGGCTGTAGCCGAGTTCGAAGGTGGCCTTGACGGCCTGGTCGCCGGCCTGGAGTTCGTCGAGGCGGCGGCGTTCGTCGGCGAGCTTGCTGGCCAGGATGGAGACGGTCCAGGTGCGCCGGGCGGCCAGCCGGGCCGCGGCGATGCGGATGGCCAGGGGCAGGAAGCCGCAGGCGGCCACGACGTCCATCGCGGCCTGCCGTTCGGTGGTGGTCCGCTCGTCCCCGACGATGCGGGTGAAGAGGGTCATGGCCTCCTCGGGGCTCATCACGTCGAGGTCCACGAGGTGCGCGCCGGCCAGGTCGACCATGCGGGCGCGGCTGGTGACGAGGGCCGCGCAGCCCGCCGTGCCGGGCAGCAGCGGCCGCACCTGGGCGGCGTCGCGGGCGTTGTCGAGAAGGGCCAGGACGCGGCGTCCGGCGAGCAGCGAGCGGTACATGGCGGCGCGTTCCTGCACGCCGTCCGGGATGGACGTGTCCGGGGTGCCGAGGGAGCGCAGGAAGGCGCCGAGGACAGCTTCCGGTTCGGCGGCGGTGGGGCCGGCGCCCTGGAGGTCGACGTACAGCTGGCCGTCCGGGAAGTGCTCGCTGGCGGCGTGCGCGACGTGCACCGCGAGGGTCGTCTTGCCGACTCCGCCGATGCCCGCGACCGCGGACACGGCCATCACGGTGCCCTCGGCGGCCGCGAGCTGGTCGCCCAGCTCGGCGACGAAGCCGGCGCGACCGGTGAAGTCGGCGACGGTGGCGGGGAGCTGGGCCGGCCGGAGCGCGTCCGTGGTGCCGGCGCGGGCGGGTTCGTCCGCGGACAGGGACAGGTCGGAGTCGGCCTCGAGGATGCGCTGCTGGAGCTCGGACAGTTCGGAGCGGGGGTCGACGCCGAGCTCGTCGGCCAGCAGGCGCCGCGTGTCGGCGTACACGGCCAGCGCCTCGGCCTGCCGTCCGCTGCGGTAGAGCGCGAGCATCAGCAGTTCGCGCAGCCGCTCGCGCAGCGGGTGCGCGGCGGTCAGCGCGGTGAGTTCCGATACGGCCTCGGCGTGGCAGCCGACTTGCAGGTCCAGGTCGAGCCGGTGCTCCTGGAGGCCGAGCCGCCACTCCTCGAGCCGGGCGCGCTGCGCCTCCGCGTACGGCCCCGGCAGGTGCGCGAGGGGTTCGCCGTCCCACTGGGCCAGGGCCGCGTCGTACAGCTCGCGCGCCCGGCAGCGGTCGCCCGCCGCGGCGCACTTCTCCGCGTCGGTGGCGAGTGCGGTCGCGACGTCGACGTCGAGCACGGCGCCGGCCGCGTGGGTGCGTATCGCATAGCCGCCGGACTCGCTCACGAGCAGGTCCGAGTCGGGGGCCAGCGCCTTCCGGATGCGTGACGCGTACGTACGGAGCGCGGCCTTGGCCTGATCCGGCGGGTCCTCGCCCCACAGGGCGTCGATCAGCTCTTCCGCGGTCGCCGTGTGGCCGCCGCGCAGCAACAGGGCGGCGAGCAGGGCCCGTTGCTGCGGCGAACCCGTGCTGAGAGCGCTGTCACCGCGCCACGCCCTGACGGGCCCGAGCACCGTGAACCGCAACTGGTGTTCCCGCTGCCCGGTGTCGCGTCCCGTGTGGCCCTCGGCGCCCATGGTGCCCCCTGCCGTCGTGCGCTCCGCTTCCGCATCGGCCAGTGTGCCTTGTCGGCGCTCCTTACGTCAGCACGGTACCGGCCTCATCCGCCGGGTTGCGGCCTGGATGTGCCTATTCTGCGCTTTCCGTTGACCGAGATGTGACCCTTGTTTAGTTGATGGGCCATCAGGGATCCTGCCCAACGGCCGTCGGCACATGCCCGTTTCGGTATTCAGTTCGGCTCCGGGGGGCGGGGCGTGGGCGGCTTCGCGGGGCGGGTGCACGGCCTGTTCGCGGGCGGCTGCGCGTACGGCTCCGGGCGGGGCGGTCAGCCGGGGCCGCCCGGCGCGGCCGACAGCAGGACCGGCAGCGTGCTGTGGCCGTTCGCGACGAACGAGCCGACGTGCTCGATGTCCGCCGGTGCCACCGCGAGCCGCAGGTCCGGGAAGCGGTCGAAGAGCGCGGGCAGCGCCGTCAGCGCCTCCATGCGGGCGAGGGGCGCGCCCAGGCAGAAGTGGACGCCGTGGCCGAACGACAGGTGCTCGGGGCCGGGGCGCGCGGGGTCGAACCCCGCTGCGGCCGGGCCGTGTTGGAGCGGGTCGCGGCCGGCGGCGGCGAAGGCGGCGAGGATGGGGTCGCCCTTCCGGATGGTGACGCCGCCGCGGCCCTCCAGTTCGATGTCCTCGACCGCGTACCGCAGCGGCATGTACGCCACGCTCGGCGCCCACCGCAGCGTCTCCTCCACCACGTCGGCCCAGGTCACCTCGCCCGTACGGACCTTCCGGAGCTGTTCCGGGTGGGTCAGCAGGGCGTGTACCGCGTTGCCGATGAGGTTCACCGTGGTCTCGTGCCCGGCGCTGAGCAACAGCAGCAATGTGGCCAGCAGTTCCGGCTCGGTGAGCCGGTCGCCGTCCTCGTCCCGCGTCGACACCAGAGCGCTCGCCAGATCGTCGCCCGGCTCATTCCGCTTGCGTTCGATGAGGGCCGAGAACGTGCGCTCCACGTCCGCCATCGTGCGGGTGGCCTCCTCCGGTGTGGCCCCCGTGTTCATGATCCGCTCGACCAGGTCGGACAGCTCCGCACGCGACTCCTCCGGGACGCCGAAGAGTTCGCACACGACCCGCATCGGCAGCGGGAACGCGTACGCCGCGCGCAGGTCCACCGGTTCGCCCGGTGGCGTACGGGCGAGCGCGTCCAGCAGTTCGCCGGTGAGGTGCTCGACGCGCGGGCGCATGGCCTCCGTACGGCGCGCGGTGAACGCCGGTGACATCAGCTTGCGCAGCCGCCGGTGCTCGGGCCCGTAGGAGGTGAGCATGTTGACGGGGCCGACCCACGCCTCGATCCAGGTGCCGCGGTGTTCGCCGCGCTGCCAGGCGGGCCAGTGCTGCCGCGGGTCGCGCGACACCCGCGGGTCGGCGAGTAAGCGTTTGAGCACGCCGTGGTCGCTGACCGCCCAGGCCGTGATGCCGCCCGGCAGCTCTACGCGTGCGGCGGGCCCGCGCTCGCGGAGGCGTCCGGCCTCACCGGGGACGTCCCGTCCGGCCGGGTCGATGACGATGGGCTGCTGCCCCATGGCGTGGCTCCTGCCTGGTCGGGTGTGATCGGCGTGAAGCGTGCGGGGAGTTCGACGAGCGCGCGGTGGAACGGACCGTGCCGCCACACCAGTTCGTCGTGCGGGACGGTCAGCTCGATGTCGGAGAGCCACGCGGTGAGGCGTTCGATGGCGGTGGTCGCGATGAGCCGCGCCGGGTTCTGCACCGGGCAGGAATGCGGCCCGGCGGCCCACGCGAGGTGCGCGCCCCCGCCGGAGCCGCCCGCGCCCGCGGACTCGCCCGGACGGGTGCGGCCGTGCTGGGTGTTGGCGGCGGCGTACGACACGAGGACGAGCTGGCCCGCCCGTACCCACGTGCCGTGGAAGAAGACGTCGCGCCGCGGGAAGTGCGGGGACAGGTTGGACATGGGCGGGTCGTTGTGCAGGACGTCGTGCAGCGCGTCGCGCGGGGTGAGGCCGCCGCTGGACAGGGTGCTGTAGTAGCGGTCGTCGGAGAGCATGCGGGCCAGGGCGTTGCCGATCAGGTTGGTGGTCGGGTTGTGGCCCGCCGCCATCGTCAGCACGATCTGGTCCTGCAGCTCCTCCTGGCTCAGCTGCGCGGGGTGGTCCATGAACCAGGACGTCAGGTCCGGCCCCCGGCGCTCGCTCTTCTCGGCGATCAGCTCGCCGATGTACGAGGAGAACGCCGTGTTCGCCGTCGTGGCCTCCTCGGGCGTGCTGGCGTCGAGCATCCCGCAGAGGGCGGCCACCAGCTGGTCGCTGTGCGCGTCGGGCATGCCGAAGAGGCGGTTGAAGACCAGGACGGGCAGCTTGCTCGCGTACTCCGCGATGAGGTCGGCGCGCCCCTTCCCGGCGAACCGCGCGATCAGCGCCTCCGACGTCTGCCGCGTGTGCTCGCGCAGCTCGTGCGGCGGGATGAGGGCGAAGCTGTCGGTGACGACCTGGCGGTAACGGCGGTGCGCGGCACCGTCGTTGACGAGCGCGTTGGGGCGCCAGCCCAGTATGGGGAGGACCGGCGAGTCGGGCGGTACGGTCTCCTGCCACCGCCGCGAGTCCTTCGACCACGTGTCCGTGTCGTGCAGCAGCTCCAGCGCCGCGCGGTGGTCGGTGACCAGCATGGCGCCGATGCCGGGCGCGATCTCGACGGGGGCGAGCGGGCCGTACGCGCGCAGCCGGTCGTACACGCGGTACGGGTCGGCGGCGAACTCCGGGCCGTACAGCGCGGCGACCTCGTGCCCGGAGCCGGGCCCGGGCCCGGGGGTGTCGGTGGTGCCGGTGCCGGTGCCGGGCGTGCTGGGGGAGGTCACGCGGACTCCTGGGGCGTATGGGCGAGTACGTGTCCGACGAGGGCGATCAGCGCGTCCGCGGCCTGGTCGCGGTCGCGCGCGTCGCAGTACACCAGCGGTGTGTCCGGGTGCAGGTCGAGGTGGTCGCGCAGCGTGTCGGGGGAGTGCGCGGGGGAGTCGGGGAAGGTGTTGACGGCGACCGCGTACCGCAGCCCGGCCTCCTCGACCAGGTCCATCACCTCGAACGAGTCCTCCAGCCGCCGCGTGTCCGCCAGCACCAGCGCGCCCAGCGCGCCGCGCGCGATGTCCTGCCACAGCGGCCGGAACCGCCGCTGCCCGGGCGTGCCGAACAGGTACAGCACCAGGTCGCCGGGGAGCGTACGGCGGCCGAAGTCGATCGCGACCGTGGTGGTGGACTTCTCGCGCACCCCCGCCAGATCGTCGACCAGCGCGCCGCTGCGCGTCATGATCTCCTCGGTGTGCAGCGGCGCGGTCTCCGACAGCGAGCGGATGAAGGTGGTCTTGCCGACTCCGAACGGGCCCGCCACGAGCAGCTTCACCAGCGTCTGGTGCATGCCGGCCAGATAGCCGCCGACGGGGGCGGCCGGGGCGGGACCGTTGCCGCCGGGGCCTCCTGCGCCTCCCGTGCCGCCGGGGCCGCTAGGAGGACTTGAGAGTGCGGAGTCCATCGAGAACCTTCTCCAGTATCTCGCGTTCGGGCAGTCGGTGTTCGGGCGCGGGCGGCCGCGCCTGCAGGTGTCCCGTGTCGACCAGATCGGCCACCAGGACCTTCACCACGCTGACGGGCAGCCGCAGATGGGCCGATGCCTCGGCGAGCGACAGCGCGCCGGGCCGCAGCAGGTCCAGCAGCCGCCGCTCCTCCGGGCGCAGCCCGCTCAGCGCGTCCGGGCCGCCGCCGGTGCCGCCGGCCGGGCCGGGGCCTCCGGCGCGGCCGGGGGCGTCGGGTACGTGCAGGACCGACAGCCGGTCCAGCGTGTTGCGGCTCGGATTCGCGCGCCCGTACGTGGCCAGGTAGGCCGGCACCAGGCGCCGGCTGCCACGGGGTCGCCCGCTCATGCCGGCACGTCGTCACGTGGTGGACTGCCCATGGCCTTGGCCCCCAGCGTGGCGACCTGCACCTGCATCTGGTGCGTGACCACACGCATGTTGACGTCCGGGGCGGCGTAGACGGTGAGGCACGTGTTCTCGCCCGCCGGGATGGCGAAGACCCAGCCGAGGTCGGACTCGATGACGGTCTGCCGCAGCTGCACCTCGTCCTTGCCGGCGAACGCCAGCGAGGTCGTACGGGCGGCGCCCTGGAGCGCGGACATCATCGCGGCCACGCCCTCGGCCGCCTCCTGCTCCAGACCGGGCGAACGGCCCTGTATGAAGCCGTCACCGGAGATCACGGCCGCGTGCACCACGTGCGGGAGTTCGAGGAGCGGTCCGAGCACCCAGGACATGTCCTCGGGCACGGGTCGCCGGGTGGGATGGGGGGTCATTCGGAGTGGTTCCCTTCGGAATCGGTGGCGGGGCCGGTGTCGCTGCCGGTGCCCGTGCCGGTGCCGATGTCTGTGCCGGTGGCGGGGTGGTCAGGAGCGGGGCCGTCCGGGGCGGGGCCGTCCGGAACAGGGCCGGGGGCCGCGCTGCCGGCGGCCGTCGTGCCGCCGTCCGCCGCGCCGACTTGGGGCGGGAGCGGGTGGCTGCCCGTGTCGCCGGTCGCGGCCGCGCGGCCGGACTCGGTGCCGCGCTGGAAGTCGCCCCAGCGCTCCGCGCTGCGTTCGGCTTCCGCCTCGGCCTCTGCCCCCGGCAGCGGCAGGGGCCGCGCCTGCCGCCCGGTGGCCTCGGCGATGTCCGCGGCGCGGAGCGTCACCGTCTCGTCGCCCGCCGCCAGCGGCCTGCGGCGCCGCCGCCGCGGGAGTTCGCCGCCCTCCGGTGCGGCGGCGGGCGCGTCCGTACGGACGTCAGCGGAGTCCCGTACGTCAGCGGGCTCCCGTACGTCAGCGGGCTCCCGTACGCCTGCGGGCTCCCGTACGTCCGCCTGCCGCTGCGCCGTGGCCGACGTCGCACCAGGCGCTGCACCAGGCGCCGCACCGGGCGCCGGGCCCGACGCCGGCAGCGGAGCCATCGGGGAGCGCGGGCACTCGTCCTCGTCGAGCAGCGTGAGCAGCGGCTCGCCCGGGATGTACAGCACGGCCCGTACGCCACCGTACGGTGACGCCTCCACGTGCACGCTGAAGCCGTACTGCCGCACCAGCTGCCCGATCGCCGCGAAGCCCGACCGCACCGGATCGCCCAACTCCGTGATCAGCACGGGGTCCTTGCCGGACATCAGCCGCTGCGCGCGGAGTATCTCGTCCTCGTGCATGCCCACGCCCGCGTCGTCGATGATCACCGACGCGCCGCGGTTGCCCTGCTGGACGGTGACGGTGACGGGCAGTTCGGGGTGGGAGTAGTGCAGGGCGTTGGCCATCAGCTCGGTGAGGGCCACCGCGACCGGTTCGACGGCGCGGGCCACCACGCCGGTCGGGTCGCGCAGCTGGTTGGTGACCTGGATGCGTTCGTAGCCCTGGAGGCGGGACGTCGCGCCGACCACGACGTCCGTGAGATGCGAGTCCTGACGGGTCAGCCCCGGCCACGCGCCGCACAGCACGGCGGTGGTCTGGATGCGGCGCAGCGCCTGCTCGTTGAGGAAGTCGGCGGCCAGCAGGTCCTGCGCGAAGGCGGGGTCGTCGTGACGTTCCTGCATCTCCTGCAGCAGCGTCTGCAGTTGGTAGAGGAGCGCCTGGATCGTCGTCGAGGTGCCGCGCAGGGCGCTCTGCGCGGCGGCGTCGACCCGCAGCTGCTCCTTGCCGACGGCCTCGCTGACCCGGTCCAGCACCGAGGTCAGCGACTGGTCCAGCTCCGTACCGGCGACACGCGGGTCCGCAGGCCCCCGTACGGGCATGTGCGGATGCGAAAACGAGGTGGCCAGGTCCGGCAGCCGCGCGCCGGCGAGGTGACGAATCTCGGCCTCGGCCGTACGCAGCCGGGAGGCGATGTCGTCGCGGTGGTGAGTGACGTTCCCGAGGTCGGTCTCGGCCGTCACGGCGCGCTGTCTCAGCCCGCGCAGCTGCCCCCGGGTACGCGCCAGGACGGGTGCCATTCCTACGGCGGCGACCGTTCCCACGGACGTGAGCACGGTCAGAGCCACCGGTATGTCGGTCATCGGAATCCTCGGTCAACTGGATTTTGGGCACGGCGAATACTCGCCACTCAACACTCGCCACGCGGGCTCCCCCTGCCTCCCCGGGCGCGGCACATCACACATGTTGCCGTAGTAACCGGCGCATCACACCCTGCGGGAGCACACTTGTGTGTCGTGTCGGCGGCGGGGACCGAAAGCGGAGCCGTACGGGGGCGCTTGAGTGCGTGCCGCACGGGTGCCGTATGCGTGCCGTATGCGTGCCGTACGGGTACCGCGGGGGCGCTCCCGTACGGAGCGCGCCGCCGCCCGCGTCCGCGCCCCGAGGGTGGGCAGAATGAGCGCATGACTGTCACTGGCACCGACATCCCGGGACCCGCCGGACTCCCCGTCGTGGGCTCGATGTTCGAGCTCCAGCGGGACTCGCTGGGCGCGTTCCTGCGCGCCCAGCGCGAGCACGGCGACGTCGTACGCGTCTCGGCCGGGCCGCCCGGCCTCCGTACGGTCGTGTACGGGGTCTTCTCCGCGCCCGGCGCGCAGCAGGTGCTGGCCACCGAGGCGGCCAACTTCCGCAAGGACAACCCCTTCTACGGCGAGATCCGCGAGTCGTTCGGCAACGGCCTCCTCACCGCACAGGACGCCGACTACCGGCGGCAACGCCGCCTCGTACAGCCCCTGTTCACCCGCCGCCGCGTCGACGGCTACGCCGACACGATCACCACCGAGGCGGAGTTGGCCGTACGGCGCTGGCGCGACGCGGTGGACGGCGGCACCACCGACCTCGTACTCGACATGAACCGGCTGGCGCTGCGCACCGTCACCCGCATCCTGTTCGGCATGGACGTCGAGGAGGCCGTCGACGTCACCCACCGCTGCTTCCCCGTCATCAACGACTACGTGCTGCACCGCGCGTACTCGCCGCTCAGCCCGCCGCGCGGCTGGCCGACCCCGGCGAACCGGCGCGCGGAGGCGGCGACCCGTGAGGTGTACGCGGTGTGCGACCGCATCATCGCGGAACGGCAGGCGGCAGACGCGTCCCGTACGGCGGACGCGTCCCGTACGGCGGACGGTGCGGGTGCGTACGGTGCGGGTGCGGACGGCGCGCTGCCGGACGGTCCGGGCACGGTCACCTCGGGCACGGGGGCCGACGACCTGCTCGACCTCCTCGCCCGCGCCCGCAGCGACGAGGACCGCCCCCTCGACGCCGACGAACTCCGCGACCAGGTCCTCATCTTCCTCCTGGCCGGACACGAAACCACCGCCACCTCCCTCGCGTTCACCCTCCACCTGCTGGCCCGGCACCCGGAGCAGCAGCGCGCCGCACAGGACGAGATCGCCCGCGTCCTCGGCGAACGCGCGCCCACCGCCGCCGACATGGAGAAGCTGCCGCACCTGACCCGGTGCCTGAAGGAGGCCATGCGGCTGTACCCTGCCGCGCCCGTCATCGGCCGCCGCGCCGTCGACGCCTGCGAGATCGACGGCCACGCGATCCCCGCCGGAGCCAACGTGGTCGTCTCCCCCTGGGTCACCCACCGGCACCCCGGCCTGTGGGAGGACCCGGACCGCTACGACCCCGAGCGCTTCACCCCGGAACGGGAGGCGGAGCGCCACCGGTACGCCTGGTTCCCGTTCGGCGGCGGCCCGCGCGCCTGCATCGGGCAGCACTTCTCGATGCTGGAGTCGGTCCTCGCCCTGGCGGTGCTGCTCCGCGCGTACGAGGTGCAGCCCGCGGACGACAACGACGTACCGGTCTCGGCGGGCATCACGCTCCAGCCCACAGGCCCGGCCCGCGCCCGCCTGCGGTCCCGCGCGTAGCGCGCGGCCGCGGGACGGCGTCCGCCGTGGCGCACGTACGGGTACGTACCCGTACCCTGTCCGTGTGCTGGGAAGGAGCCGCTCTCATGTCCGACGCCAACATCCGCATCCCCTCCGAGGCGCGCGACCGGCTCGCCGAGATAGCGGCCGCCGAGGGCCTCTCCCTGCGCGCCTACCTCGCCCGCCTCGCCGACCATCTGCTTACGCCTGCCGAGCGTGCGGAACAGGCTGAGCGCGCCCGCGCCGCACTACGGGAGTGGAACGGCTACGACCCCAGCGAGGCCGAAGCGGCCGATCTCGACGCCGAGTTGGACCGGCGGCTGGCCGAAGCGGGCAGTCCGTGACCGACGCCCGCCACGTCGTTCTGGACGACACCGCCATGGTCGCGGCGGGCCGCGGGAACGTCCTTGCCTCCCGGCTGATCCACCGTGCGCACGCCGAGGCCGGCTGGTTCCTGTACGCACCGGCGTGCGCCCTGGTCGAGGCCGACCGCATCCGCCCCGGCACGGCCGAGCACATCGCCGCGCTGCCCCGTATCACCGTCCTTGAGCTGGACCTGCCCGCGGCCCTCGCCGTCGCCCGCGAGCCCGCCTGGGCAGCGCCGCACACTCGCCACGCGGCGCAGCCCACCCCGGACCGCCCCGCCGGCGCGGTCATCGCCACCACGACGCCGGGGGACTGGAAGGGCCAGGGTGTACGTGTCCTCGACCTGAGCGCGTGACGGCAACGACTTCCGGCCTGCCCGGCGCCCGGCCGCCGTCACCCGGTGAGCGTGACGGGGAGGCGCGAGTCGACGCCCCGGCCGAAGTCCGGGTCGCCGCCGCGGATCAGGAGTGACTGGTCCGTGGCGGACGCGCGGTACAGACGGAGGTCCGCGGGCGCCCGCAGTTCGTCCGGGGCGATGCGGCGGGCCTCCGGAAGGCGCACGCCGTACACCTCCGCGCAGCGCTCCAGCTCCCGTACGGGCACCTCCTCGGCCAGCGCCGTCACGTACACCGCCTCGGCGGAGCCGATCGGCACGGACGAGTCGAAGATGACGATGCTGACCTCCGGCCGGCCGGCGATGTTCAGCGAGTGCCGGGCCTCGGGGGAGGACACCCAGTAGAAGTCGGAGTAGCTGTCCGGAGTGAAGTACACCGGCGACACCCACGGGCTGCCGGTCTCGTCGGCGGTGCCGAGCGCCATGTACTTGTTGGCGTCGACGACGCCGCGTGCGCGGTTCCGCAGGATCTCCTCGCGGGACATGCCGTCACCCCTCCCCGCCGGCGGCACGGGCCGCCGTCTGGTCGCGCTCGGTGCCGTACCCCAGGTCGCCCTGCCAGCCCTCCGGGCCGTCCACGACGTCGAAGGTGTGCCGCCCCCTCAGCACCGCGTCCGTCGCCTTGGTGGTCGTGTCGAGCAGTGTCAGATCGGTCTCCGTACGGGCGCTGAAAACCCAGTCGTGCAGGCGTTCCCCTCCGTCGCCCAGTCCGTTGTGGACACCGGGGTTCGGCCCGGTGACGTACCCGTCCAGGGACATCGAGATGTCCACGGTGAAGATCCCCATGACGTGCTCCTCCGTCTGCTGGGTCTGCTGCGTCTGCGCGCTGCCGGGGCTACGCGGTTACGCGGTCACGCGGTCACGCGGTCACGCGGTCACCGGGACAGACCGCCGCCGGGGTGAAAACTCATCGACCCGCCGGTGTGATCGTCACCCAATCCTTGAGGGTGTGCGAGTCCGGTGAGACCGTGGGCCGTCAGTCGTCCGCGAGGTGAACTCATGGTGACAACGAAACGGGCAATTGCCCGCGCAGTGTACGGATCGCGCTTCGACCACGTGCCCTGGGGACAGCGCGTCTACCTCAGGCCCGGCGAGAAGGCCGCCAGAGAACTGCAGTGGCAGATGCGGCTCCGCAGAGCCCGTACGGTCTCCCTCGACGAGTACCGCGCGCAGCACACGGCCGGGCCCATCGAGGAGTTCATCACCTGCCACCTGTGCGGAGAGACACGGCAGCAGCCGCTCTTCCGGCCGGCGGGCGAGAACTGGGCGTACCACGTGGTGCGCTGCCCCTCCTGCGGCTTCCTCTACCGCAACCCGAACATCCTGCCGGAACGCCTCGGCGACCTCTACGCCGACAACTACAGCACCTTCCTGACCGGCTCCTACGCCGAGAACCGGCAGCGCCGCTACCGGCTGACCATGGACGCCTTCGCCCCCGTACTCGACGACGGCGACGGCCGCCGCCTGCTCGACTTCGGCTGCGGGTCCGGGCTGTTCCTGGAGGTCGCCGAGCAGGCGGGCTTCGAGGCGTACGGCGTGGACCTCTCGCCCGACTCCGTCGAGCAGGCCAACAAGCGGCTCTCCACCGCCACCGCGCACTTCGGCGCCCCCGACGACGTACCGGAGATCGCCGCGGGCGGCTTCGACGTCATCACGCTGTGGTCCGTACTGGCCCATCTGCCGCGCCCGCTCGACGACTTCAGCCGCTTCCGCGAACTGCTCGCCCCCGGCGGCGTCCTGCTCGTCTTCACGGTCAACGCCAGGTCGCTACTGCTCAAGGCGCACGGCAACGGGTGGAGCGGCTTCACCCGGAACCACCTGATGTTCTACTCCTCGGAGACCCTGCCCGCGCTGCTGCGCCGTACGGGTTTCGCGGGGGTGACCTTCGCGCCGTTCTACGGCGACACGGTGGAGGCGGGCACGGCGCCGTTGCCCCCGTCGACGGACCGCCGCCTGCGGCGGGCGGTCGCGTCGAGCGACGGCGGCAACATGCTGCGGGCACTGGCCTTCGCGGACGACAAGGCGATCACGCGCTGGGGCCAGAACCACCGAGTCCGCCGCCTGGCGTAGTAGCCCTTTCTTCCCGCCGCCGCGGCAGACGGCCCCCTCCGGCTGGGTCCGGCGGCATGGGCGACGGCCGGGTGCGTACGGCTCCGGGCGGGGCCCGGTGGTCACCGCCGGGCCCCGTCCGGCGGCGAGGCGCTCCCCGCCGCGGCGGGGAAGAACGGCGCTACGCGCCGCGCGGGGTGAGCCAGAGCGGGTTGGTCAGGGCCGACATCGCCCCCGGCAGGCCCGCCGGGGCGCCCTCCGCGACCGGGTGGCGGACTTCCGCCCGTACGTACGTCGCCAGCGACGCCCTCGTACGCCACGTGACCGTACCCGCGCCCGACGGCAGCGGCTCCGCGTGCAGTTCGCCCTGGTCCGTGAGCAGCCGCGCCGTCGCGCGGGCAGGGCCGCCGGTGACGTCCAGGCGTACGGTCACCTCCGCGTCGGGCGACGCGACGCGCAGCCGTTCGCCGATGTCCGCGTGTTCGCCGTGCGGGCCGGTGGCGGTGAGCCGGAGGGTGACGCGGGAGGACTCGGCGAGGTAGCTGTGCCCCTGCCGTACGCCGTCGAGGAGGGCGCGGCGGGACAGTTCCGCCGCGTGTACGACGGTGTGCGGGAGGCCGACGTCCTGGCCCTCGCGGTGCGCGTCGCTGTTGCCCATGGCGGGCAGCCAGTCGTCGTCGGCCACGAGGGTGTTGTCCCAGGCGGCGACGGCGAGTTCGTCGTCCGGTGTCCAGGGGCCGTTCCAGACCTCGACGGCGTCGGCGTACTCGTAGCCGAACTTCCACTGGCAGCCGACGAACGGGCAGTTCGGGTGCGCGGGCACCACCAGCCCGTCCGCGCGGTGGACACGGCGGGCGAAACGGGCGTACGCGTCGTCGCGCGCGCGGTAGCGCCAGTCGACGAACGTGCCCGGGTCCGTGCCCAGCGCGAGGTAGTGGCCGTTGCGGGTGGTGATCTCCTCGCCGCAGAGGACGAGCAGTTCGCGTTCGCTGCCGTCGCCGCGGCCCCACAGGCCTTCCCACGCGCCGTGCCCGGACGTGGTGTTGTGCTCCGTGCTGACGATGAAGTCCAGACCGGCCGCACGTGCGGCGGCGGCGACCTCCGTAGGGGTGCGTTTTCCGTCGGAGTGCACGGTGTGCAGATGGCAGTCGCCGCGGTACCAGTCGCGGCCCCGGCCCCGGGCCCGTTCCGGCGGGTACGCGGGCTCGGGCGTCTCATCCGCGGGGCCGAACCGGAGCGTGACGGTCACCTCGTAGTCCATGCCCTGCGGGGCGACGGTGTACGGGCCGAGGACGACGTGCCACGTGCCGTGCCGTACCGGCCCCGCCAGATAGCCCGGAGTGGCCTCGGCCGCGCTGATCGCGAACTCCGTACGGAAGCCGCCGGACCAGCCGCGGAAACCGGGGCCGCCGAGGCGGGTGCCGCGCTCGTCGAAGATGCCGATGTCCAGGGCGTTGCCGGGGGTGCCGGCGGGGACCTCCGGCTTGTCGTAGGTGTACGAGACGGCGATCTCGCGTACACCGTCGGGTACGTCGACCGGGAGGTAGACGTAGTCGGGCGCGCCCGTCGGCAGGTGGCCGCGGACGGTCTTCGTCTGGTCGGCGGTGGCGGCGGAGCGGTCGTCGCCCTCCGCCGGGCTTGCGAACGCCACGGTGTCGAGCGTAAGCACGCCCGCGGCTCCCGTGGCGGCGGACAGCTTCAGTACGGTGCGCCGGTCCATGCCGTCGGCCCCCCTCGTGTCGGATGTGCGGCCACGGCGGTGGCCGATGGTGCGCGCGGTACGTGTGCGGCACGTGCGTAACGTCCGGTACGACGCGCGTTGATGGTTGTACGCGTGAGTGGCGCGGAGGGGAATGGCGCGGGACGCACGCGTTGCGGAACGGGCGCGTTGCGGGATGTACGCGTTGCTGTCGCGCAACGTTGTGTGGCAGGGGTGTTGCGCGACGCACCCGTTGCCGGGCGGGCGCGTTGCGCGGCGTACGTTGCGCGGCGTACGCGTTGCGGCGGCGTCCGGGACGAGCCGCTGCCGCCGTTCAGCGGCGGCGGCGCGCGTTCGCGGCGAGCGCGTAGACGAACAGGCCGCCGACGAACACGAGGATCAGCACGATGGCCACAGTCGCACCGGAACCGCCGCCGCTGGAGGCGGGCTCCTCCGTCGGCTCGTCGTCGTACGCGTCGCCGGTCCCGTACTCGTCGTCGAGGCCGTCCGCGTCGTCGTAGTCGTCCTCGAAGTCGTCGTCCTCGTCGTCGTCGACACCGCCGACGCTGACGCCCCCGCTGCTGACGCTGCTCACGCCGCCGCTCCGGCTGCCCCCGATGGTGGTGCCGCCGCTCCGGCCGCCGCTCGAACTGCCGGCGCCGCTGCTGCTCACCCCGCCACGGCCACCGCCTCCGGTGGTGCCGGACGCCCGCTCCGGTGCCGTGTCCGGCGCGGTGCCCGGCACCGTGCCCGGTGCGGCGTCCGGCACCGTCCCCGGCGCCGCCCCCTTCGCCGCGGCGTGCGCCACGGACGGCGACGCCCCGCCGATCAGGGCCCCGAGCAGGACCGCGGGCAGAATCAGGACACTCGTGATGCGCATGGTGTACTCCCCCGATTGGTCAGTGCATGGTGGTGCGCACATTCACGGGTTCAGACGACGAAAAGGGTGTCTCCGGATGCGGATTGCGACGACCGCCGTACTCACCGACGAGACGATCAGCCCCGCCCGGCTCGCCCGCGAGCTCGAGGAGCGCGGTTTCGACGGCCTGTACCTCCCCGAGCACACCCACATCCCGATCAGCCGCGAGTCGCCGTCCCCGATGGGCGGCGAACTGCCGCGCGACTACGGGCGCACTCTCGACCCGCTGGTCGCGCTCGCCACCGCCGCCTCCGTCACCACCCGGCTGCACCTGGGCACGAGCATCCTGCTCGCGGCGCAGCACGACCCGATCGTGCTCGCCAAGCAGATCGCGACGCTCGACCTGCTCGCGCAGGGCCGCTTCACCCTCGGCGTCGGCTTCGGCTGGAACGCGGAGGAGGCCGCCGACCACGGCGTGGAGTGGCGTACGCGGCGCGCCCTCGTACGCGACCGGATCGCGCTGATGCGCGCCCTGTGGGCGCCTGAACCGACACCGTACGAGGGCGAATTCGGGTCCGTGCCGGCGAGCCACGCGCATCCGAAACCGTCCCGTACGGGCGGCCCCCGGCTGCTGCTGGGCGGCGCGCCGGGCCCGACGCTGTTCGCGCACATCGCGGAGTACGCCGACGGCTGGATGCCCAACAGCGGGCGCGGGCTGGGCGACAGCCTCGCCCGGCTCCGTACGGCCTGGCAGGAGGCGGGACGCGCACCCGGGCAGCCTCCCGAGGTGGTGCTCAGCTACGTGCTGCCCTCGCCGGGGAAGCTCGCGCACTTCCGCGAACAGGGCGTCGAGGAGTTCGTCCTGCTGCTCCCTTCCGGTGACGAACGCGACGTGCTCCGCACCCTGGACGACTACGCGCAGTACCTCTGACGGAGGCAGCGGCACCACGGCAGCGCGCCGTACGGGCGGCGCACGCGGGACGCGGGACCCGGACCCGGGACCCGGGACGAGGGACGCGGGAAGATCACGTCCGCCTGCCGCGTTGCACGTGCCGAGGACTCTTCCGACAGCTTCCGACAGCTTCGACCCACAGCATGGAGACGCGCGATATGCCACTCAAGGGCGAGTACGAGCCGAGCACGACGCAGTTGGTACGGGACCAGGTGGAGCTGTACGAGAGCTCCGGCGGCACGCGGGGCACGACCCTGGAGAGCCTGGTCGGCCCCGGCGACGAACGGCGGCGGGACCTCCCCGTCATCATCCTGACCACCGTGGGCGTCAAGAGCGGCAGGCTCCGCAAGACCCCGCTGATGCGCGTGGAGCACGACGGCGCCTACGCCGCGGTCGCCTCCCTGGGCGGAGCCCCGAAGCACCCCGTCTGGTACCACAACGTGGTCGCCGATCCCCGTGTGGAGCTTCAGGACGGCCCGGTGCGCCAGGACATGGTCGCCCGCGAGGTGACCGGCGACGAGAAGGCCGAGTGGTGGGTGCGCGCGGTCGAGGCGTACCCGGACTACGCCGACTACCAGAAGAAGACGGACCGCGAGATCCCGGTCTTCGTCCTCGAACCGGCCCCCGAGCCGCACTGACACGGCACACCCCGCATGTCACCTCCCCGCCGTGAAGTGCGGGGAGTTCACGCCAGAGCCGTTCAACGCGCGTACGACAGCGGCCTCCGCCGGGCCTTGACGGGGGCCGCTGACGTGCCCGGCGCACGGAGAGCGCGCCACCGGCCGCTGTGACGAACACCCGCCACGTGCGGGCAGGTCAGACGGTGCCCCCGGGGCTACGCTCGATGGATGACCACCGACGCGCAGACAGGGCAGACAGGGCAGCCAGCCGGGGCGGCGCCCCCACCCACCGCCAACGCCATGCGCCGCGCGCTCAAGCGCGCGCGGGACGGTGTCGCGCTCGACGTCGGCGAGGCCGCCGTGCTGCTGCAGGCGCGCGGCGGGGATCTGGCGGAGCTGACGGCGGCGGCACGGCGTGTGCGGGATGCCGGGCTGGAGGCGGCCGGGCGGCCGGGGGTCGTCACGTACTCGAAGGGTGTGTTCGTGCCGCTCACCCGGCTGTGCCGGGACAAGTGCCACTACTGCACGTTCGTCACGGTCCCCGGCAGGCTGCGCCGTGACGGGCACGGGATGTTCATGTCCCCGGACGAGGTGCTGGACGTCGCCCGCCGCGGCGCCGCGCTCGGCTGCAAGGAGGCGCTGTTCACGCTCGGCGACAAGCCGGAGGACCGGTGGCCGGAGGCGCGGGAGTGGCTGGAGGCGGAGGGGTACGACGACACGATCGCGTACGTACGCGCCATGGCGATCCGGGTGCTGGAGGAGACGGGGCTGCTGCCCCACCTCAACCCCGGCGTGCTGAGCTGGACGGACCTGCAGCGGCTCAAGCCCGTCGCGCCGTCCATGGGCATGATGCTGGAGACGACGTCCGAGCGGCTGTGGAGTGAGCCGGGCGGCCCGCACCACGGTTCGCCGGACAAGGAGCCGGCCGTACGGCTGCGGGTGCTGGAGGACGCGGGCCGCTCCAACGTGCCGTTCACCAGCGGGCTGCTGATCGGGATCGGCGAGACGTACGAGGAGCGCGCGGACTCGCTGTTCGCGCTGCGCCGCGTGCAGCGCGCGTACCACGGCATCCAGGAAGTCATCATGCAGAACTTCCGCGCCAAGCCGGACACGGCGATGCGCGGCATGCCGGACGCCGAACTGACGGAGCTGGTCGCGGCGATCGCCGTCGCCCGGCTGATCCTCGGCCCGTCGGCGCGCATCCAGGCGCCGCCGAACCTCGTGGACGGCGAGTTCGCGATGATCCTCGACGCGGGCATCGACGACTGGGGCGGCGTCTCCCCGCTGACCATCGACCACGTCAACCCGGAGCGGCCCTGGCCGCAGCTGGAGCGGCTCACCGAGCGGACCCGCGAGTCGGGCTTCGCGCTGCGCGAACGGCTCAGCGTGTACCCGGAGTTCGTGCAGCGCGGCGAGCCCTGGCTCGACCCGAGGCTGCTCCCGCACGTCACCGCGCTCGCCGAACCGGAGACGGGGCTGGCGCGCGAGGACGCCCCCGTGGAGGGGCGGCCGTGGCAGGAGCCCGACGAGGGGTTCACCGCGGGGGGCGGCGGCAGCGGCCGTACGGATCTGCACCGCACCATCGACACCGAGGGCCGCACCGCCGACCGCCGCGACGACTTCGACGAGGTGTACGGCGACTGGGCCGACCTGCGCGAGCGCGCCGCGCCCGGCATGGCCCCGGAACGGATCGACACCGACGTACGCGGCGCCCTCGCCACCGCCGCCGACGACCCGACGCGGCTCACCGACGCGGAGGCGCTCGCGCTGCTGCACGCCGACGGGCCCGCCCTGGACGCCCTGTGCCGCACCGCCGACGCGGTGCGCCGCGACACCGTCGGGGACGAGGTGACGTACATCGTCACGCGCAACATCAACTTCACCAACGTCTGCTACACAGGGTGCCGTTTCTGCGCCTTCGCGCAGCGCCGTACGGATGCCGACGCGTACACCCTCTCCATCGACCAGGTCGCCGACCGCGCACAGCAGGCGTGGGACGTGGGCGCCGTGGAGGTGTGCATGCAGGGAGGCATCCACCCGGACCTGCCGGGGACGGCGTACTTCGACATCGCGCGCGCCGTACGGAGCCGCGTCCCCGGCATGCACGTGCACGCGTTCTCCCCGATGGAGGTCGTGAACGGCGCGTCCCGTACGGGCATGTCCGTACGGGAGTGGCTGAGCGCCGCGCGGGAGGCCGGGCTGGGCTCGATCCCCGGTACGGCGGCGGAGATCCTGGACGACGAGGTGCGGTGGATCCTCACCAAGGGCAAGCTGCCCGCGTCCACCTGGGTCGAGGTCGTGAAGACGGCGCACGAACTGGGACTGCCGTCGTCGTCCACGATGATGTACGGGCATGTGGACCAGCCCCGGCACTGGCTGGCGCACCTGCGGCTGCTGGCGCGCATCCAGCAGGAGACGGGCGGCTTCACGGAGTTCGTGACGCTGCCGTTCATCCACACCAACGCGCCGGTGTACCTGGCCGGGATCGCCCGCCCCGGACCGACCTCCCGGGACAACCGCGCCGTCACCGCGATGGCCCGGCTGCTGCTGCACCCGCACATCACCAACATCCAGACCAGCTGGGTCAAGCTGGGAGCGGACGGCGCCGCCGAGATGCTCCGCTCCGGCGCGAACGACCTCGGCGGCACGCTGATGGAGGAGACCATCTCGCGGATGGCGGGCTCGTCGTACGGCTCGTACCGCTCGGTGCGCGACCTCGTCGCCATCGCGGATGCGGCGGGCCGCCCGTCCCGGCCGCGTACGACCACGTACGGGGCGGTGCCGGAGGAGCGGCAGCGGGCGGCGCTGTCCTCGGACGGGCATCTGCCGGAGCTGCTGCCGGTGTTGGACGACTGACGGCCGGGCGGCCGGGCGGCCGTCATCGTGGCGCCGGGTGCGGGTCCTCCCCCTGAGAGGACCCGCTGCGGCCGCCCGCCGCCGTCAGCAGGGAGAGCGCGGCGGCCAGGGCGGGCCGCGGCCCGGCTCGTCCACGTCGCATGGACGCGGACTGGGCGGGACTGCTAGGCGGGCAGCACGTCCATCCAGCCGTCACCGTCGGTGCGGGTCCCGGCCGCGTAGTCGTCCGCGGAGCCGTCGCCGTCGAATGCGGGGGCGATGCCCCAGTCGTGCTCGGGCGGGGCGACACCTGCACCACCCGGCGAGCCGCTGCCGTCGCCCATCGGTGCGGCGTATCCAGCGCCGTAGTCGTCGCCCATCGGCGCGAGGCCGCTGGTGGGCGCGCCACCGTTGTCACCCGCTGCCGCCCCGCTCGTGCCTGCCACGAGGCCGCCCGCCGCGATGACCGCCACGGCCGCGGCCCGTGCCACCGTCTTCTTGATCGCCATCGTTTCCCCCATCCCGTCACGGACTGATCTGTGCAGGCTGCCCACCGGACGGTGCGGCCGCAACGACTTTCGGTTCTCGCCGAAAGGGCCGCCTAGTGGTGCGCGTTGGGGTCGAAGCCCTCCGGCGCCTGGTCCAGGAAAGTGGTGACCGTGCTGATACGGCCGTCCCCGTCGAAGACCAGCACGTCGGTGCCGGTGGCGAACGGCTCCTTCCCGGCCGCGTCGAGCGCCCACAGCAGCCGGGCGCGCCCGTGGTGGATCTCTGGCTCCCGCCGGGCCCGGAACACGACGGTGCCCATGTGCTCCGTGAACTCGTCGTGGAAGCCGATCAGGGCTGGTGCGCCGGAGAGGACGCCGACCGGCGCGTAGTACCCGACGTCGTCGGCGAACGTCGCGGTGGCGAGGCCGCGCTGCTCGGCGGGGGTTCCGGCGTTCCAGAACCGTACGTAGTGGTCGACGGTCGCTCCGTACGCCGTCTCGTCGGCCGTCTCCTCGGCCGTCCCGGAGGTGCTCCCGGTGGCGGGGCCGGTGGTGCTCCCGGTGGTCGTCTCGGTCATCGTCCTGACTCCGTTCCGTCGTGGCCCGTACGGGGCCCGTCGCCCCGCGGGGCGGACCGCGGGGTCCGCTGCCGCAACAGTGCGGACCGCACCCGCCGGGTGTCGATAACCTCCGAGGTCATTGCCGCAGCGCGGCGCATCGGCCAGCCTCGGGGCATGGCAACCACGGAACCGGTCGGACTCCTCGTACGGCGCTGGCGTGAACGCCGCGGCCGTTCGCAGCTCGACGTGGCATCGGCGGCCCGGCTCTCCACGCGGCACCTGAGCTACATCGAGACCGGCCGCGCCACCCCGAGCCGGAACATGATCGAGCGTCTCTGCGACGAACTCGACGTGCCGCTGCGCGAACGCAACACCGTCTATCTGGCCGCCGGTTTCGCCCCCGTGTACCCGGAACGCGCGCTCGCCGACCTCGGTGCCGCCCGCGTCGCCGTGGACGCCGTGCTCACCGGCCACGAGCCCAGCCCGGCGCTCGCCGTGAACGTGCGGTGGGAGCTGCTCGCCGCCAACCGGGCCGCCCGCGCGTTCCTCGCGGACCTCCCGCCCCATCTGCGTACGCCGCCGGTCAACGTGCTGCGCTCCACCCTCCACCCGGACGGCCTCTCCGGGCGCATCCGCAACCTCGCCCAGTGGCGCGCGCACGTCGTCCGCCGTATCCGCCGGCAGCTCGCCCGTACGGCGGCGGAGGGCCTGCCGGAGCTGCTGGCCGAAGTGGAGTCGTACCCGCTGCCGGTGGACCACAGCGACGAGGAACCGGTCAACGACCTGGCCGTGCCGATGCTCCTGTCCTCGGACCACGGCGATCTGAGTCTGCTCTACACGACGACTGTCTTCGGCTCACCCCGTGACGTGACGCTGGACGAGATCGCCGTGGAGACGTTCTTCCCCGCCGACACGGCGACGGCGGACCTGCTCGCGGCCATGTTCCGTACGGAGACGCGCGATACGGCACCGGCGTGACCGTACGGAGGCGGGTGACGCGCTGACCGCGACCTGAGGGCCGGGCGTCTGCCCGAACCGGCGTCCGTACTGGAAGACTGATCCCCGCACCCACACGGCAGTCGGGGAGGTGGCGGGATGGCCGGACCAGCACGGACGCCGAGGCCGTCGCGGACGGCGCGGCCGTCCCGGGGGGACCAGCCGTCGATGCAGGAGCTGATCCGCCTCCGCAGGGGTGACGGTTTCATCGGGCGGCGGGCGGAACGTACGGCGTTCCGCGACAACTTCGCCACCGACCCCGGCGACCCCGAGCACCGCTTCCTCTTCCACGTGCACGGCGCGGCGGGCATCGGAAAGACGTCGCTGGTGCGGCAGTTCGAGGCGACGGCACGTGAGGAGGGCGCGGTCACGGCGTACGTCGACGACACCGTGCACAGTGTGCTCGACGCGATGGAGGCGGTGAGCGGCCAGTTCGCGCGCCAGGGCCGCCCGTTGAAGGACTTCGACAAGCTGCTGTCGCGCTACCGGCAGCGCCGCCACGAGGCTGACTCGGCCACCGCCGCCCGCGCGGAAGCCGAAGCCGAAGCGGAAGCCGGCGCCCAGGACGGCGGCCCGGCGCACGCGCCGCCGCCCCCGCCCCCGGCGGCGGCCAGCCGCGCCGTCGCGCAGGCGGGGCTGGCGGGACTCGAACTGCTCCCCGGCATCGGCACGTTGGCCGCCCGTGCCGCCGACCCGGAACAGCTCGCGCACGGCATGGACCGGTGGCGCGCCGCGCTCAGCGCGCGGCTGCGCAGCCAGGAGGACGTGCAGCTGGTGCTCTCGCCGCTGCCCGCCCTCACCCCCGTGTTCCTGGCCGGGCTCCGCGACGTGGCGGCGCGGGTGCCGTGGCTGGCGCTGTTCTTCGACACGTACGAGCGGACCGGGCCGCTGCTCGACACGTGGCTGCGGGACGTGATGGTCAGCGACCGGTACGGCGCGATGCCCGCGAACCTCGTCGTCACCCTGTCCGGGCAGCCGCCCCCGGACCCGGCCTGCTGGGGCAACGACGCCGACTTCGTCACCGAACTGCCCCTGGAACTCTTCACGGAGGACGAGGCACGGCAGCTGCTGGCGGCCAAGGGCGTCACGGACGAGCGCGTCATCGACGTCGTCCTCCAGCTCTCCGGACGGCTCCCGGTCCTCACGTCCATGCTGGCCGGCACCCGCCCCGACCGGCCGGAGGACATCGGCGACCCCAGCGGCACCGCCGTCGAACGCTTCCTGAAGTGGGTCACCGACCCGGTGCGGCGCGGGGCCGCGCTGGCCGGGGCGCTGCCGCCGGAGCTGGACGAGGATGTTTTCCGTACGGTGGCCGACGCGGAGGCCGCCGACCTGTACGGCTGGCTGCGCCGGCTGCCGTTCGTACGGGACAGGTCGGGCCGCTGCCAGTACCACGACGTCGTACGCGCCACCATGCTGCGCGTCCAGCGCAACCAGTCGCCGCGGCGCTGGCGCGAACTGCACGCGCGGCTGGCGGAGTTCTGGGCGGAGCGCCGTACGGAGACGGAGCGCACGCGCGGCACGGGCAGCTCCCTGTGGAGCCCCTGGGCGGACGAGCGCTGGCGCGCGTACCGCCGCGACGAGACGTACCACCTGCTGTGCGCCGACCCCGCCGGCGCGCTCCCGCAGGCCCTGCGGGACGCGGTGGACGCCCTGGACGAGAGCGTCACCGTGGCCCGCGGCTGGGCGGAGACGCTCGTACGGGCGGGCCGTGACGCCGACAGCGAGCAGGTACGCGACTGGGGCGTACGCCTCCGGGAGCCGCTGCTGGACGCGGACGCGCACACCGGGACCGGCACCGGGAGCGCGACGGCACGGCTGCGGGCGTGCGGGCTGCTGCTCGGCGGGCGGGCACCGCTCGACGCGTACGGGCAGACGCTCGCGCTGACCGTCTGCGGCAGCGCACGTGTCGAGGCCGGCGACCACGAGGGCGGCCTCGCCGAACTGGACCGCGCCGTCGCCCTCGCAGGCTCCGTCGGCGGCTCCGCAGACAGCTCCGCGCTGGTGCGCGCGCACCGGGCGCGGGGAGACGCGCACCGCGGGCTGGACCGGTTCGAGGACGCGACAGCGGACTTCAACGCGGCGCTCGCGCTGCTCGACGAGTCCGCCGAGCCGGTGCGCGTCGCGGGCACGCTGGAGGACCGCGCACTGGCGTACGGCTCCGTCAACCGCTTCGAGGACGCCCTCGCGGACCTCACCCGCTCCCTCGAACTCGTACCGGACGACAGCTGGACGCTGGGCCAGCGCGGCCTGTGCCTGGAGCGCCTGGACCGGCTGGACGAGGCCCTGGCCGACCTCAACCGGGCACTGGACCTGAGCCCGGACCTCACGTGGGCGCTCGTCGTACGCGCCGACGTGTACCGGCAGCAGCACCGTATGGAGGAGGCGCTGGCCGACTTCGACCGCGCCTGCGGAGAGGGGCAGGCGGCGTGGGCGCTGGCCTGCCGCGGCGACACGTACGTCGCGCTCGGCCGGGACGAGGAGGCGCTGCGGGACTTCGACCACGCGCTGCGCCTCGACCCCGCCGACTTCACCGCCCTCGTCTGGCGCGCCCGGCTCCACCTCAGGGCGGGCCGCACCGAACCTGCCCTGTGCGACTTCGACCGGGCGCTGGAACTGGCGCCGCGCAACGCCTGGGTGCGCTCCGCGCGCGGCGAGGCGTACCGGCTGCTGCGCCGTTACGACGACGCCCTCCGCGACTTCGACGCCTCCCTCGGGCTCAGCCCGCACAGCGCGTACGTGCTCGGGAGCCGCGGCCAGGCGTACCGCGCGCTCGAACGGTACGAGGACGCGCTGGCCGACTTCGACGCGGCACTCGCGCTCGAACCCGGCACGGAATGGGTGCTGGAGGAACGGGCCGAGGCACACCGTATGACCGATCGCTTCGCCGCCGCGCTGGCCGACTGCGACGCGGCGCTGGCGCTCGACCCGGAGAACCCGCGCGCGTGGCGCGTCCGCGCCCGGGTGCTCCGGGAGACCGGCCGCCTGCGGGAGTCGCTCGACTGCTGGGACCGCGTCGTCGCGTCGCAACCGGAGGACGGCACGGCGTGGGCGGGCCGCGCGGACACCCTGCTGCTGGCCGGTGAACCGGACCGGGCCACCGCCGACTTCGACCGCGCCATCGCCCTGGACGGCGCCGACACGGACGACCTCGTCGGCCGGGCCCGCTGCCACCGCGCCGCGGGACGGCGCGAGGCGGCGCGCGCCGACCTGGAACGGGCACGGGCGCTCGCGGGCACGGGCAGGGACGGGCGGGCCGCCGTCGTCGAGCTGGAGGCGGGGCTGCTGGAGGCTGCACTGCCGGAGCCGGAGCCGGAGCCGGAGCCGGAGCCCGAGCCCGAGCCGGAGCGCGCGGAGGACCGTACGGCGGGACAGGCGGCACGCGAACGCTGGGAGCGGCTCGCGGACCTGCCCGACCCCGCCGGCCCGGACGAACGCCTCACGCCGCTCGAGACGCACGCGATCCGCCTGCTCGCCCGCGCCGCCCTCGCCGACTGGACCACCGCGGACGCGCTCCTCACCGAACTACTCGCGCGCGACCCGTACTGGGAGCTGCTCACCGAGTGCGTACACAGCCTGCGGGTGCTCGCCCGCGCGCCCGGCGGCGCCCGTGACCGCTGCGACGCGCTCGCGGACCGCGCCGCCGCACGGCTGGCGGCGGGCTGGCCGGATGCCGACCGCGCGTACCTCGGGGCCGGTGGCCACCGGACGCGCGTCGATTAGAGTGCCCGTCGGCGGTCGTATGTACCGCTCGCGGACTGCGACACAGGCGAGCAGGGGAGGAGCGCAGTGGCCGCTTCGGACGGTGACGCGATCTGGGGCCGCGCGGAGCAGCAGGACTTCCGCAGCAGGGTGCGGGGCTGCCTGCTGGGCGGCGCCATCGGGGACGCGCTGGGGGCGGGCATCGAGTTCGACTCGCTGCAGACCATCCGGGAGCAGTACGGCGCGGTCGGCGTCACCGACTACGTGTCCGCGTACGGCCGCAGGGGCGCCATCACCGACGACACCCAGATGACCCTCTTCACCGTGGACGGGCTCATACGCGCCCACGTACGGCGTGACACGGGCGCCTGGCACCCTCCGACGGACGTGCACGCCGCGTACCGGCGCTGGGCCGCCACCCAGCGGGACTGGGGGCCCGACGAGCGGAAGAAGGAGGACGGCTGGCTCGCGCGCGAGGAGTGGCTGTACGCCCGGCGCGCACCCGGCAACGCCTGTCTGACGGGCCTCGCCGACGACCGTATGGGCACCGTCGACAGACCGAAGAACCCCGACTCCAAGGGCTGCGGCACCGTGATGCGCTCCGCGCCGTTCGGGCTGCTGGTCGGCTGGGAGCCGAAGCTGGTGTTCCAGCTGGCGGTGGAGTGCGCGGCGCAGACGCACGGGCACCCGACGGGCTACCTCGCGGCCGGGGCGTGCGCCGCCATCGTGCACGCGCTGGCACGCGGCGACTCGCTGGACAACGCCGTACAGCGCGCCCTCGCGCAGCTCGCCGCACGGCCGGGGCACGAGGAGACGACGGACGCGCTGAAGCGCGCGCTGGGGTCCGTACGGCAGGGCATGCCGACGGCGGAACGCGTGCAGTCGCTGGGCGAGGGCTGGACGGCGGAGGAGGCCCTGTCGATCGCCGTCTACTGCGCGCTGGTGGCCGAGGACGTGCAGCACGGGCTGCTGCTCGCGGTCAACCACGGCGGGGACAGCGACTCCACCGGCTCGATCTGCGGCAACCTGCTCGGCACCATCCACGGCGAGACGGCGCTGCCGCCGGGCTGGGTCGCGGAGCTGGAGGGGCGCGCGACGATCCTGGAGCTGGCGGACGACTTCGCGATGGAGATGACGCAGGGGCCGGCGCTGCACTCGCCCGCCTCGTCCTCACCGGCGTGGCTGGCGCGTTACCCGCGGGCGTAGGGGGAGCTACGGGCGCGGGCTTACGGCGGTGCGGGCTTACGGCGGTGCGGGCTTACGGCGTTACGGGCTTACGGCGTTACGGGTGTACGGGGGCTGGCACGCGCTGGTGCGCGCGCGCCGGGCAGAGGCCGAGCCCCCTCGGCCGAGACGGCGGATCAGTCGAGAGGGCTCTTCCACGACGCGTGCCGCGCCCCGCGGGACTCCCCGCGCCCGTACGGCTCACGTACGGCGCACGCACAGCTCACGTACGGCTGCGGCGCGGAACGGCTCAACACGCGCACCGGGGAGGGGCGGTGACGCTAACAGGCGCCTCCGTCCCCGCCGACCGACTCCACGAAGCCGCCCCACGCCTCCGGCGAGAAGCTGAGCGCCGGCCGGTCGGGGTCCTTCGAGTCGCGTACCGCGACGGCCTCCGCCGTGGGCGACTTGACCTCGACACAGGCGCCGTTGCCGCCCGAGTAGCTCGACTTGGTCCAGGTGCTCGTCGTGCCTTGCTGAATTGCCATGTCTGCTCCGGTTCCTCGAGACGTCTGCTCGACTGCTCGACGGTACGCGCCAGATCCGGGCATGTAAGGGGCAGTTCACCCGACCGAGTGGCATATTCCACGCAAGTCTTCCCAGGGCATGTGACGGGATGTAACCTCCCCGTTTCAGCCCGGAGTTCAGGCCCGCGTGTACTCCTTGGCGACGTTCTCGACGAACTCCCGCGTCTGGTCCGCGTTCAGCGCCTGCGCGCGCAGGTGCTCGTACATCACGCTGTAGCTCTGCACGTCGTTGGACTTCTCGAGATACAGGTCGCTGGTGACGCCCTCGAGGTAGATCACGGTCGAGTCGGAGGCGTCCGGGAACTCGAGGATCGCGTACTGCCCGTTCACCCCCGGGTGCGCGCCCATCGCGAACGGCATGACCTGGATCGTCACATGCGGCTGCCGCGACATCTCCAGCAGGTGCTCCAGCTGCTCCACCATCGTCTGCGCCCCGCCGACCGCGCGGCGCAGCGCCGACTCGTCCAGCACGGCCCAGAGCCGCAGCGGATGCCGCGAGTCCGTGATCCGGTCCTGGCGCCGCATGCGCACCTGCACGCGCTTCTCCACGTCGGCCGCGGACGCCTCCGGGAGCGCGCCGGCGATGACCGCCTCCGCGTACGCCGGCGTCTGCAGCAGCCCCGGCACCACCTGCGGCTCGTACACGCGCAGCGACGCGGCGTCCGTCTCCAGGCCGATGTACACGCTGTACGGGATGTCGCCGAACGCGTGCCACCAGCCCTGCTGGCGCGACTCCTTGGCCATCTGCATGAGCGAGTCGACTATGCGGTGGTCCTCCACCTCGTAGACCCCGCACAGATCGCGTACGTCGCGCTGGCTGATGCTGCGGCGGCCGTTCTCCAGGCGGCTGATCTTCGACTGCGAGACCAGCAGGCGGTCCGCGACTTCCTCCGCCGTCATGTTCCTGAGTTCGCGAAGCCTGCGCAGCTCTTGGCCCAGCCGACGCCGACGCACGGTGGGGTTGACGTTGGACGCCACAGAACAGCACCTCCGCGTAAAGTACGACTACTTGTAAGCAGGGTGCCACCACAATGCGTGGCTGCGCTGGGAAATGGCAACAGAGGGTGCCGGAGCGAGCACGCGCAGGGTGCATATCCGGCCGTCCTACGGCGGTCGGAAACGCCACCCCGCGCGTGCGCGGCTTCCGTCACGGGTACGGACCGGCCCGTGCCCGCGTGCGGGCTCTCCCCGGCTTCAGCGGACTCCCGGGCTCAGCGGGCTCCGGCACGGGCCATGTGGCCCACCGGCGCCGGGCGCCGCGGCTGGTCGGGAACCTGGTGCGGCTGTGGGCGCTGCGCCGGTGCGGCCGCCGGCGCCGGTGACGCCGTCGCCCGTGCCGCGGTCGTAGCCCCGCGGCCACCACCGGAACCGCCACCGCCGCCCGGTGCGCGCCGCGGCTGCGCCGCCACACCGTTCTGCACGTCCATCACGGCGTGCGCGACGAGGCCGCCCATCGGGTCGTGCCTGATCAGATCCCGTAGGCGCGAGCGGCACGAACGCCCCTCGTTGCCGGGATAGAGGTGCTTGCCGAGACCGACCGCGTGGGCCAGTGCGGCGAGCGCCGCGGTCCGCGGGTCCGGCGGTACGCCGGTGCGGATCGCGCTGTCCAGCCGGGTCCTGATCTCCCGGCTCACCGCCGACTCCGACGCCTGGTAGCGGGTCGTCGGCAACACCCCGCACATCTGGCCCGACACGGCATGCACCATGCCGCAGCGCTCCAGATGCGAAAGGTACGTCTGGCGCAACCCCAGCCGGGGTCCGCCTATCCAGTGGACCGCCCGCACCGGGCTGCCGCGCCTGCGCAGCAACTCGAGCGCCGAGTCCAGAGTCGGATCTCCTGTCGGCCGTGGCATCACCACGGCGATACGATCCCCGTCTGGGGCTATCCGTCCTGCCAGAGCCAGCTCGACTAGCTGTGCCCCGGCCAGGCCGAGGTCGAGCGACTGCGGCTGCGCAGTGGTACCCGTGGCCGGGTCCAGTGCGAGCAGCAGAAGCTCCTCCGGGATTGTTCTGCGGCTCCTGCCCATCCATGCCTCCCCGCGTGGATGAATGACAGGGTGACCCCTCTCACAATGGTCTGTCGAGAGTGCCTGGTCGGAATGTACGGGAACCAGTAGGTATGTCGTTCTCGTCTGCCGGATGGGACGGCTCCGCGTGAGAGGGATCGCGGTGGAACGGCCCCGTGCGCAGGACACTGTTAACTGGTACGGCGAGCGGCGAACATCTGGAGGCATTGGTGGCGGGCGAGTCCCCCGACAGGTCGAAACGGGAGAGGTCGTCGGGGGAGACGACGGAGGACACTCCATCGGTTCCCTCGACCCGGCGCGCGAAGCCGCGCCCCGGGACTCCCGGCACGGTCCCGGCCCCCGGCCCGGCCCCGGACGCGGAGCCCGGCACGGACGCCGCTTCGGACGCCGATACGGATGCCGCTTCGGATGCGACGGAGCCGCGCACGGACGCGACGACGGTGCTCGGCGTGCGCGAGGTGCGCGCCGGCCTGGAGGGCGCTGCCGGTGACGAGGAGCCGCCGGAGGAGCCGCCGCGCACGGACGCGACGACCGTACTGAGCGTCCGCGAGCTGCGGGACGGCAAGGGCCGGGACGGCGCGGACGAGGCGTCGGAGCCGGAGCCGCGGTCGGACGCGACGACGGTGCTCGGCGTCCGCGAGGTGCGCGCCGACCTGGAGGGCGCTGCCGACGGCGGGAGCGATGAAGGCGGCGAGTCCGGCAAACCCGGCGAATCCGGCGGCGAGTCCGGTGAATCCGGTGACGGCGACGCGCGGTTGCGCGCCGCGGTGGCGGCCTGGGTGTCCGGTGACGAGCCCGGAACGGAGCCCGGGGAACCGGCGGCCGGGGAGCCCGGCGAGGCCGAGCCCGAGGGGGACGCGAAGGCCGCCGGGTCCGACGACGAAGAGCTGCCCGTACGACGGCCCGCCGGGCGGTCCGCCGAGACCGTGGACAACCCCACGGCCATGTTCGGGGTGCTGCGCCCCGAGGAGGTGGCCCGCAAGGACGACGTGAAGGCCGCACAGGAGCGCGCCGAGCGGATGACCGCGGCCTTCTTCGGTACGACCCGCAGCGAGGACGAGGAGCCCGCTCAGAAGGACGGGAAGCCGGTCCAGGACGCGGCGGCGGACACGGACACGGACGACGGTGAGCCCGCCGACGCGATCCCCGAGCCGCAGCCGGCGGACGCGGAACCGCGTACGGAGGACGCCCGTACCGGCGTGAAGTCCGACACCCCGCCGGAGACGGCCGCCGCCGACGACGGCGGGGACGGCGCCGCCGACGAGCCCGAGGACGAAACCCCCGGCGAGCCCGCGGGCCAGGCGGCGGACCAGGCGGCGGAGAAGCCCGCGCCGCAGCCGCCGCGCCAGGTCGACCACCCGACGACGGCGATCCGGGTGCCCAAGGACGGCGCGTCCGGGAAGAGGCCCGCGAAGCCCACGGCGGCGGAGTCCGAGGCCGAGCGGACGAGCCAGTTCGTACCGCTCAAGCCCGACCTGCCCGAGCGCCCCTCCGGGCCGCCGCGCGCCGACGCGCCGCCGAAGCCGCCCGGAGCGCCCCGCACCGGCGCGGGCGCCCTGCCCCCGGAGGCGCCGCCGGCCGCGTCGCGGCCGCCCGCGGGCGCACCCGCGGATGCGTCCGCAAACGCCCCCTCAGCCGCAAACAGGTCCGCGTCAGCAGGCGCAAAGGCAGACGCGGGCTCCGGTGCCCGGACTCCGGCGCCGCCCGCCCGCGACCCCGACCCGTCCCACACCCGCCAGCAGCCGCTGCCGGAACCGCCGCCGCTCGACCTGCTGGCGCAGCTCACCAACAAGCCGCCGCCACCCGAGACGCCGATACGGACCGCCGTACGGCGGGTCAAGATCTGGACGCCGTTCGCCGTGCTGCTCGCGATCGTGTTCGTGGTCGTGCAGTCCGTACGGCCGTTGCCGGACGTGTCGCTGTCGATGACGGCGCCCGCCTCGTACGCGTTCGAGGGTGCGAAGCCGTCCCTGCCGTGGCCCGACGAGGGCCAGGCGTACGTGGAGGTCTCCGGCCTCGGCGTGCTGGGCTCCAAGGGCGGCCGTGAGTCGGTGTCGATCGGCAGTGTGGCCAAGACGATGACGGCGTACGTGATCCTCAGGAAGCACCCGCTGAAGAAGGACGCGCCGGGCCCGGCGATCCCCATCGACAAGAAGGCCGAGGAGGACGGCAAGCTCGGCGAGGGCAACGGCGGCGAGTCCGTCCTGGACACGGTCAAGGAGGGCCAGGAGATCAGCGAACGGGACGCGCTGTCCGCGCTGATGATCCCGTCCGCGAACAACATCGCCCGGCTGCTCGCCCGTTGGCACAGCAACGGTTCCGAGGCGGCGTTCGTCAAGGAGATGAACGAGGCGGCCAAGGAGCTGGGGATGAAGGACACCACGTACACCGACCCCAGCGGACTCAAGGAGTCCACCAAGAGCACCGCCCAGGACCAGGTCAAGCTGGCGAAGAAGGTGATGGAGATCCCCGCACTGGTGGAGATCACCAAGTTGCCTTCCTGGACGGACCCGTCGGGCAAGAAGTGGCGGAACTACAACACGCTCGTGCCGTTCGACGGCGCCATCGGCATCAAGACCGGCAGCACCACCGCGGCCGGCGGCAACCTGCTCTTCGCCGGCCACAAGCGGATCGGCGACACCACGCAGCTGATCGTCGGCGCGGTGCTCGGGCAGCACAAACCGCCGATAATCGACACCGCCAACGCCGTCAGCAAGGAGCTGCTGATCGCCGCCGGCGATGCGCTGGCCGCCCGTACGGTGGTCAAGAAGGGCGACGTCGTCGGGCACGTGGACGACCAACTCGGCGGCAAGACCCCGGTCGTGGCCACCGAGGACGTCACCGCGGTCGGCTGGCCCGGCCTGAAAGTGAAGCTCGCGCTGGAGGAGTCCGCGGAGGGTGCTCCCCACACGGCGAAGTCAGGTGAGAAGGTGGGCATCCTGACGGCAGGCGACGGACCCGGGCAGGTCAAGGTGCCCGTCGCGGTCCAGGAAGATCTTGTGGAACCCGGCTTCGGGGACAAACTCACCCGAATCCTGTGAGCTTGTGATCCGGTGTCGGGCAGGGCTGGGTAGCCTTGCCCGACACCGGTGCCTCGGGGGGAGAAGAGGGCGCAGTGACGACCATGAGGCCGCCGCGGACGCGTGCGGCGGACGACGAGGGTGACGACGGCATACGCACATCACGCGCGCCGGGGGGCGCACGCGCGCCGCGCTCGTTCAGACGCACGGTCCTCGGCAGCCGCTGGTACCCGGTCTGGGCCGCCATGCTGCTCGCCTCGGTCCTGCACATCCTGTGGCTCTGGCTGATCGCCAGCGGCGGCGGTGACCTGGCGGCACAGGACGCCTGGGCCGAGTTCGTCGGGCGGCACCCGGACTCGGCGTACAACCTCGCCTGGTACGGCGGCATGCACCCCGTCTCGTACAGCGTGATCTCGCCGTATCTGATGGCCGTGTTCGGCGTACGCCCGATGCTGATCCTGTCCGGCGTGCTCTCCGCGGGCGTGCTCGCGCTGATACTCGTACGGTCGCGCGCCGTGGCCCGGCCGATGGCTCCCGCGCTGTGCGGCGCCGTCGCCTTCGCGTGCAACGCGGCGTCCGGACGGGTCACGTTCGCGATGGGCACCCTCTTCGCGCTGGCCGCCGTCGCCGTCGTATGGGCCTGCCCGCACCGCTGGCGGCACTACCGGAAGACGCGCGGAGCGCTGGCCGTACTGATGTCGGTGCTGGCCACGGCCGGCAGCCCGGTCTCCGGCCTGTTCCTCATGGTGGTCGGGGCGGCGCTCGTCCTGAGCCGCCGTCGGGCCGCGGCCGCCGCGATCGGGCTGCCGCCCCCGATGGTCGTCGGCGCGAGCGCACTCCTCTTCCCGTTCACCGGGGAGATGCCGATGCCGTGGTGGTCGGCGGTCTTCCCCCTGGTGTCGTCGGTGTCCGTGCGGCTGCTCGCGCCGCCCGGCTGGCGGGTGGTCCGCAGGGGCGCCGAGGTGTACACCCTGGGCATCCTCGCGACCTGGGTCGTGCCCTCCCAGGTCGGTGCGAACGTCGAACGCCTGGGCCTGATGTTCGGCGTCGTCGCGCTGGTCGCCCTGCTGCCGCAGATCACGCGCCGCTCGCGGCGCTGGGTGGCGCTGGTGACCGCGCTCGTCGTGGTCGGGGGCTGGCAGGTCATCAAGCCCACGTACGACGTCGTGCACACCACCCCGGCGGCGTCCTGGGCGCACGACCTCGCGCCGCTCGTCCACCAGTTGGACGAGGTCGACGCGGACCGCGGCCGAGTCGAGGTCGTGCCCGTGTCGAGCCACCGGGAGGCGTCGGCCTTCGCGCCGTACGTCAACCTCGCCCGCGGCTGGAACCGGCAGGCGGACACCGAGCGGAACCCCCTCTTCTACGAGGGCGGCGAGCTCAACGACGAGACCTACCACCAGTGGCTGCGGCGCTGGGCCGTCCGCTACGTCGTGCTGTCCTCGGACGAACCGGACATCGCGGCGAAGGACGAGGCCCGGCTCGTCCGCTCCAAGCCGCACTACCTCCGCAAGATCTGGTCCGACGAGAACTGGGAGCTGTACCGCGTCGCCGACCCGGTCCCGCTCGCCGCCCCGCCCGCCCACGACTCCCGCGCGGAAGCGGGCGGCGTGACGGTGGAGGTACGGGCCCCGGGCGAGGTCCTCGTACGCGTCCCGTGGTCGCCCTGGCTCGGCCTCGTCAACAAGGACGGCGAACGCATCAAGCCGCCCGGACGCCCCTCGTCGAACCGCAACGGCTGCCTGCGCCCGGCGGAACCCATGTCGAGCGAACCGTCGTCCGAGACGCCCGAACCGGCCAAGGGGGAGGGCGACGAGGAGGACGACGAGCCGCCGAAGGACGAGTGGACGGTGCTCGACGCGCCCCGCGCGGGCACGTACCGGCTGGCGGCCCCGTACCGGCTGCCCCGCGGCACGCCGTGCCCGGACAGCGCGTCCGACTGAACCTCAGGCTTCGCGCCCTGAACCCGCCGGACGGTGGTCATGCGGCCCACCCAGCCCGTCCGGCGGGATTCCTTCCCGCCGCAACGGCGCCCGAAGGACGGTGGTCATGCGGCCCACCCAGCCCGTCCGGCGTTTGAGGACGGCCCTCGGCCCCCGCCGAGCGGTACCCGGCGGACGGGGCGCGGGCACGCGTACGGGCGGCGCACGCCGTCGCGGCGGGAAGCAGGTGGACGGGCTTGAGCGGGCGGGTCACTCGTCGGGCGGCAGCCCGGCGACGACAGACGCGACCGTGTCGGCGTCGTCCGCCGACTTGTCCGACCGATACCGCACGACCCGCGCGAACCGCAGCGTGACCCCCGCCGGATACCGTGTGGAGCGCTGCACCCCGTCGAAGGCCACCTCGACGACCAGTTCCGGCCGTACGACCACGCCCCACGGCTCCTCACGCGTGGCGAGCTCCCGCAGCCGTTCCGTCTGCCAGTTCAGCAGCTCGTCGGTGAGCCCCTTGAAGGTCTTGCCCAGCATGGCGAACGAGCCGTCCGGGCGGCGCGCGCCCAGGTGGAGGTTGGAGAGTCTGCCGGTGCGTCTGCCGTGCCCCCACTCGGCGGCCAGGACGACGAGGTCGAGCGTGTGCACCGGTTTGACCTTCAGCCAGGACGCGCCCCGTCTGCCGGCGCTGTACGGCGCGTCCAGTGCCTTGAGCACGACGCCCTCCTGGCCGCGCGCGACCGCCTCCTCGGCGAACGTACGGGCGGCGCTCCGTACGTCCTCGTGTGCCGGATCGGCCGCCTGCATGCGCCGTACGCGCAGCGACTCGGGGGCGATACGGGCGAGTTCGGCGTGCCGTTCGGCGGCGGGCAGGTCGAGGAGGTCGCGGCCGTCGACGGAGAGCAGGTCGAAGAAGGCGGGGGAGAGCGGCAGAGTGGCCCGCGCGCCCGCCACGTCCAGCCGGGAGCCGACACGGGACGAGGTCTCCTGGAACGGGCGGGGCCGCCCGTCCGGCCCGAGGGCGATGACCTCGCCGTCGAGAACGGCGCCGGCGGCGGTCAGCTCCCGGGCGGCGGCGGTGACTTCGGGCAGCCGGTCGGTGATGTCGTCCAGGGTGCGCGTGTAGATCCGTACGCCCTGCTCGTCCAGGTGCACCTGGACGCGGATGCCGTCCAGCTTCTCGTCCACGGCGACCGGCCCGGGGCCGAGCCGGTCGAGGGCCTCGTCGACGTCCTTCGCTGTCTGGGCGAGCATCGGCAGCACCGGGCGGCCGACCTCCAGCCGGAAGGCGTCGAGGGCGCCGGGGCCGTGCGCGAGCAGCGCCTGCGCCACGGCCCCGAGCGAGCCGCCGAGCATGACGGCGCGCCGTACGGCGTCGGGGTCGGCGCCGGAGGCGGCGGCGAGGCCCTGGACGGCGAAGGCGTCGAGCGCGCCCTGGCGGAGTTCGCCGCCGATCAGCCGGGTGAGGAAGTCCTGTTCCCGCTCGGTGGCGTCGGCGAGCAGGGCGTGCAGCCGGCGCTTGCGTTCGTTCTGCGCGCCCTTGCCGGACACCGCCGCGATGGCGCTCAGCGCCTCGTGCACCTCGCGGAGGGTGAGCCGCGCGGTGGGCGCGGGCGCCGGGCGGTCGAGCAGGCTCCGCCAGCCGACGCCGATACGCCGCTGGGGCAGCCGCCCGGCGAGCCAGGTGATCGCGATCGGCGCCTCGGCGGGCTCCGTTTCGCGGAACAGCCGGGCGAGGAGTGCGACCTTCTCCGTACCCGCGGACGTGGCCGTCACCTCGAGGGAGGTCCGCGCGATGTCTGCCAGCAGCATGCGGCCCATGGTCGCGCAACGGACTCGCGTACGCGGTGAGCGGCGCGCAGCGGCACACGAGGGCGCGCGGTGGTGCGGTGCGCCGTACGGGGGTGCGTGACCGCGTGCGGTGGCACGCGGCGGGACACGGCAGCGTACGACGGCGCGACGGGCAGACCGTACGACGGCGCGGCCGGCGCGACCGTACGCCCCGGGTGCCGGACCCGCGGTCGCGGCGCGGCGCTTTACGGGGGCGCGCGCGGCGCAATGCGCGCGTGTGATCGGGTACTTGACGTGGCGTCAAAGCGGGCGCCCGTGGGAAGATTCCTCGCGACGGCGTAGCCATGCGGACGCGTGGCGGAAAGTCGAGGTCAGTATGCGTGACGACGGGACGATGGAGCCCGAGGTCGACGTGACCGTCCCCAGCGTGGCCCGGATGTACGACTTCTATCTCGGCGGCAAGGACAACTACGCGGTGGACCGCGCCGCCGTCGCCGAGCTGGACAAGGTGGTGCCCAGCACGAAGCCGCTCGCCATCAACAACCGGCGCTTCCTGCAGCGCGTGGTGCGACGGCTGGCGGAGGACCACGGCGTGCGGCAGTTCCTGGACCACGGCTCAGGCCTGCCGACGCAGGACAACGTGCACCAGGTCGCCCAGCGCATCGATCCGGAGTCCCGCGTCGTCTACGTGGACAACGACCCGATCGTGCTGGCCCACGGCAGGGCGCTGCTGCAGGAGGACTCCCGTACGGCCGTGCTGCAGGCGGACATGCGGGACACCGACCTCATATTCGAGCACCCCGAGGTGGAGCGGCTGATCGACTTCGGGGAGCCGGTCGCGGCGCTGTTCGTCTCCGTCATGCACTGCATCCCGGACCCGGATCCGCAGGCGCTGGTCGAGCGCGTCAGGGAGCGGCTGCCGAAGGGCAGTTACCTGGTGATAAACCAGCTGGTCAGCGAGGACAAGAAGACGCGTGACTTCGTCACGGACTTCATGGCGGAGAGCACCAAGGGGAACTGGGGCCGGGTGCGCGAGGCGCACGAGGTCGAGCGGTACTTCGAGGGGCTGGAGCTGCTCGAGCCGGGCCTCGGGTGGATCAACGCCTGGCGGCCGGACTCCGACCTGGCGCTGCGTGAGCAGACGGACGAGTGGTACGAGTTCGGCGGCGTGGCGCGCGTGCCGTAGGGCCTCGCGTGCCCCGGCCGTCGCGTGCCGCCCCGGCCGGAGGGCCGGGGTGCGGCGTCGGCAGGCCCGTCAGAACTTGGTGAGCAGGCCCTCGAGGAACGCCACCGTCTTGGCGGGCGCGTCGGCCGTGGCGCACAGCCGGTCCATCACCACCATGTAGTTCTCCACCTCTTCCTGCTTGTCGAGGTAGAGGGCCGAGGTGAGCTGCTCGAGGTAGACGATGTCCGGCAGGTCGGGCTCCAGAAAGCGGAGTATGGTGACCGGCCCGCCTGCCGCGGCGAGTCCGCCGATGCGGAACGGCGCGATCTGAAGGGTGATGTTGGGCTGCCGGCTGGCCCACAGCAGCCGTTCGAGCTGCTCGCGCATCACCTTGTCGCTGCCCAGCGGGCGTTGCAGCGCCGCCTCGTCGAGCACCGCCCACAGCTTGGGTCCGTACGAGCGCTCGAGCACCTGCTGCCGCTCCATGCGCAGGCGGATGCGCTTCTCGACCTCGCGTTCCGAGGCCCGCGGATGGCCGAGCTGAATGCAGGCGCGTGCGTACTCCACGGTCTGCAACAGGCCGGGCACGAACTGCACTTCGTAGGTGCGGATGACGGACGCGGCCTCCTCCAGGCCGAGCAGCTGCTCGAACCAGGGCGGCAGCACGTCGCTGTACTTGTTCCACCAGCCGGGGACGCTGGCCTGCCGGGCCAGCGCGAGGAAGTCCTCGCGCTCGTGCGGGTCGTGGACGCCGTACAGCGTGAGCAGGTCGTAGACGTCCCGCTCCTTGTAGCCGGTGCGGCCCAGCTCGAGGCGGCTGATCTTCGCGTGGGAGCCGCGGATGGCGTCGCCGGCGGCCTCGCGGGAGATGCCGCTCGCCTCGCGCAGCCGCCTCAGCTGCGTGCCGAGCACGATGCGCAGGATGGTCGGGCCGCCGCGCGGGTGGTCGAGGATGCGACTGACCGACGAGCGGCTCTCAGGCTCCGGCCTTGCTGCCATCACGACTGCCCTGCTCCCCTGGGGTAGTTGTCCGTATGCCCAGTGTCCCACTCGCCCGATCGGGCGTACAGCGGAGCGTGCGACCAGCGCGCGCCCCCGCGCCAACTGACCGGTACGAGCGCGGGCTTGAACCGGTGGCACGGGGGCGCACGGTCGGTGCCGTGAGGTGATGGCGGGTCAGCTTGCCTTGTGTGCGGTGGTCCTGACCGCACAGTGTGGGGTGGTCGGGGGTCGCCGTTCAGTCTCCTGGGCCGAGGAAGTCGTCGAAGTCGCCGTCCTTCGCTCCCTGGATGAATGCCGTGATCTCGGCCGGCGTGTAGATGAGAGCCGGGCCCGAGGGGTGCCGTGAGTTGCGTACCGCTACTCCGCCGCCGGCCAGTTGGGCCAGTTCGACGCAGTTTCCACTGGGGTTGCTCCGCCGGCTCTTGCGCCAGACGACGTCCTGAAGCCGCGGGTCCTGCATGCCGTGATCAATGTGCATGCCTAGAACCTTCCCACAGCAGCGTGTGCTTGCACCTGTTCTTACAGATGTGCTTGCAGACGTAAGAACGTGAGAGGATGATGGCGTCCGGATCTGTCCCGCTCGTCGAGCGCAACGCCCCTTATCTGTTGCGGAGTTCGTGATGGCCACACACTCGCCCCTCAGTACGGACGAGGACGCCCAGCCCTGTGACTGGGAAGACCCGCTGATGCGGCTCATGCTGCTCTTGGAGATAGCGAGCGAGCCGGCTTGGTTGCGTGATCTGGCCGAGCAGTCGGCCGGCACGGCGCGCGCCGCCGGTGCCACCGGTCCGGCCGGTGCCACCGCGGGCGGTGCCGAGGAGTAGCCGGAGGCTGCCGCACCGGGACAGGCGCGCCGCCCCCGCACGCGAGGCACGGGTGAGGGGCAGGGGGAGCGCTTTGCAGGGGTAGGGGGCGCATGGAGGTACGGGAACTCCGCGAAAACTTTGTGCACTGCGCCCCAACGCTGCAAAGCTGGAGTCATCCAGCCGCGCTGCGGCGTGTGCCGACTCGTCGGAGATTGCCTTGGGCAACGTTTCCCGGTTCAGACTCGGCGGTGTGCTGTCCTGGCTGCCCTTCGCCGCGATGGCGATCGTCGCCGTGGTCGACATCGTCGCGGGCGCCGGCGTCGGATTCCTGCCCCTGATCTCGCTCGGGCCCGCCTTCGCCGGACTCACCGGCGGCCTGCGGCGCACCGCGGGAATCGGCGTGCTGGCGCTCGTGCTCTGCCTCCTCCTCAGCCTCTTCAACGGGCAGTTCGCCGACCGGCGCGGTAACACCGCCATGATCGGCGTCGTCGGCGTGTCCGCCGCCGGCCTGGTGGCCACGGCCCGGCGGCAGCGCCGCGAGGCGGAGCTGGCCAGCGTCCGCGACATCGCGGAGGTCGCGCAGCGCGTGCTGCTGCGCCCCGTGCCGCTCACCGCGGGCCCGCTGCGGGTCGCCGTCTCGTACACCTCGGCGGTCGCGGAAGCGCGCATCGGCGGCGACCTGTACGAGGTGGTGATCTCGCCCGGTGGCGTGCGGGTGATCGTCGGGGACGTGCAGGGCAAGGGCCTGGACGCGGTGGAGACCGCCGCCGTCGTGCTCGGCGCGTTCCGCGAGGCCGCGTACGACGAGTCCGAGCTGGTGGCCGTGGGTGAACGGCTGGAGCGGGCGCTCGGGCGGCACCTGTCGGACGAGAAGTTCGTGACGGCCGTACTGGCGGAGTTCCGGCCGGACGGCACGGTCACGCTGCTCGACTTCGGTCACCCGCCGCCGCTGCTCGTACGGGGCGACGGCACGGTCGGGTTCGTGGAGCCGCCGGAGGCGGCGCCGCCGCTGGGGCTGAGCGCGCTGGGCGCGTTCGACGGGCTGGGGCAGATCGAGCCGGTGCCGTACGGGTTCGCCTTCGCCCCGGGGGACCAGCTGCTGTTCTACACGGACGGTGTCACCGAGGCGCGCGACCCGGAGAACCGCTTCTATCCGCTGGCCGAGCGTGCCGCGATGCTCAAGGACCCCGACCCGCAGCACGCGCTGGACGCCATGCGCCGCGACCTCGTCGCGCACGTGGAGCGCCCGCTGCGCGACGACGCGGCGATGCTGCTGCTCCGTTACCGCGAGGTGTGAGCTGGGTGCACACGCGGTGTGAGCAGGGCGCGCGCCGGCGCGAACTCCTCAACCGGGCGCGGTAGTTGTGTGGAATGCGCGGGGAATACGTGTTCGCCCCGAGGTGACGATACAGAAGCGATACGTGCGGTCACCTAGACGTCACCGTGCGCGGAACGGCAGACTCCAGGCCCCCACGGTCATAACGGCGCAAGGTTCGGTCACGGAGCAAGAGGCAGGTACGGCAGTGCAGCGACGGTATGCGGGCGTGGTCGCGGCGGGACTGGTGGCCAGCCTGCTGGCGACCCTCACGGCCTGTGGGAGCGACGACGCACAGGGTGACAAGACGGAGCTGCACCTGGTCGCCGTCGAGCACGGGGACCGGTCGGGAAACAGCTCGAAGCGGTACTGGGACAAGCTGATCGGCGAGTTCCAGTTCAAGTCCCCCGGGATCGACGTGAAGGTCGAGGTCTTCGACCGGGACCGCATAGACGAGGAGATCGCCGGCCTGGTCGAGGCGGGCAAGGCGCCCGACCTGGCCCAGACCGGCGGCTCGTTCGCCGGGTACGCCGAGAAGGACAAGCTGTACAGCGCGGACGAGATCCTCTCCACCGCCACCCAGGGTGACTTCGTGCCCTCGCTGGCGGAGGCGGGCACCGTACGGCGGCAGCAGTACGGCCTGCCCTTCGTCGCCAGCACCCGCGCGCTCTTCTACAACAAGGACCTCTTCGCCGACGCCGGCATCAAGCGCCCGCCCGGCACCTGGGAGCAGCTGCGCAAGGACGCGGTCGCGCTGCGCTCGGCGGGCGTGAAGACGCCGTACGGGCTGCCGCTGGGCCCGGAGGACGCGGAGGCCGAGACGCTGAACTGGCTGCTCGGCGGTGGCGGCGGGTACTCCGACGACGGCGGCGCGTACGACATCGACTCGCCGCAGAACGTCCAGTCCTTCGAGTGGCTGCGGGACAAGCTCGTCAAGCCGGGGCTGACCCAGCCCGACCCCGCCACGACCAGCCGCGACGATGCCTACGCCGACTTCATGAACGGCAAGGTCGCCATGCTCAACGGGCATCCCACGCTGATGCAGCGCGCGCTCGAGAGCGGCGTCGACTACGGCATCGCCCCGCTGCCCGGCCGCAACGGCCCGACCAAGACCACCACGGGCGTCGCCGACTGGATGATGGCCTTCAAGCAGGGCGGCCACCAGGACGAGATCCGTACCTTCCTGGACTTCGTATACCAGGAGAAGAACGTCGTCGAGTACGCCGACAAGTACGACCTGCTGCCGGTGACCGCGCCCGCGTCCCAGGCGATGCGCGACGACACCGCGCACAAGCCGCTGTGGGAGTTCCTCGACTGGCTGCCGACGGCCACGTTCTATCCCGTCGGGAAGACGTCGTGGACACCGACGGTCCGCGCGCTGCGGAAGTCCATCGGGACGGCGGTGACGGACAAGGGCAGTCCGGCGGCCGTGCTGGGGCAGGTGCAGCGCAGCGCGACGGCCACGGAGGTCGCGGACGGGTCCTGAGCGGTCGACCCCGGTGTCGCGCCGGTCTCAGCGACCGGCGTTGCCGCTGCCCAGCACCTCGGCCCGCGCGCGGTTCGCGGTCGCGTCGTTCAGGCAGCCGCGCAGCCGCATCAGGTCGTGCCCGGTGAGCGCGGGCCGGACCGTTCCCGCCCACACGTCGCCGTCCAGGCGGGCGAGCGCGGCGTGCTCGTTGTGTACGGACGTCGAGCGGCGGCACCTCTCCCACAGCTCTCGCGCCGCCAGCTCGCGCGGCACGTACGGACGCGGGGTGGCGGCCCGTACCGCGACCCGGAACACCACCGTCGTCGCCGCCGCGTCCGGCCGCGCCTCCGGACGGGTCTGGGTGGCGTCCGCCAGTCCGCCGACGAGCAGCCCCAGCAGGAGTACGCCCGCCGCTGCCGCCACGCCGCCCGTCGCCGTCCGTACGGGGCGCGGCGGCACGGGTTCGCGTTCCTCCAGTGCCGCCCCGCCGCGTATCCCGCCCGCCGGCGCGGTGAGCCGCGTGAGCCGGCGGGCGAGGCGGCGCTCCGCGCCGGTCGAAATCGTCGGCGGGATCGTCCGGGTGCTGTCACCCAGTGTGCACTGTCGAGCACGAGGTCGGGAGAGGGCGGGTACGGGCACGGATCCGTACACGCTGCCGCCGGAGCGGCTCGCCGAGCTGGTGCGGCGGCCGGGTGCGGCGTGGGACGTGCGGTGAACGCCTGTGGCCGCAGGGGGCGAAGGTGAACGAGGGTGAAACTCCGGTCACAGAATGGGAGTTGGGTCTCACCCTGAGGTGATGGCGTGTGATGCTACGCGCCAGTAGCCTCGATTGAAGGGAACCCCAACGCGTTCTCCGCCGTCACTCCCTTCAGGAGCGTGACATGCGAACGAACAACACCGTCCGTACGGAGGTGACCCGGTGACCTGCTGCCGATGCGGCCGAGCCGCCGAAGTCCCCGTGCTCGTACGGATCATCGAAACGATCTCCGGCCCGATGCGGGGGAACTACGCCTGCCTGCCCTGCGGTCAGTGGTTCGGCTCGCGGGCCGACGCGCCGGACTGGCTGAAGCGGGATCTGCTCGCGCGGGAGTCCGCGCAGTAGCCGCAGCAGCCGCAGTCAGCGCAATGGCCGTGGCCCGCGGGGCGGTTGTGCCCCGGGCAGCCGTGCGCCCCGCGTACGCCGGGCGGTTCCCCGTCGGCGGGAGACTCCGCCGGGGCGGACGGCTCAGGCGCTCTCGCGCTGTGCCGCCGCCATCCATGCCCGCCTGAGCCGGGCCAGCTCCTCGAGGTCCGCGGGGGTCCACACCTTGCGGTCGGCGACGAACGCACGTATCGCCGCGTTGGCTTCCTCGAGGATTAACCGCGACTGCGCCGGGGCGGGTGAAGGAGTAGGGGACATGTGGTCAAGGTTAGGGGAGAGAACCGGCAATCTCACCCACCGCGTTCAGGACAAGACGCCCCGGATACGGCCGCGAGCGGTTTCCGGCCGCTTACGCAGCGTCATTCATGTGACCTCGCCAACACCCCTCCGGTGCCTGTCCGTTCGGCCGCGCGCGGGGTCCTCATGCCCGTGCGAGCTGGGATCACCTTCGGTACGGCGCTCTCGTGCGGTGTCAATGCAACGGGCGTGCGCGGGGCGTGCGTTGCGCCCTGGCGCGCCCCGTGGCGACGGGTCGGACCGTGTGGAACGTCACGAAAAAGGCACCCGTGACGGGGGTTTGTGACGGCCGGGAGTGACCCTGGACTGTGCCACACGGCACACTCGGAGGGCCGTGCGCCCCCTTGCGCTCCCCTCTGCCGGGCCCGCCGGTGGCCGAAGCGGGCCACCGGCGGGCCCGGCAGAGGGGAGCGCAAGGGCGCCCGCCCGATGCGGATGCCGTTGCCGAGCAGGGGAGTTCGAGTCCGTGATGCACGCACGCGTACGAGCGTCCGCCGCCGCGCTCACGACCGCCGCGCTCACCGCCGTCGCGGCGCTGGCGCTGACCGGCTGCGGTGGCGGAGGCGAGGAGGACGGCGGCGGGCCCGGGCTCGCCGACGTCAAGGGGAACTGGGTCGCGACGGAGAGCGGCGGCACCAAGTCGCTGGCCATCGGGAACGGCAAGGTGATGGTCGCCGAGCAGTACCAGTTCTGTACGGGCGACATCAGCGAGGACGACGGGCTGAAGCTGATCGTGGACGACTGCCGGGGCGGCAAGCCGCCCACACGTACGTCCGGTACGGTCGTGGACGGCAGCGGCAGGAAGTCCCTCACGATCGAGTGGGCGGACGGCGCCAAGGAGACCTTCGAACCGGCCAAGGACCAGATCGAGCGGGCGGGCTGACGTGAGCCTGAGGCTGTTTCCGTGTGATGCCGGGCGGGTTTCCGTTTGCTGCCCGGGCGGCCGGGCGGCGGTGCGGATCGCCCGGGGCAGCGGCGCGGATCGCCCGGGGTGGCGGGGAACGTACGGGTCGGTGCCGCGCGTGAACTGCCTGCATATGCGCACCTCGCGGCCGCGCGGCCGGGCGCGGACAGTAGTCGTGGTGTCCAAAGTGCTGACGGCACATACCACCTGTGGTTAACATCACGTCACCCCGGCAATGTTGCCGAAGCGTTATGGAGGTGCGGTGCGGTGATGGTTACCCGTGACGGGCGACGCCGGACCGCGCGCGTCGCGGGCATCCGTACGAAGTGGCACACCGTCGACAGCGGCGAGTTCTTCTGCCCCGGCTGCGGCGGGGACCGCGCGTACCGGCGCCGCACCGGACGCCGCAGATTCGTCCTCCTCGGCCTGCCGCTGCTGCCGCGCGGCGCGGCGGCGCCCGTCGTCGAATGCGCCGCGTGCCGCGGGCACTTCGGCACCGAGACCCTGGAGGGGCCCACCACCACCCGGCTCGCCGGGATGCTGCGCGACGCGGTCCACTCCGTCGCCCTGTCCGTGCTCGCGGTGGGCGGCACCGAGTCCCGTACGGCACGTGAGGCCGCCGTCGAGATGATCCGCGGCTCCGGGTTCCCGGACTGCTCGGAGGAGCAGTTGCTCGCCCTCGTTGCCGCGCTCCGTGCCGACCCGCGCGGCGGCGGTTCGCTCGGCGGTTCGCCGGGCGACGGGGCGGACTCGGACGGCGTGCCCGGCGCGGCCGGTCTCGGCCTGGTGGAGCTCGAACTGCGCGAGGTACTGCGGCCGTTGGCTCCGCACCTGGCCCCCGTAGGCCGCGAAACCCTGCTGCTGCAGGGCGCGACGATCGCACTCGCCGACGGCCCGTACCAGCCCGCCGAGCGCGGCGTCCTGGAGGCGGTCGGCGAAGCGCTGACCTTCGCCCCGGACGAGGTCGCCCGCCTCCTGGCGGCGGCCCGCACCCCCTCGTAGTCCTCGCGGCCCTCGGACCGGGGCGGGCCGAGCCGGGCCCGGCCCGGTGCTCGGAGCGGCCTGCCGGAGGGCGGCACAATCCCGTTGCCGGGCGCGGGCGCTGCTGACAGGGTCGTGCCATGCCGACCTTCTCCGCGTACGACGGGCCCCAGCTCGCCTACCGCGTGACCGGCGCCGGACCACCCCTGGTCTGCGTCCCCGGCGGGCCGATGCAGGACTCCGCGTACCTCGGGGACCTCGGCGGCCTGTCCGCACACCGGCAGTTGATCATCACGGACCTGCGGGGCACCGGCCGGTCCGCGACGCCGCAGGATGTCGCCTCCTGCCGCTGCGACCGGCTCACCGACGACGTGGAGGCCCTGCGCGAGCACCTCGGCCTCGACCGGCTGGACCTCCTCGCGCACTCCGCCGGGACGAACGTGGTTGCGCGGTACGCGGAACTCCGGCCCGCGCGCGTCGGCAGCCTCGCGCTGATCACGCCGAGCCTCGCGGCCGTCGGCATCACGGTCACCGGAGACGTACGACTGGAGACGGCGCGCCTGCACGCGGCCGAGCCGTGGTTCCCGGAGGCGTACGAGGCCCTGGAGGCAGTCGTCGCGGGCCGGGCGACGGATGCGTCGTGGCAGGCCATCGAGCCGTTCGCGTACGGCCGTTGGGACGCGGCGGCGCAGGCGCACCAGGCCGCGCGGGGCGGGCAGCGGAACGACGACGCGGCGGCCGCGTTCGGCGCCGAAGGCGCCTTCGACCCGGCCGCGACCCGGGCGGCGCTCGCACGGTGCGAGTCGCCGGCGCTGCTGCTCGCCGGGGAGGCCGACGTGAACTCGCCGCCGCCCGCGGTGGCCGAGTACGCGGCGCTGCTCCCGAACGGGCGGTTCGCCGTCCAGCCCGGGGCGGGGCACTTTCCGTGGCTCCACGATGCGGAGTGGTTTGTGGCGGCGACGGAGGCGTTCCTTGGTGGTGGGCAGGCGCCGCCACCCAGCCCGTCCGTCGCTTGAGCACGGCCGGAAGCGGCCACTCACCCAAGCTGTCCGGCGTTTGAGGACGGCCCTCGGCCATCGCGAAGGGTGCGCTGTGCCACAGGCTTTCGGGCCACTGCCGGACAGTGGCCGCTCCGGTCCGTCCTCAAGCGCCGGACGGGCTGGAGTGGGTGGTTGCTCTCCGCCACGGGAAGGTGGCCGGTCGTGGCCGCTCCGGTCCGTCCTCAAGCGCCGGACGGGCTTGATGTGGCACAGGTACGCCGCACAGTGCAGGCACGTTCTGGCCGGGGGCCGTCCTCAAACGCCGGACGGGCTGGAGTGGGTGGCCGCTCCGGTCCGTACCCGGGCGCGCCGGACGGGCTGGCGTGGGTGGGGACTCCCGTCGTGGTACTCCGCGGGGAGTAAAACACCCCCCATGCAGCCCCGCGCAGTACCCCCCGGCTCGGTCCGGCGAGCGACGAAATCCCGGGCCGTGGGCGGAAGTCTGGTCACCGACAGACGACGTCACATCCGGTGACCGAGGAGGGGGCGCACATGGGGCCCGTAACGGAAGTACGGCGTGCGGCGGGGCGAGGGGGCCCGGAGGGGCCGGAGCAGGACGGCCCGTCGCCGCCCGGCAACAAGAACGTGCGGCGCGCCGTCCCCTGGGCGGTCATCGCGCTCTGGGTGCTGGTGCTGGTGATCGCCCTGCCCTTCGCCGGGAAGCTCGGCGGCGTGACCCGCGACGAGGCGGTGGACTACCTGCCCGGCAGCGCGGACTCCACCCGCGTACAGGAGCTGGTGGAGAAGCTGCCCGGCGGCGACACCGTCGACGCGATCCTCGTACACCACCGCGACAGTGGCCTCACCGCCGCCGACCGCGCCGCGGCCCGCGAGCAAGTGGCGGAGATCGCCGGGAAGTACGACCTCACCGGGGGCGACGCGGTCCCGCGTACGGTGCCGTCCGAGGACCGTACGACCCTGATGACGCCGTTCTCCATCGCCGGACTGCCCGACGAGAAGGCCCAGATCGAGGCCGTCACCGACATCCGGGAGCAGTTGGGTGAGGCGCCGGAAGGGCTGAGCATCGAGGTCGGTGGCTCGGGGGCGCTGCAGGCGGACGCGGACGAGGTCTTCGAGTCCATCGACGGCACGCTGATGATGGGCACCGCCGCCGTCGTCGCCGTCCTGCTGATCCTCACCTACCGCAGCCCGGTGCTGTGGCTGGTGCCGCTGGTGGTCGTGGGGGTGGCGGCGGTCAGTTCGATGGCCGTGATCTACGGGCTGGTGCAGGGCTTCGATCTGACGGTCACGTCGATGAGTTCGTCCGTGATGACCGTACTGATCTTCGGCGCCGGCACGGACTACGCCCTGCTGCTTGTCGCGAGATACCGCGAGGAACTCCGCCGCCACGAGCGCCCGTACGACGCCATGAGTGCCGCCCTGCGCGGCTGCGGGCCCGCGATCCTCGCGTCCTCCGGGACGGTCGCGCTGGGGCTGCTGTGCCTGCTGGCGGCCGACCTGAACAGCAGCAGCGGGCTCGGGCCGGTCGGCGCCGTGGGCGTGGTGTGCGCGCTGGCCGCGATGATGACGCTGCTGCCCGCGATACTGGTGCTGCTGGGCCGCCGCGTGTTCTGGCCGCTGGTGCCGGTCCACGGCGCCGAACAGCAGCAGCGCCGCTCGCTGTTCGCCATGATGGGCACCTCCGCCAGCCGCCGCCCGGCGACCGTGCTGGTCACCGGGACGCTGCTGCTGGGTGCGCTGGCGCTGGGCATGTTCAGCCTGCCCGGCCCGGTCAAGCAGGAGGACACGTTCACCAACAAGCCCGAGTCCGTCTCCGCGCTGGAGACCCTCGGAGCCGCCTATCCCGGTGCCAGCAGCCAGCCGATCACCGTGCTCGCGCAGACGCCGCAGGCGGACGAGGTGGCGCGGCGGGCGCGTACGACGGAGGGCGTCGCGAACGTGGAGAAGGGCCGCAGCGGGGGCGGCTGGACCGAGTTCAGCGTGTTCGCGGAGGACGCGCAGGAGTCGGAGGGGGAGAAGGACGCCATCCGCGCGCTGCGGAGCGGACTGCACGAGGTGCCGGGGGCGGACGCCCTCGTGGGCGGCCCCAGCGCCCAGCAGCTCGACCTGGAGCAGACCAACAGCGACGACCGCAAGATCGTCATCCCGCTGGTGCTGCTCGCCGTGCTGCTCATCCTGATCGCGCTCCTGCGCAGCCTTACGGCGCCGCTCGTGCTGGTCGCCGCCGTGATCGCCTCGTGGGGTGCCGCGATGGGGCTGGGCGGGCTGGTCTTCGAGCCGCTGTTCGGCTTCAGCGGGCTCGATCCGGGGCTGCCGCTGCTCACGTTCGTCTTCCTGGTGGCGCTCGGCGTCGACTACGGCATCTTCCTGATGCACCGCATGCGGGAGGAGTCCCTGAAGGGCGCCGACGTCCCGGAGGCGGCCGTCACCGCGCTGCGCACGACGGGCGGGGTGATCGCCTCGGCGGGCATCGTGCTGGCCGCGACGTTCTGCGTACTGGCGACGATGCCGATGGTGATGATGGTCGAGATGGGCTTCGTCATCGCGGTCGGGGTGCTGCTGGACACGTTCCTCGTCCGCACGTATCTGGTGACCTCGGTCAGCCTGCTGCTGCGGCGGTGGGTGTGGTGGCCCGGCAAGCTGTTCCGCAGGGACAGCGCGCGGGTCCCGGCCTCGGGGGACGGCTGAGAGAGCCCGGCCGGGCGGGGGCCGTACGTGTCCCCGCCCGGCCGGAGCCCCGGGCCGCCCGTACGGCAGCGCGTACCGGAGCCCGTACTGAGACGCGTACCGAACAGATCTCCGTCCCCTGCAGCAGGATGGTCCCGTGACTTCACCACCCCGGAATCCGGCCGCCGCGATACTCGCGCGTGCGCTCCTGCCGCGGCGTACCACCGTGCGCGGGGTGCCGGTGGCGGACCTCGGGCTGGTGGCGGCGCTGCTGCTCGTGCAGACAGGGCTCGCGCTCTCGCTCTCGCCCCAGGACGGCCGTACGCCCGGCCTGTTCGGCTGGCTGCTGCTGCTGGGGATGGCGTTCGTGCTGCTGTTCCGGCGGGCGCACCCGTGGCTGACGGCCATCGCGGTGATCGGGATGGCCGGGCCCTACCACGGGCTCGACTACGTGCACACCGCCGCCGTCCCGGCCGGTCTGGTGGCGCTGTTCTCGCTCGCCGTGGCCGGGCCGCCGATACGGACGTTCGGCACGCTCGGCGTCGTCCTCGGGATCATGAGCAGCGTCATGCTCGGGGCCGGTTCGGCGCACGATCTGGCCGAAATGCTGCGCGGCTCCGGCTGGTTGGTGGCCGTCGTCCTGGTGGGGGAGGCCGTCCGCATCCACCGCAACTACGTGGCGGCCATCGTCGAACGCGCCGAACGGGCCGAACGCACCCGCGAGCAGGAGGCGGCCCGGCGCGTCGCCGAGGAACGCCTGCGCATCGCCCGCGACCTGCACGACCTGCTGGCGCACAGCATCACGCTGATCGGCGTGCAGACGTCCGTCGCGGCGCACATCCTCGTCGCGGACCCGGAACGGCTGGACCGCGACGCGGTCGCCAAGTCCCTCGACGGCATCGCCGACACGTGCCGCGACGCGCGCGCGGAGCTGCGTACGACCCTGGAGGTGCTGCGCGCGAGCGACCGGGGCGGCGAGCACGTGAACGGCAGCGGGCCGCTGCCCGGCCTGTCCGGCATCCCCGACCTGGTACGCGCGGCTCGCGGCGCGGGTGCTCGGGTGGAGCTGGCCGTACGGCTGGGGACGGACGCGGACGGCGAGCGAGCGCCAGGCGGCCCGGACGGCGCGGACGCCCGGCCCGCCCAGCCGGTCGCGGAGCCGCCCCCGGCGGTCGGCGCGGCGATCTACCGCATCGTGCAGGAGGCGCTGACCAACGCCGTACGGCACGCGGGCCCGACGGTGGGCGTGCGGGTCACCGTCTGCCGTACGCGGCAGGCGTTCCCGGACGGTGAAGGGTCCGGCGACGGGTCCGATGACGGCTCCGGCGACGGCTCCGGTGCCCCGGCAGGCGACGCCGACGGCCACTGCGACGCCGTACGCCTCACCGTGCTCGACGACGGCGCACCGTCCCCGCCGCCGTCCCTCCCTGTTGCCGGTGCCGCCGACCCGGCACCGGAGCACGACCACCCACCGGGCTTCGGCATCGTCGGCATGCGCGAACGCGCCCGCAGCGTCGGCGGCACCCTGGACGCCGCCCCGCGCACGGACGGGCCCGGCTTCGCGGTCACGGCCGTCCTGCCGCTGTCCGCCACGCACCCCGACGCCGGGGTGCCCGCGACGACGAAGGGTTCCCCATGACAGCCGACACGACGGCCGACGCGAGAGCCGACACGGCGGCCCGTACGGCGGTTGGCCGCCTCAGAAACAGGGAGGTACGCGCATGAGCGCGCGCCCCGGCCGCCCGGACGTGATCCGGGTGGTGCTGGCCGACGACCAGACGCTCGTACGGTCCGCGTTCGCCATGCTCGTCGAGTCCGCCCCGGACATGGAGGTCGTCGGGCAGGCGGGCACCGGCCGGGAGGCCGTGGAGCTGGTCCGCGGCGCGGTGGCCGACCTGGTGCTGATGGACGTGCGGATGCCCGACCTCGACGGCATCGAGGCCACCCGGCTGATCGCCGCCGACGAGGATCTGGCAGGCGTGAAGGTGCTGGTGCTGACGACGTACGACACGGACGAGTACGTCGTCGACGCCCTCCGCGCCGGAGCCTCCGGCTTCCTCGTCAAGGACACCAAGCCGGCCGAACTCCTCGACGCCATCCGTACGGTGGCCGCCGGCGAGTCCCTCCTGTCGCCCGGCCCGACCGCCCGGCTCATCGCGCGCGTGCTGCGCGGCCCCGTCGCGCCGGGCACCGGCGGCCCGGCCCCGGACGCGCTGGCCGCGCTCTCCGACCGCGAGCGGCAGGTGCTCGAACTGGTGGCGCGCGGCCTCAACAACACGGAGATCGCAGGCACCCTCGGTCTCAGCCCGCTCACCGCCAAGACCCATGTGAGCCGGATCATGGGCAAGCTGTGCGTACGGGACCGGGCGCAACTGGTGATCGCCGCCTACGAATCGGGCCTGGTGACCCCGGGAACCGCCGCCGGGTGAGGCCCTGCGCACCCGCCGCCGGGTGAGGGAGAATGCACCCATGCAGCAGCCTCACGGGGACCGGCCGCTCCCGGTCTCCCCGCACCCGTACCCGACGCCGTACCCGGGCCGCCGCCCATGAGCCTGTACCGCGACGACGGCATCGTGCTGCGCACCCAGAAGCTGGGCGAGGCGGACCGGATCATCACGCTGCTCACCCGCGGGCACGGCCGGGTGCGCGCGGTGGCGCGCGGCGTGCGCCGTACGAAGTCGAAGTTCGGCGCGCGCCTGGAGCCGTTCTCGCACGTGGACGTGCAGTTCTTCGCGCGCGGCAGCGACCTGATCGGGCGCGGGCTGCCGCTGTGCACGCAGACGGAGACCATCGCCCCGTACGGCAGCGGCATCGTCTGCGACTACGACCGCTACACCGCGGGCACGGCCATGCTGGAGACGGCGGAGCGCTTCACCGACCAGGAGGGCGAACCGGCCGTGCAGCAGTATCTGCTGCTCGTCGGCGGACTCCGTACGCTCGCCCAGGCCGCGCACGCCCCCGGCCTGGTGCTGGACGCGTTCCTGCTCCGCTCGCTGGCCGTCAACGGCTACGCGCCCAGCTTCGGCGACTGCGCCAAGTGCGGCCTGCCGGGCCCGAACCGGCACTTCTCCGTCGCCGCGGGCGGCACCGTGTGCGGCGACTGCCGTGTCCCGGGCAGCGTCGTGCCGTCGCCCGAGGCGCTGTCGCTCCTCGGGGCGCTGCTGACGGGCGACTGGGCCACGGCCGACGCGGCCGAGGCCCGGCACGTACGGGAGGGCAGCGGGCTGGTCTCGGCGTACCTGCACTGGCACCTGGAACGCGGCCTGCGCTCGCTGCGCTACGTGCGGTAGCGCCCGCCGCCCGAATCCAGCCCGTCCGGCGATTGAGGACGGCCCTCGGCCACGACAACGCCGCACCGGGCCGAAGACCGTCGGCCCACTGACCCTGCGTCGCCACCCCGCTTCGTCCTCAAACGCCGGACGGGCTTGAGCGCGTGCCCGGGCCCAAGCGAGCCCAGTGACCACCCCAGCCCGGTGAGTGAGCCGCAGCGACATTATGCGGCTCCGCCGAGTGAGCGCGCCGGTGTCGAAAGCGATGAGACCAAGTGAGCGAGGAACGAGTGAGTGCAGTGTCGAAGAGCGTCGACATCGGGTACGAGCGCCCGGCGGTGAACGAACACTATGAACCAGCGTAGGCTCAGGCGGAAGCCCCCGTACGACCCGATGGAGCTGAGTCACCCATGGCCCGTCGCGGAATGCTGTCCAGGCAGCGTCGCGTGTCCGCCGACTACGCAACCCCCGAGCCGCACCCCTCCGGTGCCCGGCCGCCCAAGATCCCGGCCGAGCTCGTGCCGAACCACGTCGCGGTGGTGATGGACGGCAACGGCCGCTGGGCCAAGGAGCGCGGGCTGCCCCGTACGGAGGGGCACCGGGTCGGTGAGGGCGTCGTCATGGACGTGCTCAAGGGCTGTCTGGAAATGGGCGTACGGAATCTCTCCCTCTACGCCTTCTCCACCGAGAACTGGAAGCGCTCGCCCGAAGAGGTGCGCTTCCTCATGAACTTCAACCGCGACGTGATCCGCCGCCGCCGCGACGAGATGGACGAGCTGGGCATCCGCATCCGCTGGGTGGGCCGGATGCCGAAGCTGTGGAAGTCCGTCGTGCAGGAGCTCCAGGTCGCCGAGGAGCAGACCACCGGCAACGACGCCATGACCCTCTACTTCTGCGTCAACTACGGCGGACGCGCGGAGATCTCGGACGCGGCGAAGGCGCTCGCGGAGGACGTACGGGCGGGCCGGCTGGACCCGTCGAAGGTCAATGAGAAGACCCTGACGAAGTACATGTACTTCCCGGACATGCCCGACGTGGACCTCTTCCTGCGCCCGTCGGGCGAGCAGCGCACGTCCAACTACCTGATCTGGCAGAGCGCGTACGCCGAGATGGTCTTCCAGGACGTGCTGTGGCCGGACTTCGACCGGCGCAACCTGTGGGACGCGTGCCTCGAGTACGCCCACCGCGACCGCCGGTTCGGCGGCGCCAAGCCGAACGAGGCGTCCGCGCAACCGGCGGAGTCCGCGGAGAGCTAGCGGCCGGGAGCGGTCACGGCACCGCGGCGGCCGCGCGCGTCACTTCGCGCAGTCGCCGCAGGTGCCGAAGATCTCGACGGTGTGCCCCACGTCCACGAAGCCGTGCTCGGCCGCGATGGACGCCGCCCACTTCTCCACCGCCGGGCCCTCCACCTCGACGGCCTTCCCGCAGTGCCGGCACACCAGGTGATGGTGGTGGTCGTCGCTGTGGCAGCGGCGGTAGACCGCCTCGCCCTCGTCCGTACGCAGCACGTCGACCTCGCCCGCGTCGGCGAGGGACTGCAGGGTGCGGTAGACCGTGGTCAGACCGACGGAGTCGCCGCGGTGCTTGAGCATGTCGTGCAGCTCCTGCGCACTGCGGAACTCCTCGACCTCCGCCAGCGCCGCCGCCACGGCAGTACGCTGCCGGGTTGACCGTCCGCGTACGGGGGGACCTGCGGTGGCCACCGTTGCCTCCTCGACTGTCGTTCTGCTCGCTCCCGGCGCCCGTTCCCGTTCCCGGGCCGTCCGGCCGGCTGGCGGCCATTGTGCCAGTAGTGCCGGATGCGCCTGACGCGTCAGGCGCCGACGGAAGCGTGTTCCTGTTCCAGGGTGCCTTCCCCGGTGCCCTCCGCGGCACGCTTGGCGCGACTTCGCGCCAGCGGCATGGCCAGGACCGTCACCAGTACGAACAGACCGATGGCGAGCAGCACGATGCTGGCGCCGGGCGGCACGTCCGCCTCGTACGAGAGGGTGGTGCCGGACAGCGTGACCAGCACCCCGAAGAACACCGACAGGCCGAGCGTCGCGGCGAAGCCGCGGGTGGTCTGCTGGGCGGCGGCCACCGGGATCACCATCAGCGCGCTGACCAGCAGCAGCCCCACGACCCGCATGGACACGGTGACGGTCACGGCCGCGGTGACGGCCAGCAGCAGGTTCAGGGCCCGCACGGGCAGGCCCGTGACGCGCGCGAACTCCTCGTCCTGGCACACCGCGAACAGCTGGCGGCGCAGTCCGACGGAGACGGCCAGCACGAACGCGGACAGGCACACGATGGTGGTGACGTCGCTCTCCGAGACCGTCGTGATCGAGCCGAAGAGGTACGTGACGAGGTTCGCGTTGGAGCCGTTCGGCGCCAGGTTGATGAGCATGACGCCGCCCGCCATGCCGCCGTAGAAGAGAAGGGCGAGCGCGAGATCGCCGCGGGTCTTGCCGTACCAGCGGATCAGCTCCATGCCGACCGCGCCGACGGACGCGACGAGCACCGCCATCCACACCGGGTTGGTGCTGGTGAGGAAGCCGAGCGCGACGCCGGTCAGCGCGATGTGGCCGATGCCGTCGCCCATGATCGCCTGCCGCCGCTGGACGAGGTAGATGCCGACGGCGGGGGCGGCGATGCCGACCATGAGGGCGGCGATCAGCGCCCGCTGCATGAAGTCGTACTGGAGCATCTCGGTCATGACAGCAGCCCGGTCTCGATCTTCGAGGCGGTCTCGGCCTCGTCGGTGTCGTGCGGATGGTGGCAGCTCGGGTCGTGCAGCCGCTCCGGCTGGTCGACGCGCTCCACGCGGCCGTCGCGCAGCACCACGGCACGGTCGATGAGGGGGGCCAGCGGGCCCAGCTCGTGCAGGACGAGCAGTACGGAGGTGCCGTTCCCGGTCTGCTCGCGCAGCGCGTCGGCGAGGACCTGCTGGCTGGCGAGGTCGACGCCGGTGAGCGGCTCGTCCATGATCAGCAGGTCGGGTTCGCCGGCGAGCGCGCGGGCGATCAGCACGCGCTGGTGCTGGCCGCCGGAGAGGGCGTTCACGGAGTCCGCGGCGCGGTCGGCCATGCCGACGACCTCCAGCGCGCGGTGGACGGCCGCCTTGTCCGCGCGGCCCAGCGGGCGCAGCCGCGTACGGGCGAGGCGGCCCGACGAGACCACCTCGCGCACGGTGGCCGGGACGCCGCTGGCGGCGGTGGAGCGCTGCGGTACGTACCCGACGCGGCGCCACTCGCGGAAGCGCGCCAGCGGGGTGCCGAACAGCGTCAACTCGCCGCCGGTGACCGGGACCTGCCCGACGGCGGCGCGTACGGCCGTGGACTTGCCCGAGCCGTTCGCGCCCAGCAGCGCGACCACCTCGCCGGGGCCGACGGCCAGGTCGATGCCGCGCAGCACCGTACGGGCGCCCAGCGACGCGGTGACTCCGTGCAGGGATATGACGGGTTCCGACGTCGTCTTCACGGCGCGGTCTCCTTCCGCGGACTTCCCGGCCGGCGGGATCACCGGTTTGCTCACTTGGCGCCGAGCGCGGTGCGCAGCGCCTGCAGGTTCTGCTTCATGACCGAGAAGTAGTCGTCCTTCGCGGGGTCCTTCACGGACTCCAGCGGGCTGAGTACCCCGGTCTTCAGCTTCAGATCGCGGGCGAGGGTCTGGGCGGTCTTGTCGCTCGCGTTGCTCTCGAAGAAGACGGTGCTGACATCGTCCTCCTCCGCGATCTTGTGCAGCTCCTTCATGTGCGCGCCGCTGACCGAACCGGACTCGGGGTCGACGCCGGAGATGCCCTCCTCGTGCAGGCCGTACCGGTCGGCGAGGTAGCCGAAGGCGGAGTGCGTGGTGATGAAGGTGTCGGACGTACGGCTCCGCAGGCCGTCCTTGAACTCGGTGTCCAGCGCGGTGAGGCGCTTCACGAGGGCCGCGGTGTTCTTCTCGTACGCCGCCTTGTGGTCCGGGTCGGCCTTCGCGAGCTGCTTGCCGACGCCCTCGGCGACCTTCGCGTAACGGCTCGGGTCGAGCCAGATGTGCGGGTCCTCGCCGCCCTCGGTGCTGTGGTCGTGCCCCTCGTGGCCGCCCGCTTCTTCTTCCTTGTGGCCCTCCTCCTCGTGGCCGCCGTGGCCCTCTCCCTCGTGGCCTTCCTCTCCGTGGCCTTCCTCTCCGTGGCCCTCCTCTTCGTGACCGCCGTGGCCCTCTTCCTTGTGGCCCTCCTCGCCGTGCTCCGAGGTGCCGTGCTTCTCCAGCGACGTGTACGAGGTGGCCTCCGCGACGTGCTTCACGTCCGACTGCTCAACGGCCTTGTCGACGGCGGGCTGCAGCCCCTTGAGGTAGACGACCAGCTCGGCCTCGCCCAGCTGTCCGACCTGCTTCGGGGACAGCTCGAGGTCGTGCGGCTCGACGCCCGGCTCGGTCAGCTCCGTGACGGAGACGTGCTTGCCGCCGATCTCCTTGAGGAGGAACTCCATGGGATAGAACGACGCGACGGCGTTCACCTTCCCGTCCGCGGCCGCGGAGCCGTCGTCGCCGCACGCGGACAGGGACAGGGCGGCCAGCGCGAGCACACCGGTGCCGGCGACCAGGCGTATGCGGCGGGCCCGTAGCGGCCGGCTGAGGGAGGATCGTCGAGCGTTCATGACAGTCATTTTCACGTTGAATGGAAACGATTGTCAACTTTCCCGTTTGTCGTACGCCCCGTACGCACGCGCTTCCGCTCCGTCCGGCAACCGATTTGATCCCGCCCCCTTCCTCGCCGGTAATCTGAGGTATTCCGTCGTCGTTGATGAAGAGAGCACCGTGGCCGCCGACAAGATCGACACCATCGTCAGCCTGAGCAAGCGCCGTGGCTTTGTGTACCCGTGCAGTGAGATCTACGGTGGCCAGCGCGCCGCCTGGGACTACGGGCCGCTCGGCGTGGAGCTCAAGGAGAACATCAAGCGCCAGTGGTGGCGCTCCATGGTCACCTCGCGCGACGACGTGGTCGGGATCGACTCGTCGGTGATCCTGGCACCCGAGGTCTGGCAGGCCTCGGGGCACGTCGCCACGTTCACCGACCCCCTCACCGAATGCACCTCCTGTCACAAGCGGTTCCGCGCGGACCACCTCGAGGAGGCGTACGAGGCCAAGCACGGCCGCCTGCCCGCCGCGGGCCTGGCCGACATCAACTGCCCGCACTGCGGGAACAAGGGCTCGTTCACCGAGCCCAAGCAGTTCTCCGGGCTGCTCTCCACCCACCTGGGCCCGACCCAGGACTCCGGCTCGGTCGCGTACCTGCGGCCCGAGACCGCACAGGGCATCTTCACCAACTTCGCCGCCGTGCAGCAGACTTCGCGCAAGAAGCCGCCGTTCGGCATCGCGCAGACGGGCAAGTCCTTCCGGAACGAGATCACTCCGGGCAACTTCATCTTCCGGACCCGCGAGTTCGAGCAGATGGAGATGGAGTTCTTCGTCAAGCCGGGCGAGGACGAGGAGTGGCACGAGTACTGGATGGAGCAGCGCTGGAACTGGTACCGCGGTCTCGGCCTCCAGGAGGCCAACCTCCGCTGGTACGAGCACCCGGCGGAGAAGCTCTCGCACTACTCGAAGCGGACCGCGGACATCGAGTACCGCTTCAACTTCGGCGGCAGCGAGTTCTCCGAACTCGAGGGCGTGGCGAACCGTACGGACTTCGACCTGACCGCGCACTCCAAAGCGTCCGGCCAGGACCTGTCGTACTTCGACCAGGAGGCGGGCGAGCGCTGGACGCCGTACGTCATCGAGCCGGCGGCCGGCGTCAACCGCGCCATGCTCGCGTTCATGCTGGACGCCTACGTGGAGGACGAGGCGCCCAACGCCAAGGGCAAGATGGAGAAGCGCATCGTGATGCGCCTCGACCCGCGGCTCGCGCCGGTCAAGGTGGCCGTCCTGCCGCTGTCCCGCAACGAGCGCCTGTCGCCGAAGGCGCGGGGGCTGGCGGAGACGCTGCGCCAGCACTGGAACATCGAGTTCGACGACGCGGGCGCGATCGGGCGGCGCTACCGGCGCCAGGACGAGATCGGCACGCCGTTCTGCGTGACGGTCGACTTCGACACGCTGGACGACAACGCGGTGACGGTGCGTGAGCGGGACACGATGAAGCAGGACCGGGTGTCGCTCGACCAGATCGAGGGCTACCTGGCGAGCCGCCTGCTGGGCTGCTGACGCCGTTGTGCGCGCTCCCGTCCCCTGGCGACGGGGCGCGCCGAATCAAGCCCGTCCGGCGATTGAGGACGGCCCCCGGCCACGGTGGCGGTGCGCTGGGCCATGTGCAGTCGGCCCACTGGCGCGCCGGTGGCCGACCCGTGCCGTCCTCGAACGCCGGACGGGCTGGTTTGTGGGCGCTTCGGCCCGTGGCCAAGGCGCGGACTGGCTGATTTGTGCGGACGGGCTGATTCGTGGCCCCTTCGGGCAGAGAAATACGTGGCGCGTTTGTCGCGCCCGTATCGCGGAACATCGGCCACTCCCGAAGCGTTTTCCCCCACAACAGCATCACAGGGAGGTGTCATGACCGGACTGCGGCCCGCTTCCTTCGGAGCCGAGCCCACCGGTGAGCGGCTCGAACGGATTCTGCGCTCTCCCCACTACGACCCCGCCGCCGGCGTCTTCCGGAATCCGGTGGAGGCCCGTACGGAGCCGCAGCCGCAGGGTTCGCGCATGGCGATGATCCGTGCGCTGCTCAGCCGCAAGGACCGCAGGCCGGCCGGGCGCATCCCGGTGCGGCGCCCCGACCTGTCCGAGCCGCCCGCCTCCGGGCTGCGGCTGACATGGCTCGGGCACTCGACCGTGCTCGCGGAGATCGACGGGCGGCGGGTGCTGTTCGATCCGGTCTGGGGCGAGCGATGCTCGCCCTTCGCGTTCGTCGGGCCGAGACGCTTCCATCCGCCGCCGCTGCCCCTGGACGGGGCCGGGCGGCTGGACGCGGTGGTGATCTCGCACGACCACTACGACCACCTCGACATGGGCACCGTCCGCGGCCTGGCCGGTCAGGGCGTGCACGTCGCCGCCCCGCTCGGGGTCGGGGCCCATCTGGAGCGCTGGGGCGTGCCGCCCTCCGGGTTCACCGAGCTGGACTGGCACGAATCCGTCGAGATCGCCGGGCTGACCCTGACCGCCACCCCCGCGCGGCACTTCTGCGGGCGCGGCCTGCGCAACCCGCAGCGCACCCTGTGGGCTTCCTGGGTGGTGTCCGGGCCCGATCACCGGATCTTCCACAGCGGCGACACCGGGTATTTCCCGGGGTTCGCCGAGATCGGCGCCGACCACGGACCGTTCGACGCGACGATGATCCAGGTCGGTGCCTACAGCGACTTCTGGCCCGACATCCACATGACCCCGGAGGAGGGCGTCCGTACCCACCTCGATCTGTCGTCCGGGCGTACCGGGGCGGCGGGCGGCGCGCTGCTGCCCATTCACTGGGGGACCTTCAATCTGGCGCCGCACCCGTGGCAGGAGCCGGCCGAGCGGATGCTGCCGGCCGCGGCCGAGGCGGACGTACGGGTGGCGATACCGGCGCCGGGCCAGTCGTTCGAGCCCTCGGGCGAGCTGCCCGCGGCGCCGTGGTGGCAGGCGCTGAGCGGGGCCTCGGCCGCGCGGGGCGGGCGGCCCGCGGTCGCCCAGGTGCCGCCGGGGACGCCGGACACATCGGACGCACCGGCACCCGCTCCGGGCGGCGGACCGCGCCCTGCGGCCTCGCCGCAGGGCGGGCCGGACGCGACGGCCCCGGCGACCGGCGGCTGACGGGCGACGACGGACTTCGGCGGCTGACGGGCGACCGGGCGGCGGCGGGCGGCAGGGTAGGCGGAGGGGAGCGGACCGGGCTCAGGGGGAGCCCGGGACGAAGTGGTCCAGGGCCGTCGTCAGCACCGTGCGCCGCGTCCCGGGCTCGTCGTCGGGCGCGCAGGACAGCAGCGCGTAGCGCTCGCCGTCGATCGCCGTGAAGACGCGTTCGACGCACTCGCGGCGCCCGCCGGCGTCCGCGCTGTCGTACGCGTAGTGCAGCTCGGCGGCGTCACCGTCCGGGTTCTCGGGGCCGCCGGTCACCGGGCCGACGCTCAACTCGCGGTAGCCGTCGGCCTGTCCGGACAGGTTGTCGGACGCCTCGCGGGCGGCCTCCAGCGGCGTCATGCCCGCCTCGGTGATGCGGAAGATCTGCAGCAGGCTGCGCTCGTCCGGCGCGGTGTAGAAGACGCCGTTCGGGCCGGAGGTCCGCTCCCACCCCTCCGGTACGGCCACGGTGAAGCCCTCGTCGTCCTTGATGCGCCGGAAGTCCGGCGGCAGCTCCGCTGCCGTCGTCGTGTCCGCCGTCTCGCCGTCCGCCCCGTCCGCGCCCTCCGCGGACGGGCCGTCCTGCGGCGTTCCGTCCGGGCCGGCGGAGGGCGGGGCCGTCGCGCCCGGACCGTCCGCCCGCGGCGGCCCGTCCTCGTCGCCGTCCACGCTGAGCCACGCGGCCGTGCCGACCGCGCCCAGCGCCGCGGCCACGGTGAGCCCGACGACGACCGGGCGCCCCGGCCACGGCCTGCCCGCCGCACCGCCCGCACCGCCGCCGCCCGGCCCGGTGCCGCCGCCCGCCCGCGGCCCCGGCACCGCAACGTGCCCGCCGTACGCGCCGTACGTCCCCGGCTGCGCCTCGTACGGCATCCGCCGCGGGCGCGGCGGGGGCGGCGGCACGTACGCCACCGGAGCCCGGCCCGGATCCCAGCGCTGCGCCGCCTCGTTCCAGCGCGGCCGCTCGCCCGCCTGGCCCGCCGTGCCCGCCCCGCGCACGTCAGCCCCTCAGCAGCGCGGCCACCGACTCGCCGACGGCGGCGCCCGAGCCGAGCGCCGTCACGGCGGTGCCGGCGGCGGCCAGCGCGTCGCGCAGCCGTTCCAGGCGGGTACGGGACGCCGCGCCGGAGGTGCCGATCTCCTCCTCGGCGGCGACGAGTTCGGCGTCGAGCACCCGCGTGTCCTCGGTGGCGACGAACCGCTCCAGGTCCTGCCGCAGCGCGTGCACCGCCTCCAGCAGCTCGTGCTGCGCGGCGTCCTGGGGCGCGGCGTCCGTCACGTTCGTGGTGTTCGCGGTGCCGTGTGCGCCGAAGTTGAACGCGCTGTTGTTCGCGGTCCCGATCCGCACCTCGGGCGGCGGCTGCGCCTCGCCGCCGGAGCCGCCGCCCGTGCCCGCGCCCGAGCCGCCACCCGTACCGCCGTCAGCTGCTGCCATGGTTCGCTCCCGTACTGCCGCTGGTGCCGCGTGTGTTGTGTGTGGTGACCGTGCTGTGCGCGCCGAAGGCGAACGCGCTGTTGTTCGCCGAGTCGACGTAGACGCCGCCGCGTACGTTGACGACCTTCTGCTCGAACTCGGCCGTCTGCCAGCCCGCTTCGTAGAGCGACACCTTCACGCCGTCCGCCACTCGGTCCTGGATGCTGCGGAGGTACCGCATGACGTCCATCTCCTGGAAGAGGGAGACGTCCGGATCGGAGCCCCGTTCGCGTACGGAGACCGCGGGCCCGTCCGGCAGCGCGCGGCGGTGGCCGGAGGCGGACAGCTCCTTGACGCTCTTGAGGTGCCGCCCGAGGGTGACCACGCACTGGCCGGCGGTCCACGGGGTGTGCACGAGGGCCCAGAAGATCTTGCCGAACGCGTTGGCGTGCGCGTACTCGTACGCCAGCCGGTCGGCCTCGCGGAATCTGCGGTCCACGGGCAGCAGCACGTGCGGCGCGATCTCCAGCATCAGCATGCCGCCCTGGGTGTGCACCCGTACGAACACGGTGGTGACCAGCTCCTCCTCCCAGCCGCCCACCCGGATCCGCAGGAAGTGCCGCCTGGTCTCCCCGCCCTCCTCCACGGCCGCCACGCGGTGCCCCTCGAACTCGGCGGGGTCGTACGGCGCGCCGTAGCGGGCCGGGATGCCGTCCGCGGGCAGGAACACGCACTCGTCGATGTGCAGTTCGCGCAGCCGGTCCCGTACGCCGGTGGCGTCGTCCGGGGCGGCGTACTTCGCCGAGGGGATCTGGAGGTCGCCGACGAGGCGGTGGATGGTGTCCAGGATGGTGCCGTTGTCGACTGGTTCCGGGGTGCGGTCCTTCCGGGGGCGGAGCTCCACGGCGAGCGTCCAGGGCTCGATGGCGCCGCCGGCGCCCCGGAACGGGTTCTCGGTGTGATACATGATCAACGGTGCGTGCTGCTCCCGGCGGATCACGTGCTTGGAACGTTCGGCCCGGTTGCCCAGCGTCAACTCCGCCGGGTCCGCGGCCACGTTGGGGAACCGCTCCGCGGACAGCGGGCCCCGCATCAGCCGGGCGAACTGGCCGCGCCGCAGCCCGACGGCGAGGGGGAGCGGCAGCAGGAACAGGCCCAGCGACAGCCACGCGTGGCGCTGGAGCGTGTCGCTGACCTCCACGCCCGACCCGTACACGTCCGTGTCGGACTCGGTCAGTGAGTGCAGGGCCTCCACGCCCGGCAGCCAGGTCAGCGCCCCGCTTATGGCGCCGTCGGCGCTGCCGGTGGCCAGCTCGGCGAGCACGACGAGGACGATGGCGAGCATGATCCGGCCGTACCAGCGCACCGCCGTGCCCAGCGACGCGCGCGCCGCGGACGCCTGCGGGGTCTCGCCGGCGCGGCGGCGCAGCGCGGGCGCGGCGGTCAGCAGCAGGCAGGGCAGGGCCAGCAGCAGGAACAGCCCTTCGGTGAGGAGGGACGACACGATCCAGAACAGCAGGACGCCCAGCCCCCAGGCGAGTTCGAGGCGGCGGGCGTGCAGCGCGTGGGCGAGGACGCGGGCCGCGTCGATGCCGAACGAGGGGGCGGTGAACCGCTCCTCGTGCACGTACAGCTCGTCGAAGACCGCGGCGCGGTAGTTGCTGTCGAGGTGGACGCCGGCGCAGAGGAAGCGGCAGGCCTCGCTGGTGGCCGGCTCCACCGGGGGCCTGCGCCAGGCGGCCGCGTCCGCGCGGGTACCGCCGTACTGTCCTGGTGCCGGGACACGGGCCACTGTCACTCCGTTCGGGGTCGGGCAGGCCGGTGGCGCTCCACCACGCGCGGAAGAACGCCGGCGGGGGAGCGGCGGGCTCGACAGCGTATGGGGACGAAGGGCCTCCGGAGGCGTACCGAAAGGGGTAACAGCGGGCGCATACAGGGGCGTTCGGGTGTACGCCGGGGGCTTAGGGGGCTCGCCAGGCCGTTTCCCGTTGGTTTGTGTGCGTTTTGCTTGACCCCCTATGTGGTTCCTTCTACGTTTCCGTTGCATTGCGTAATCGGTTCCATGGCTGTCCGGTTGTCGGTCCCGGTCCCCCGGGTCCCCGGTCCTCCGGTTCCACGGTCCGCTGTCCCCTCTGTGCCCGACCTGCTGGAGGTCATGTGCTTCCGTCCGACCGCCCTAGACGCAGCCGCAGCCGCGACCGTCTGCGCCGCCGTACCGCTGCCGTACGCCGGGCCCGCCCCCGTACCCTCGTGGCCGCGCTCGCCGCCGGCCTCGTCGTGACGCTGCTGCCCGCCGCCTCCGGCGCGCAGGCCCAGCCCGGCGGCGGGGAGAGACCGGGCGACGGGGGGCTCGCCCTCACGCCGCTGTCGACCCGCGCGGACTTCGTGACCGGCGGGGACGTCCTCGTACGGGTGGACATACCCGACGGCGCCGACCCCGGCGAGGTGGCCGTACGCCGCAACGGCACCGACGTCACCGGCGCGTTCACGCCCGACCCCGGCGGACAGCGGCTGACCGGCCTGGTGGCCGGGCTGAAGGACGGCGCCAACAGCCTCGTCGCCACCGCACCGGACGGCGACGGGGGCGGCGACCGGGCCGAGCTGCGCGTACGGAACCACCCCACGGCCGGGCCCGTCATCAGCGGCCCGCACGAGGACCCGTACGTGTGCACCACCGAGTATTTCGCGCTCGTGGACGGTACGACGCTCGGGCCCCCGCTGGACGAGGACTGCTCCGTCGGCACGCGCGTGGACTACGCGTACCGCTCCACCGACGGGAAGACCAAGCCGCTGCCTGACCCGGACGAGCGCCCGGCCGACCTCGCGGAGACCACCACGACGGACGGGAAGACCGTCCCGTTCCTCATCCGGATCGAGACCGGCACCGTCAACCGCGCCGTCTACCAGATCTCCATGCTGCACGACCCCGCCGACCCCGAGCCCGGCACCACCGCCCGCAGCGCCGGCTGGAACGGCCGCCTCGTCTACACCTTCGGCGGCGGCTGCCGCGCCGGCTGGTACACGCAGGGTGTCTCCACCGGCGGTGTCCTCGATCCCGAGATGCTCGGACGCGGGTACGCCGTGGCCTCGTCTTCCCTCAACGTCTTCGGGAACAACTGCAACGACCTGCTGGCCGCCGAGACCACCATGATGGTCAAGGAGCAGTTCACCGAGGCCTACGGCACGCCCCGCTTCACCATCGGCTGGGGCTGCTCGGGCGGCTCGTACCAGGGCCACCAGATCGCCGACAACTACCCCGGCCTGCTCGACGGCATCGTCGTCGGATGCAGCTTCCCCGACGTCACCTCCGCCACCAACCTGACGCTGCTCGACTCCCGGGTCCTGCACGGCTGGTTCGAGGGCGCGGGGAAGGGCGAGTTCAGCGCGGAGCAGCAGCGCGCGGTCTCCGGGTTCCGGCTGCGCGAGAGCATCCCGAACCTCAGCGACGGCGCCAAGCGCCTCGACCCGGACGAGGAGTTCCCCCTGGGCTTCCCGGACTCGCAGCGCTACGACGCCGAGACCAACCCGGACGGCGTCCGCGGCACCGTCTACGACCACACCGTCAACGTCTACGGCACCGACCCCGCCACCGGCGCGGCCCTGCGCCCGCTGGACAACACCGGCGTGCAGTACGGGCTCGGCGCGCTGAACGACGGCACCATCGACAAGCGGCAGTTCCTCGACCTCAACTCCGGTGTCGGCGGCATCGACCGGGACGCGCGCCCCACCAAGTCCCGTACGGCGGCGGACCCTTCGGCGACCCGGGCGGCGTACGGCACGGGCCGCATCCTGGACGGCGGCGCCGGCCTCTCCCGTACACCGGTCATCGACTACCGCGCGTACACGGACGACACCCCCGGCGGTGACATCCACATGGCGGTGCACGGCTTCTCCACCCGCGCCCGGCTGCTGGAACGGAACGGGCACGCCGACAACCACGTGATGCTGGAGGAGGACGTACGGCACGGCGGCTTCAGCCTGGAGAGCCCCGTACTGCGGTACGCGCTGAGCGCGATGGACGAGTGGCTGACGTCGCTCACGGCGGACGGCGCGCCCCTCCCGGGCGGTGCGGGCCCCGCGGCTGAACGGCCGTCCGGCGCGGACGTCGTGGCGCACAAGCCCGCCGGCCTCACGGACGCGTGCTGGACGCCGGACGAGCAGCCGCGCAAGATCACGCAGCGGCTCACGTACGACAACCGGGGCGAGTGCGGGAAGCTCTACCCCGCCTTCCCCACGCCGCGGCTGGTCGCCGGTGCCCCGGTCGCGGACGACGTGGTCGCCTGCCGGCGCAAGCCCGTCGAACCGGCGGACTACGCGGTCGAGTTCACGCCCGCGGAGCTGGCGGAGCTGCGGGAGACGTTCCCGGGCGGCGTGTGCGACTGGGCCCGCGAGGGCCGCTGGCAGCGCCCGCTGGACGGGACGTGGCAGGCGCTGCCGTCGGGGCCGGGGGCGGCGGGCGACTGACGTACGGAGGGGTGGCGGTCGCGGTCCGTACGGGCGTGGTCCGTGCGGGCGTGGTCCGTGCGGGCGTGGTCCGTGCGGGCGTGGTCCGTGCGGGCGCGGCTGGTCCGTACGGGCGTGGTCCGTGCGGGCGCGGCTGGTCCGTGCGGGCGCGGTCCGTACGGCAGCCGTGCCGTGGCTAGTCCGCGCGTCCCGTGACCGCCACCGTCGTACCGAGCCCGATCATGGCGAGTCCGCCCGTCCCGCCGACCACGGCCATCCGGCGGGGCGAGCGGCCGAACCAGCCGCGCGCGGCGGAGGCCGCCAGCCCCCAGGTGCCGTCGGACACCAGCGCCAGCAGCGCGCCCGCCAGCCCCAGAAGCAGCATCTGCACGACGGCGTGCCCGGCGTCCCGGTCCACGAACTGCGGCAGCACCGCCGTGAGGAAGACGATGCTCTTCGGATTGGTCACGCCCACGACGAACCCCTGCCGCAGCGCGCGCCCGGCCGTCACCGGCTCCCGTACGGCGCCCGCGACCGGCCCAGCCGACCGGCGGCCCGCCCAACTCGCCCGCAGGGCACGGACACCGAGGAGCACGAGGTAGGCCGCACCGGCCAGCTTGATCACCTGGAAGAGGAGCACGGACCGTTCCACTACCGTGCCGACGCCGAGCGCGACCGCGATGACGAGGACGTAGCCGCCGAGGGTGTTGCCCAGCACGGACGCCAGCGCCGCCCGCCGCCCGCGCGCCAGCGCCTGCCCGACGACGAACAGCACGCTGGGCCCTGGCACGGCGGAGAGCAGCAGGGACATCGCGCAGAACGCGGCCAGCTGATGCGGATCGACCATGACGAGGAGCATCGCGCGTACGGGCCCGCGAAGGCGAGACCGGCCTTCGCCCTAGGCCCCCGGCCCCGGCCCCGGCCAAGCCCTGACCTGTCGGCCCGCGGTCGTCCCGACGCGGGGCGCGACCCGCCCCGCCCCGCTCACCCCGTGCCCCGCGGGAGCCGCAGGCTCAGGAATGTGATCAGTGCGACCAGGGTCAGTTGGGCCGTCAGGGCCAGGGCCAGGGCGTCGCGCATGCCCGATTCCGGGACGGCCGTCAGGAACAGCGCGCCGATCAGCGCCATGCCCAGGGCCACGGCGGACTGCTGCACCGTGGCCATCACGCCGCCGCCCACGCCCGCCTGCTCCGCGGGGACGTCCGCCAGCACGATCCGTATCGCCACCGGCATGATCAGGCCCTGCCCGAAGCCCGCCACGGCCAGCCCGGGTGCGAGGTCCCGGAAGCCCAGGTGCGGCCAGGCGTCGAGCACGGTCAGGATGAGCAGCACCAGGCCCGCGATCTGGACGACGCCGCCCGCGGTGACGACGCGGTCGCCGAAGCGGCCGGTCAGGCGCGGTCCGGCGAGGGAGGCGAGGAAGAACGCGACCGCGTACGGCACCAGGGCCGTGCCCGCCCGTACGGGGCCGTAGTCCAGGCCCTGCTGGAAGGCGATGGCCAGCACGAACATGAAGCCGCCGAAGCCCCCCACCGTGAGCGCCACCAGCGGCAGCCCCCGCCGCATGCCCGGCAGCCGCAGCATGCCCGGCGGCACCAGCGGGACACGTCCCGCCCGGTCCGCCCGGCGTTCCACGGCCGCGAACGCGGCGGCCAGGAACGGGAACGCGGCCAGCGCCAGCCACGACCACAGCGGCCAGCCCGCGGCCCGGCCCTCCGTCAGCGGCAGCATCAGCGCGACCAGCGCGGCGCCGAGCAGCACCGTGCCCGGTACGTCGACGGGCGCGGGCCGGTCGGAACGGGTCTCCGGGACCGTACGCCACACCAGTACGAGGAGGAGCAGCACGGCGGGCACGTTCACCAGGAACACCGCGCGCCAGCCCGTACCGGCGAGGTCCGCCGCGAGCAGGACGCCGCCGAGGATCTGCCCGGCGACCATGGCCAGCCCGGCGGTCGCGCCGTACAGGCCGATCGCGCGGGCCCGGCGCCGGCCCGCGGTCGTGGCCTGGATGGTGGCGAGCGCCTGCGGCAGCATCGCCGCGGACGCGGCGCCCTGCGCGGCGCGCGCGGCGATCAGGCTCCAGGCGTCCGGCGCGAGCCCGCACAGCAGGGAGGTCACGGCGAACGCGACCAGCCCGGCGAGGAACAGCGTGCGGCGCCCGAACATGTCCCCGAGGCGGCCGCCGAGCACGAGCAGCACGGCGTACGCGACGCCGTATCCGGCGACGACCAGCTCCAGCAGGGCGGGGTCCGCGTGCAGATCGCGGCCGATGGCGGACAGCGCGACGTTGACGATGAAGAAGTCGAGCAGCGGGAGCGCGGCCCCCGCGAGCACGGTGAACAGGCCGAGCGGTCCGAGCCGTTGGGCCCCGGCGGGAGAATCGGCGGGCGCCGGTGCGGGAGCCGGTGCGTCGGCCTGCGAGACGCCCGCCGCGCCGATACGGCGTACGCGGGGCCGGATCTCGGCCCGCGAAGGCGGCGAGGGGCGCGGGACACGCGGTGCGGGTGGTGTCTGTTCCGGTATCTGTGACGTACGTGACGGGTGGTCTGTCGTGGATTCGCTCACGGAACCGACCCTGCGGGAGGCCGTAAAGGGGTACCAGAGTGTCTTTATCCTGGTACAAGAACTACCTGGAAACGCCCTGCGCCTCCCCGCATGCTGGTACGCATGAGCATGGCCGTGGACGAGACGCCCACCCCCGCCCCGTACACCCCCGTGGACGGCGGCGGCCTGCGCCGCCGCGAGCTGGCCGCGTTCCTGCGCAGCCGCCGCGAGCGCATCGCCCCCGAACAGGTCGGGCTGCCCCGCGGGCGCCGCAGGCGTACGCCCGGACTGCGCCGCGAGGAGGTCGCGCACCTCTCGGCCGTCGGCGTCACCTGGTACACGTGGCTGGAGCAGGCCCGCCCCATCCAGGTGTCCCCGCAGGTGCTGGACGCGCTCGCGCAGGCGCTGCTGTTCGACCCCAGCGAACGCGCCCACCTGTTCGCGCTCGCCGGAGTCACCGACCGTACGCCCGGGACGGAATGCAGCGGCGTCGTCACCGACTCGCTGCGGCGGACCCTGGAGCAGCTCGAGCCGTACCCGGCCTGCGTCCAGAACGCCCGCTACGACCTGCTCGCCTACAACCGCACGTACGGCCGGCTGTTCTGCGACCTCGACGCCCTCCCGTACGAGGACCGGAACTGCCTGTGGCTCCTCTTCACCCACCCCGAGTGGCAGGCCACACTCGTCGACCGCGAGGAGGCGCAGCGCCTCATGACCGCGAACCTGCGCGCCGCCATGGCCGACCACATAGCGGAGCCCGCGTGGAAGGCGCTCGTGCACAGGCTGCAGCGGGCGTCGCCGGAGTTCCGCGAGATCTGGGACCGGCACGAGGTCGTCCAGGCCGCCACCAAGGTCAAGCGCTTCCGGCACCCCCAGGTCGGGCTGCTGCACTTCATGCCGACGAAGCTGTGGCTCGGCCCGAACCACGGACCGCGGCTCAGCGTGTACGTGCCCGACGACGCGGAGACGCGGGAACGGATCGAGCGGCTGCACGCGCTGGTCACCGCGGACGGCGGGTGAGCGGCGGTCCCGCGGTCCCCGGGTGCCGCGGATGCGCGACAATGGATGGCTGCCGGTGGCTCCCCGCCCCGCTTCCGCAAGACTCTCCCTGTGCCCGCCCCGCCTCCGTAAGACTCCGCCGTATGACAGCGAGGACACCCGCTCCATGACCCAGCCGCCGCTCCGTATCGGACCGCACGCCGTCCAGCCGCCCGTGGTGCTGGCGCCGATGGCCGGGATCACGAACGCGCCGTTCCGGACGCTGTGCCGGGAGTTCTCGGGCGGACAGGGGCTGTTCGTCAGCGAGATGATCACGAGCCGGGCGCTGGTCGAACGCAACGAGAAGACCATGCGCCTCGTCCACTTCGACGCGGGCGAGGTGCCGCGCTCCATCCAGCTGTACGGGGTGGACCCGGCGACCGTCGGCAAGGCCGTCCGCATGATCGTGGACGAGGACCTGGCCGACCACGTCGACCTCAATTTCGGCTGCCCCGTCCCCAAGGTCACCCGCAAGGGCGGCGGCTCCGCGCTCCCGTACAAGCGGCCGCTGCTGCGCGCCATCCTGCGCGAGGCCGTCGCGGGCGCCGACGGGATGCCGGTGACCGTGAAGATGCGCAAGGGCATCGACGACGAGCACCTCACGTACCTCGACGCCGGGCGGATCGCCGCCGAGGAGGGCGTCACCGCTGTCGCGCTGCACGGCCGTACCGCCGCCCAGCACTACGGCGGCACCGCCGACTGGGACGCCATCGCCCGCCTCAGGGACGCCATGCCGCCCGAGGTGCCGGTGCTCGGCAACGGCGACATCTGGTCCGCGGACGACGCCGTACGGATGGTGCGCGAGACCGGCTGCGACGGTGTGGTCGTCGGGCGCGGGTGCCTGGGGCGGCCGTGGCTGTTCGGGGACCTGGTGAAGGCGTTCGGCGCTGCTTCCGGGGATGTGTACGAGGGCTCGTACGCGCGGCCGCGGCTGCGGGAGGTCGCCGACACGATGCTGCGGCACGCACGGCTGCTGGGGGAGTGGCTCGAGGACGAGGCACACGGCGTCATCGACTTCCGCAAGCACGTCGCCTGGTACACGAAGGGCTTCTCGGTCGGCTCGGACCTGCGCCGGAAGCTGGCGGTCGCCTCGTCCCTCGACGAACTGGCCGCGCTCCTCGGCGAGCTGGACCTCGACCAGCCCTGGCCCGCGGAGGGCGCCGACGGGCCGCGCGGCCGTACGTCCGGGCGCAACCGCGTCGTACTGCCCGACGGGTGGCTCGCGGACCCGTATGACTGCGCGGCGGGTGTCGGGGCGGAGGCCGAGCTCGACACGTCGGGGGGCTGACGGCCCCTGTTATTCAGCTTGCGCCGGGGTCCTCTTTCAGCTTGCGCCGGGGTCCTCCAGGCGGAAGCCGACCTTGAGACCCACCTGGTAGTGCTCGATCTGCCCGTCCTCGATCTGCCCGCGCACCTCGGTGACCTCGAACCAGTCCAGGTTGCGCACGGTGTCCGAGGCCCGGCTGATGGCGTTCCGGATGGCGGCGTCCACGCCTTCGTGGGAGGTGCCGACGATCTCGGTCACGCGGTAGGTGTGCTGCGTCATGGCGAGCTCCGCTGGTGTCGTACGTACGGGATGTGCGTGTGCGTGTCTGCGTGTCCACGGTGCCCCTGGGGGCCGGACTTATGCGACCGGAACGCACCCGTATGCGCACCGCGCCATCCAGCCCGTCCTGGCGCACCCCCAGGCCCGGCCTGGCGTACCCCCCAAGCCCGTCCGGCGTTTGAGGACGAAGCGGGGCGGCCACGCACCTTCGGTGGGCCTACGGTCTTTGCCCCGGTGCGGCGTCGTCGTGGCCGGGGGCCGTCCTCAATCGCCGGGCGGGCTGGATTCCAGGGCTGTGCGCAGTGCGAGCGGTGTCGCCGCTGCCCATGCCTGCGGCGAGCAGGCGTGCGGGTACGGGACCGGCCGCCCGCCGGCGGTGTCGCGGCCGTACCCGGCCAGCACCTCCGGCAGCCGGTACTCGTGCCGCGCGGCGGCCGCGAGCAGGCCGCGCGCGAGCGCGCGGGCCTCCTCGTGCAGGCCGTAGCGGGCCAGGCCGAGCGCCGCGACGGCGTTGTCGTGGGGCCAGATGCTGCCGCGGTGGTACGACAGCGGGTGGTACGCGGGCTGGCCCGCGGCCAGGGTGCGGATGCCCCAGCCGGAGAAGAAGTCCGGTTCCAGCAGCCGCCGTCCGACCCGTACGCCGTCCTCCCGGCCGAGGATGCCGGACCACAGCAGGTGCCCGGCGTCCGAGGCGAGGGCGTCGGCCTGGCGCCCGTCGCCGTCCAGGGCGAGCGCCGGGAACCCGTGCCGCGGCATCCAGAAGTCGCGGCGGAAGCGGTCCCGCAGCGCGTCCGCCGCGTGTTCCAGCCGGTCGGCGAAGTCCGGGTCGGCCCACGCGGTGCGTGCCATACGGGCGCCGCGGCGCAGCGCGTCGTACGCGTACCCCTGCGCCTCGGCGACCGCGATGGCGCCCTCCGCCTGGGTGCCGTCGGTGGTGCAGACGGCGCCGGGGGAGTCCTTCCAGTTCTGGTTGGCGAGGCCGCCTTCGTCGGCGTGGTAGACGAGGTAGCCGCGGTCGTCGAGGCCGCCGTGCCGGAACAGCCAGTCGAGGGCGCGCCGCGCGTGGCCCTCCAGGCGGCGGGCGAGCGTGTCGTCCCCGGTGCGTTCGGTGCGGGCGCCGAGCAGCACCAGGAACAGGGGGGTGCTGTCGACGGAGCCGTAGTAACTCCCGTACGGCACCTGCCCGAAGTGCGCCAGTTCGCCGTGCCGGATCTCGTGCACGATCTTGCCGGGCTGTGCGACGCGCTCCGGGTCGGTGCGGTCGGCCTGGGTGGCGGCGAGCGCGAGGAGGGTCGCGTCGGCCAGCGCGGGCTCGTACGGGAGCGTGAACAGCGACGTGAGCAGCGCGTCCCGGCCGAACAGGGTGAGGAACCAGGGGATTCCGGCCGCCGGCGGCCGTACGGGCTCGCCGTCGGGCCCGGTCGCCGGGATGCGCAGCGCGGCCAGGTCGGCGAGGCCCTGCGCACAGGCGCGGGCGAGGTCGCCGTCCGGTTCGCCGTCCGGTTCGGCGGGCGGGGAGGCGACCGGAGCGGAGCCCGCCTCCACCGCCTCCACCGCCTCCACCGCGGGCGGCGCGCCGAACGGGTGCGTGTCCGCCCGCAGTTCGAGCGCCACCGCCCCGTGCGGCGGCACGGTGAGCGTCCAGTGCAGCAGCCGCGCGCCGTCCGCCGCCTCCGTGGCGCGGTCGGGCGCGGGCCGGGCGGTGACGGCCGTACGGGAGTGCCACTCGCCGCGCCGGTAGTGGAACTCCACACCGTCCGCGTGCGGTTCGCACGTGCGCTCCGCGCCCGGCTTGGCGTACTCGCGGTTGCCGCGCAGCTCGAACTGGTCGGCGAAGTCCGCGTCCACCGCGACGGTGACGGTCACGGTGACGGCCGCGGCGCTGTTCCCGACGAGCCGTACGCGTTCGCGCAACGCGCCGCCCTTCACCTCCTGTTCGCGGAAGACGGTGTACGCGGGCGGCTGGTCGCGTACGCCCGGCGGCGTGAGGACGGCCGTGCCGTGGGCGCCGTCGGGGCCGGGCACCAGCAGGGTGGGCTCCGTACCGCCGACGGTCAGCAGCCAGCGGCTGAGGTGCCGGGCGTCGCGCCGGAACAGCCCGTACGGTCCGCCGCTCACGCCCGGCGCACCCGCGGAATCCGCCTCCGTACGGATGTCGCCGCGCCCGTCCAGCACGGCGAACGTCCCGTCCCGTACGAGCACCCGCTGCCCGGTCCCGCCGTTCATACGGGGTCACCGCCCGTGTACGGCCCTGCCAGCAGGTCCAGCGCCAACGCCGCCGTCCAGCTGAAGTCGCGGGTGCCGCGCGCCTGTCCGGTGTACGGGTCGACGTACTCCGAGAACCCCGAGGCGTACGCCGTCGCCAGCCCCGCCGCCCGCAGCGCGTCCGCGCGCTCCGGTGCGCCGTGCTGCCGGAGGCCGCGTTCCAGCAGCCAGTTGACGTTGAACCAGGCGGGTCCGCGCCAGTAGCGGGACGGGTCGAACGCGGCGCCGCGCAGGTCGTAGCTCGGCACGAGGCGTACGGCGCCGCCCAGCCCGAAGTGCTCGCCCGCCGCCGTACGCAGCAGCGCGTCCGCCACGTCCGCGGGCAGCCCGGGGACGATCAGCGGGATGAGGCCGGCGACGCTCCGCTCCCGTACGGGCGCGCCCGCGCGTACGTCCCGGCACAGGAACAGGCCCGCGTCCGCGTCCCACAGCCGGGACACGAGCGCGCCGGTGAGCCGTTCGGCGCGGGCGAGGTGGGGGGACGGGTCGGCGCCGAGGGCGCCGGCGATGGCGGCGAGGGCGTGTTCGGAGGCGATCAGCAGGGCGTTGACGCTCGGGTCCTCGACGGCGAAGGCGTGCGGTGTGTCGGCGTCGCGGTAACCGTGGTCGCGGTAGTCGGCGGCGAGCCGCACGTACCGGCCGTAGTCGAGATCCGTCGGGCGGTCGGCCGCGGCGCCGTGATCCAGGTCGGCGCGCCGGAACGAGCCGGGCTCGGCCGGTTCGACGCGCGACAGCGGCCCGTCCCAGCACGGGCTGTTGTCCATGCCGGGCTCCCACGGGTGCACCATCGACACCAGGCCGTGGCCGCCGAGGTCGCGGTGGCCGGCGAGGTAGCCGTGCCAGGCCGCGAGCCGCGGGTACAGCCGGGTCAGAAAGCCCCGCCGCGCCGACTCCGCCGGGTCGGCCTCGTGCACGAGCCAGGCGGCGAGGGCGTGGACCGGCGGCTGCACGATGCCGGACGTCTCGACGTCCGCGGGCGCGCCCGCGGCGGCGCCCGCCGTGGAGGAGCGCCAGAAGTCGGGGCTGGGGAAGTACGCGCCGAGCGGCACCGTCCGGTTGAACACGATGTGCGGCACGCGCCCGTCGCCCCACTGCGCGGCGAGCAGCGTCTCCAGCTCGCGCTGCGCCCGTACGACGGACAGGTGGCGCAGCCCGATGGCGATGAACGCCGAGTCCCAGCTCCACTGGTGCGGGTACAGGCCGTGCGACGGCACGGTGGACGCCCCGGTCCAGTTGCGGAGCAGCACGCGGCGGGCGGCGCGGCGCAGCGCGGCGGGGTCGGGCATACGGCCGTCCGCGTCGCGCGGGGCGGTGGCGAGCAGGGGGGCGGCGGTCATACGGCGGCCCGGCCCGCGCCGTCAGACCCCGCGCCGTCGGACCCCGCGCCGTCGGACCCCGCGCCGTCGGACCCGCCTGTCACGTGCGCCCCGCCCGCGCGGCGCAGGAACGGCGGGATGGACCGTACGGCCTCCTCCGGGTCGCCGCCGAGGCGGCACTCGACGGCCAGCGGGCCCACGTACCCGGCGGCGTCCAGCGCGCCCAGCCACGCGGGCCAGTCGAGGTGGCCGGCGCCGGGCTGGAGCCGGTTGGAGTCGCTGACCTGCGCGTGCCCGAGGTACGGGGCGGCGCCGAGGATCGCGGCGGGCGGGTCGGCCTCCTCGATGTTCATGTGGTAGCTGTCGATGCCGATGCGCACCGAGTCCAGGCCGACCGTACGGATCAGCTCGGCGGCCTGGTCGAGCCGGTTGACCATGTGGTCCTCGTAGCGGTTGAGGGGCTCGAGGAAGAGGGTCACGCCCTCGCGCCGCGCGTGCTCGCCGAGTTCGGTGAGCCCGGCGAGCAGCACCTCGCGGTCCTCGTCCTCAGTGCGCGGCGGCGTGAACGGGGGCAGCCGCCGCGAGAACATCCCGTACGACGCGGGGGTCTGCGCGCCGCGCCCGCCCAGCTCGGCGATGACGGACAGCTGGGACTTCAGCTGGGCCACGGCGTCGCGCCGCGGCTCCTCGTCGAACGCGCCGAAGAAGTGCAGCATGTCCACGCAGACGGTCGGCATCACCACACCGTCCGCGGCCGCCTGCCGCAGCTCCGGCAGCCGGCCGCGGAAGTGGAAGTCGCCCTTGGCGCGCAGCTCGATCGCGTCGTAGCCGGCGGCCACCGCGAACTCCCACTTGTGCTGCAGGGTGTCGCCGGGGAGCAACTGCTCCTGGCAGGCGATCTGGAACATCCTTCGGCCTCTCAGACTCACAACTCGGTGCTCAGAACTGGGTGTTCGCGGGCGGGACGGCGGGCGGCGGGGACGGGGACGGGACGGGACGGGACGGCCGGGCGCGGGCTCAGAACGAGAGCACCATCTGCAGCGCGTCCTGCGGCCGTTCGTCCAGCAGGGCGTACGCGTCGGCCGCCTCCGCGACCGGCACGACATGGCTGACCAGGGACTCCACATCCACCCGGCCCTCCGCGACGAGCCGCAGGAACGTCCGCTGCAGCCGTTCGACGCTCCACCGTCCCTGCAACTGCGGCGGCACGCCGCCGATCTGCGAGCAGACCAGCTGGACGCGGTTGTGGTGGAACTCGTCGCCGAGCCGCAGCCCGGTGGCGTCGCCCTGGTAGAAGCCGGAGGCGACGACGCGGCCGTCCGCCGTGACCGAGCGCAGCGCCTCGTGCAGGGCGGCGTGCACCCCGCTGATCTCGATGGCGGCGTCCGCGCCCCGGCCGCCGGTGGCCTCCCGTACGCGTTCGGCCACGGCGTCCGTACGGGCGTTCAGCGTGCGCTCCGCGCCGTACTTCCGCGCCGTGTCCAGCCGGCCGTCGAGCGCGTCGACGGCGGTCACGCGGGCGCCGCTGAGCTGGGCGAGCCGGGTGGTGAGCAGGCCGATGACGCCCTGCCCGAAGACGGCGACGTCCTCGCCGAGGTGGAGGCCGGCGGCGAGCACCGCGTTGTACGCGATGGCGCCGACCCGGGCGAACGCGCCGGAGAGCGGGTCGAGCCCGGCCGGCAGCCGGTGGCCGACGAGCCGTTCGGCGGGCACGACGCCCTCGCTGCGGTGGCCCCAGATGCCCCAGACGAGATCGCCGACGGCGGGCAGCTCCGGGTCGCCGGCCAACTCGGCGGGCAGATCGGGGGAGACCTCGGTGACCTCGCCGACCTCCGAGTACCCCCAGCCCGCGACCGGGTACTCGATGCCGGCGGCGCCGTCCCGGAAGAGCCGCGCGCCGGCGTCCCAGGTGCGGGTGAGATACGGGTTGGTGCCGCGGTACGCGGTGAGCTCGGTGCCGGCGGAGATGCCGGAGAACCGCGTACGGACGCGGATGTGGCCCGGTGGCAGCGGCTCCCTCTCGTGCTCGGCGACCTCGACCCGGTGCGGGCCGGTGAACTGGACGACGCGTTCCACGAAGACTCCGATGGGTTGGGCTGCCACGGTTATGTCGAAGATACCTTAAGGATACGTCTTGTCATTAGGCAAAAGTGGTGCTGTGATGCCTGACGAACAAGCGGAAGTGACAGACGGAAGCGGCACAGCGGCGTAAGGACGAGGCATGCGCAAGTGGACGCGGCGGTCGAGGGCGACCGCGGCCGCTCTTGCCCTGGTGCTGGGCAGTGGCCTGCTGGCCGGCTGCGCGGACAGCCAGGCAGGCAAACCAGGCAAGCCGGACAACAAGATCACGGTCTGGTCCCTGGAGAACCTCCCGGACCGGATGGAGGCGAGCAAGAAGGTCGTCCACCGGTTCGAGCAGCGGTCGGGCATCGACGTCGAGCTGGTCGGCGTCGCCGAGAACCAGCTGCCGCAGCTGATCATGTCGGCCGCCGCCGCGGGCAACCTGCCCGACGTCATCGGGGCCATCCCGATGGGCCAGGTCTGGCAGATGCACGGCAACGGACTGCTCAACACGGAGGTCACCACCGACCTCGTACGGAAGCTCGGCAAGGGCACCTTCGACGAGAACGCGCTCCGCCTCACCGCCGACGGCGGCGCCCAGCTCGCCGTACCCTCCGACGCCTGGCTGCAGATCCTCGTCTACCGCAAGGACCTGCTGAAGAAGGCGGGCCTGCCGGTCCCCGACACCTACGACAAGATGCTGCGCGCCGCCGAGAAACTCGACACGCGCGGGCAGAACGGCGCCGCCGTCGCCACCGACCCCGGGGACGTCTTCACACAGCAGAGCTTCGAGAGCGTCGCCCTCGCCAACGACTGTCAACTCGTCGACGGGCAGGGCGAGATCCGGCTGTCCTCCCCGGCCTGCCGCACGGCGTTCGACGCGTACAACGCGCTCGGCGGAGAGCACGGCGCCGCCGGCACCCAGACCGTCGACTCGACCCGCGCCACGTACTTCTCCGGCAAGGCGCCGATGCTGCTGTGGTCCTCGTTCGTCCTCGACGAGCTGGCGGGCCTGCGCAAGGACGCGCTGCCGAGCTGCCCGCAGTGCACGAAGGAGGGCGGCCGCTACCTCTCGGACCGCAGCGGCATCGTCACCTCGCTGCGCGGCCCGGACGCAGAGGAGCCCGCCCAGTTCGGCGAGATCACGTCCTGGGCGGTGACGCGGAGCGCGGAGACGGGCGCGTCGCGGAAGTTCATCGAGTACATGATGAACACCGGCTACGCGGACTGGTTCGGGATGTCGCCCGAGGGCAAGATCCCGGTCCGCGGCGGCACCGCCGACGACCCCCGGAAGTTCGAACGGGCCTGGCGGGACAGCAGCGTCGGCGTCGACAAGAAGAAGCCCATGAACGAGGTGTTCCGGCCGGAGCTGCTGGACCAGCTCACCGAGGCCGTCGGCCGCATGAAGCGCTGGGGCATCGAGCAGGGCGAGGGCGTGCTCGTCGGCGCCACCAACGGCGAACTGCCCGTACCCAAGACCATCGGCGCCATGACCAGCGGCCAGACGGAACCCGGCGAGGCCGCGCGCGAAGCCGCCGACGAAGTGTCCGCGCTGCAGAAGTCCCTCCAGTGAACCGGCCCGCCCGCAGAAGCCCACGAGGTACGCGACCCATGACGACGAGAGCTCACCTGTCCCGCCGCGCCCGCGGCCTGCCCCCGGGCGGGCGGCGCCCCCTCACCGCGAGCGGCCGCGAGAACCGGGCCGGGCTGGCCTTCGTCACGCCCACCTTCGTGGTGGTCCTGGTGGTGGTCGTGCTGCCCATCCTGTGGACGGTGCTGCTGGCGTTCCAGGACGCGAAGCTGGTCGACATCCAGGGGATGGGGCTGTTCGGGAACTGGTCCCTGGACAACTTCGACAGCGTCTTCGCGTCACCCGGCTTCTGGTCCAGCCTCGTCACCACGCTCGTCTACACCGTCGGCGCCACCGTGGGCTCCGTACTGCTCGGGCTGACGGCGGCGCTCGCGCTGCGCCGCCCGTTCCGCGGCCGGGGCATCCTGCGCGGCGCGATGCTGCTGCCGTACGTGGCGCCGGTGGTGGCCGTGGCGTTCGTCTGGGAGATCGCGCTCAGCCCGCAGTTCGGCATCGTGAACGAGTGGGGGCGCAGCCTCTTCGGCTGGGACGACCCGATCGCGTTCCTCTCCACCCGCGAGTACGAAGTCGGCCTGCTGGGGCTGCACTTCGACGTGCCGCTGGCGCTGCTCACGGTGATCGCGTTCGAGACGTGGCGGTACTTCCCGTTCGCCTTCCTCTTCCTGCTGGCCCGGCTGCAGGCCGTGCCGGACGGGCTGGAGGAGGCGGCCACGGTGGACGGCGCGACGCTCACCCAGCGCTTCCGGTACGTCCTGTTGCCGCAGCTGATGCCGGTCATCGCGCTGCTGTGCGTGCTGCGCTTCATCATGACGTTCAACAAGTTCGACGACGTCTACCTGCTGACCGGCGGCGGCGCTGGCACCGACGTGATCGCGGTACGGGTCTACGACTTCCTCACCGCGCGCTACGACGTGGGCGCCGCCGCGGCCCAGGCACTCGTGCTCGCCGGGATCCTGATGGTCCTGCTGGGCATCTACTTCAAGTTCTTCGCCAAGAAGGTCCAGGAGGAGTCGTGACGAGCCGCGCACAGTTCGAGGAGCGGTTCTTCGGAGCGTTCCGCTGGGTGGTCATCGCCTTCCTCGGGCTGATCACCCTGGTGCCCTTCTACTACATGGTGCTGCTGTCCCTGAAGCCGATCGACGCGCTGCTGCTCGACCCGGGGCGGCTGTGGGTGTCCACGAAGGAGCTCACCACCACGACGTACGAGGAGGTGCTGCGGCCCACTTCGGAGGGCGGCCAGGGCTTCCTGACCATGTTGACGAACTCCGCGCTCGTCTCGCTCGCCACGGTCGCGCTGACGCTGGCGGCGGCGGTGCCGGGGGCGTACGCGATCAGCCGGCTGCGGTTCTTCGGCGGACGGCACGTCAGCACACTCTTCCTCGCCGTGTATCTGTTTCCGGCCACGCTGCTGGCCGTGCCGCTCTTCGTGATGTTCGCGAAGATGGGGCTCCAGGGGAGCCTGGTGGGGCTCGCGATCGTCTACATCGCCCAGACCGTGCCGGTGTCGATCTACATGATGAAGAACTACTTCGTCACCATCCCGTACAGCATCGAGGAGGCCGCCGCGATCGACGGCTGCTCGCGGCTGCAGACCGTACGGAAGGTGGTGCTGCCGCTCGCGATGCCGTCGATCATGGCCACGGGGCTGTACATCTTCATGATCGCCTGGAACGAGTTCCTCTTCGCGCTCCTCTTCCTGGCGGCGGAACCCGGCAAGTGGACGGTGTCGCTCGGGCTCCAGCAGCTCGCGGGCGGCATCGAGGTCTCCAAGACCGTGCTGATGGCCGGGTCCGTGGTGCTCACCCTGCCCGTGGTACTCCTGTTCTTCCTGGCCGAACGCCTGCTGACCGAGGGTCTCACCAGCGGCGCGGACAAGGGCTGAGCGGTACGGGAAGGCGACGGACGGTACGGGAGGCGACGGACGGTATGACCCGATGACCGGGAACCAGGCGAGCGCGGGCCACCTGCTGCGGCTGATCCGCACCGGGGCCGCGACCACGCGCGGTGAGCTCCAGCGCGCCACCGGGCTGTCCCGCTCCACCGTGGGGCACCGGCTGGACCAGCTGTTCGGCGCGGGCTGGCTGCGCGCGGGCGCCGCGGGCGCCACCGGCGCCGCCGGGGCGTCCGGCGGACGGCCGTCGGCGCGGCTGGAGTTCGACGCGTCGCACGCCGTGGTGCTCGCCGCCGACCTGGAGACCCGGCACGCGCGCGCCGCCGTGCTCGACCTCGCCGGCACGGTCCTCGCCGAGCACGCCGGGCCGCTGCTCATCGACGACGGCCCGGACGCGGTGCTCGACCGGCTCGGCGAGTGGTTCGCGCGGCTGCTGACGGAGTCCGGTACGGCGCCTGCGAAGGTCTGCGGCATCGGGCTGTCCGTGCCGGGCCCGGTGGACTGGGAGTCGGGCCAGGTCGTACAGCCGCCGATCATGCCCGGCTGGGACCGCTATCCGGTCGCCGAACGGATGCGCCGCTCCTTCGCCGAACACACCGGCGGGGCGGCCCTCGCCGATGCGGATGTCCCCGCGGAGGCGGACGCCCTCGCCGATGCGGATGTCCCCGCGGAGGCGGACGTCCCCGTACTGGTGGACAACGACGCCAACCTCATGGCGTACGCCGAACAGCGCGTCGGCCACCCCGACTGCGCCGCCTTCCTCCTCGTCAAGGTCTCCACCGGAATCGGCGCCGGTGTCGTCGTGGACGGCGGCCTGTACCGGGGCATCGACGGCGGCGCAGGCGACATCGGCCACATCCGGCTGCACGACTGCCAGGACGCGCTGTGCATGTGCGGCTCGTACGGCTGCCTCGCCGCCGTCGCCAGCGGCCGCGCCCTCGCCGGGCAGCTGGCCGCGGCCGGGGTGCCCACCGCCTCCGGCTCGGACGTACGCGACCAGCTCGCCGCCGGTCAGCCGGACGCCGTACGCCTCGCCCGCGACGCGGGGCGCCGGGTGGGGGAGGTGCTGGTCACCGTCGTCACCGTGCTCAACCCGGGCGTACTGATGATCGCGGGCGAGCTCGCCGGCACCCCGTTCCTGACCGGCGTACGCGAGCTGCTGTACCAGCGGGCGATGCCGCGTACGACCGCCCATCTCCAGGTCGTCACCTCGGAGTTGGGCGACCGGGCGGGGCTGGCCGGGGCGGGCGCGCTGGTCGTGGAGCACCTGTACGCACCGGACCGCGCGGACGCGCGGCTCGCGGCGATGGGGCTGTGAGCCGCATGAGCCCGTCTCCTCCTGCCGGAGCCCCCGTACGGGCCGGAGCCCCCGTACGCGCCGCCGCCCCCGTACGCGTCGGACTCGTCGGCGCCGGGCCCTGGGCCCGCGCCACCCACGCCCGCATCCTGGCCGCCGGCCCGGAGACGGAGCTGGTCGCCGTGTGGGCACGGCGTACGGAGGCCGCCCGCGAGGTGGCCGAGCCGTACGGCGCGCGGGCCGCCGCCTCGTACGACGAACTCCTCGACACCTGCGAGGCCGTGGCCTTCGCCGTACCGCCCGCCGTACAGGCCGGACTCGCCGTACGGGCCGCCCTCGCGGGCCGCGCGCTGCTGCTGGAGAAGCCGCTCGGGCCCGACGTGCCCGCCGCGCGCGCCGTCGCGGACGCGGTCGCCGAGGCGGGCGTCGTCTCCCAACTGGTCCTGACCAAGCGCTACCACCCCGCGACCCGCGACTTCCTGCGCGCCGCCGCCGAGCTGAAGATCACCGGCGCCCGCTCCTGCTACCTCCACGGCGCCTTCCTGGGCGGCGACTTCGCCACGGCCTGGCGCCTGGAACACGGCGCGCTCCTCGACCTCGGCCCGCACCTCCTCGACCTGCTGGACGAGGCGGTCGCGCCGATCACCTCCGTACGCGGCACGGGCGACGCCCGCCGCTGGATCGAGCTCACGTGTGAACACGAGAACGGCGCGGTCAGCCAGGCGTCGCTGTCGGGCGCGGTGAACCTGCCGAAGGCGCGGACGCGGCTGGAACTGTTCGGCCCGGAGGCGGAGTTGGTGTATGACACCGCACCGCTGGACCACGAGGAGTGCTGGCCGGTGCTGCGCAGCGAATTCGCCACCGCGGTCCGCACCGGCCGTCCCCCCACCCTGGACGCGTCCCGCGGCCTGCGCCTCCAGCAGCTCCTGGCCCAGGCCCTGCCGCGGTGAGCCGGTCCCTGCCCGGCGGGTCTTTGGGCATCAGCCGGACAAGGGCCCAGGGTCCGGAGCGCCTGGGCTTCTCCGGAGCGCCTAGGCTCCGGACCCATGACGCCGGACACGCCTGGCCCAGACGCACCTCCCCGCCCCGCGCCGTACGACATCGTCGTGGGAGACGAGACGGATCTCCCCGGAATCGTCGACATCCTCAACTACACGGCGGCGCACTCCGACGCCAACTTCGCCGTCCGTCCGACGAGCGTGGCCGACCGGCGCGACTGGTTCTCCCGCTTCGGCCCGTCCGGCCCGTACCGGCTCCTCGTGGCGCGCCGCGGCGGACGGGTGGCGGGCTTCGCCTGCAGCCAGCGGTACCGGGACCACGAGGCGTTCTCGGAGACCGTAGAGGTGAGCATCTCGCTCGACGCCGACAGCCGGGGCCGGGGCGTGGGCAGCATGCTGTACGGAGCGCTGTTCGACCACCTGGCCGACGAGGCCGTGCACGTCGCGCTGGCGGGCATCGCCGTCCCGAACGAGGCATCCGTGGCGCTGCACCGCAAGTTCGGCTTCACCGAGGTCGGCGTCTTCCGCGAGTACGCCGTCAAGAACGACCGGTACCTCAGCTCGCTGTGGATGCAGCGCCTCCTGCGCCGACCACCCGCCTGAGCCCTTCCGCCTCAGCGGGCGCCTGTACGGACTCTCAACGAGGCCCTTGCCGAAGATCCGCAGCCTCGTGGAGTGCGTCCAGCAGCCGTTCCCAGCCGAACCCCGCGTCGTCGCCCTGCTTCGGCGGATGGGGCTCACCCGGGAGAAACTCCACTCGGACGCCCTGTTCCCGCAGGACCTCCACCGCGTGGTTCACGGCGGGCTGCGCGCCCAGCGCCGTCGACCAGAACGGTGCCGCCAGCACCGGCACGCCCAAGTGCACGGCTTCGGCGGGGAGTCCGAGCGCGACGGTGTCCGTGATCCCGGCCGCCCACTTGCAGGCGCTCGTCGTCGTCAGCGGTGCGACGACCATGGCGTCCGCCTTCGGCAGCGCGTCCGCCTCGTGCGGCAGCTTGTACCGGGAGCGCACCGTACGGCCGGTCAACTCCTCCAGCTCCGGCAAGCGTACGTCCCACCAGCGCGCGGCAGACGGCGTCAGGACGGCACACACGTCCCAGCCGCGCTCCTGCGCACGGCGTACGCCCAGGTCAACGTAGCGGGCCGGACCGGCAGCGCAGGCGATCAAGTACAGAACGGGCTTGGTCATGCCCGGAGTCCACAGCGCTCCGCGAGCGCGCGCAACTCCCCGCCGGGGGCGGGTGTCACGCCGACCACGTCCCGTACGAGGTCCACGCTGGACGGTCGCTCCCTCACCTCCTGCGGCGCCATCCGCTCGGCCTCCAGAAGCGCGTGCGCGGCATCGTCCTTCCGGCGGGTCAGGAGCGCGGCACGTGCCAGCGCGATGAGATGTTGCGCGCGGCGCTCGCGGGTGAGCGCATGGAGCGAGGGCGCAGCCAGCCCGTCGGCGGCCTCGATCGCCGACCAGCCGTCCTCGAACCGTACGAGGACATCGACCCGGTGCAGCCCGACGTTCGTCGGGCCGAACGCGGTCCAGTCCTCGTTGCGGTCACCGCCCTGCTCGGCGGCAGCGTCGTCCGCCTCGTCGACAAGGGCGGTCGCGGTGGCCACGGCCTGCGCCGTGCGCTCGCCGGCGGACGCGGCCACGGCAGCGTTGAGGTAGAGCATGCCCAGCGTGGACAGCCCACGTGCCCCGGCTCCGGTGAGATCGTCGCGGAGCCGGGCGGCGGCGTCGGTGGCGAAGGCGACGGCGGCCTCCGGACGGCGTTGGTACATCAGGCTCTTGGCGACCCGGCGGGAGGCGGCCCCGATGGCGACGGGGTCCGCGGACCGTTCGGCGGCGGTCAGGGCCCGGTCCGCGGCAATGGCTGCGGGAGCCGTGGCGGCGGCACCGTACTTGTGGAGGAAGGACGCGGTGAGCTGGTAGACGCGGGAGAGCAGACAGTACGCCTCGCACACCGCGTCGGCCCGTGCGGCGGCCGCGGTGCGGTGCGCGTCGATCAGTAGCTTCGGGAGCTGCCGCCCGATGGCGGTGTAGTGGCACGCCTGGAACGCCTCGCAGCAGTAGCCGAGGGAGCCGCGTATGGCCGACAGCTCGGGTGGATCATGGGCGGGCGTGAAAGCGCCGGTCATGACGTCGTGCCGGTCCAGGGCGTCGACGACGGCGCGGACGTCCTCCGGAGGCGGGTCCGTCCCGGCAGGAGCGGCGGGGGCGTCGGTCCACAACTCCTCCAGGGAGATGCGCAGGATCTCCGCTGCGCGCTCCAGCACGGACAGCCGCGGGTCGGCCTGCCGCTGTCCGCCTTCGAGGTCCTGCACCCACCTGCGGGACTTGCCCATAAGACGGCCGAAGTCGCCCTGTGTGAAGCCGCGCCGCTCGCGCCAGTAGGCGATCCGGCGTCCGACGCGTCCGGTTTCCATGGCGAACTCCCCGCACAAGGCACGCACTTTGCGTGCTCGTCAGTCTTGTACCCGGTCCTACCTTGCGCTCATGCAACGCACAGTAGCGAAGGGGTAACTGTGGACTCCACTGGGGTGACAACGGAGGCGGTCGACGTCCGTGCGATCCGCGCCACGGTCGACCGCGCGCTGCGGCCGCTGGCGCGGCCAGCGCGTCCGGACATGGTCGAGCTGGAGCAGCAACTGCGGGAGCACGTCGAGCTGTTGCTGCCCGCCGCCGAGGCCGCCGCCGAAGAGCTGTGGCACGGCTCGGTGCAGTGGTACGAGTGCCGCGCCCAGCTCGACCGTATCCGCCTCGACGTCGCCCGCGACCTCGGCGACAGCCCGCTCTCCGCCCACGTGCAGGTGCGGCACCTCGCCCGCGACTGCGCCGCCCTGCTGACGTACGCGGAGGGTGAGCGGTGACCGCCGCGTCCGAGTTGCTGTTGGCGGGCGGGGAGTGCGCAGACTGCCGTGAGCACGCCGGTGAGCGGGTCATCATCGCCATGCCGCAGGGCGGTTCCGGGCCCGGCGGTCCGTCCCGGAAGGCGTGCCTGCCGTGCGCCCGCGTACGGGCGCGGTCGGTGTTCGCTCCGGACTGGCTGCGCGAGGACCTGGCCGTCATCGACGCGGAGCGTGCGACGTGAGGCGGGGCGCTGCCCACCGCAGGGGTACGTGCGCGCCCGTCAGTCCGCCCGTACCTGCTGCAGCAGGCCCAACCGGTCGACGACCGCGTGGCGTTCGCTGATCCGGTCGCCGGTGAAGCGGAACAGCGCGAACGCCTCCGTGCTCACCTGCCTGCCCGTGGCCGGCACGCCCATCAGTTCGCCGGTGTGCGTGGCCCGCATGCGCCAGCGCACCATGACCTCGTCGCCCTCGCCCACCATGTCGAGGATTTCGAAGCGCGGGTCGGTGTAGGCGGAGTGCACGCCGCGGATGGCGTCCTTGAAGCCCTGCGGGCCGGTGACGTTCTGGTGCAGGCCCTCGCTGGTGACGAAGTCCGCCGTGAACAGCTCGTCGGCCAGATCGACGTCGCCGCCCTCAAGTCCCTTGTAGAGGCGCCGGATGGCGTCCTTGTGCGCTTCTGTACGTGCTTCTGTACGTGCTTCCGTGCTCATGAGCGTCCCTCCCCGAACCACGATTACTGAGTCATTCATCAGTAAGTTAACTTCTTCCTGAGTGATAACTCAAGAAGTGTCCGGGAAGCCGGTACGGAGCGAAGGGAGTCACGCGTGGCGAGTGCGCGGCGTGGGCGGCCGTCGACGGGGGTGCGGGAAGCCGTGCTCAAGGCCACTCAGGAGGTGCTGGGCGACACGGGGCTGGCGCTGTCCACCAAGGAGATCGCGCGCAGGGCCGGCGTCGCGGAATCCAGCATCTTCTACCACTTCGGCGACCGGCTCGGGCTCCTCCAGGCCGTCGTCGGGCAGTACCTGCCCGTCTTCTCCGATGTCGCCGAGGTGCTGGGCCCTCGCCCGGCGGGTGACGAAGGCGACGGCGACGGCGCGGAGGCCCGTACCGACCCGCGGGCCGCGCTGCTCGCGGACCTCACCGAGGTGGTGTCCGGGCTGGAGCAGTTCTACGTGCGCATCATGCCGATCCTCGGGGCCCTCCAGTCCGACAGCCAGCTGCGCGAACTGCTCGTGGCACGCCAGGCCGCGGTCGGCCCGCATCAGGCGCTGCGGCCCGTCGCCGCGCTGCTGCGCGCGCGGCGCGCGGCCGGGCGGGTGCGGGGCACGCTCGATCCGGACGCCGGCGCCCTGCTGCTGATCGGGGCCGCCCATCAACGGGCCCTGCACCGGCACCTGCTCGGCCCCGACGCCGAGCGCTTCCTGCCCCCGGCCGGGGCGGTGGCCGAGACGCTGCTGCCCGCCTTCGAGTAGCCGCTGCTGCGACGGCCTCGGGGAGTGGCACCGGGTGCCAGGTGTGTCCACATCGTGGGATACGAAGGCCTCAGAAGCGCGTGATTCTGGCCACTCTGATCAGGGGTGCGCTCAAATGAGCGCTCAAATGGGAGCTCCAGATCTCCAAGGAGCGGGGTGAGGGTTTACCGTCCCTTGGTTAGCGAACTGAAGAGGAATCTCGCGTTCCGTGCGTTCCGGGGCCGCGCCGACTACCCTCCGCAATCCTGCCTTCGGCACATCAACAGACGCCGCCCGCGCCCGTACGCCACGATCACTTTTGATCTCTCGGCGGACGGGTGGTTACACCCGCATGGCATGCCGATGGACGTACTCCCACGCCTTCGATCTGGGTACGCTCCCCGCCGTCAGGGCAGCCCGTCCACGAGGAGTCGAGTCGTCGTGCCGGATAACGCAGATAACGCAGCGAATGCAGCGAACGCAGCGGACACACAACGCCAGAAGTTCGTCTACGACTTCACAGAGGGCAACAAGGATCTCAAGGACCTTCTGGGCGGCAAAGGCGCCAACCTCGCCGAGATGACGAATCTCGGTCTCCCGGTGCCGCCCGGGTTCACCATCACCACCGAAGCCTGCAAGGTCTACCTGGAGTCCGGTACCGAGCCCGCCGCGCTGCGCGACGAGGTCAGCACCCATCTCGACGCCCTCGAACGGAAGATGGCCAAAAAGCTCGGCCAGGCCGACGACCCGCTCCTCGTCTCCGTACGCTCCGGCGCCAAGTTCTCCATGCCCGGCATGATGGACACCGTCCTGAACATCGGCCTCTCCGACGAGTCCGTACGCGGGCTCGCGGCGCAGTCCGGCGACGAGCGCTTCGCGTGGGACTCGTACCGGCGGCTCATCCAGATGTTCGGCAAGACCGTCCTCGCCGTGGACGGCGACCTCTTCGAGGAGGCGCTGGAGGAGGTCAAACAGGTCACGGGCGCCACCACCGACGTCGACCTCGGAGCGCCCGAACTGGAGCAGCTCGTCGAGCGGTTCAAGGGCATCGTGGTCAAGGAGACCGGCCGCGACTTCCCGCAGGACCCGCGCGAGCAGATGGACCTCGCCGTACGCGCGGTCTTCGACTCGTGGAACGGCGACCGCGCCCGCCTCTACCGCCGCCAGGAGCGCATCCCGCACGACCTCGGCACCGCCGTCAACATCTGCTCGATGGTCTTCGGCAACCTCGGCCCGGACTCCGGCACCGGCGTCGCCTTCACCCGCGACCCCGCCTCCGGCCACCAGGGCGTGTACGGCGACTACCTGCAGAACGCGCAGGGCGAGGACGTCGTCGCCGGCATCCGCAACACCGTGCCGCTCGCGGACCTCGAGCAGCTGGACAAGGCGTCGTACGACTCCCTGATGCAGATCATGGAAACCCTCGAGACGCACTACAAGGACCTGTGCGACATCGAGTTCACCGTCGAGCGCGGCAAGCTGTGGATGCTCCAGACCCGGGTGGGGAAGCGGACCGCCGCCGCGGCCTTCCGTATCGCCACGCAGCTGGTGGACCAGGGCCTCATCGACGAGGCCGAGGCGCTCCAGCGCGTGAACGGGGCGCAGCTCGCGCAGCTGATGTTCCCGCGGTTCGCCGCGGACGCCGCCATAGAGCGGATCGGCTCCGGCATCGCCGCGTCGCCGGGCGCGGCGGTCGGCAAGGCGGTGTTCGACTCGTACACGGCGATCAAGTGGTCCCGTTCCGGCGAGCAGGTCATCCTCATCCGCCGCGAGACCAACCCCGACGACCTCGACGGCATGCTTGCCGCCGAGGGCATCCTCACCAGCCGCGGCGGCAAGACGTCGCACGCCGCCGTCGTCGCCCGCGGCATGGGCAAGACCTGCGTGTGCGGCGCCGAGGAGCTCGAAGTGGACACCAAGCGGCGGCGGATGACCGCGCCGGGCGGCACTGTCGTCGAGGAGGGCGACACCGTGTCCATCGACGGCTCCTCCGGAAAGGTCTACCTCGGCGAGGTGCCCGTCGTGCCGTCCCCCGTCGTCGAGTACTTCGAGGGCCGCATGCACGCGGGCGCGGACGACGCCGACGAGTTGGTGAAGGCCGTACACCGGGTCATGGCGTACGCCGACCGCGTACGGCGCCTGCGCGTGCGCGCCAACGCCGACAACGCCGAAGACGCGTCCCGCGCCCGGCGCTTCGGCGCGCAGGGCATCGGGCTGTGCCGCACCGAGCACATGTTCCTCGGCGAGCGGCGCGAGATGGTCGAACGGCTCATCCTCGCCGACACCGACAGCGAACGGGACTCCGCCCTCGCCGGTCTCCTACCGCAGCAGAAGCGGGACTTCGTCGAGCTGTTCGAGGCGATGGACGGACTGCCGGTGACCGTACGGCTGCTGGACCCGCCGCTGCACGAGTTCCTGCCGGACATCACCGAACTGTCCGTACGGGTCGCCCTCGCCGAGTCCCGCAAGGACGCCAACGAGAACGACCTGCGCCTCCTCCAGGCCGTACACCGGCTGCACGAGCAGAACCCGATGCTGGGCCTGCGCGGCGTACGGCTCGGACTGGTCATCCCCGGCCTGTTCACCATGCAGGTACGGGCCATCGCGGAGGCCGCCGCCGAACGGAAGGCCGCCAAGGGCGACCCGCGCGCGGAGATCATGATTCCGCTGGTGGGCACCGTGCAGGAGCTGGAGATCGTACGGGAGGACGCCGAGAAGGTCATCGCGGAGATCGAGGAGACGTACGGCGTCGACCTGAAGCTCTCCCTCGGCACGATGATCGAACTGCCGCGCGCGGCGCTGACCGCCGGGCAGATCGCCGAGTCGGCGGACTTCTTCTCGTTCGGCACCAACGACCTCACGCAGACCGTCTGGGGCTTCTCGCGCGACGACGTCGAGGCCAGCTTCTTCACCGCGTACCTGGAGAAGGGCATCTTCGGGGTGTCGCCCTTCGAGACCATCGACAAGGACGGCGTCGGCGCGCTCGTACGCGACGCCGTGGAGGCCGGCCGCGCCACGCGGCCCGACCTCAAGCTGGGCGTGTGCGGGGAGCACGGCGGCGACCCGGAGTCGGTGCACTTCTTCCACGAGGTGGGGCTGGACTACGTGTCGTGCTCGCCGTTCCGCGTGCCCGTCGCCCGGCTGGAGGCGGGGCGCGCGGCGGCGGGGGCGTGAGCGTGCGCTTTCGGCTTCGGCGCGTGCACCTGGGGCGCGTGCCGCGCGTCTGATGCTTCCGGGGCCGGCCGCCGTGCCTCGACCCTCACCGGGCGGGCGGCCCCGGATCCCGGGAAGGGGGCGGACCTTGTGCGGAGGCTCCGCCCCCTTCCATTTCCCCGCTACGCGCCCTCGTCCCGGGCGTCCTCACGCCCATCGCGGGCCGCCTCCGCGGCCCACCGCGCCGCCAACTCCCGTACGCCGGGCCCGTCCTCGTCCAGCCGCGGCGGCGCGCTGCGGTACGCGGGCGGGGTCGCGCTGAGCCGTACGGGGTTCGCGACCTGCCGCACCGGCGCGTCCCGGCGCGGATCCGCCACGCTGACCTCGGCGTTCAGCCCGAGCCGCGCGGCCAGGCCGAAGGCGTCCGCGAGGTCGTTGACCGGGCCGCAGGGCACGCCGGCGGCGGTGAGTTCGGCGAACCAGCGGTCGGCGTCGTGCCGTACGAGCGCGGCGCTCAGCTCCCGTACGAGCTCCTCCCGGTGCGCGACCCGCCCCTCGTTCGCGGCGTACCGGCTGTCCGCCGCGAGCTCGGGCCGACCGACGGCGGCGCAGAGCGCGCCGAACTGCCGGTCGTTGCCCGCCGCGATGACCAGCGGCCGGTCGGCCGTGTCGAACAGCTCGTACGGGGCGATGCTCGGGTGCCGGTTGCCCATCGCCGCCGGTACGACATCGGCCGCGACGTACGCCGAGGAGTGGTTGACCAGCCCGGACAGCAGCGACGTCAGCAGCGAGACCTCCACGCGCTGGCCCTCACCGGTGGCGTCGCGATGCCGCAGCGCGGCGAGCACGCCGAACGCGGCGTGCAGCCCGGTCAGCACGTCCACGAGCGCGACCCCGGCCTTCGTACCGCCCTCCCCGGCCGGCCCGGTCACGCTCATCAGCCCGCCGACGGCCTGCACGATCAGGTCGTAGCCGGGCAGACCGGCGCCGCCGTCCGCACCGAAACCGGTGATCGAGCAGTGGACGAGCCGGGGGTTTACGGCGCGCAGCGCGTCGTAGCCGAGTCCGAGCCGCTCCATGGTGCCGGTGCGGAAGTTCTCCACGACCACATCGGCACGGGCGGCGAGGGTCCGGGCCACCTCGGCGTCGGCGGGGTCGGCCAGATCGAGCGCGACGGAGCGCTTGTTGCGGTTGAGCCCGAGGAAGTACGTGCTCTCACCCCCGGCGAACGGCGGCCCCCAGGCCCGCGTGTCGTCCCCGCCCCCGGGCCGCTCCACCTTGATCACCTCGGCGCCGAGGTCGGCCAGCAACATGGTGGCGTACGGCCCGGCCAGCACCCGGCTGAAGTCGACGACGAGCAGCCCGCCCAATGCCTCGGCCATGGCCGGAATCTAGCGGAGGGGGACTGGACAATCAATCCTGGATCCAAAATCCGGTTGATGGCGCACCGTCAGCTGTCTTGCCCCGCGGGCTCTCGGTAGCAGGGAGACACGACCGTTACGGCGATGAGTGACGTATGCGGCGACTGCTTGTCCTCCAGCATCAGCTTGATGTTGACGGAGAACCCGGTCTTGCCGTGCTTGGCGACGATCTCCGGAGTCTTGGCGGGGGACTTGTCCGGGCCGTCCTTGCCGATCTCCCAGCCCTGTGCCGGGAGTCCCTCGCGAAGGCGTTGCATACCCGCGCTCAACTCGGTGTTCGGGGCTTCGTAGACGCTCCACGCGTGGCGCATCCGGTAACTTTCATCCCCGCCGGGGCAATCTGCCCAGCCGTCGACCAGCGCGCCGGACTCCGTGGTCTTTCCCTTGACGTTGATGATGTCCCTGATCTGACTCGACATGCTTTCGGTCTTGTCTTCTGCGCTAGTCTTCGATCGTTCTTCGAGAGATTCGGAATCCATGCTCTTCGAACACCCCATCAAGATGACGATTGTAAGGGACAGTGTGAGTGCGAATGGGATCTTACTGAAGCTCTGCACGCTCGTATCTCCCGGCGATAATAGCAGCTTGACTCGATAGGATTCGCGACTCCGGATCCCAGTATCCACCGTGACCCGCAGCGTCGGAGTCCAGTTGATTTGCCCCGAATGTTGAATCGGAAGGAACGAGGGGCGGGACACCGCCGCCGTGAACGAATCGGCCGAAGTGGCGAGTTGCCCAATCGGCTGGCCCGTCAGCCTCGGCGGCCCACATGTGGTCCCGGTCAACGCCAAGCCCCTCGGGGTTCTTGACCCTCATCCCGGGGCTGCCCGCCGCGATGATGTCGTCCGCCAAGGGATCGCCGCCCAGCTTTCCGATGGCGGCATCCGCCACCACCACACTGCCGTAGCTGTGTCCGATGACCGTGGTGTGGGAGGGGTGGCCGGTTGCTCCGTGGTGGGCTACTTCGTTGCCGTCAAGGAACTGCCTCAAGACGGGGCCGCCTTCATCGGCGTACTTACGTGAGGGTGATTCCGTGACAGGGTTGTCCGGAGCATCGTAATCGAACCACATGATGGTAGACGTGGATTGGTTGGGGGCATGCTGAGTGCTTTCCTGCCACAGGTTGTCCGTGCGTTCGATGTCCTTACCTATGGTTTTGATGTCCGTGTAGGTGCCTGGGACGTAGGTAGCCGTATGGTCAGCGGTGTCCGGGTTACCGCTGGCGAGAATGATTCTCCCGTTCGCTGCGCCTTTGGGGTCGAAGCCAAGAAGGTATGCCTCTGGGAGACCCTTCCTCCCGGTACGGTCAAACCGTTTCTGAATCGCGTCCATACCCTTCAGGGCCTCCTCCAGTTCGCCTCGTCTTTCACGAAATGGATCCCTCGTCAGGTATCGCCATGGCCCTTTGGGTGCCGACGGCAGTGCATTCAGCTCTGTCTGGTATGCGGCTCGCTTTTCGGCAAGCACCGTACGATTCGCTTCGTCCCGGACCTCCGCCGGGACGCCGTCCATGGCGCCGACGCTCGCGGGGTGCATGGAGATGTAGGCGTCCTGGTCCTCCGCTGACAGTCCCTGCCACCAGTCTGCGTTCTCCTTCGGGGTGCCACCCTTCGGGGGGGCCTCGATCTTGTCGAGGTAGGCTTCCGCGCCTTTGCGGACGCCTTGCATGTCCTTGTTGGCATCGACCCAGTCCCCGTGCGAGACGTCGAGGTCGTCGTCAGCCTTGAGCCGTCGCAGCTTCGGGGCCCACTTCTCGTCGGCGTCGGTGGCTTCCTTGACGGCCTGGGCGATGCGGTTGGCGTAGCCCTGGGCCCTTCCGCGGTTGGGGTTGGGGTCGAAGCGGGCCGCTTGGTCCTCGATGGCGCTGGCCGCATCGTCGGCGTCACCGCCCGGATCGATCGGGTTCCCTGTATGGCCGTTCGCCGCCCGGCCGGTTACCGTGCCGCCTTCCGGTGTTCTGCCGTCGACCTTCTCGCCGGCGGCGGGGTAAGTGACGGAGCCATCGGGGTTCGTTGTGAACTTCTCCGCGCTCACGTCCGCCAGGGCGGCGTCAAGCTTCTTCTTCGCTGCTCGGAAGTCGAACGCGAGCCCGTTGAGCGCCGTACTCGCCAGACCGCATTCGACCTGTACGTAGTGGAAGTTCTTGCCTAACTTGCGGAGCTGTTCGGCTGCTGCCTCGACGGCTTCACCCTCCAGGGCAGCCTGCATCTTGGCGGCGTACTCCTGCTCGACGCGGTCCTTGGCAGAGCTGGCCATGTCACTGGCCTTCTTGTAGCCGTCGGCCGCGCTCTCGAATTCATCGGGCTTCAGGCTCTTGAGCGTCGCGAAGTTCACGGCCACCGGCTCCCGTCTTGGCCGCCGATGGCCGGGGTGTCCTCGTACCGATCGTTCAGGCCGTCGAACGCTCGCTTGGTCGCCTGGTCGTTCTTGTAGTGATCATTCCCGGCCTTCTCGAGCCGGTCCTGGAGCACGGCGCACCGTCCGCTCACCTTGCCGAGGTACTGCTTCCAGGACGTGTACAACTCCCTCTGCGCGGCACCGCTCTGGGTCTGACCACCAGTGACGCTCCCCTCACCGAGCCCTGCCTGGCCCTCCGCGAGATCGCCCAGGCCTTTGTCGATGCCCTTCTTGAGAGAGCCCACATTTGTCGCCGCCGTGCTCCATGCCTTCTTGTCAGACCGCATGCCGCCCGGAGCCGATGCCCAACCCGGCTCGTCGCCGGCGCTGGCCAGCTTCAAGCCGGAGTCGCGCGAGGCGTCTTCCACCAGCTGCGCCCACTGCTGCTCCCAGGCCACGAAGCCCCCCCTCGTTACGTAGTGTGAGCGTTCACGTACGGGCATCGACGGTAGCGGAGACTGTCAGCGGCGGCATGAGTGCCCGTACTCAGGGCGGGCGTACGGGAGTTGGGTGCCGGTGTCGTACGGGGTGGGCGTGGGGGCGGGGTGTCGTCGTGGGTGGGTACGCTGGGCCGTCGTGCGCGCGGTGCGAGGCAGTGCGCCGCGCGGGGGCAACAGGGGGAGGCTGTACGTGTCGTCGTCGGGAAGACTGCTGGCTGTCAGCGATCTGCACGTGGCGTACAAGGAGAACCGCGCCGTCGCGGAGGGCCTGCGGCCCGGTTCGGACCAGGACTGGCTGCTGCTGCCGGGCGATGTCGCGGAGAAGTTCGAGGACATCGAGTGGGCGCTGGGGCTGCTGAGTTCCCGCTTCGCGAAGGTGATCTGGACGCCGGGCAACCACGAGTTGTGGACCCATCCCCAGGACACGGTGGAGCTGCGCGGTGAGAAGCGGTATCTGCGGCTGGTGGAGCTCTGCCGCGAGCTGGGGGTCGTGACGCCCGAGGACCCGTACCCGGTGTGGGAGGGCGGGGACGAGCCCGTCACGGTGGTTCCGCTGTTCGTCGGGTACGACTACTCGTTCCGCGCCCCCGGCACCTTCACCAAGGAGGAGTCGCTGCGCGTCGCGCACGACGCGGGGGTCGTGTGCACGGACGAGTATCTGCTGCACCCAGACCCGTACCCGAGCCGGGACGCCTGGTGCCGCGCGCGGGTCGCCGCGACCACGGAGCGGCTGGAGGGGATCGACCCCGCGCACCGCACGGTGCTGCTCAACCACTATCCGCTGGTGCGCGAGCCCACGCGGGTGCTGCGGTATCCGGAGTTCGCGCAGTGGTGCGGCACCGAGCTGACGGCCGACTGGCACACGCGCTTCCGTGCCGCCGCCGTCGTCTACGGGCACCTGCACATCCCGCGCGTCACCTGGCACGACGGGGTGCGGTTCGAGGAGGTGTCCGTCGGCTACCCGCGCGAGTGGCGGCCGCGGCCGCCCCGTACGCCGCTCCGGCAGATCCTGCCGGAGCCGTCCGCGGGCGGGTCTTCCGCGGGCGGGTCTTCCGCTGCGGGAGCGTCCGCCGGGTCGGCTGGTGCCGCGGGGCAGGGCCGCTGATGATCGAGGAGATACTGCCCTCCATCGTCCTCGCCGAAGAGGCGTACGACGACACGTCGCGCGGCGGCCCCGGTGCCGCCCTGTACCCGGAGGAAGCCGAGGTCATCGCGAAGGCGGTGGCGCAGCGGCGGCGGGAGTTCACGACCGTACGGGCGTGCGCGCGCGCCGCGTTGGGGCGGCTCGGGCTGCCGCCCGCGCCGCTGCTGCCCGGCAAGCGCGGGGCGCCGCAGTGGCCCGACGGCATCGTCGGCAGCATGACCCACTGCGAGGGCTACCGCGCGGCGGTCGTGTCCCGCGCGTCCCGATCCCTGGCGATCGGCATCGACGCCGAACCGAACGGGCCCGTGCCGGACGGCGTCCTGGAAGCGATCTCGCTTCCGTCCGAACAGAAATGGGTGAGCGCGCTTTCCGCACGCCGGCCCGAAGTGCACTGGGACCGGCTGCTGTTCAGTGCGAAGGAGAGCGTTTTCAAAACGTGGTATCCGCAGACGGGAATCGAACTCGACTTCGTGGAAGCGGAAATCGAGGTCGACGAATCCGAACGGACCTTTGAGGCGCGCTTCCTGGTGCCCGCGCCGTTGATCGGCGGCACGCACATGCGCGGCTTCTCGGGCCGCTGGCTCGTACGGGACGGGCTGATCGTGACGGGTATCCATCTGCCGCGGTAGGTCTTCGCCGCACGTGCCGCTTCCGGCCGGTCGCGTATTCCGCCGGACCCTCGCTGTGCGGGTCGCGCGCCGTGGCGGCGGGATGGGGTGGGCGCTGGTATGCGCAGAGGGCGCCGTCCCCATTCGGGGGCGGCGCCCTCTTGGGCTTGCCGGGTGGGGCCTTCGGTCAGACCGAGACGCCGTTGGCGCGGAGGTAGGCCAGCGGGTCGATGTCCGAGCCGTAGTCCGGACCCGTACGGATCTCGAAGTGCAGGTGCGGGCCGGTGCTGTTGCCGGTCGAGCCGGAGAGGCCGAGCTGGTCGCCCGCGCCGACGGTCTGGCCGGCGGAGACGGACAGCGAGGAGAGGTGGCCGTACTGGCTGTACCGGCCGTCGGAGTGCTTGACGACGACCTCGTTGCCGTACGCGCCGCCCCAGCCGGCGGAGACCACGGTGCCGCTGGTGACGGCCTTCACCGGGGTGCCGCTGGAGGCGGAGAAGTCGACGCCGGTGTGGCTGCCGCTGGACCAGCTGCCGCCGGAGGCGCCGTACGGGGTGCTGGCGGGCGCGTCGACCGGCTTCTGGAAGCCGCCCTTGTTGCTGTCGGCGGAGTCGGCGGCCTTCTCGCCACCGTTCGACTCCGGCTTGGGCGCCGGCTTCGACTCCTGCTTGGGCTGCGGCGCCGGGGCCTCGGGGCGGGCCTCGGAGCGGGAGGCGTGGGACTTGGTCGCGCCCGAACCGTCCAGGGAGAGCCGCTGGTCGGGGTAGATCAGGTCGGGGTCGTCGCCGATGACCTCGCGGTTGCCCTCGTAGACGCGCTCCCAGCCGCCCGCGACGCCCTGCGACTTGGCGATCTTGAAGAGGGTGTCGCCGGACTTCACCGTGTAGTCGGTGGGCTTGGCGTCGCGCTTGCTCCGGTCGGCGGCGGGCGCGTCGTCGCGCTTGTCCGCGCCGGCGGCCGGGGCCTCGGCCTTGGGCTGGCTCTTCGGCTCGGCCTTGGGCTCGGCCTTGGCCTCGGGCTTCGCCTGCGCCTGGCCGCCCTGGCCCGACGGGTCGATGTCGGGGTCGCCGCTGTTCTGCGAGAGACCGGCCTTCGGGCCGCAGTTCGGCCAGGCGCCCGGGCCCTGCTCGGCCAGCACCTTCTCGGCGATGGCTATCTGCTGCTCCTTGGTGGCCTGGTCGGCGGTCGCCGCGTACTCGGTGCCGCCGAAGGACTCCCACGTGCTCTGGCTGAACTGCAGGCCGCCGTAGTACCCGTTGCCGGTGTTGATGCTCCAGTCCCCGGTGGACTCGCACTGGGCGACCTTCTCCCAGGTGTCCACCGAGGCGGCGTTCGCGTTGCCCGCGCCCATGAGGGGCAGGGCGATGCCCGCGCCGCCCGCCGTGAGGGCGAGGGTGGCGCGCGCGATGCGCTGGGTGCGGGGGCGGCGGTGACGTCCGCGTGCAGACATAGTGGTGCTTCCTCTCCTACGCCTGCGAGGTGAGCTGTCGGGTTCGGGCTGGAGTTGCCCGGTCACGCACGAGTGTGTTGTGGCCACACTGTCCGCGTGACTTCACCCCAAGCCGTCCGGTGCTGTGGCGCACGGCCGGCACTTACCTGGGTCCCCCGCTCCTGCCGTTCGGTGACGTTGGCTCCTCCACCGGGCGGCAGGACTAGGCGTCCCGGCGAGGCCCGCCGCGTAAGTTGCGGCGGGATTCGAAACGAAAACACAACCAATTCGTCCCGGCAAGGAGCGTTCGTTTACCCATGCCCGGCTCCGGGAATTCGAGGGGCCCCGTATACACGGTGTGCTGCGGGCCGTTACCTCTCCGTTAGCTTCGATCTTTGCTGTGGCAACGCCAAAAGGGCCGCATGCCAGGAGAGTTGACCGGACGTAAGGCATTGCCGTGCGGTGAGTGACGTATTGCCGGGGGCGGTTCTGTTAGTCACGTCACGCCGCATCGCAGACGGTCTCATTCACGCCGAAACGACTGAAACGGACTTATTGCTCTTAGGGGATATGCGGCTCAAGTTGCTCGCCAAGTCTCGGTGAATGTCGGGAGTTAGCCGCTTCCGTACGTCACTGTCTGCCTTGGTCCGGGTCGGCCGCCCCCGCAACGCCCCCCGCGTGCCCCGGCGGTGGGGTGGCGTGATAACGGCGCTCGGGGCGCCCCGTCGTGCCGTAGCGGAGTGTCACCTCGGCGCGTCCGGTAGCGACGAAGTGCTCGAGGTAGCGGCGGGCGCTGACCCGGGAGAGGCCGCTGCGTTCGGCGCACTCGGAGGCCGAGAGTCCTTCCGGGCAGCCGTCCAGGGTGCGCCGTACGAGCGCCGCCGTCTGCGCGGTGAGCCCCTTGGGCAGGCTGGGTGCCGCCGTCGCGGCGCGCTGTCCGCCGCCGCGCGGCCCACCGCCGTACGCCCCGCCGTACGTGCCGCCCCCGCCCGGTGCGCCCTCCGTGCGGTCGCCCGCGGAGGCCGCGCGGCCCGCGCCCGTACGGACACCCCTTCCGTTGCCACCGCCACCGCCACCGCCACCGCCACCGCCACCGCCACCGCCACCGCCACGGCCACCGCCGCCGAAGACCCGGTCCAGGTCCGCCTGGTTCGCCGCGCCCAGGTCCGCCAGCTCCTGCCGCCTGTGCGCGTACTGCAGCAGCCGTTCCCGCAGGGTGCCGCCCTCGAAGGGCTTGACGATGTAGTGCACGGCGCCGCCGCGCAGTGCGCCCCGTACGGTCTCCACGTCCCGTGCGGCCGTCACCACCAGGACGTCGACCCCGTGTGTGCCGGGCTCCTCGGCGGCGCGCAGCTCACGCAGCACATCCAGGCCCGAAATGTCCGGAAGGTACATGTCCAGCAGTACCAGCTCCGGACGGAGTTCCCGCACGGACGCCAGCGCCTCGGCGCCGCTGCGTGCCTCCCCGACGACCGTGAAGCCCGGGGTCCGCTCGACCAGCGTGCGATGCAGCCGGGCCACCATGAAGTCGTCGTCCACGACGAGCACGCGGACGGGCGGTCCGGCGACACCGGCACCGTGGCGGCGTCCGCCCGCGGTGCCGGTGCCGGTGCCGGTGCCGGTCCCGCCGCTGGTGCCGCCGTTCATCCCAGCGCCCCGTACCGCACGCCGGTGAGCCGCTCCGACGCCGTCCACAGCAGCTCCGCCGCCACGTCGTTCCGCGTCCACGGGGCGCGCCAGGACGGGCCGGGGGCACCGCGTACGAGCAGCACGCGCGGGCCGGTGAACGAGTCCGGTACGACACCGGGCGCGGTCGCCGCGTACAGGCTGGGCGCCGCGCCCAGGTCCGGCGGCGAGGCGACAACGGTGTTCGCGAGCCGCATGGCGCGTTCGCCGGCCCGCCGGCCGGCCAGGCGCGGGCCCTTGGTCTGGAGTTCCGTCGCGGAGTAGCCGGGGTGCGCGGCGGCGGCGGTGAGCGCGTGTCCGTCGGCGCGCCGGGCCAGTTCGCGGGTGAAGAGGAGGTTCGCCGTCTTGGAGCGGCAGTACGCCTCCCAGCGGCGGTAGCGGTGCTCGCTGTTGAGGTCGCGGATGTCGATGTTGGCCAGCGCGTGCATCATGCTCGACACGGTCACCACCCGCGCCGACTCCGACGCCAGCAGCCGGTCCAGCAGCAGGCCGGTGAGCGCGAAGTGCCCGAGGTGGTTCACGCCGAACTGCGTCTCGAAGCCGTCGGCGGTCCGCGCGTACGGCACGGCCATCAGCCCGGCGTTGTTGACGAGCACGTCGAGCCGGTCGTACGGCAGCCCCGCCGCGAAGGCCCGTACGCTCCCCAGATCCGCCAGGTCCAGCGGACGGAACTCCGCCCGCGCCTCCGGCACCTCGGCCAGCAGTCGTTCGACGGCCGCCTTGCCGCGTCGCTCGCTGCGGCACGCGAGGACGACCCGGGCGCCGCGCCGGGCCAGCTCCCGCGCGGTCACCTCGCCGAGCCCGCTGTTGGCACCCGTGACGACCGCAGTGCGGCCGCTCTGGTCGGGGATGTCCCGTGCTGTCCAGCCCATCGCCCGTCGTACTCCTCGCCTCGCCGCCGGCCGCCTGACCCGTGAGTGGCGTCTCCTCGGAGGCCACAGCGTTGCGCCTGCCCCTTATACACGTCTGCAGCTGCCGACGAAGCCTTTAGCGAAGGACTCGGGGCACGTCGGAGGATGATCTCTATGTCCACCCCTAAGCCTTCGTCGGCCGCGTCAGATGGGTCTAGGGGACACCTCATCCCTCCACCCCCCTCACCTCACGGGTCACGGGTTCTCGCGGCGTGCCTTCTGTGCCGCCCGCGCGAGCGCCCACGGATCCGCCACCACCGGGCCCACGTGCGCGAGCTTGTCGGGGTTGATCACCGAACGGATCGCCTGGATCTGGCCGTCCAGCACGTCGAGCACGAGGGCGTTGAAGACCTTCCCGGCCGCGTCGCGGAAGATCGCGCCCGGCTGGCCGTTCACCTCGTGCGGCTCCACCACCACGCCGATCCGGTGCAGCGGGTGGACGAACGAGGCGAGCACCCGCGCCACCTTGTCGGCGCCGTTGATGGGGTTGGCCCACTGCGGTGCCTTGCCGCCGCCGTCGCCGACCATCTGGACGTCGGCGGCGAGGAGTTCGCGCAGCCCGTCGACGTCGCCGTCCCTGAACGCGTCGAAGAACCGCTCGGCGAGCTTCTCGCGCTCCTGCCGGTCGGCCTCGAACCGGGGCCTGCCCTCGTCCATGTGGCGCCGCGCCCGTACTGCGAGCTGCCGGCACGCCGCGTCCGAACGCCCCACGGCCGACGCGATGTCCGGGAAGCCGAACCCGAACACCTCCCGCAGCACGAACACGGCGCGTTCGAGCGGCGTCAGCCGCTCCAGCAGGAGCAGCGCGCTCATCGACAGCGAGTCGGCCAGCTCCGCCGAGCGCTCCGGGTCCTGGTACGGGTCGGTGTCGGTGAGCAGCGGCTCCGGGAACCACGGCCCCACGTACTCCTCCCGACGGACGCGCGCCGACCGCAGTACGTCGATCGAGACGCGGGTGACCACCGCCGAGAGGAACGCCTTGGTGGACGCCGGCTGGGTCGGCGAGGCCGCCCAGCGCAGCCAGCTCTCCTGGACGGCGTCCTCGGCCTCGCTCACGCTCCCGAGGATGCGGTACGCGATCGCGAACAGCAGCGGCCGCAGCTCCTCGAACTCCTCGGTCCGGTTCATCCCAGCGCCTCCCGGAAGCCCTGCCGCCACGACGGATAGTGCGGTTCCCAGCCGAGCTCGCGCTTGGCCTTGGCGTTGGAGAAGCCGCGCCCCTCGGTCATCATTGTCACCGCCACCTCCCCGGCCAGCAGCCGGGCCAGCCACTTGGGCACCCGCACCGGCGGCTTCGCGCCCGCACAGGCCGCCAGATGCGGCAGCCACTCGCCGGCGGGGGCCGGCTCGTCGTCCACGATGTTGAACACGCCCCTGGCCCGCTGCTCCACGGCCAGTACGGTAGCGCTCGCCGCGTCGTCCAGGTGCACCCACGAGGCGTGCCCGGTGCCGCGCCCCACCAGCGGGAACTGCCGCTTCCGTACGAGCTTCACCTGGTCGTCGGTGGCGCCCGGTCCGTACAGCCCGCCGTAGCGCAGGACCGCGCCGCCGGCGCCGACGACCACCTCCTCGAGGTGGCGGATCGCCTCGGCCCCCTTGTGTGCGACCGTTCCCTTCTCCGGATCCAGCGGGTCCTCCTCGGTCTTGATCCAGCCGTCTCTGCGGATGCCGTTCCAGTTGGCGTAGCTCTGCGCGACGACATGGCTGACGCCGGTCGCCTGGGCGGCGGCCAGCAGATGATCCGTACCCTCCGTACGCAGCCGGATGGTGCGGGCGAACCAGCGGTCGAAGTGCTTCAGATCGGGCTTGCCTGCGTGCGCCGCGGAGATCGCGGTCATCTGGTGCACGAGCGTGTCCGGCCGCGCCCAGGCCACCGCCTCGCCGACCGACGCCGGGTCGAGCCCGTCCATCACGACGGCCTCCGCGCCCAGCCGCTCCAGGGAGGCCAGCTTGGCGGCGCTCGTCGTCGTGGCCGTCACGTGGTGCCCCCTGCTGACGAGCCGCGGCACCAGCCGCCGCCCCACGACCCCGGTCCCGCCTGCCACGAACACCCGCACAGCCATCACCTTCCCGACACCCGACTCGTCCCTCGCCCACGGGACGAGACAGGCTCCGTGATCTGTGACATCGGGCGCGTACGGCGGCCGCGTACGGGCCGATGGCCCTCTGGTCACGGAGGGATACGGCACCTGCCTCGGCCAGGACACCAACCCGGCGGGCGCCCGCGACTGAGCCCCGCCCCTCACGCGCCGTGCCGGGGCCCGTGCCGGGGCTTGGGGCGCGTCCAGAGCGTGAGGTCGCTGCTGGTCGCGACCGCCAGGGTGCGGCCGGAGGGGGAGAAGCCCGCTGCGCGGAGCTCGGAGTAATCGGCGTGGAAGACGTGCCACCACTTCTCTCCCGGCGGCCCTTTGTGCAGCCCTCCGTCCGTGGACAGGAAGACGCGGTGGTGCGGCCAGTCGGGGCTGACGACGTCGAGGCCCCAGCCGTCCGGCGTGGTGCTGTGCAGACCGCCGCCGAACAGGCCCGCGATGCGCACCCGGGTGCCCTGGACCGGCCCGAGCCCGGGGCAGGTGAGGTCGGGGTGCGCGTCGGGCGTACTGGTCGCCGGGTCGGGGTCCCGGTCGCGGGCGATCTTCTCGCCGGTGACCGCGTCGAACAGCCCGTGACCGTCGTGGGAGACGACCATGACGAGGTCGTGTCCGCTCTCGGCGTGGACGGCGAAGCCGATGCCGAGCAGCCCGCCGACGGGGGTTCCGTACTCCACGACCGGCTGCCACGGTTCCGGTGCGGGCATGACGGGAGCGGCGAGGTAGTGCTTCCGCAACCGCCGCTGATACGTGGTGAGCAAAACGTCTCCTCGGTCCGGTGCGCACCGAGGATCTCTCGCCGCGCCGGCCCCGGTCGACCCGGATGCACGGCGGCTGACCGGCTGGCTGCCCGAGGGCTGCCCGACGGCCGCGGCTCGGGAGCCCGGGACCCGTCCCGAGGGGGCGGGGCTAGGGTGCGTGGCCCGTACGAGGGGCCCGTACGAAGGGCCCGTACGAGGGGCCCGTACGAGGGTCGGTGCGTGGAGGGGTGATGAGGGGTGCGGCACGATGTCGAGGCGTTCCACTTTCCCGCGCGGCACGACCCGCTGCCCGAGCCCGAGCTGACCGACGAGGTCGACCGGCTGTGGCACGAGCGCCGCTACAGGTCCGCGCTCGACGTGATCCTGCGGTTCCTGCGTACGGAGGGCAGGGACGCGGAGGCGTACCGCTGGGCGCTGATGCTCCTGCACGCCGGGCAGCGCGGTACGCCCGACCCGGACGTCGTCGAGCCGGTGACCCCGGAGCAGCACGGGAGCCCGTACTTCGCGCCCGTGGCGACGGAGTGCGCCGGCTGCGCGCGGTTCTGGTACTCGGGCCATGTCCCCGTCGAGCCCGAGAACTTCGTGGTGTCCAACCCCGTCGGCCTGCAGTGCCAGGCCTGCCGCTACTCCCTGTGCCGCGACTGCCTCGACCCGCGGGACCGCAGCTGCCCGTACGAGAGCTGCGGCGGCGAGCTGGGCGTGCCGGTGCTGCCGACAGGGCGCCCGCGCGGGATGCCCGCCAACCCGTTCACCGAGAAGCTGGAGCACGTCCTGATCCTCTGGCGGGAAACGCCGACCAGCCAGGAGGAGGCCGACCAGCTGGTCGATCTGGCCTGCGCCTGGCAGGACCGTGCGGGGCTCACCGTACGGTCGCAGGTGAACCAGGCGGACGAGCGGGACGGCGAGGAACTGGAGCGCCGGATGGGCCTCGTACTGGTCGGCCTCTACGAGCGGCACGGGATGATCAGCGAGGGCGGACTGCTGCACCGCACCCGCGTGGTGCCGATCGAGTCGCCCAGCCGGGGGCGGCGGCTGGTGTTCGTCACCGCGGCCCCGGAGACGGGCCCCGCGTCCCGGCTCTCCGGGCCGGTCACGTACTTCCTGTTTGATGACGAGGAGGGCGAGGGCGAGGACGCCGCGGACGGTTACGGTGCCGGGGACGGGCCCGGTGCGCGCCCGCGCAAGCGCCGCTGGTTCCGCCGCCACGGGTGAGCCGCGGGATACGTTGGCGCGCCGGGCCGCGTGCACATCGAACTGCCCGAGCCGTAACGGCCCTGCGCGCGCACGGCGTACGCCCTCCGGCGCGGCTAGCCTGAGGCGTATGGGCGAGCTGGATGAGCTGGACGGGGTCGAGGTCATCGCCTTCCCGGACGCCGCGGCGTTCGAGAGCTGGCTGGCCGAGCACCACACGCGCCACGAGGGCGTGTGGATCAGGATGGCCAAGAAGAAGTCCGGCATCCCATCGGTCACCGAGGACGAGCTCGTCGACACCGGCCTGTGCTACGGCTGGATCTCCGGCCAGCGGCGCGCCTTCGACGAGCGGTACTACCTCCAGAAGTACGTCCCCCGCCGCCCCGGCAGCCTGTGGTCCCAGGTGAACGTCGACAAGGTCGCCGAGCTCACCGCCGCCGGGCGCATGCGCGAGCCGGGGCTGGCCGAGGTGCGCAAGGCGCAGGAGGACGGGCGCTGGGAGCGGGCGTACGCGTCGCAGAAGACGGCGGTGACGCCACCCGACCTCGCCGCGGCGCTCGAGGCGGACCCCGCGGCCAGGGAGGCGTACGAGGCGCTGGACAAGACCGGCCGGTACCAGTTGATCCTGCCGCTGCTCCAGGCCCGTACGCCGGAGGGCAGGCAGGCCCGTCTTGAACGGGCCCTGCGCGCGCTGGCGGAGCGCGGGTGACAGAGGGGTTGCCGGACGGGGGGTGACCGACGGCGCGTGCCACACTGCGGCATGACGGACACCGGGAACGGGCGGCGGACGCGGGAGAGTTACGACGCGGTCGCCGAGGAGTACGCGGCACGCCTGGGCGACGAGCTCGCCGCGAAACCGCTGGACCGCGCGCTGCTCGCGGCGCTGCTCGAGCAGAGCGTGCAGGGCGTGCAGGGCGTGCAGGGCGTGCAGGGCGCGCAGGAAGGGGCGGGCGACGCGGCCGTGCGGCTCGTCGCCGACCTCGGGTGCGGACCCGGACATGTCGCGGACTGGCTCGCCGGCCACGGCGGTGTGCGGGCGGTCGGGATCGACCTCTCGCCGGAGATGGTTGAGGTCGGCCGCCGCAGCTACCCGCGCGTCGAGTTCCGCGTCGGCGACCTGCGGGAACTCCCGGCGGCGGACGGCGAGTTCGCCGCGGCCGTCGCGTTCTACTCCGTCATCCACCTCGAAGCGGACGGGCTGCGCCCGGCGTTCGACGAGATGCGCAGGGTGCTGCGGCCCGGCGGACTGCTGCTGCTGGCGTTCCACGCCGGGACCGAGGTGCGGCACCTCGACGAGTGGTGGGGGCACGGTGTGGACGTCGACTTCCGGTTCCTCGAACCGGAGCGTGTCGCCGAGACGCTGACGACCGCGGGCTTCGCCGTCGAGGCGCAGCTGGAACGCGCGAGCTACCCGGCGGAGGCCGAGACCCGCAGGGCGTACGTACTGGCGCGGCGCCCGGAGTAGCCGCGCCGCCCGCAGCCGGGAGCGGGCCTTGTCCCGTCAAGCCCGTCCGGCGTTTGAGGACGGTCCGGGGCGGCCACGCGGCGGCACAGGGTCCGATGCCTGGACCGTAGTCGGCCGGGTTCGGGCCCGTTGTGGCTGAGGGCCGTCCTCAATCGCCGGACGGGCTGGGAGTGGTGGCTTGGGCCGTCGAGAGGGCGTGCCGACGGGCTGGGATTGGTGGCGGGCGCCGTCGAGAGGGCGTGCGGACGGAGGCGTGGTGCGGCCGTGCCACCCTGGCCCGTAGGCGCCGCGCGCACCGGCCGGGTGGGCAGGGTGGCGGCGCGGTGAACGGGAGGAGGTCCGGGTGCCGAGGTCCGTACCTGGGGAGAACACCGCCGCAGCGGACGCGGGCGAGAGCGCCGACGCCGTACGCGACGGGGACGCCGTACGCGACGAAGGCGCCGTACACCCCCACCGCACCGCACGCACCGCACGCGACGAGCGCGCCGCACGCGACGAGCGCGCCGCACGCGACGAGCGCGCCGACGTCGCCGCCTTCCGCCGTTCCCTCGGGCTGTCCCGACTCGTCGACGTCCACACCCACTTCATGCCGCAGCGCCTGCTCGCCAAGGTGTGGGCGTACTTCGACGCCGCCGGGCCGCTCGTCGGCCGTCACTGGCCGATCACGTACCGGCACGAGGAGCGGCAGCGGCTGGAGACGCTGCGCGGCTTCGGCGTACGGGCGTTCACGTCCATGCTCTATCCGCACAAGCCCGGCATGGCGCGTTCGCTGAACGACTGGGCCGCCGAGTTCGCCGCCCGCACCCCCGACTGCCTGCACACGGCGACGTTCTACGCGGAGCCGAGCGCGCTCGACGACGTACGGCGCGCGCTGGAGCAGGGCGCGCGGGTGTTCAAGTGCCACCTCCAGGTCGGCGCGTACGACCCCAACGACCCGCTGCTGGACGGCGTGTGGGCGCTGCTGACCGAGGCGGGCGTGCCCGTCGTGACGCACTGCGGGTCGGGGCCGGTGCCCGGGCCGTTCACGGGGCCCGGCCCGGTGGCGGCGCTGCTGGCGCGGTATCCGCGGCTGCCGCTGACGGTCGCGCACCTGGGGATGCCGGAGTACGAGGAGTTCCTGGCGCTGGCCGAACGGTACGAGCGGGTCACCCTGGACACCACCATGGCCTTCACGGCGTTCGTGGAGGAGGCCGCGCCGTTCCCGCGCCGTGCGCTGCCGCGGCTGGCGGACCTCGGGGACCGCGTGCTGCTGGGCACGGACTTCCCCAACATCCCGTACTCGTACGCCGACGCGCTCCACGCGCTGGAACGCACGGACCTGGGTACGGCGTGGCTGCGGGCCGTCTGCCACGACAACGCGGCGCGGCTGTTCGGCCTGTAGCACGCACCTTGCGGTGCGGAAAAGCGTGGAGGCGGCGCGGTCCCCGGCCCTAGTCTGGCCGTATGCCGCACGCGAAGACCTCGTTCGTCTGCCTGCCCTGCCGGGCCTCGTACAAGCAGCCGCACCCGCGGATCGGTGTGCCGCGCGCGGGCGAGTCCGCGGAGCGGCGGTGTCCGCGGTGTGCGCGTGCGATGGTCCATGTCGGTTCCGCTTTCGCGCCGCCGAAGCGCCGGGACACGGAGGCGTGGCGGGTGCTGTCGGTGCTGCTGCACGCGGGCGTCCGGTTCCACAAGAGCTGCTGCGACGGCCCGGGTTACCGCCCGCGCACCCTGGGCGAGGTGCGCGAACGGATGGCGTACGCCCGGGTCACCGGCGAGCCGTTCGCCACGGCACTCGTACGGCCGGAGTTGCCGGAGCGGTCCTGAGCCTGCCGGAGCGGTCCTGAGCCTGCCGGAGCGGTCCTGAGCCTGCCGGACCTGCCAAGGACCTGCCGGACCTGCCGGACCTGCCGGAGCCGTCCTGAGCAGCCCCGCCCGGCGGCCCCGGCTTACCAGTCGGCCGCCCCCGCGGGCTGCCGAGTGGTCACGTTGAACCGGTTGAAGAGGTTCGTCACGCCGATCATCAGCGTCAGCGCCGCCAGCCCCCGCTCGTCGTAGTGCCGCGCGGCCTCGTCCCAGACCTCGTCCGGCACCGGGTCCGCGCGGTCGCTGAGCCGGGTCGCGGCCTCGGTGAGCGCCAGCGCGGCGCGTTCGGCGTCGGTGAAGTACGGCGCCTCGCGCCAGGCCGCCACCGCGAACAGCCGCTCCTCGCTCTCGCCCGCCTTCCTGGCGCTGCGCGCTCCCGCGTCCACGCAGTACCCGCAGCCGTTGATCTGGCTGGCGCGCAGGTGGACGAGCTCCAGCGTGTGCCCGGGTACGCCGCCGTCCCGCGCGACCTTGAGCAGGTCGAGTACGGGCTGTGTGATGCCGGGGAGGACCACCGCGGGGTTTCGTGTACGTGCCTGCATGACGTTCTCCTGTTGCCTGGGCCGTCGAACGGCCTGCCTGGGTGCCGCGCTCCTGCGCCGGCATTCCACTGACGTACGGCGGCGGGCGAGTGTGACGGCGGGCGTTGACCTTGTCCCTGGGGGAGGCCGCAGCATCGGCCGTGCCGGGCCGACCGCCCGGCCGGGGAACGGGGAACGGGGAATCCGGAGCGGGGAAGAGGGAGCGGGGAGGGAGCGGGCATGGCGAGTACGGCGCTGCTGACGATCGGGGCCTTCGCGCGGGCGTCCCGCCTGTCGCCGAAGGCCCTGCGGCTGTACGACGAGCTCGGCCTGCTGCCGCCCGCCCGCGTCGACCCCGCGACCGGCTACCGGCTCTACGCGCCCGCGCAGCTGGAGCGGGCCCGCCTGGTGGCGTGGCTGCGCAGGATCGGCATGCCGCTGGCGGAGATCCGGCACGTGTGCGGGCTGCCGGGGCCGGACGCGGCGCGCGAGGTGCGCGCGTTCTGGTCGCGGGTCGAGGCCGACACCGCCGCCCGGCGGGACCTCGCCGCGTTCCTCGTCGACCAGCTGTCCGGGAAGGAACCCGAGATGTCCGAGACTCGTACGCCGCCGCCGGAGATCCGCTACGCCGCACTGTCCGACGCCGGGCTGGTCCGCGACGGCAACCAGGACGCGGCGTACGCCGGTTCGCGGCTGTTCGCCGTGGCCGACGGCTACGGCGGCGCGGGCGCACCGGCCAGCGCGGCCGCCATCGAGGTGCTGAAACGGGAGCTGGAGACGGCCGGACCGGGTTCCGGTTCGAGCTCCGGACCCGGTCCCGGTTCCCATTCCGGTCCCGATTCCGGTTCCGGTTCCGGCCTCGGGAGCGTCCCGGCCGGCGACCTCCTCAACGTGCTGGAGGACGCCGTCGCCCGCGCCAACGCGGCGGTCCACAACGCGGCCCGGGACGCGCTGCCCGCCGAGTCCGGTACGACCCTGACCGCCATGCTGTGGACCGGCTCGCAGCTGGCACTCGTCCACATCGGGGACTCGCGCGCGTACGTCCTGCGTGACGGCGGGCTCCGGCAGATCACGCACGACCACACGGTGGTGCAGGCGCGCGTCGACGAGGGCCGGCTGAGCCCCGAGGAGGCGGCCTCGCACCCGCAGCGGTCGCTGCTGGCGCGGTCGTTGGCGGGCGGCCCGGAGGTGGACGCGGACGTGCGGCTGCACGACGTACGGCCCGGTGACCGCTACCTGCTCTGCTCCGACGGCCTGTCCGCCGTCGTACCGGGCGGTGACCTGCGCGACGTGCTCGCCGCGGCCGGCGAGCCCGACCGGGCCGTACGCGAACTGGTCGCCGCCGCGCACCGCTTCGGCGGTCCGGATAACGTCAGCTGTGTGGTGGCCGACGTGCTGCCGCGTACGGCGTAGGCGGCGCCCGCGGTGAGCGGGCGCGCGCATGGACCGGACGAACGGACGGCCGGACGACGGACCGACCGGCGGCCGGACGACGGACCGACCGGCGGCCGGACGACCGACGGCGAAGGAGCGTGCACGTGCCCGCTGATCAGTACCCCGACGGCCCCGCGGGCCGTACGGACCACCGGGCGGCCCCCCGGCTCACCCACGGCATGGCCGACATCGAGCCCGGCGTGTACGACCCCTCCGCCGTCACCGACGCGACCTCGACGTGTACGTCTCGGCGTACTCCGCGCCGGGCGCGATGCGCGCCGGGTTCGAGGTGTACCGCACGTTCGACCAGGACGCGGAGGACAACCGCGCGGCACTGCGGCGCAACGGCAGGCTGACCGTGCCCGTGCTGGCCGTCGGCGGCGCGATCAGCACGACCGGGCCGCTCATCGAGGAGATGATGCGGGAGGTCGCGGAGGACGTCACCGGCCTGGTCGTGCCGGGCACGGGGCACTGGATCCCGGAGGAGGACCCGGAGGCGGTCGTGGCGGCCGTACGGGACTTCGCGGGGCCGCCGTAACGTCGTCCCGCCCCCCTTCTCCTTCCGGAAAGCACTCCGGACGACTCTCCGGAAAACCTTCCGGAAAATCCGCCGGCGGTGTCGATGCGGCCGTTTCCCGTTCGTGGACGAGGGCACCCCCGAGCCGGAGGCCCTGGACCGGGTGATGGCGGAGGGCGGGCCCGGCAAGGCGGGCGAAGGGCCCTGAGCCGCGCTGAACGGCGCCGGGCCGCCCTGAGCCGCCCTGAGCTGCGCGGCGGTTTGCGGGCCACGCCCGAACTCAGCCGGTCACGGGGCCGCTCCCGTCTGTGCCGCGCGGGCCGTGGCGAGCTGCTCGGCCTTCTCCTGTGCGTGCTTCTTCAGCCCCTTGAACTTCACGCTCTGGGCGAGGCCGCGCAGTGTGCTCAGCGCCGACTCGCTTCCGATCAGGACGAGTACGTCGAGTCCGCGCACCGCGTGGTGGTGGCCGTCCTCCGCCGGCCAGGCACGGATCAGTGGGACGAGGCGGCGTACGGTCCGGTCGTCACCGAGGCGGCCCAGGGCGGTGAACTGCCAGGCGTGCATGGGCTTCGCGCCGTGCTCCTGCCAGTGCCGGAACAGCGCCCAGCCGAACTCGGCGAGCGACTGCCCGTCGCACGCGTCCAGCACAGAGGCGAGGTCCGGATCCGGGTCCGGTATCCGGCCCTGGCCCGCGTCCAGGTCCGCGGGCGCGGTGATCGCCAGCAGGGTGAGCAGGTGGCGCACGGCGGGCACGGGCAGCGCGCGCTCGCGGCCCCGCAGCAGCACCTGCGGCAGCACCTCGGCGTCCACGCCGAGATCCGTGGGGATCTTCCTGGGCGGCCGCAGCTCCTCCGGATCGCCGGCCAGCAGCGCCTCCACCAGCTCGGCCGGCCGCTCACCGTGCTCCCGCGCCGCGTCGAGCACCGCGTCCCTGCCCTCCTGGCCGGCGAGGAAGTGCAGCGCGTACTCGGCGGCGGTACGGGCACGGCCCGCCTTGCCCAGTGCGACCGGTACGAGATGGGGCAGCGCGGCCCGCCCGTGCCGGGCGAACCAGGCGACCGCCGCCTCCCGCGCCGCCTCCGTGTTCAGCAGCCAGTGGGCCATCGCCTGCGCGACCTCGCCGGAGCGGAACGGCAGCAGCAGCTCCGGGCCGTACGCCGGGCGGGACCGGGCGTAGTCCAACGTGACCGGCAGCGCGTCCAGTTCGAAGCGGGCTATGAGGGTGCGCAGCCAGCCGTCCGGGCTCCACGGCCCGCGGTTCCCGAAGCCCCGCTGCTTGCGCCAGTCCGGCGCCCACTCGCGCAGCACGGGCCGTACGAGCTCCTCGGGCCCCTTCGCGAACATCCCGGCCTGCCAGTACAGCTCCGCCTGGACGGGCTCGACCGCCACCCCGTCCCGGATGTTCGCCATCCGCTTCTCCCAGACCTCGTCCGGCCTGCCCGGCGGCGGGGCGGGCTCCAGCGTCACGCTGTTCCGGCCGGGGTTCGCAAGCTCCGTACGCCGCCAGGTCTCGCGCTCGCCGGGTGCCCACGCCATGGTCCGCTCCTCGGGGGCGTACAGGCCCTTGAGCACGACGGGCCTGGCCTTCGGCGCCGTACGGGCCCAGGGTGGGTCCACGAGGAGCCGCGGCAGCGCGTCCGCGGAGGATTCCGGGAGCCGGCCGTCCGCCGCGGACAGCTTCTCGACGGTCGCGCGGGTGTCGTCGGGCAGCTCGGGCAGCATGCGCGGCAGCAGTTCGGCGTGGGCACGCAGGTGGTCCGTCAGCAGCTCCTGCGCGGTGGCGTCCCCGCCGGCCGTGGCGGGGGCGAGGAGACGTACCGCGCGCACCGGGAAGCGCCGCATGGTCTCGCGCAGCGCGGTCCGCATGTGCGCGTTCCCGGCGCGGTCCAGCATCAGCCGGAACGCCTCGTCGCCTGGCAGTCTGCCCAGCACCTCCAGCAGCGCCTTGCGCCGTCGGGGCTCGTCGTGGTGCTCGCCGAACGCCTCCGCCAGATACGGGGCGATCGCGGGCCCCACGCCGTCGGCGAGGGTGACGAGGTTCCCGATGTCGTAGCAGTCGGAGACCGATATGTGTGCCGCGGAGCCCAGCATGTCCAGGTGCGCGGGTAAGCCAAGAGCGCGCAGGAGCAGCTCCCTTGGCATGGAGTGCTCCGGCGCGGCGCAGCACTCGTCCACCCAGGCGTGCTCCGTCGGCACGAGGTAGGCGCTGAGCGCCTGCCGCACCGGTGTCGTGCGCAGCCCGGCCAGGAGATCGACGACGTCCCCGTACTCGGTGTCGGCCGCCGCCGCGAGCAGCAGCCGCAGCCTCTTGGCGGCGTCCGGAGACCGGGAGTCGAGACCGGCGCCGTCGCGCAGGACCAGGCCGCTCTTGGCGGCGCCGTAACCGCCGACCTCGATGTCGCAGCGCTCCAGGAAGGCGTGGACGGCGAACCGCAGACCGTGCGTCGTGACCCAGGCGTCGACGAACCGCGCGGTCATCTCACCGCTGTGGAACTCCGACTCGGGGACGGCCGCGACCGCCGCCGCGCCCAGCGGGCTCACCGTCCCGGCCAGATGCTCCCGCGCCGCCGCGGCCAGCGCCGGGTCGGTGCGGCGGTGCGCGAGCACCTTCTCGATCACGTCGGCGTACGGGGCACGCAGCTCCTCCTCGCCCACCGTGGCCCGTTTGATCTTCGGTCCGGGCGCGCCGCCGCGTCTGGGGTGCAGATGCCGCTGCCAGGATTTCGGCATGTCGAGGACGTTCTCGCGCGGAAGGGCGGGGTCGTGATCGGTCATGGTCAGGACCGTAACGGAGGGGTCTGACAACGCGGGGGCGGCCGTGGGACGGCAAGGGGGAGCAAGGCGGGGGAGCAAGACCCGCCCCGCGCCCGGCCGTTGGCCCGCCCCGCCTCAGACCCCGGCGGGTGCCGGTGCCGCCGGGACCGGTGTTGCGGGCGGGCCCGGCTGCCGCCGCGTGGAGCGGAAGGCGCGCCGGTACGCGTACGGGCTCGTGCCCACGTGCCGGCGGAAGCGGTCGCGGAACGCGGTCGGCGAACCGAACCCCGTCTGCGCGGCGATCCGTTCGACGGAGTGCGCGGTCGTCTCCAGCAGGTGCTGCGCGTGCCGTATCCGCGTGTGCTGGAGCCACTGCAGCGGCGTGGTGCCGGTCTGCTCGCGGAAGCGCCGGTTCAGCGTGCGGGTGCTCATACCGGCGCGGGCGGCGATGTCGGCGAGGGTCAGCTCCTGCCGGGAGTTCTCCGTCATCCAGCGCAGCAGCGGCTCCAGCGTGGCGCCGTCCGGCGCGGGCGGCTCGTGCACGATGAACTGCGCCTGCCCGCCGTCCCGTTCCAGCGGCATCACGCAGATGCGGGCGGTGTCGGCGGCGACCGCCGTACCGAGATCGCAGCGGATCATGTGCAGGCACAGGTCGAGCCCGGCGGCGGCGCCGGCGGAGGTCAGGATCCGGCCGTTGTCGACGTAGAGGACGTCGGGATCGACCTTGATCTCCGGGTACCGGTGGGCGAGTTCACCGGTGGCCGCCCAGTGCGTCGTCGCGCGCAGCCCGTCCAGCAGCCCGGTCTGCGCGAGGACGAACGCGCCCACGCAGATCGACGCGATACGCGTGCCCGCCCGCGCCGCGGCCCGGAGCGCGTCCGCCACCTCGGGCGGCACGCCCGCGGACACGTCGGGCGTGCCCGGCACGACGACGGTGTCCGCCTCCGCCAGCGCCTCCAGCCCCCAGTGCGCGCGCAGCGTGAACACGCCGCCGTCGGCCTCGACCTCCTCGGTGGCCGCGCACACGCGGACGCGGTACGCGTCGCGGCCGTCGGGGAGCCGGGCGCGGCCGAAGGTGTCGATGGGCGTCGACATGTCGAACGGTACGACCCCGTCCAGGGCGAGTACGGCCACGGTGTGCATGGCCGCACCGTAGGCGGTCGACGGATTCCTGCCAAGCCGGTACGGCGGGGCCGAGGACCCGTATGGGCTGGCCACGCGGGCGAACGGGCTGATGGCGAGAATCAGTTGATGTATGGCATCAGCGCCACTCCCCGTCCCGGCGGCCGTTCCCTAGCGTGAGGGGCCGACGCGCCCGCCGGCCCTGCCGGGCCCAGCACCGTAGGGAAGCCCGTTCCGTGACCAAGTTCCTCCTCGCCGTCCATGTACTGGCGGCCATCCTCGCGATCGGGCCGGTGGCCGTCGCGGCCAGCATGTTCCCCGCCGCGCTCCGCCGGGCGGCGCCCGAGGCCGGGCCCGCCGCGGCGGCCGACCCGCAGGGCGTGGCGGTGGTCCGTACGCTGCACCGCATCTGCCGGGTCTACGTCGTCATCGGGATCGTGGTCCCCGTCTTCGGGTTCGCGACGGCCAGCAGCCTCGGCGTGCTCGGCGACGCGTGGCTGATCACGTCGATCGTGCTGACGGCGGTCGCGGCCGCCGTGCTGGTGCTGTGCGTGCTGCCGGGGCAGGAGGCGGCCCTCGCGCGGCTGACCGGCACGGACGCGGACGCCGGTGCGGACTCGGACCCGGACGGGGACCCGGGCGGCGCGGACGCCGATACGGCCGCCCCGCCCCCTACGCCCACCGCGATCCGTACGCCCACCGTGTCCGTGTCCCGTACGGCCGCCCGGCTCGGCATGTACACCGGCGTGTTCAACCTGCTCTGGGCGATCGTCACCGTGCTGATGATCGTCCGCCCCGGCTCCACGACGGGAGCGTGACCGTGTCCCGTCGCCCGGACGCGCTGCTCGTCGCCGCGCACGTCGAAATCGTCTCGCTGATCGTCCTGTTGACCAACCTCGCCACCGCGCACACGCCCGCCGTGTCCTCGCTCGCCGGCCCCACGCACGGCTGCGCCTACCTCTTCGTGGTCGTGGCGGCCGTACGAGCCGCGGGCGGCGTACGTACGCGGGCCGCGGCCCTCGCCGTCGTCCCCGGGATCGGCGGGCTGCTCAGCCGCCGCCACCTCGGCCTCGTGTCCTCGGCGCCCGCGGCCGACCGCACCACGGGCTGACCGGCCCGCCTGACCGCTCCGCCTGACCGCCCCGCCTGACCGCCCCGCCTGGCGGCCGTACGGCGGTGACCTGCGGTGACCGTTCGCCGTACCGCGAACACAAGGGGTTCTTGCTCAGGACCCGAGACGGACGCCCTATCGTGGTTACATGTCCACCCCTGAGCTGATCCGTATCGTGTCCCGGGCTTCGCCGATGGCCCTGGCCCAGGTCGAGCGGGTACGCGCCGAGCTGGCGCGGCTGCACCCCGGCATCCGTACCGAAGTGGTGCCCGTGACCACCTCCGGCGACCGGTGGATGGGGTCGCTGTCCGCACTCGGCGGGAAGGGCGCGTTCACCAAGGAGGTGGACGCCGCGCTGCTCGCGGGCGAGGCGGACCTGGCGGTGCACTGCATGAAGGACGTGCCGGCCGACCGGCCGCTGCCCGCAGGCACCATGTTCGCCGCGTACCTCAAGCGCGACGACATCCGCGACGCGGTCATCCACCCCGGCGGGCTGACGCTGGACGAGCTGCCCGCGGGCAGCCGTATCGGCACCTCGTCGGTACGGCGGATCGCTCAGCTCGCCATGTCCCACCCGGAGTTGGAGTGCGTGCCGATGCGCGGCAACGCCAACCGGCGGATGGAGAAGATGGAGGCCGGCGAGGCCGACGCCCTGCTCCTCGCGGTGTCCGGGCTGGAGCGCATCGGCCGGGAGGACCGGATCACCGAGATCCTGCCCGTCGAGACGATGTGCCCGCCGATCGGCGCCGGAGTGCTCGGGCTCCAGTGCCGCGAGGACGACGAGGACACCATCGGCACCGTCTCCGCGCTCGGCGACCCGGCGGCCTGGCGCGAGACCTCCGCGGAACGGATGTTCCTCCACGTCATGCAGGGCCACTGCAACTCGCCCATCGCCGGCTACGCCAAGGCCGAACGCGACGGCCGGCTCTCACTGCGCGCCCGCGTCTTCAGCCCGGAGGGCAAGGTCGTCCTGGACGCGCACGAGTGGGCGGGGCCGCTGGACCCCCCGACGCTCGGCACGTCGGTGGCCGTCGCCCTGCTGCGCCAGGGCGCGCGCGAACTGATCGACTCGATCCCGCACTGAGCTGCTCGTCCTTCAAGGCCGACTGCTTCAAGGCGGCCACCGCGCACGGACTCCTTCAAGGCCGACGGTGACGGCTGAACCAGTCGCGGGAAGACCTGGGCGCCGCCAGCAGCAGAACGATGGTGAGCCCGTACACGATCCGGGCCGGGCCGTTCACGCCGGAGGCGCCGCCGGCGGGCATGATCGCGACGGCCGCTCCGATCATGATCACCACGACGCGGGCGCCGCGGTTGCCCTGCCACAGCCCGAGGGCTGCCGCGCTCGGAAGGAGCGCGAGCAGAAGGAACAGGGCGCCGGCGGGGCCGCCCTCGGCAAAGGCCATGATCGCGATCACGATCAAGGCGAGGGCAGGCAGCGCGATGAGCGCGGTCACCGCCGTGACGGGCACCGGCGGTCTACGTGTCTTGTTCGCAGTCATCGCCCGGAAGGTATCGACGCTGCCCCGGGACGGGTCCCGGGCTCCGCCGCGGCCCGTCCCCTTCCCGGCCTCAGGGGCCGGGGACGCCGAGCCGGCACCGTACCCAGGCGCTCCCCGCCCCGGCCAACTGCGCGCGGTACGGCGCCGGGTCGGCCCGGCTCCGGGCCTGCCACAGCCCGAGCACCGTGACGGCCACGGCACTGACCGCCTCCTCCGCCGCGCTCCACCACGCCGGGACGTGGTCCGCCCACCTCTCGGCCTCCACCACGGTGTGGCCGGCGGCAATCATGCGGTGCACCAGCAGCGCGGTGTCCACCCAGGGCGCCGCGAGGGCCGGCCACGACCAGCCCGTGAGCCGTACGCCGCCGTCCGCGACGAGGAAGTTGTGCGGCGTCATGTCCGTGTGCTGTACCGCCTCGCCGGCGACCAGGCCCGGCGTACGGGCCTCCAACTCGGCCAGCCTCCCGGCGTACGCCGCCTGCCAGCCGGACAGGAGCGCACCCGAACGGGCCGCGTCGCGCCACGTGGTCATCGACCAGCGCTGCCCGAGCCGCTGTATCGGGACCGAGCCCGCGGTGAGGCGCCCGACCGTGGTGAGCAGGGCCGCCAGCCGCGGCAGGTCGGCGGAGCCCGGGGAGAGGTCGGCGGACCGCCCCGGCACGTGCTCGAACCCGAGCCGTGAGCATGAGCCAGGGCGGGTGACGCGGAGACGGGTCGCGGATCACGGCGCGTGGCCGGGCGCAGTCAGCGTTCGAAGCGTTCCACCAGTTCCGTCTTGCCGAACATCTGCGCCGTCTCGATCGCCGACGGCTGGCCCGCCCGTGGGTCCGCGCCGCCGTCGAGCAGGGCTTCGATCACCGCGTCCTCGCCCTTGAAGACGGCGCCCGCCAGCGGCGTCTGCCCCTTGTCGTTCGGGCGGTTGGGGTCGGCGCCGCGGGTCAGGAGGGAGCGGACTGCGGCGGCGTGGCCGTGGTAGGAGGCGAGCATGATGAGGGAGTCGCCCTTGTCGTTGGTGAGGTTGGCCGGGACGCCCGCGTCGACGTAGGCGGCGATGGTGTCCGTGCCCCCATGCCGGGCGAGATCGAAGATCTTGGCGGCCAGCTGCAGCACCTCGGGGTCGTGCGCGGGCTCGTTGCTCTCGGGCAGCGGTGCGTCGGTCATCGCGGTCCGTCCTCTCGTCGTCGTGCCTGCGGCGGGTGCCGTGGCCGGTCGTGCCGGTCCGCCGTGCCGGGCCGGCCGCCGGTACGGGCGGGTGGTCCGCCGGTACGGGCGGGTGCCCGCGCCGAGGTGCCGGTACGGGCGGGTGCCCGCGCCGAGGTGCCGGTACGCGCCGTCCCGGTGCCGGTGGCGCCCACCTTACGTACGCTTCCCCGCATGCCCGTGACTGCGAAGCGCATCCTTCCCGGCGTGGCCGTGCCGCTGCTCGCGGCCGTGGTCGTGTGGGACGTCGCGACCCGTCCGGGCGGGTCCGTGCTGCGTACGCTGCTGGCCTGGGCGCTGACCGTGGTGGGCTGCGGCGCGCTGTGGTGGCTGCGCAGGTACCCGGTGCCGGTCGCGCTGACCGCGCTCGTCTGCAACGCCCTGTACTTCCCCGTCGCCTACCGCGACGTGCCGCTGCTGCTGATCGCCTTCGTCGTCTCGCTGTTCACGGTCGTGGCGGCGGGCCATCTCGTCGCCGCCGTCACGCTGGCGCTGGTCACGACGCTGGGCATCACGCTGGTCGAGCTGGTGTCGGGCCCGGACGAGAGGCACGTCGACGACACGTCGATCTTCCTGCTGGCCGGGTGGTTCGTGGGCGTGATCGCGGTGGGGCACGCGCACCGTACGCGGCAGGCGTACCTCCGCGAGGTGGAGCAGCGCGCGCTGGCCGCCGAGCGCGAGAAGGACGTACGGGCGCGGCAGTCCGCGACGGAGGAGCGCCTGCGCATCGCCCGGGAACTGCACGATGTCCTGGGGCACAACATCTCCCTGATCAACGTGCAGTCCGCCGCCGCCCTGCATCGCTACGCGAAGGGCACGGCCACCGACATGGCGCCCGCGATGGAGGCGATCCGGGACAGCAGCCGCGAGGCGCTGCGCGAGCTGCGCGCCACCCTCGGCGTACTGCGGCAGGTGGACGAGGCGGCGCCGACGGCGCCGGCGGACGTGGGGCTGGGGCAGCTGGGGGAGTTGGCGGACCGCGCGTGCGCGGCGGGGCTGGAGGTGCGTACGGTCGTGGACGTACCGGAGGACGCGCCGCCGCTGCCGCCCCAGGTGGGCCTGGCGGCGTACCGGATCGTGCAGGAGTCGCTGACGAACATCGTGCGGCACGCGGAGGCGTCGGCCGCGGTGGTGACGGTGCGCTACGAGCGCGAGGTGGGAGTACGGGTGCGGGTCGAGGACGACGGCAAGGGGCTGCCCCCGGGCGAACGGCCCGGCGGCAGCGGCCTGAGCGGCATGGCCGAACGGGCACGGGCACTGGGCGGCGAGCTCACCGCGGAGAACGTGCCGGGGACGGACGGGGCCGCGGACGATCCGGGCACGGACGATCCGGGTACGGGTGGCGCGGACGCGGGCGATCCGGGTACGCGCGGGGCGGTGCGCGGCTTCCGCGTGGAGGCCCGCCTTCCGGTGCACCCGCCCACCGAGGACACCGAGGGCACCGGGGAAACCGGGGAAACCGGGGAAACCGGGGAAACCGGGGAAACCGACGGCGACCGCGGCGGCGAGGCCCGGTGATCAGGGTCGTACTGGCCGACGACCAGACCCTCGTACGTGCGGGCTTCCGTTCCATCCTCGCCGACGAGGACGACATCGACGTCGTCGGCGAGGCGGCCGACGGCGTACAGGCCGTGCGGCTCGCGCGGGAACTGCGCCCCGACGTCGTCCTGATGGACATCCGCATGCCCGAGCGGGACGGCCTGGAGGCAACCCGCGAGATCGTCTCCGACGCGAAGCTGGAGGGCGTCCGCGTGGTCATCCTGACCACCTTCGACGTCGACGACTACGTGTACGGCGCGCTGCGCGCCGGCGCGTCCGGGTTCCTGGTGAAGGACACCGAGCCGATGGAGCTGCTGCACGGTGTACGGGTCGCGGCGCGCGGCGACGCGCTCATCGCGCCGGCGGTGACGCGGCGGCTCATCGCGGAGTTCGCGGGCCGCGTGAAGCGCCCGGAGCCGGGCCCCCGGCTGAACGCGCTGACCGACCGCGAGCGCGAGGTGATGGGCCTGGTCGGCGCGGGCCTCTCGAACGACGAGATCGCGCAGCGGCTGGTACTCAGCCCGGCGACGGCGAAGACGCACGTGAGCCGCGTGATGACGAAGCTCGACGTACGGGACCGGGCCCAACTGGTCATCCTCGCCTACGAGTCGGGCATGATCACGCCGGGCTGGCTCGGCTAGGTGTGTTGTTCGGACAGGTTGGTGATGCGGCTGCGCCGGGGCGGATGGCGGACGGACCGGGCCGTCGTACGGCCGATGCGCCCGCCCGTCAGCGGAACAGCGCGTCGTGCGCGCGCGGCGCCATGAACATTTCCTTGCGGTAGCCCGTAGCCCGTAGCCCGTAGCCCGTAGCCCGGTGCGGCCGTCCCCGGCGGCCCCCCGGACGGCTCGATCCTCGCCCCCCGCCCGGCGCCGCGCGTCAGGGTCCGTCTCGGGGTCCGCCTCGGGGTGCGTCTCGGGGTCGCCGCAACCCGGGCGGTACGCCCGCGGGGCGCGCCGCAACCCCGGTCGTACGGCAGCTCGTAACCCACGGCCGACGCGCCGCGGCCGGCCGGCCCCGCACGCTGAGTACGCGATCGGCCCTCGCCGGTCCGGCCGCCGGGGGACACGGCCTCCGCAGGGAAGCCTCCGCACGGAAGGAGCACGCGGTGCAGACACTCGCCGTCGTACTGCTCGCCGTCTTCACAGTCGGCTGGTTCGTGCTGTCCGGTGCCGGGGTCGGAGTCGGCATGGTGCTGCCGTGGCTGGCACGCGGACCGTACGAACGGGGCCTGGTACGCCGCGCCCTCACGCCGTCCCTGCGCGCCGACGAGGCGCTGCTGGTCCTCGCGGCCGGCGCGCTCGTCGGCTGCTTCCCGGAGTCGGCGGTACGGCTGTGGGACGACCACCTGCCCGCCCTCGCCGCGCTGCTGCTCGGCCTGGCGGCGCGGGACGCGGGCCTGTGGGGGCAGCACGGGGCCCGTACGGGGCGGGGCTCGCGTACGCGTCCGGGCGCCCGTACGCGCCCAGGCCCTCGTACCCGTCCGGGCGCCCGTACGCGCTGGGGCCTCGACGCGCTGGTCGTGTACGGCAGTTGGGCGGCGGCCCTGTCCTGCGGCTGGCTGCTGGCCGGGCTGGTCAGCGGCCGTACGGCGGGCTCGGTGAGCGGGGTGCTCGGGGTGAGCACCGCGCTGGCCGTGGGCGCGCTGTTCGCCGCGCACGGGCTGGCGTTCGGGGCGCTGCGGCTGGCGGGCCGGCCGTTCGAGCGGGCGCGGCTGCTCGCGGGCCGTACGGGCGGACGGCAGACATACGGGCTGACCGCGGCCGTACTGGCCGCGCTGCCGCTCGTCGGCGGCGCCCGGCTGCCGCTGCGCGGCGCCGCGGCAGCCGGGCTTGTGCCGGGACTGCTCGTACCGGCCGCGCTGGCAGTGGCCGCGGTGCCGCTGGCGGCAGCGCAGCTACGGGTGTGGCGCACGTTCCGGGACGGGCTGGGCGGCGGCCTGCCGTAGGGGCGGGGCCCGCGGGGCCGATCCGGACACGGCAGTTCGTACGGACACAGCAACTCGCACAGACACTCGCCGACTCCCGGGCGGACCGGGGGCACAGGAGAAGAGGACCACCATGAGAAACGCACGGACACCGGCCCCACCGAGCGGCGACGACCCTGGCGGCGCCCCCGCCCGCAACGGCAACGACGACGGCAAGGGCAACGACGACGGCAACGGCAACGACGACGGCAAGGGCAACGGCTCCGGCACCGGCGTCTTCGAGCGCATCGCCACCTTCGCCTACCGCCACAAGTGGCGCGCACTGGCTCTCTGGACCGCCGTGCTCATCGGCGTGCTGGCCCTCGCCGGAGTGGCGGGCAACGAGTACCGCAACGACTTCTCCCTCCCCGGCACCGACTCGCACAAGGCGCTGGAGACGATGGAGCGGCACGGCTCCGCCCAGGCGGGCGACAGCGTGGAGATCGTGCTGCACGACCCGGACGGCATCCGTACGGCACGCGTACAGGAGCGCGTCGAGCCCATGCTCGACAAGGTCGAGGCGCTGCCCGGCGTGGCGCAGGTGCGCAGCCCGTACGAGGACCGCGCCGCCGTCGCCGGTGACGGCGAGACCGGTTACGCGACCGTCACCCTCGACGGCACCGCGGGCGTCGACGTGTCCACCGAGGAGACCCGGCGGATCATCGACACCGCGCAGGACAGCGCGGGCGACGGCCTCCAGGTCGAACTGGGCGGCGACGCCGTACGGAACGCCTCGGAGGAGGGCGGCGGCGGTGCCGAAGGCGCGGGGATCATGGGCGCGCTGGTGATCCTCGTCTTCCTCTTCGGCTCGCTGGTCGCCGCGAGCCTGCCGGTGATCACGGCGCTGTTCGCGGTCGGCAGCACCATGGGGCTGATCATCCTGGCCTCGCATTTCGCGACCCTCGCCGACTTCACGCCGCCGCTGATGATGCTCGTCGGCCTGGGCGTCGGCATCGACTACGCGCTGCTGATCTTCTCCCGCTACCGCAGCGAACTCCTCTCCCGCCCCGACGGCGACACCGACCCCCGTACGGGCGCGGCGCGCCCCGCCGGCGAACGCGCGGCCGGCATCGCGCTGGACGCGGCGGGCCGTACGGTCTTCTTCGCCGGCTGCACCGTGATCATCGCGCTGCTGGGGCTGGTCGCACTCGGCCTCGGCTCGCTGCAGGGCGTCGCGCTGGCCATGGCGCTGACCGTACTGCTCACCATGGTCGCGTCGCTGACGCTGCTGCCCGCGCTGCTCAGCGTCTTCGGCGGCCGCATCCAGCGCAACGTCGCCAAGCGCGCCGCCCGCCGCGCCGCGCGCGGCGGGCGCGAGGAGGGCGCCGGCTGGCGCCGCTGGGGCAGCGGCGTACAGCGGCACCCGTGGGCGGCGCTGGTGCTCGCGGTCGCCGCGCTGGGCGCGCTCGCCGCGCCCGCGCTCGACATGCGGCTCGGCTTCGCGGACGCGGGCAACGACGCGGCGGACAGCACCAGCCGCAAGGCGTACGACCTGCTGGCGGACGGCTTCGGGCCCGGCTTCAACGGGCCGCTGATCGTGGTCGCCGACGGCGGCGGTTCCGGCAGCGGCTCCGGGAGCGACGGGGACGGCAAGCCGGTGGCGTCCGCGGCGGCCGAACTCCGTACGGCCCTCCTCGACACCCCCGGCATCGCGGCGGCCTCGCCGCCCATCCCGACGAAGGACCCGTCCGCGGCCACCGTCATCGCCTACCCGGAGTCCTCGCCCCAGGACGAGGCCACCTCCGACCTGGTCGCCTCCCTCCGCGACGACGTACTCCCGCCGCTGGAACGGGACACGGACACCGAGTTCCTCGTCGGCGGCGCGACCGCGGCGGCCCAGGACTTCTCCTCCACGGTCTCCGAACGCATGCCGCTCTTCGTGGCCATCGTGGTCGGGCTGTCGGCACTGCTGCTGATGGCGGTGTTCCGCTCGGTCCTCATCCCGCTGAAGGCGGCCGTACTCAACCTGCTCAGCATCGGCGCCTCCCTCGGCGTCATCACCCTGGTCTTCCAGGAGGGCTGGTTCGGCGCGCAGCCGGGGCCGATCGAGTCGTTCATCCCCGTGATGATCTTCGCGATCGTCTTCGGACTGTCCATGGACTACGAGGTGTTCCTGCTGTCCCGCATCCACGAGGAGTGGGAGCGTACGAAGGACCCGGCACTCGCCGTACGCGAGGGCCTGGCGCACACGGGCCGGGTGATCACGGCCGCGGCGGCCATCATGATCGTCGTCTTCGCGGCCTTCATCCTGAGCCCGGACCGTATGCTCCAGCAGTTCGGCCTCGGCCTCGCGGTGGCCATCCTGCTCGACGCGGTCCTGATCCGCTGCCTGATCGTGCCCGCGGTGATGCAACTCCTCGGCCGCAGCGCCTGGTGGCTCCCGAAGCCCCTGGCCCGGCTGCTGCCGAAGGTGGAGCTGGAGCACCACTGAACCGGGCATGTGCCCGTACGGTGACCGGCCACCGTACGGGCGCGCCGCCTTACGTGATGGCCGCGCCGCACGACCCTGTACTGCGGTCAGGGCCGGTGCGGTCAGGGCCGGGGGCCGGCCGGGGGCAGCGCGGCGTAGATCTCCTCGACGGTCCCGGGGCTGGGCACCTCCGGGAGCCCGAGTGCCTCCGCGGCCCGCAGGAGGATCCGGTGTACCGACGTGGCGGTGGCGCCGAGCTGCTCCGCCCGCCGCGCGGGGCGTGCGTCCCGTACGGCGGCGGCGTGGCGCACCACGTCCGTGCAGACGGACTGGACGCGCTTGAACCTGAGATAGCGGTCGAGGTCGGGGTCGAGCGCGGCCGTAGCGCCGGGCAGCGCCTCCTCCATCACCCCGCACCAGCGGGCCACGACCTCCTTCTCCTGCTCCGACGGGTAGTGCATCAGGTGGAGGTGGGTGGCGAGGTCGTAGAGCGGGTCGCCGATCGTGGCGAGTTCCCAGTCGATCGTCCAGAGGCCGTCGGACGGGTCGACGATGAAGTTCTCCCGGTGCAGGTCCCCGTGGAGCAGACAGAACGGCCGTTCGGTCAGCTGCGCGGCCTGTACGCCGAGCTGCGACGCGTCGTCGAACGCGTGGGCGGGGACGCCGAGTCGGTCGAAGAGCCGGCCGTACTCGGGCCGTCGCCGCGTATAGCCGTGCTCTCGTGTGAAGCGCAGGAGACCGGTCAGGAAGCCGGCGCTGTCGCGGTCCTGGACGGGCGCTTCGCCGTCACCGCCTTCGCTGCCGGCAGGCATCAGCGAGAGGTCGCCGGGGCGCACACCAGCCAGACCGCGGAACAGCTCCATGATCTGGTCCACGTGGTGGCGGTCGACCGGCCGGCCCGAGGGCGCGAGCTCGGCCAGTGTGCTTCCCTCGACGAAGCCGTGGATGGCCGGGCCGTCCGTGCCGATGCGCCGTACGGGCGGGATGCGCGGCACCTCGCGTCCCGCCAGCTCCATCAGCAGGGCCTCCTCGGAGGGGAAGCACCGCCGGTCGAACCAGAGCACGCCCTCACGCGGCTCCCCGACCTTCAGCCGCCCCAGCTCGGCGAGTTCGCCGCTGGACCGCACGACGTACCACTCGCGGTGGTATCCGCGCAGCGGACCTTCCAGCACACCGAGACGCGCCGCCTGTGCGTGGGCGTGGGACGTCATCGGCAGGCTTTCGTGTGCGGTCGGCTGGCCAAGGGAAGATGACTGTATCGCCAGTGGATCTGCGGGTCCCGTCAGGGCCGGTGTCCGTCACCCGAACGTAGTGAGGTGGCCGGATGCACGGTACGCCGCCGGCATCCGCCGCTGTCACCCTGGTGAGCAGGCCACAAGGGGCCGGCGTATGCCCGGAGTTCGGCCGGAACGGACGTGAGAGGGGAGGGGAGGCGGTACTGGCTCCCGCATCCCGCATCCAGCACACTGACGAGGTGAGTGTGACCGCAAACGCATCGCCAGCCACTCCCGTCGGCCTGGCGCGTCTCATGGGCGCCGCCAGGGCCGTGTTCTTCGACTTCGACGGGCCCCTCTGCCGGGCGTTCGCGGGCCATCCGGCGGCTCTCATCGCGGCCGAGCTCAAGACCGTGGTGCGGGAGAGCCGTTACGGACTGCACGAGGACTGGGCGGCGTCCGACGACCCGCACCGCATCCTGTGGGGCGTACGGCGGGAGCTGTTCGGCGCGGAGACCCTCGGTCACGAGGGGCGCCGACTCGTCGCGGAGCTGGAACGTGTGCTGACACACCACGAGCGGGCGGCCATCGGCTCCGCCGAACCCGTCCGGGGAGCGGTCGAACTCGTGCGGGCGCTGCACGCAAGCGGCCGCCGGCTGATGGTCACCAGCAACAACGCGCCCGAGGCCGTCTCGGACTACCTCGAACGGGCCGGAATCGACGTGCTGTTCGACGGCGTGATCGGCCGCGACCCCACCGACCCCCTGCTGATGAAGCCCAATCCGCACTCCGTCATCCAGGCCGTGAAACGGGTCGATCTGCGGGCCGAGGAGTGCCTGCTGCTGGGCGACCAGCCGACCGACCACGAGGCGGCGTACGCCGTGGGCGTTCCGTTCCTCGGCTACGCCAGGAACGCCGCCAAGGCGGCCCGGCTCTGCGGCGGCGGAGCGGAGCACGTCGTATCGGATCTGCGGGACGTCCTGGCGGCCGTCACGGGCTGACCTCTCCCGGCCCGCCACCGCCCCCGCGGGGCCGGAGCGGTCGCGTGCCCCCGCGGGGGCGGGGCGGCCACACGCGGGGCGTTCTTGTGGGGCCGTGAACCGGGCGGGATGATGAGCGCGCCCGCAACCAAGTCCGGTACAGGGGGTGGCATGCCAGGAGGGGGTCATCTCCGGGCGGCCCGGGGCTATGCGGCGCGGCTCAAACCCACGCTGGTGCGATGGCTGCTGGCCCTGCTCTGCCTGCTCGGAGTGGTGGCCCAACTCGTGGCGCCCCTGGGCGACATGCTCAGCGGGACCACGTATCTCGGGGGTTCCTTCGCCGCGTTCATCGCTCTGGTGTTGTTCGACGCGATCACCGGGCCCGACCGGCCGCGTGAGGTCGTCGGCGTCAGTCCTCAGTCGAGGGCGAAGGGCCGCGCGATGGTCGACCAGAGCGACTCGTACCAGAGCTGCGACTCCTCGACGAAGGCCGCGTCCTGCTCGTCGCGCCGGTCGGGGCCGTTGGAGGAGCGGAACAGCTTCGTACGGAACCCGAACGCGTCGTAGATCTCCAGCTCCTCCTTGTCGATCTCGACGGAGTGCTCCACCAGTTGGTAGTAACCGATCAGCGACTCGGTGCCGTTGAGGAGGTACAGCTTCTGCACCGGAGTGATCGCCACCGTACGGATGTCTATCGACACCTGCGGCACCAGCTCCAGTTCCTGGAGCGCCAGCAGCTGGTCGCGCAAGGTGCTGGCGTAGCGGCGCATCTTGGCGTGCGAGCGCTCGAGGGGCCGGGAGTCCCCGGCGTCGTCGGAGACCGGCCGCGGGAAGGCCAGGCGCGCCTCGGGCCCGGGGAGCAACACCCGTACGGCGATCGAACGGGGGCTCAGCGTGCCGCTGGTGATGGCCGGCATCGCTCCGGAGAAGGCGGCGTTGAGCGTCTCCGTGGTCAGCGAGAACGCGTCGATCGTGACGTGCGGCGCCTGCAGCGCGACCTGTACCCGGTCGGCCAGCTCGACGCCCGCCGGGCGGGGACCGTCGGTCTCGCGGTGTGCCGGTGTCGTTTCCGCGACCGTTGCCGGGGCGCCGCGGCCCATGGCGACGAGGCCCTCGCGTTGGAGGATGCCGAGGGCCTGGCGTATGACCGTGCGTTTGACGCCGAACTCGGCCTCCAGTTCCTGCTGGGTGGGGAGGCTCGTGCCGGGGTGCCAGTCGCCGTCGTGGATGCGGCGGCGCAGGGCGGCGGCCACGTGCTCGCGGGACGGGGGCCGCTCGCCGTTCGCAGGGGGAGTCTCTGGGCTCACGGGAAGACGGTACAACTTCCGGCCAGCCTCGGGGAGTTGTCTGCCAAGTGTTTTTAACTTTCCGCCAACTGGGAATAACTTCATTGAAGTTGGTCACCAACTCACCGAGGGTGGTGGAGATATCCACCAAGTGTGACAGGTCCTGCCCGTCCGATGGCGTATGGGAGCACCTCCCGCACCGTTCAGGTCCGTCTCCTCGTCCTCCGGAAGGAGGGAGCGCCATGCCTGTGATGGCTCTGGTTTTCGCGGCCTTCGTTGTCGGCTTCGAGCAGTTGGTGCAGTGGCACTTCGGTGTGCTGGGGGTGGTCGGCTGCGTACTGCTGACCGTGGGGGTGAAGGCCGGGAACGTGCCGTGCAGCTGCCTCGGTGCGGCGGTGCTGGCCCTGCTGTTCGCCCAGCCGTGACGGGGCGGCCGGCCGACCGGTCGGCCCGGTCGTGCGGCGCGTCAGAAGATGTCCGGGCACCAGGGCCGGCGCGCCGTACGGAACAGCGCGTCCGCCGTCGCCGCCGCGCCCGCCCGGTGTTCCGTGACGCGGCCGAGCGCCAGCAGTCGCGTCGCGGTCTCGTCGCCGAGGTAGAGCGCACCCAACTCACCGATGTCCAGGGTGAGTTCGGCGTCGTCGCGGGTGCGCGTGCACCGCGCGCCGTCCGGTCCCGCCTCCAGGCGGTAGCGGCCGTCCGCGAGCCCCGCCGTGTCGCCGAGGCCGAGGACCAGGCTGCCCGGCACCGTGTACGTACGGGCCTCCAGCATCCGCGGTACGTCCAGCGGGCGCAGCCACAGGAAGTCCGCGTGCGTCCTGAGCCGGGCGGCGCGCGGGTCCGGGAGGAGCAGCGGGAGTACGTCGTCGGGTGCGCGGTGGCCCGTACGGACGGTGGTCACCCAGTCGACGGACAGCAGGTAGTGCCACAGCGCGCGTTCGGCCGCCGTGGTGGTGCCGAAGAGGTACCGCACGGTGGCGGTGTTGTGCGGGAGCTTGTCGTGCCACACGTCGTCGCTGGTGTACGCGGCCAGCCCTTGCGGTACGCCGCCGGCGTCCCGGTACAGGACGTGGAACGGCGCCACGTAACCGTCCTCGGGGTGCCGCCACTCCCCCGTCGCCTGCTGCCACCACAGCGTGTTCCGGTCGATGACGCCCTGCCGGTGCGGCTGCGCGCGGAAGCGCTCGTACAGCTCGGGCGCGAGGCGGCGTACGTCGGCGGCGTCGATCAGTTCGACGCCGCCCTCGCCCTCGGGCGGGCCCGCGTAGCGCCGGTCGAGGCCCGTACGGACCGCTTCCACCTCGTACTCGCAGGTCCAGGCGGCGGGGCCGAAGCCGTAGCGCCCGTAGATCGGGTACTCGGCGGAGATCAGGCTCGCGAAGGCGTCGCCGCGGTCCTTCGCCGCGCCGAGCGCGTTCGCCATCATGCGCGTGAGCAGGCCGCGGCGCCGGTGCGTGGCGGAGACGGTCACGTTGGTCACCGCGCAGGACGGCAGCGCGGCGCCGCCGGGCACGGTGAGCTGCTGCGGCATCGTGCGGAACGTGCCGACGCAGCGGGCGCCGTCGTACGCGCCCTGCGTACGGTCCAGGTCGATGAACTCGCGCCGGACCTTCAGCTCCTCCTCGCTGACCTCCGGGCCGCGGAGGAAGCCGGTGGCGACGGCGCGGAGCCAGGCGGGGAGGTCGTCGGGGGAGAGGGTCCGGATGTCGAGTGTCATCAGCCAAAGCTAGGTCGGTCCCGCGGGCGTGCGCATGTGCTTTTCGGCGTGCCCGGCCGAGCCCCGGGCCGGGCCGGTGACCGTACGGGGCGGTACGTCCGTGACGGAACGAAGACCTTGCGGGGCAGAGGACGGCGCGGGGGACGGCTCCCCGGGCGGCGAGGCCCCCGAAGTGAGGGCGGTGCCGTGGTCCGTCCGGCTAGAACGCCGGGCGGACCTCGCCGACCCGTTCGCCGCCGCCGAGCACGGGGGACGCCGCGTACAGGCGGTCGACGACCGGCCCGGACACGCCCATCCCGGTCAGCGCGTGCGCCAGCACGGGCGGCAGGGCGCGTGCGCCGCCGTCCGCGACCTTGAACGCGAGGGCGCGCCCGTCCGGCAGCGCGACCGCCTGCACCGCCTCGGCGCCGATCTTCGCGAGCGCGCCCGGTACGCCGCTCATCAGCCACGTGTCGTGCCGGTCCGTGCCCGCGACGTACTCGGGGTGCGCGCGCATCGCCGCCGCCACCCGCCCCTCCGGGCTGTCGGCGGCGGCGAGCGCGAAGTGCCGGAACGTACGGGCCAGCGCGGTCAGCGAGACCGCCATCACGGGCGCGCCGCAGCCGTCCGTACCGGTGTGCGCGACGGGCTCCCCGGACAGCGTGCCCAGGGTACGCGCCACCAGCTGCTGGAGCGGGTGCTCCGGCGAGAGGTACGTGTCCGGCGGCCAGCCGTTCGCGCGGCAGGCGGCGAGCATCGCCGTGTGCTTGCCCGAGCAGTTCATGGCGGTGCGCGTACGGCCGTGGCCCGCGGCGAGCCGGGCCTCCGCGGCCGTACGGTCCAGGGGCAGGTCCGGCGGGCAGCGCAGGTCGGACTCGGACAGGCCGTGCTCGGCGAGCATCTTCTCCACCAGCTCCAGGTGAAACGGTTCGCCGGAGTGGCTGGCGGCGGCGAGCGCGAGGCGCTCGCCGGCGAGGTCCAGGCCGGCGTGCAGCACGGCCGCGGCCTGTACGGGCTTGTTGGAGGAGCGCGGGAACACCGGCGACACGACGTCGCCGAGCGCCCGCTGCACGCTGCCGTCCGCGGCGAGGACGACGAGCGAGCCGTGGTGCACGCCCTCCACGAAGCCGGAGCGCACGACCTCGGCGAGCACCGCCGGGGGCTGCGCCGGCGGCGGGCCGGCGAGGGGGCGTTCTGCGGGCAGAGGGGCGGACATGCGGTGGCCTCCGGGGGGCGCGTTTCGCGCGGCGGCAGGGCGCCGTGCCAGGAGTGGAACGGGGGGACACCCCTTACATTAGCCGCCGCCGCGGACATCCCCGCTGTGCGCCCCCCGCCGTACGGCCCGCCGACTGCCCCCTGCCCGGCTCACGGCCGCCGCGGCACAGCACCGTAGGGATACGCGGCCGTCCTCAACCGCCGGACGGGCTGGATGAGGCGGACTGAGGTCACGGCAGCAGGTCGTCGACCTGCGCCTCGCCCTCCCGGTACCGGCGGGCGATCTCCGCGCTGCACCCGTCCGCCGTCCGCTGGAGCGTCTGGCGGCCCTGCGACACCTCCTGCTCGTACCCGACCAGCCGCCGCATCGCGTCGTGCAGCTCCGCGTCCGTACGCGCCGACAGGTCGGACAGCTCCACCTCGGCGAGCATCGTCTCGGCCAGCTGCCGGTACTCCTCGCCGTGCGGCGTGCCGAGCGTCACGTGCCGGGCGGACGAACGCTGCCGGGACGGCATGTCCGCGAGGATCTCCGGCAGGAGGTCGATCAGCGCGGACGTCGGCGCCGTACGCCGCGCCAACTCCGCGCGCAGGATGTCGATACGGCCCTGGAGCAGGCGCCGTACGTAGCTCAGATCCGCCTCCTCCTGCTGCGCCGTGCGCCGCAGGGAGCGCAGTTCGGGCAGCCGGAGCGCGTACAGGTCGGCCTGAGCGTGGTCACACGGCGCCGCCGGAGCGGCGGGGGCGGCCAGTGCCGAGGCCCGTCCACCGGCTGCGCCTGCGGCCACCGGGACCGGTACTGCTGTGGCCTCAGTGGCCGTTGCGACACCAGGTGCGCCGTGTGGCGTACGTCCGGCTCGTCCGGCACCAGCTGTGTTCATGGGTTTTCGTCCCCTCATCCCCTTTGACCGCAGTCGCAATGCTACGCACCGCGTGTACGCATCGTGTAAGGCATCGTGCCACTGCGTAGCCGGGACACGCAGCGCCAGCGCACCCATACGGACGCACCCGTTCCCGCCTGCGTTGAACACGGCATGATGGCCGCCATGCGAGCTGTGGTGCAGAGGGTGGACGGCGCGAGCGTCACCGTGGACGGCGAGACCGTCGGAGAGATCAACGGGCGTGGGCTGTGCGTACTGGTGGGCGTGACGCACGAGGACACCAAGGAGAAGGCGGCCCAACTGGCCCGGAAGCTCTGGTCCGTACGCCTCTTCGAGCCGGAACACGACGGCGGGAGCGAGCAGTCCTGCTCCGACCTGGGCGCCCCGCTGCTCGTGATCAGCCAGTTCACTCTCTACGGTGACGCCCGCAAGGGCCGCCGCCCCACCTGGAACGCCGCCGCGCCGCGACCGGTGGCCGAGCCGCTCGTGGACGAAGTCGTCGCCCAGCTGCGGGCGTTGGGCGCGGAGGTGGCGACGGGCCGGTTCGGGGCGCCCATGAAGGTGGCGCTGACGAACGACGGCCCGTTCACGGTGCTCGTGGAGGTGTAGGGAAACCGCAGATCTAGGGAAACCACGAGGCGGTGGCGGCACCCAGGGTGGCGCATCGGATCCCTGTGCGCTTCGCGCTCAGGGCGCGACCACGACCTCCTGCGCCGCCGCCGTGGCGTCCTCGCCGACGATCAGCTCCGCGTCGGGCGGGAGGTTCCGCTTGACCAGGGCCAGGGCGATCGGGCCGAGCTCGTGGTGGCGGGCCGAGGTGGTGATGAAGCCCAGGCGGCGGCCCTCCGGGCCGTCCGCCGCGAGCCGCACCTCGTCACCGTGCACGGGGATCTTCACCTCGCTGCCGTCCAGATGCAGGAACACCAGCCGGCGCGGCGGCTTCCCCAGGTTGTGCACGCGCGCGACGGTCTCCTGCCCGCGGTAGCAGCCCTTCTCCAGATGGACGGCCGAGCCGATCCAGCCCACCTCGTGCGGGATCGTACGGTGGTCCGTCTCCAGCCCGAGCCGCGGCCGGTGCGCCTCGACGCGCAGAGCCTCGTACGCCAGCACGCCGACGGCCGGGCCGTACGCCTCCGCGACCGCGGGCAGCGAACCCCGCGGCACGAACAGGTCGCGCCCGTACGAGGTCTCCCGTACGACCGCGTCCGCCGGAGCCTCCGCGATCGAGCCCGCGGGCAGGTGCACGACCGCGTACTCCTCGGTGCGGTCCAGGACCTCGACGCGGTAGAAGAACCGCATGCTCTCGAGGTACGCGACGAAGTCGCCCTGCTTGCCGGGTTCGGTGTGCAGCCAGGTCGTGGTGCCGTCGTCGACGAGATAGACGGCGTGCTCGATGTGCCCGTTGGCGGAGAGGATCAGCGCGTCGGTGGCGTGGCCCGGTTCCAGGCTGCTGACGTGCTGGGTGAGCAGCAGGTGCAGCCAGGAGAGGCGGTCGTCACCCGAGACGGTGACCACGCCGCGGTGCGAGAGGTCCACGAAGCCGCTGCCGTCGGCGAGCGCGCGCTGTTCGCGGAAGAGGTCGCCGTAGTGCGCGGCCACCCCCTCGTCAGGGGCTTCGGCGGCAACGGCGCCGGGGAGGGTGAGGAGCGGGCTCTTCATACGGTCCAGCCTACGGCGCGCCTTTTTTTGTGCTCGGCTCGCCCGCCCCGCTCGTGCCCGTGCCCGTTCCCGCGCCCGTGCCGGGGTCGGCGTCGGCCGCGCACTTCGCCTCGCACTTCCCGCAGCGGCCGAAGATCGCGAAGTGCCGCATGTCCGTCTCGAAGCCGAACTGCTCGCGCAGCGTCTCCGTGAACGGCCCGGCCACCGAGAGGTCCGCCTCGATCACGTCCGTGCAGTCACGGCATACCAGGTGCATGTGGTGGTGCCGGTCGGCGAGGTGGTACGTGGGAGCTCCGTGGCCGAGGTGCGCGTGCGAGACGAGGCCCAGCTCCTCGAGCAGCTCCAGGGTGCGGTAGACCGTGGAGATGTTCACGCCGCCCGCGGTGCGCCGCACCTCGGCGAGGATGTCGTCCGGGGTGGAGTGTTCGAGCTTGTCCACGGCTTCCAGCACGAGCTGGCGCTGCGGTGTGAGCCGGTATCCGCGCGCCCTCAGGTCACTCTGCCAGTCGGTGGTTACCACGGGCCCCAGTCTACGGGGGCGCCGCGGCACCGGGCCGCTCAGCGCCGGAGCCCCCGCAGATATCGGGCCAGCTCGACGATCGCCGCCGGGTTGCGGGGGCTCTCGACCAGGTCGGCGTAGTCCAGCACGAAGATCCGGTCGTGCTTGACCGCGGACACGTTCTTCAGCGGCCCGTACGAGGTCAGGAACCGCTTCTTCTGTTCCGCGCCCACGTCGCCGTAGTCGTTGATCACGATGACGTCCGGGTCGCGCGCCACCACCGTCTCCCAGCCGACGGTGGTCCAGCTGTCCATCAGGTCCTTCATCACGTGGTCGCCGCCCGCCTTGGTGATGATCGAGTGCGGCCCCGCATACCGGCCCGAGGTGAACGGCTTGTCCCGCCCGTCGTCGTACAGGAACACGCGCGGCCGCTCCCGGTCCTCCGGCACCGCCGCCTCGGCCTCGGCGACCTGCGCGCGGAACTTCTTGATCAGCGCCTCCGCGCGCTCCTCGACGCCGAAGAGCTTCCCGAGGTTGCGGAGGTCGGTGTAGAGGGCGTCGAGGGGCGGCATGACGCCGCGGGTCTTGCCGCGGGAGCTCTCGCCGCCGTTGCGGCAGGACTCGGTGAGGACGTACGAGTCGATGCCGAGCTTGCCGAGTACGGCCGGGGTGAAGCCCTCGCCCTCGTCGAAGCCGTAGTTCCAGCCGGCGAAGACGAAGTCGGCGCGGGCGTCCAGCACGAGTTCCTTGTTGAGCTTCTTCTTGGACAGCCACTTCGCCTTGTCGTAGCCGTCGCGCCAGGGGACGCCGGCCAGGTCGCCCTTGTCGTCGGGCATCGCGAAGCCCGCCATGCGGTCGGCGAGACCGAGCGCGAACATGATCTCGGTGATGCCGACGTCGTTGGTGACGACGCGTTCGGGCACCTTGTCGAAGGTCACCTTCCGGCCGCAGTTGGTCAGCGTGACGGCCTCCCCGGAGCGGCCCTTGGGGTCCTCCGCGACGTCGGCGCCGCAGGCGGCGGTCCCGAGGGAGAGGGCCCCGAGGGCCAGGACGAGGGCGAGCGTACGGGCTGTTGCGCGCATGGCAACTCCTTCAGGAGGGGCGAAAGTACGGAGCGACAACGGCGCGATCCAAGCGAGCGAGCAGTGGGGTCTCCCCAGGGCGAAGCCCGAGGGGACGGGTACGCCCGGAGGCGAGCCGAGCACAAGAAGCGGGCTACAACCGGTCGAACAGCAGCTGCACCGCGCCCGACTCCGGATGCCGTACGCGGTGCGCCCGTACGCCGAACACCTCCGCCAGCAGCTCCGGCGTCAGCACGTCGTGCGGCGCGCCGGAGGCGACGATCGTGCCGCCGTCGATGACGTGCAGCCGGTCGCAGTGGACGGCGGCGAGGTTCAGGTCGTGGAGGGCCGTGAGCACCGTCAGGCCGCTGGCCCGTACGAGCTCCAGGACCTCCAACTGCTGGGCGATGTCCAGGTGGTTGGTCGGCTCGTCGAGCACCAGCACCCGCGGTTCCTGGGCGAGCGCGCGGGCGATCAGGACGCGCTGTTTCTCGCCGCCGGACAGGCTCGGGAAGCCGCGCCGTGCGAGGTGCGCGGCGCCGACACGGGCGAGTGCCGCCGCGCACACGCGCCTGTCCTCGTCCGTCGTACGGGCCGCCGCCCGCTGCCGCGGCAGGCGGCCCATCTCGACGACCTCGGACACCGTGAACTCGAAGTCCCCGCCGCCCTCCTGCGGCAGCGCCGCCAGCCGCCGCGCGCTCTGCCGGGGCGTGAGCGCGCGCAGGTCGTCGCCGTCCAGCCGTACGGTGCCGGCGGTGGGCCGCGCCGCGCGGTAGACGCAGCGCAGCAGGCTGGACTTGCCGCTGCCGTTCGGGCCGACGAGTCCGACGAGCGTGCCGCTGCCGGCGTGCAGCGTCACGTCCCGTACGAGGGTGGCGCCCGCGGTCTCCACCGTCACGGCGTCGACGTCGATCCGCATCAGGCACCCCCGAACGCGTGGCCGCTGCGCCGCCGCATCAGCAGCAGGAAGCAGGGGACGCCGATGACGGCGGTCAGTACGCCGACGGGCAGTTCGGTCGGCGCCAGTACGGTGCGGGACAGCACGTCCACCCACACCAGCAGCACCGCGCCGAGCAGCGGCGCGACGACCAGTACGCGGCGGTGGTCGGCGCCGATCAGCATGCGTGTGGCGTGCGGCACCATCAGCCCGACGAAGCCGATCGCGCCGCTGACGGCGACCACGGCGCCGGTGACGGCGGCGGTCAGCAGGAACAGTTCGCGGCGCAGCCGGGCGGCGTCCACGCCCAGGGCGGCGGCGGTCTCGTCGCCCATGGCGAGGGCGTTGAGCTTGCCGGCGGCGAGTACGAGGTGGGCCAGCCCGGCGGCGACGGCGGCGGCCGCGATGGGCAGCGACGACCACGAGGCGCCGCCGAGGCTGCCGAGCAGCCACATCATCGCGGAGCGCGCCGCCTCGCCGTGTTCGGCCGCGAACACCATGAGCGTGGTGACGGCGGTGAAGCCGTAGTACAGCGCGGTGCCGGTGAGGATCAGCCGCAGCGGCGTGAGCCCGTGCGCGGTACGGGCGACGGCGTACACGAGGGCCATCGCGGCGAGCGCCGACAGGAACGCGCCCGCCGACAGCGCCCACACCCCGAGCGCGCTGAACGCGCCGAACAGCAGCACGGTGTTGGCGCCGACGGCGGCGCCGGAGGAGATGCCGAGGACGAACGGGTCGGCGAGCGCGTTCCGCACCATCGCCTGTACGGCCACCCCGACCGCCGCCAGCCCCGCGCCGACCACGGCGGCGAGGAGCGCGCGGGGGAAGCGGAGCTCCCACACGATGGTGTACGCGGCGCGCTCGTCGGCGGATATGCGCCCGCCGGTCAGGCCCGCCCGCAGATAGCGCAGGGTCGCGTCCCAGCCGACGCCGGACGCGCCGAGCGCGACGGCGCAGAGCAGCGACAGCAGCAGGGCGACGCACAGCAGGGCGGCGAGCACGGGCACGGACAGCCGCCGGGGTCCGGCCGGTCGGGGAGGGGGCGCGTCCTTCGCGGGCGCCGCCCTGTCCTTCGCGGACGCTGCCTCGTCGGGCGGCGGCGCGTCGGACTGCACGGAGCCGGGTCGTACGGAGTCGGACTGCACGGAGTCGGGCGGCGCCTGGGGCGGTGCCGCGTCTGCCGCCGCCGGGGCGGCGGCACGGCGGCTGGTGGGCGGGGACATCGCGGTCCGCCTTCACGTCGGGCCGCGGTGGTTCGGGCACCGCTACCCGGTGCCACCGGCGTCGGATTGCCCGCCCGCGGCAGCCCGCGCGGCTTCCCCTCGCAGTCCACGGCGAGTTGTCAGGAGCGTCGCCGCCGTGGGCATTCGGGCTCGCGGTGCCTGGAAGGCACCGCCTACCGTTGCGGGTCAGCGCCGGACTTCGACCGGCTTCCCCCACGGGGCGTCCTCAGCGTACCGCGAGCCCGTACGCCTCCCGCAGGCCGTCGGCGGAAGCGTCCCCGTACGAGTGACGGGGACGGGGACCGCGACCGGAGATGCGCAGGGTGCGCAGAGTGCGTGGGGTGCGTGGGGTGCGCGGGCCGTCAGCGGAAGAAGGCGATGCCGTCGTCGGGCAGGTCCTTGATGTCCTTCGCCCACTCGCTCGGGTCGACGGCCTTCTTCAGCTGCGCCGACATGTACGGGTACAGCGCCGTGTCCGGCGTGGACCGCTCGCCCACCCACATCAGGTCGCCGTTGACGTAGCCGTACAGGCGCTTGCCGCCGGTGTACGCGCCTGCCGAGGCCGTACGCGCGATGGCGTCCGTGGCCAGGTCGATCTGCGGCTTCTGGTGCGCCATCTCGCCGTACCACACCTCCGCGACGCCCTGGTCGCGGATCATGACGACCTCGACCTGGCGGTCCTTGTCGATGCGCCAGTACCCGGTCTCGGTCTCCAGCGGGCGGGTCTTCTTGCCGTCGGCGTCGAGCGCCCAGCTGTGCGAGACGTACTCGAGGAAGTCGCGCCCGTCGTGGCTGAAGGCGACCTCCTGCCCGAAGTTGCACTTCTCCGTGCCGGGGCCCTCGTCGCCGTCCAGGGCGGCCACTCCGGCACCGGTCCAGTTGCCGAGGAGGAAGGCGAGGGGCACGAGGTCCGGGTGGAGGTCGGACGGGATCTCGATCATGGCTGACTCAGACGATCTGTAGCGGGGGCGGAGGGACGGCAGGCGGTCAGCGCTGGCCCTGGTACAGCTTCTTGACGGTGAGGCCGGCGAAGGCGACCGTCCCGACACAGACCAGGATCATCAGCGTGGTGAAGAATGCCTCAAGCACGGGGGCTCTCCTTGAGCGGCTCTACGGGGCGCCGGTGCGCGCCGGTGGGCGTCGTACGGAGTGACGGCCGCCGTCGAGTCTAGTCGTCCGCCACGGGTGTACCGCTGTGAGGTGCGCCGCGCGGACCGGCGTACGGCACGGGGCGGCTCAGACGAGGCGACGGGCGGTTCAGCAGACGAGGCGCGGGTCGGCTCGGTGCACGAGGCGCGGGGCGGCCTCAGTACACGAGCGCCTGTACGCCGTCCCCCAGCGCCTCGCTGACGAAGACCTGCGCGCCCGCGATCCGTACGCCTTCCAGCACGTCCTTCTCCTCGATCCCCCTGCGTTTGGCGCACTGCGTGCACAGGGTGATCTGCCCGCCCGCCTGGATGCCCTCGATCAGCTCGGGCAGCGGCGCCGCGTGCGGCAGCTCGAACTCGGCCGCGCGGCCCGGCAGCGCGAACCACGCCGACTCGCCGGTCAGCCAGAGCGAAACCTCGACACCGCTCGCGGCGGCGACCGCCGCCACCGTGAAGGCCTGCGAGCACCGTTCCGGGGCGTCGGCCCCGGCTGTCACCTTGATCACGAGCTTCTTCGCCATGGCCCCACGGTAGTCCGGCCCGTCCTGCCCCACGGCGCGGCCCGGCACCGGGGCCGCGCACGCGCGAGGGCCGCGCCCCTCAGGTGTCCAACCCGGGAGGAGCGCGGCCCTCGTCCGCCTGCTGTCTGTCTCAGACGCTCAGACCCGCGGATGCTCAGACCCGCGGATGGCTCAGACCGCGATTGCGACCTCCGCCAGGCCGCCGTCCTGCGCGACCACCGTACGGTCGGCGGAACCGCCCGGGACCAGCGCGCGCACCGTCCACGTGCCCTCGGCGGCGTAGAAGCGGAACTGGCCCGTCGCGGACGTCGGGACCTCCGCCGTGAACTCACCGGTCGCGTCGAGCAGCCGTACGTAGCCGGTGACGGGCTCGCCGTCGCGGGTCACGCTGCCCTGGATCGTCGTCTCGCCGGGCTTGATCGTGGCGGCGTCCGGCCCGCCTGCCTGTGCTCCGCACATGGATACGGTTCCCTCTCTTCCGCTGGGTCTCAGTTGCTGCCGAGCTCGACGGGGACGCCGACGAGCGAGCCGTACTCGGTCCAGGAGCCGTCGTAGTTCTTGACGTTGGGCTGGCCCAGCAGCTCGTGCAGCACGAACCAGGTGTGGGCGGACCGCTCACCGATGCGGCAGTAGGCGATGGTGTCCTTGCCGAGGTCCACGCCCTCGGCCTCGTAGAGCTCCTTGAGCTCGTCGTCGGCCTTGAAGGTGCCGTCGTCGTTGGCCGACTTGGACCACGGGATGTTCCGCGCGCTGGGGATGTGGCCCGGACGCTGCGACTGCTCCTGCGGGAGGTGCGCAGGGGCGAGCAGCTTGCCGCTGAACTCGTCGGGCGACCGCACGTCCACCAGGTTCTTCGTGCCGATCGCGGCCACGGCCTCGTCGCGGAACGCGCGGATGGAGGTGTCCTGCGGCTTCGCCTTGTACTCGGTACGGCTGCGCTGCGGCACCTCGGCGACCAGGTCGCGGGAGTCCAGCTCCCACTTCTTGCGGCCGCCGTCGAGGAGCTTCACGTCCTCGTGGCCGTAGAGCTTGAAGTACCAGTAGGCGTACGCGGCGAACCAGTTGTTGTTCCCGCCGTAGAGCACGACCGTGTCGTCGTTGGCGATGCCCTTCTCCGAGAGCAGCTTCTCGAAGCCCTCCTGGTCGACGAAGTCACGGCGCACCGGGTCCTGGAGGTCCTGCTTCCAGTCGATCCGGACGGCGTTCTTGATGTGGTTCTTCTCGTACGCGGAGGTGTCCTCGTCCACCTCGACGATGACCGTCTTCGGGTCGTTGATGCGGGCCTCGACCCAGTCGGCGTCCACCAGGACGTCACTGCGGCTCATGGGTTCTCCTCCGGAGGGCAGGTGCGGGTGCGTGCGGGACCTCTGCGCGCTCGCGCGGCGCCGGGCGACACACGCGGCAGCGCTGTGCGGCGCACAGGCCAGGGGCTGGCGGCGGATGGTGCGGGGGTGGTGCGGTGCGTCGGCGTCGCGGCGCGTGGCACCGGAAGACGGCCGTCAGACGGCGCTGCGACAGAGCATGGCGGCGACGCGGCACAGGTCGACTGCCCGTCGCTTCGTGAGAACCGCCTGTCGCTTCATGGCCTCGATCGTAAGAGAGGCGGGGGGCAGTGTCACCGGCGATCCGTATGATGAGACGAGATCGTCCGTGATGCGGGACCGGGAACTCCCGGCGGCGTCCCGCCGTACGGGCTCCGGGCGCTCGGGGCGGTGCGACATCTGTTCTGCGGACGGCGCTGTCTCGGCCCGTGGACGGACGGGTGCGTACGGGCGCGTGCGAGCGCGTACGGAGGGCCTGCGGGTGCGTGCGGGTGCGGTGGACGGGTGCCTCGTACGGCGGTGGCGTACGGCGTGCTCAGCAGGTCTAGCCGGTCAGCTGGTGAGCTCCACGTCCTTGCCCTTCAGCGAGAAGGTGACGCCGTCGGCGGTCGTCTCCGCCTCGTCCAGCTCCAGCCCGTCCGGGAAGCCGGCGACGGTGGTGCTGAAGTCGACGTTCTTCCTTATCTCCCGCTCCGCGCCCGGAATGCTGGAGCCGGGGATGGTCTCGGCGTGCAGCTGGAGCGTGTTCTTCTCGGTGACCTTCACCGTGCTGTAGATAGGGCTCGGGACCTCCACCTCGCGGCCGAGGACGTCGATCTTGGCGCTGATCTTCACCTGGTTCTTGGCCGCGCGCTCCTCGCCCGCGTACGCCACCTGCACACCGGCCGGGGCGATCGCGTTGAGGTCGCGGTACGAGACGTCCGCCTCGCCGGTCGCCTCCTTCGCGGTCGCGCTGTCGAAGTTCCCGCCGATCGTCACGTCGCTGAGCGAGGCGTCGACCCGGGTCACCGTGACCTCCTGGCCGCCGGCGGCCGCCGTCATGCCGGTCAGCTCCACGTCCACGTCGTCCAGTTCCTTGGACGCGACCTGGGTGAGGAACGGGAAGCCGTGGATCGAGACGGACGCGGACTCGGCGCCGGCCACCCCCTGGGCCTCCTTCACCTTCTTGGCCGCCTCGTCCTCCGCCATGCTCAGGGCGATGCGGTCGGCGGCGATGAAGAGCCCGGACAGCACCACGAGGACGACAAGAGTGATCCGGAGTGCGCGCATGCGTACTTCCCCCAGGTGTTCGACTGCCGTGAGCCTAACGCGACGTCCTGAGCGGGCGGGGAGCCTGAACGGCCACCGCACGGCTTCGTATCAGAGCCGGTACAACCCGGCGGGTGCGGCGGACCGTTCGCCACGCGCGCGTTCCCGCCCGCCGGTTCACACCAGCGCGCGGCCCAGCAGGTACACCGCGGGGGCCGCCAGCGTGAGCGGCAGTGCCACGCCCGCGGTCATGTGCACGAAACGGGACGGGAAGTCGTAGCTCGCGACCCGGAGGCCGGTCAGCGCGCACACCCCGGCCGCCAGCCCCAGCAGCGCACCCTCGTTGCCCATGTCCGTGAGGCGGCCCGCCGCGATGCCCGCGCCGGCCGCCGCGAGCAGCGCCACCGCGGGGGAGACGAACGGGGGCAGCGGCAGCGCACGCGCCAGTACGGCGACGCCGACCGCCGCGGCGCCCACGGTGACCGCGTCCGTGCTCGTCGGCGCGATGGCCAGATGGCCGGCGGCGACCACGGTGAGGCCGGTGGCGGTGAAGGCCGCGGTGAGCGCGTACAGGCGCTCGTCCGGGCTGGAGTGGTTGCGGAGCTGGAGCACGATCGCCAGTACGCACCAGATGCCCAGCGTGCCGACGAGCGCCGTGCCGGTGTGCTCCCGGCCGGCGGCGAGCAGCGCGACGTCCGCCGTGACGCCCGCGAGGAACGCCAGCGCGATGCCCTGGCGCGCGGGCCACATCCCGTTCAGCCGGAACCAGCCCGCGGCCGTCACCGCCTGCAGCAGCACCACGGCCACCGCGAGCACGGCACGCGGCAGCGGCGCGGTACCGGCCAGCAGCAGTGCGAGTACGGCGGTCACCGCGGCCGGCTGCAGACCGGGCGCGATGATCGGGCTCGGCCGCGCGCGCCGCGTGCTGGAGCGCGGCGCGGACGCCGACGCCGTACGCGGGGCGCGCGGAGCGGGGTCGTCCGGTACGAGCGCGCCGGTGGCGCTGGTGGTGTGCTGCTCGGGCGGCAGCGGGCCGGGCCCGGGGTGCGTGCGGTGCGGGCGTGCCTGCGGCGGCGGGGGCGCCTGCGGTACGGGCTGGGCCTGTTGCGGCTGCTGTGGCTGTTGCGTCTGTTGCGTCTGTTGCGGTTGCTGGGGCTGCTGGGCCTGGGGCGGGACGTACACCGTGCCCTGCGAGTGCGGATACGGGTACGCGTGCGGCCCCGGCTGCGGCTCGTACGGCTGCGCGTCGTACGCGTCGTACGGCTCCTGCGGCTGGACGTACGCCACCGGCCGTTGCGGGTCGTACGCCTCGTGCCCGTACGGCTGCTCGTACGGCTCGTACGGCTGCTGCGCGTACGGCTGCTGTCCGCGTGCGTCCGGCCCGTACGCGTCGTGCCCGTACGCATCGTGCCCGTACGCGTCGCGACCGTACGCGTCCCGCCCGTACGGCTGCCGCGCGTGCGGGTCCTGCGGCTCGTACGGGCCGCCGTAGTGCGGCGCTCTCCCCGTCATCGCGCACCGCCCGCGAACGGCGGCAGCACCTCGACCGTGCCGCCCTCGCTCAGCGGCACCGCGTCGTGCGCGCGGGTGCCGACGGGTGCTCCGTCCACCAGGAACGAGCAGCGGAGCAGCACCCGTTCGAAGTCGGGGCGCGCGGTGTGCCGTACGCGTGCGTCGGCGAGCGCGTCGGCGAGCGTCGCGGCGTCGTACTTCTCCTCCGCGAGGCCGGCCGCGGCCTTGGCCGCCGCCCAGTAGCGGATCGTGCCGCTCGCCATGCTGTCCCTCTCGCCGGTTTCCGGTGCGGGTCCCATGATGGCGCGTCGCGGGAGCGGCGCGTGCCGCGCGGGTCGAGTTGCCCCTTTCGGGCGCTTCCGTACGGTGTCACTCCGGCGTTCCGTACGGTGTCACTCCGGCGTTCCGTACGGCATCGCCCGGCCGTTCCGTGTGGTGTCGCACGAAACCGCGAAGTCACCCTCCGTGTTCGCGTGTAAGCGGTGACCGGACATCTCACACTCCCGTTACCTGCCCAGGTGGGCTATTCTGCTGGGCAAGAGGGATCCGGGCAGCGTTGCCCCCGGATCCTTTTGTGCTTTTACGGGCGGTACGGAGCGGTGCCGCCGACGTCCTCGCAGGGACCGAGGAAGGAACCCGACACATGGGTCAGCGAACAGGACACCGACCGCCCTCCACCGGAGGTGAGCGCGCATGAGCTCGCTCCTCCTGCTCACCAACGCCCTCCAGCCGTCCACCGAAGTCCTCCCCGCGCTGGGTCTCCTGCTGCACAACGTACGGGTCGTGCCCGCCGAGGGCCCCGCGCTGGTGAACGCTCCCGGCGCCGACGTCATCCTCGTCGACGGGCGGCGCGACCTGCCGCAGGTCCGCGCCCTGTGCCAGCTGCTGCGCTCCACCGGCCCCGGCTGCCCGCTGGTGCTGATCGTCACCGAGGGCGGCCTGGCGGCCGTCACCGCCGAGTGGGGCGTCGACGACGTCCTGCTCGACACTGCGGGCCCCGCCGAGGTCGAGGCGCGACTGCGGCTGGCGACCGGCCGGCAGCAGATCGGCTCGGACGACAGCCCGATGGAGATCCGCAACGGCGACCTGTCGGTGGACGAGGCCACGTACAGCGCAAAGCTCAAGGGCCGGGTGCTCGACCTCACGTTCAAGGAGTTCGAGCTCCTCAAGTACCTCGCCCAGCACCCCGGCCGGGTCTTCACGCGGGCCCAGCTGCTCCAGGAGGTGTGGGGCTACGACTACTTCGGCGGCACCCGCACCGTCGACGTGCACGTACGGCGGCTGCGCGCGAAGCTCGGCCCGGAGTACGAGGCGCTGATCGGGACCGTACGGAACGTCGGTTACCGCTTCGTCTCGCCCGACAAGGGCGAGAAGTCCGCCGCCGCGAAGAAGGCGGACGCCGAGTCCAAGTCCGTCACCGAGGCGGCCGAGGAGGTCACCCGGCGCGCGGCCGACACCGGCGGCGGACGCTGAGGCGGACGTGACGGCAGCGGTGCCCCGGACGTACGGCGGACGCTGAGCGGACGTACGGCAGCGGTGCGCCGGATCCGCGGCGGCCGGGCGCGTACGGCGGGACGTACCTCCGGTCATACGAGTGGTGCGCGCACCTGCGAGGAGCCCACGCACCCCGCGTAGACTGACCGCCGTGGCCAAGGTGACGCGGGACGATGTGGCAAGGCTGGCGGGTACGTCGACCGCGGTGGTCAGCTATGTGATCAACAACGGGCCCCGCCCGGTGGCACCGGCCACCAAGGAGCGGGTGCTGGCCGCCATCAGAGAGCTCGGCTACCGCCCGGACCGGGTCGCGCAGGCCATGGCGTCGCGGCGGACCGACCTGATAGGCCTGATCGTCCCGGACGCGCGTCAGCCGTTCTTCGCCGAGATGGCGCACGCGGTCGAACAGGCCGCGGCGGACCGCGGGAAGATGGTCCTCGTCGGCAACTCGGACTACCTCGACGAGCGCGAGGTGCACTACCTCCGCGCCTTCCTGGGCATGCGGGTGTCCGGGCTGATCCTCATCAGCCAGGGCCCCAGCGAGCACTCCGCGACGGAGATCGAGGCCTGGGACGCCCGCGTGGTGCTGCTGCACCGCCGCCCGGAGGCGATCGACGACGTGGCCGTGGTCCTGGACGACGTGGGCGGAGCGCAGCTCGCCACCCGGCATCTGCTGGAGCACGGGCACGAGTACGTCGCGTGCCTCGGCGGCATGGAGTCCACACCGGAGAACGGCGACCCGGTGACCGACCACGTCGACGGCTGGTCGCGGGCCATGCGGGAGGCGGGGCGCTCGGTGGAGGGCCGCCTGTTCCAGTCCCCGTACAACCGCTACGACACGTACCGGCTCGCGCTGGACCTGCTGGACCGGCCGGACCGGCCGACGGCGCTGTTCTGCTCGACGGACGACCAGGCCATCGGCGTTCTGCGGGCCGCCCGCGAGCTGGACATCGACGTGCCCGGCGAGCTGGCCGTGACCGGCTTCGACGACGTCAAGGAGGCGGCGCTCACCGACCCGCCGCTGACGACCGTCGCGTCCGACCGCCCCGCGATGGCGCGGGCGGCGGTCGACCTGGTGCTGGACGACGGGCTGCGGGTGCTGGGGTCGCGCCGCGAGCGCGTCCGGCAGTTCCCGTCCGGCCTGGTGGTGCGCCGCTCCTGCGGCTGCGGCTAGGGAAACGGGCCGGCGGGCGCGCCCCGGCGCGCACCTGCGCGCTGCGGTGTACGCCGGCGCGCCCCGCCGTCACCAACCGCCGGGAGCATACGGCCATTAGTGTGATACGCGGGACGAAACGGATGCGTTCGAGGGACGGCGCACGTTGATCCGGCCATGGAACCGAGGCAGCTTTGGGACCGCAACGCGGTACTGGCAGAGGCGTTCTGCCGCAGCGACGAAAACGTGAGAGACGTCCAGGGCACGCTTGACGATGCCCAGGCCGCCCGGTCGCGGATGCTCGCGGCGTTCGCGGTGACCGTACGCAACGACGGTGCGGTGGCCGATCTGCTCGGTCTGACCGAACGGGAGGTACGCATCGCCCGCCGCACGGTGGGCAAGGAGGACGCCCGCGCCGTCGCGGACGAACTGCTCACCGCCCCCGCCGCGAACCCGCCGACGGCCGAGGAGCAGCACCTCGCCAACGGCGTGCCCGACGGCTCGGGATACGCGCAGTCGCAGACCCAGCCGCAACCGCAGGTGGGCCAGACGCAGTTGCAGGCCCACGTACAGGCGCAGCAGGCACAGGCACAGGCCCAGCAGACGCAGCAGACCCAGGCACAGCAGGCGCAGGCGCAGGCACAGGTGACGGGCGCGGGGGCCGCCGCGGGTGCGGGCACGGAGCCGGTGTGGTCGGCGGCGATGGACGCCGTCCTCGTCGGGGGCTGGCAGACGGGCGTGGATCTGCAGGTGCTGGCGGCCGAGTTCGGGCTGGACCTGTCGCGCCTGGTCACCCGCGCCCAGCAGCTGTCGGTGCAGGGCAGACTCGGGCCGTACCGGGGCGCGTACGCACCGGAGGAGGCGGCGGGCCGGCACCGCCGCGGCTCCGGAGCGGTGCAGACCGACGCGTACGGCATCCCCACGCAGCAGGCGACGTCCGGCTGGGACGTCACGGCCGTCACGGACCCGACGCAGGCCGGCTGGAACGCCGCCGTACAGCAGGCGTGGGGCCAGGACCCGAACCGCACGTACACGGGGGACACGGCAGGCGGCACCCACGACTGGGACGGCATCCTGCACGAGTGGGGCGACAACCCGGCCGTACAGGAGAACCCGGCGCAGTCCTACCAGCAGTCCTACCAGCAGCAGGCGTGGCCGCAGTACACCTGAGCCGTCGGGCACGGGTGAGCCGCGGCGCACGGGCCCGGCGCGGGCGCCCGCAGATATAGACGGCAACCTAAGCCCGCACTCACGTAAATCTCATGAGCGGCCAGCACGCTGGTCGGCATGAGCGCATACGACACGAACCACCCGGACCCGGACCGCTCCGCGCACGCGCACCCCGCGCCCGAGCACGCATCCCCCGTTCCGCCGCCGCCCGCCGCGCCCCGCGCCGACTGGCCCCCGCCTCCGCCGCCAAGCCGCCCGCTTCGCGGCGCCGGCCGCGCAGCCGGCCCGCCGCGCTGCTCGCCGCCGTGGCCGTGGCGGCGGCGCTGGTCGGCGGCGGGGCGGGCGCGGTCGTGGAGGGCGCGTACGGCGGCGGCTCGGACGGTGGCGGCGGCAGCTCCGCCACGTCGGCCGCGCAGACCTCCGCCAACGGCGGCACCGTCGGCACGGTGGCCAAGACGGTCAGCCAGAGCGTCGTGGAGATCAACGCCACCTCGGCGGAGGGGGAGGCCACCGGCTCCGGCGTGGTGATCACCGAGGACGGCGAGATCCTCACCAACAACCACGTCGTCGCGGGCGCCGAGAAGGTGCAGGTCACGTTCGAGAACGGCAAGACCGCCACCGCCGACGTCGTCGGCACCGAGCCGGACCTGGACCTGGCGCTGATCAAGGTCGACGGCGCCGGCGGCCTGACCCCGGCCGTCCTCGGCGATTCCGACAAGGTCGGCGTCGGTGACGAGGTCGTCGCCTTCGGCTCGCCCGAGGGCCTGACCGGCACCGTCACCAGCGGGATCATCTCGGCCAAGGACCGCGAGGTGAAGGTGCAGCGGGAGGACGGCGATTCCGGCCGGCAGGGCGGCGGGGACGGGCGGTGGCCGTTCGAGTTCGGCGGCGGCCAGTACAACGGCGACGTCGGCACGGACACCACCACGTACAAGGCGCTCCAGACGGACGCCTCGCTGAACCCCGGCAACTCCGGCGGCCCGCTCGTGAACATGGCGGGCGAGGTCATAGGGATCAACTCGGCCATGTACGGCAACGGCGGCGACGGCGCCGCCGCCTCCGACTCGGGCAGCGCGGGCCTCGGCTTCGCCATCCCCGTCAACGACGCGAAGCGGGTGCTGGACGATCTCCGTGCCGGAAACGACTGAACGGGCGGCGGGCGCGGTGCCGGCGGCGGGCAGTCCCGTGACCGGCGCACCCGCTCCCCCACCTGCCTCCGTCCCCGTAACCGCCCCTGTACCCGAATCCGTCCCGACCGCCGCCGCGGACGGCCCGTCACCAGGCATGCTGGAGGGCATGAGCGTGCTGATCGTCGACGACGAGCCCGCGGTGCGGGACGCCCTGCGCCGCAGCCTCAGCTTCGAGGGGTACGAGACCGTGCTCGCCGTCGACGGCCTGGACGCCCTCGAGCAGGCCGCCGCGCACGAGCCTGAGCTGATCATCCTCGATGTGCTGATGCCCCGTATGGACGGCCTCACCGCCGCCCGCCGGCTGCGTGCCTCGGGCGTACGGGTGCCGATCCTGATGCTGACCGCCCGCGACACGGTCGGCGACCGCGTGACCGGGCTGGACGCGGGCGCCGACGACTACCTCGTCAAGCCGTTCGAGCTGGACGAACTCCTGGCGCGCATCCGCGCGTTGCTGCGCCGCAGCTCGTACGCCGAGGAGGCGGCCGCGGGCGGCGGCGCGGCACCCGGCGCGGCTGGTGCGGCCGGTGCTTCGGGGGCGCCGCCCGGCACGCTGGCCTTCGCGGACCTGCGGATGGACCTGGGCAGCCGCGAAGTGACGCGCGGCGGGCGGCCGGTGGAGCTGACGCGTACGGAGTTCATGCTGCTGGAGATGTTCCTGTCGCACCCGCGGCAGGTCCTCACGCGGGAGCAGATCCTCAAGGCCGTCTGGGGCTTCGACTTCGAGCCGTCGTCCAACTCGCTGGACGTGTACGTGATGTACCTGCGCCGCAAGACCGAGGCGGGCGGCGAGCCGCGGCTCGTACAGACCGTACGGGGCGTCGGCTTCGTCCTGCGCGAGTCCGACGCGGGCAGGGGCGACGGGCCCAAGGGCGACGGGCACAGGGGCAGTGCCGCCCAGCGGGGCTCCGGTACACCGAGAGGCTCGGCATAGTGCGGCGTTGGCTCAACGCGCTGCCGCTGCGCTCCCGGCTCGCGCTGCTGGTGGCGGTGACCGTGGCGGTCGCGGTGGCCGCCTGCGCGATGGTGGCGTGGCTGCTCGTACGCGCCGAGCTGATGACCTCGCTGGACGACGCGCTGCGCGACAACCGCGTACCCGGCCAGGTCGTCATCCGGCAGGTGGAGTCCGGCCAGTGCCGGGCCGTACCGGCGAAGGAACGCCAGGCGGTGCCCAACCCGTTCGACTCCACCGTGCAGATCGTCGACGCCAACGGCACCAGCTGCATGGCCTTCGGCAACCAGCCGCTGCCCGTCACCGACGCCGACGTGGAGGTTGCGCAGGGGCAGCGCAGCGAGTCGATCCACAGCGCCCGCGCCGACGACGGTGAGGACTACCGCGTGCTCACCCGCCCCCTCGAAGGCACCGCCGCCGCCGTGTCGGTGGCACGGCCGATCAGCGAGGTCGACCGTTCGCTGGACACACTCGCGCTGGTGCTCGGCCTCGTCGCCGCGGCGGGCGTACTGGGCGCGGCGGGCGCCGGCGTCGCGCTCGCCCGCGCCGGGCTGCGCCCCGTCGACCGGCTGACCGGCGCGGTGGAACACGTTGCCCGTACGGAGGACCTGACCGTCCACATCCCGGTGGAAGGCGACGACGAGATCGCCCGCCTCTCCCGCTCCTTCAACTCCATGACCGCCTCCCTCGCCTCCTCCCGCGAACTCCAGCAGCAGCTCATCGCCGATGCCGGGCACGAGCTCCGTACGCCGCTGACCTCGCTCCGTACGAACATCGACCTGCTCGTACGCAGCGAGGAGACCGGCCGCGAACTGCCCCCCGCCGACCGCACCGCCCTCCTCGCCTCCGTCAAGGCGCAGATGGCCGAACTCGGCGTCCTCATCGGCGACCTCCAGGAGCTGTCCCGCCCCGATGCCGCGCCCGCGGGCAGCCCGCCCGTCGCCCTCGTCGCCCTGCACGACACCGCCGAACGCGCGGTGGAACGCGTACGGCTGCGCGGCTCCGGCATCACCGTCACCGCGCGCCTCGACCCCTGGTACGTACGGGCCGAGCCCGCCGCGCTGGAGCGCGCGGTGGTCAACCTGCTGGACAACGCGGTCAAGTTCAGCCCGCCCGGCGGCGCCGTCGACGTGAAGCTGGAGGGCGGCACACTGCGCGTACGGGACTGGGGGCCGGGCGTCGCGGAGGAGGACCTCCCGTACGTCTTCGACCGCTTCTGGCGCTCCCCGACCGCACGCAGCCTCCCCGGCTCGGGCCTCGGCCTGTCCATAGTCGCCCGCACGGCCCGCCAGGCCGGCGGCGAAGCGGAGCTGCGCCGCCCGGAGGGCGGCGGCACGGAGGCGGTGCTGCGGCTGCCGGGGGCGCCGGAGCCATTGCCGGAGCCGCCGGGGGCGTCTGACGCTTGACTTGAAGCTGGCTTCAAGTTGCATCGTCGTCGGTGTCGCGCGGTGCTGCGCGATGCCGTACGAACTCAAGGAGAGACCATGTCCAGCGTCAGCAGCAGCACGAGCAGCAGCACTCCGCCCGGCGGCAGCCGGCTCGCCGTGATCTACGGGAGCGTGCGCGAGGGGCGTTTCGGCCCGGTCGTCGGCGACTGGTTCGCGGGCGAGGCGGAGACGCACGGCGGCTTCGGCGAGGTCGACGTCATCGATCTGGCCGACCACGAACTCCCGCTGATCTTCCCGGACTTCAGCGCCGGACCGCCGCCGGAGACGGCGCGCGTGCTGGAAGGGCTGTCCGAACGGCTGGCCGCGGCGGACGCGTTCGTCGTCGTCACGCCCGAGTACAACCACAGCTTCCCCGCGTCGCTGAAGAACGGAATCGACTGGTTCCACGGCGAATGGCAGGCCAAGCCGGTCGGCTTCGTCGCGTACGGCGGCGTTAGCGGCGGCCTGCGCGCCGTCGAACAGCTCCGGCAGGTCTTCGCGGAACTCCACGCCGTCACCGTCCGCGACGCCCTCAGCTTCCACAACGCGGGCGGCCTCTTCGGCCCCGACGGCCGCCCGAAGGACGCGGAGGGCAGCGGCGCGGCGGCAAAGGGCATGCTCGACCAGCTCACCTGGTGGGCCTCGGCCCTGCGCGAGGCCCGCGCCAAGTCCCCCTACGGGGCGGCCGCGTAGCGCGGTCGGCGCGCCCCCTCCAGCCCGTCCGGCGATTGAGGACGGCCCTCAGCCACTGCGAGCCGGTCGGCCCCGGCGCCGGAGCCTCAGCGGCCGGTCAGGGTGCGGCCGAGGAGGGGCAGCAGGCGGTCCCAGTGGTGCCGCAACGCGGCCGGGTCGAAGGAGTCGGTGTCGGACATGGTGAAGCCGTGGACGGTGCCGGGGTAGATCTCGGAGGTGTGGTCGACCCCCGCGGCGTCCAGGATCCCGTTGAGCTCGCCCAGTTCCGAGGGCGTCAAGTCGCCCTCGGCGTGGCCGAAGTGGACCTCGGCGGCCAGCTTCCCGAGGCTGTCGGGCCCGTCCGCGCCCACCGGCGCGTGGAACGCGGCGACGGCGGCCATCTCCCCGGGGTGGGCCGCGGCGGTACGTACCGCCAGGAGGCCGCCGAAGCAGTAGCCGGTCACCGCGACCGGCCCGGCGGCGACTTCGGGCTGGCCGGTGAGGAACCGGAGGCAGGCGTCGGCGTCGCGCAGGGCGAGTTCGGCGGTGTGCGCCTCGATCAGGGGCATCAGCTCGGCGAACACCGCGGGACGTGCCTCTTCCCCGATGTGCGCGGGGAGTTCGATCACCGGCGCCGGGCCGTGCCGGTAGAAGTAGTTGGGGACGAGCACGTAGTAACCGTGTCCGGCCAGCTCGGCGGCCATCTCCCGCAGCACGGGCCGTATGCCGAAGCCGTCCGCGTACATCAGCACCCCCGGGTGCCGCCCCCCGCCGTCGGGGAAGGCGGCGAACGCGTCGGCCTGGCCCAGCGGCCGGAAGCGGCCAGGGAGAGCCGGGATTTTTCTTCAATACCCCGCTGTCGGCAGGTGGCACTCTGAACGCCGACAGAAAGCCGCTGAGCATGGTGGAAGCGCATGACGAGGCAAGCCAGCAGCAAGATCGACTACTTCACGTCGACGGCGAACGGCGTCGAGTTCCTCCTCGGCCGACTGGACGGGTACCGGTACTCGCCGCACCTGCACGACACCTTCATCGTCGCGGCACTTTCCCGCGGCGTCGGCGCGCTCTCGATCGGCGGCCGGTCCTACAGCCCACGGGTGGCGCAGTTGATCTTCTGCAACCCCTTCGAGGTCCACGACGGCGCGGCGAGCGGCGGCGGCCTGAGCTACCGGGCGAGCTATCCGCCGGAACCTCTCCTGCATCGCATCGCTGTCGAGAGCGCGGCGGCTCCCCCGCGCGGGCCGGTCCGTTTCACCGAGCCAGTGGTGGACGACCCCGCGGGCGCGGCCATGTTCCTCAAGGCGCACGAGAGTTCACGGCGCGGCGAGTGCACACTCGAGGCGGAGGAACGCCTCTTCACGGCCTACGCGTACTGCCTGGAACGCTATGCGGGCGTCCGCTTGGCGGCAGCCGGGCAGGAGGACGGCCCCATCGATCGTGCCGTGACGCTGCTGTGCGACGACTACGCCGCCAATGTGACGCTTTCGGACCTCATCAATGAGGCAAAAGTCCCACGGCAGCGACTCATCAGCGCGTTCCGCCGCCGTACGGGGCTCACGCCGCATGCCTTTCTCGTCAACCGGCGCATCATCGCCGCGAAGCAGCTCTTGCGCAGCGGCGAGCGGGCGCCGGCCGTGGCGGTGCGTACCGGGTTCAGCGATCAGGCCCACCTGATCAGGACGTTCAAAGCGCGCATCGGTGTCACGCCCGGCGCGTATCAGCAGGCCGTTCGGGAACGGTGACGGCCCGCCGCCCTCCCCCTCCTTTCTCGCAGCGCCCCTACGGGCCACACTTTGGGAGTACGCAGCATGTCCAGGCGCCTGCCGGAACCGTTTCGCATCAAGGTCGTCGAGCCCATCCGGATGACGACGCGGAGCCACCGCGAGGAGGCACTGCGCCGCGCGGGCCTCAACCTCTTCTCTCTCAGCAGCGACGACGTCTACATCGACCTGCTCACCGACAGCGGCACCGGCGCGTTGAGCGACCGGCAGTGGGGCGGCCTCGTCACCGGCGACGAGGCGTACGCGGGCAGCAGAAGCTTCCACCGGCTGCGGGACACCATCTCCCGGCTCCTCGGTTTTCCCCTGACCATTCCCACCCATCAGGGGCGGGCCGCCGAGAACATCCTCTTCCCCGAACTGGTCGCGCACCGCGGGTCGCCCTCGCCGGTCTTCATCTCCAACTTCCATTTCGAGACGACCAAAGCGCACGTGGAACTCACCGGTGCGCGGGCCGTCAACACCCTGACCCCCGACGCCCTGGACACCGGCACGTACCACCCGTGGAAAGGAAACTTCGACCTTCCGGCGCTCACCTCCGCCATCGAGCAGCACGGCGCCGCGAACGTGGCCGGTGTCATCGCCACCATTACCTGCAACACCTCCGGTGGGCAGCCCATGTCGGTCGCCAACCTGCGCGAAGTCTCGTCCCACTGCCGCAGCCGCGGCATCCCGGTCATTCTTGACATCGCACGCTTCGCCGAGAACGCCTGGTTCGTGAAGCACCGCGAGGAGGAGTTCAAGGACAGCCCGATGTCCCACATCGTGGCGGAGACCATGGCCTGCGGAGACATCGCCGTCGCATCCGCCAAGAAGGACGGCCTGGCGAACATCGGCGGCTTCTGCGCCTTCCGCGAGGACGCCGAACTGTACCGAAGGGCCCAGCAGCGCTGCCTGCTGACAGAAGGCTTCATCACGTACGGAGGGCTGGCGGGCCGCGACATGGAAGCGCTCGCCATCGGCTTGGAGGAGGCGATCGACCCCGACTACCTCACCCACCGGATCGGACAGGTCGCCTACCTCGGCGAGCGCCTGCGCGCCGCCGGCATCCCGATTCAGCACCCCACGGGAGGCCATGCGGTCTTCGTCGACGCCGGGGCCATGCTGCCCCACCTGGCCTACGACCAGTTCCCCGGGCACGCCCTCGCCTGCGCCCTGTACCTGGAAGCGGGCGTCCGATCAGTGGAGATCGGCTCGCTGCTGCTCGGCCGCGCCCCGGACACCGGCGTACAGGAGAAGGCACCACTCGAACTTCTGCGGCTCACCATTCCGCGTCGCGCCTACACCAACGACCACATGGACTATGTGGCCGATGCCCTGATCGAGGTGGCGGCTGGGGCGTCCACCATCAGCGGCATCCGCTTCGACTACGAGCCGCCGGTGATGCGCAACTTCACCGGCCGCTACCGCTGGGTCTGAACCGGCCCCAGCCCACTGGCCGAAACCGGGCGCCACAGCGTGGTGTTCACGGAGGCCCGCGCCTATACGGATTTCCGGTACTCCGCCCAACGACGCGACCCGTTGACCATGCGTGCCGTCCACGGGTCCCAGTCTTCACCGGCGATCTCTTCCCACAGGTTCGCCGTGGCCTGGGCAAAGGCTGTGACGCCTGCCGCGGGGGCGGAGCGCCAGGCGGGAACCTCGGCCGCCCACTGCTCCGCTTCCGCGGGTTCGTGCCCTCCGGCAGCGATGAGCCACACGACCCAGTAGCCGGCGTCCAGCCACGCGGCGCCGCGAGTTGCCCATGCCCAGTCGACGAGGTACGCGGTGGTGGCGTCAACGAGAACGTTGGCGTTGTTGAGGTCTGTGTGGAGTAGCGACTGCCCTGCGAAGTGGTCGAGATCCGACGCGTGGTTCACGTACCGCCCCATGCGTTGCTCAGCGCGCCGAAGCTCGATGTCCGGGCAGCCGATCTCCCCCAGACAGCGCAGCAGTTCCGCGGCCTTCGGCAGGTCCGGTGAATCCGGCGAGTAGTCGGCGTGACGGCCTTCCAGAGACTCGAAAGCCAAGAGGTCCCATCCGGCTTCTTCGATGCGCCAGAGCAGCGCCGGGGCGATGCCGCGGAGGAAGGGGTTTACCTCGGCTTCCCGCCGCTGTGTCCACACCCGCTTGTGGTCGGCACGTAGCCCCTTCACAAAGCAGGTGCCGGACTCGGTGGAAACGTGTGCTCCGATTTCGCTGTTGAATCCCTGACTTACGGGCTCGGCCTTGAGGATCGGTCCTGTCCGCGCTTCGACGGCGGCGAGAACGGGCGCCGGCAGGTCTTCGAAGTCGGTACGCATTGTTGCCACGGTGCCTCACCCTCTCACAGGGCGGGCCGCGCGGGCTCCACAGCTTGGACGCAGTGATGCCCGCGCGGGATGTGCTTCTTTACCGGTAGGGGTTGTCGTCGTTGCAGCCGGGGCCGGTGCCTTCGGCGAGCGTCTCCACATCCTCGACAATGACCACACCAACGGGCTCAGGGCTCGCCTGAGGGAGGGCTGTTGGCGTGGGCGAGGCCGCCACCTGCCGGGGGGTGATCTCTACGGCTACTGCGGTCATGCCATGACTCCGTTTCCGTGTTGACAGTAGGTTTCCAGTGGTGCCTTCGCTTCCTGGTAGGCCTTTGCGAGCGGTCGGCACACCCGGCAAGTGGCCGAGAGCCGACAGCCGCCACAACCTCCGGAGCGAAGCATTTGGGCGTCCGCGATGGCAGGCAGACGCAGGAGCCCGTCCAGCCCGTCTGTCATCAGGTTGACGGGGTTCTCACGACCGACTTTGCACATGGTCGCGAAACCGTGCGGGTCCACGTGAAAGAACGAGTGTCCAGCCGGACAGCCTTCGAAGACGGCGGACTTGTTCAGAAACCCGGGCGCCTGCGCCGCAAGCGGTTCGGGGTTGCCGTCGTACGTGGGTGAGATGTTCGCGTATTCCCTGAAGCTCACGGCGTAGCGTTCTGCCACGGCGCGCATCTCATCCACTTCATGCGCGTTGTGCTTCGTGATGATCAAAGCGAGTTCGAGTGACACACCGGCTTCTTGGGCAGCACTGAGGCCCTTCATCAGGAGCTTGAACGCGCCAGGCTTCCGCGTCAGGGAATCGAAGCTCTCCTCGGATGCTCCGTAAAGCGAGACGGTCACCTTGTGCGGAGGCATGGACGACAGGAGTCCGATGGTCTCCGCCTGGTGCAGTCGCGACCCGTTCGTCAGGATCTCGATCATCATCCCCATTCTGTACGCCTGCCGGTAGGCGTGACGGAAGTCCCGGTCAATCGTGGGTTCCCCGCCCGTGAACTGCAGCCACAGGACGCCGGCGTCACGCAACACGGCAAGCAGTCGGTCCTTCTCGTCTCGCGGTACCCCGGAAAACCTGCGCTCCGCGAGAAAGCAGTGCTCGCAGTTGAAGTTGCAGCCCTTGTTGATCTCGTAGGTTGCCCGGCTGTAGTTCAACCGCGTGATGGGGCGGACAAGCACAGTCCCCGTGCTGGGCCGTCCTGAGAGGTCCAGTCCCCACGCCTGCCGAGCAGCGTCGGCAAGCCACGGCAGGACGGGCCTTTCCCGCGATACGGACTCTGTCAACTCCCGGTAGAAGTCCCGAGGGATGTGCATTCCCTTGCGCGCGCCCGGCCGTACGACGACGAACTTGTCATGTTGCGGGCTGGCAATCACCTGGTGCATGTGTCCTCCGCTGTCGAATAGACCCCTGCGGCCACCGTGCCGTCCTGGGGCTGGCCGGGCGGGCGCGGGAGCGTGAACAGTTCACAGGTAGAGCTGTCGCTCGCAGTCCCGGCAGTGCGTCTTGCCGCCGCGCTTCGCCAGCCGCCGGTGTTCACACGTCGTCGTTCCGGCCGCCCCCGCCGGGTCCCTGCCGTACGACTCCTCGCGCACCATGCGGTCCAGCTCCGCGATGCACGGGCCGCACGCGTACACGTCGCCCGTCGCGCCCGGCGTACGCACGGAGCCGACCCACAGCACGCGTACGCCCTCGCGCCGGCAGTACAGCCAACACGCCCCCGTCACCCACGCGTTGCCGTCGCCGGTCTGCGCGACCGGGGGCCACGTCACGCGCCACGAGCGCTCGACCGCGAGGGCGGGGTTCACGACGCGCACCCTTCCACCGGCACCGGTTCGCCCCGTCGCACCAACGCGTAGTCGGAGAAGATCCGGAGGCAGCGGCGGTGCCCGGTGTCGTCGGCGTGTCGGCGCATCCACACCTCGACCGGGCCCGCGTCCCGATGCGGCCCGGAGTTCTCGCAGCACGCGATCTCGCCCGAGGCGCACTCCGCCTCGTACGTGGGCTCCACCGCCTCGTCCCGCACGACCGCGTACGGAACAGCGCGGAACGCGCCCGGGGTCACCGCGCCGCCCCCCTCTCGATGGCCGCCGCCAGGTCACGCGCCACGACCGGAGCGCAGTCCCCGAGGCTCACCAGGGCGTACCCCGCGCCGTCGGCACGCGTCGTGGGGCGCACGTCCATCGACGGCAGCTGAATACCCGCCCGCCGCAACGCCGCACGCAGCGCCTCCCGCGCCTCCTCCGCCTCCTCCGCCTCCCTGAGCTTATTCGCCGTCCGCCAATCGGACATGTCCGCTCCTCTCCGTAGTGCTGCGACTACTAAGGGGTTCAGCGTGGCCCACGGCGGGGAACCATTCAACTGGTCAGCCAAGAACGAAAGATTGGTGCAAGCGCTTTGAACCGTAAGGAGTTGGACCCGGACAGTTCTCCTCAGGCCGCCTTCGGCGCTCGTTTACGCCATGCACGGGAGGAACGTGGCTGGACACAGGAGGACCTGGCGGAGCGGGTGGGGTATGCCAGTTCGCATGTCTCGGCTGTGGAAACTGCTCGGAAGATGCCGACCTTGCGCTTCTCGCGCAGTGTGGACCTTGCCTTCGGTATCGCGGACACCACCGACACGTTCGAGCGCCAGGGGCGCGAGATCCGGCACGGCAGCCTGCTGGAGGGCTTCCCTCAATTCGTTGACCACGAGGCGCGCGCGGCGGAGATCCGGCTGTACGAAGTAGGTGTTATTCCCGGCCTGCTTCAGACATCCGAGTACGCAACGGTCGTGGCGGACAGCGCCGTCAAGCGGGGAGCGATCACCGACGAGCAGGCACACGAGAGGGTCACGCTCGTCGCGGAGCGGCAGGCCGCGCTCGTTCGGACGCCCCCGCCGCTGATCTCCGCGGTGCTGGATGAAAGCTGTCTCCGTCGACCCGTCGGCCAACCCGCCGTCATGAAAGCCCAGTTGGCGCGGCTACTCGAGTTTGCCGAGCTGCCCAACACCGTGCTTCAGATCGCCCCGTTCACCATGGGGGAGCGCCGACCGCTCAGCCTGCCGGTCTACATCCTCACGATGTCGGACCGGTCGCTCCTGTCGTACGCCGAGTCCGCCCAGCGGGGCCATCTTGAACGGGACGACAGGTTCGTCCTGCCCATGATGGCGGCCTACCATCAACTACAGGCCGAAGCCTGCTCGCAGGCGGAATCTGTGGCCATGGTCAACCAGTTGCGAAAGGGCACCCCGTGACGACCGAGTCCCCCCGTTGGTTGAAGTCCTCCTATAGTGAGAACGGCGGCGCCTGCGTGGAGGTCGCCGGAAACCTCGTCGCCTCGCGCGGCGTCGTCCCCGTCCGTGACAGCAAGAACCCGCACGGCCCCGCGCTCGCGTTCGAGTCGGCCGCCTGGTCGTCGTTCGTCGGCGCCGTCAGGGGCGGGGAGTTCAGCGCCTGAGCCACGCACGAAGCAACGACCGGCCCCCGCCCAGGCACTAGGCACGGGCGGGGGCCGTCGCTTGCTCAGCGGCGGCGGAGGCCCCGGAACGATTCCAGCGCACGCGGTGGATGTGCGGAACTCGAAGTCGTGCGCTGCGGCCATCATGCGTATCCCTTCGCCGGGAGTGCGGGGATCGGCCCCGCGCCATCGATGTGGCGACGGTAGGAAGCGGGGCGTGCCGGGCTCTACGAATTTGCACGAGATTGCACCTCAATTCGCTTGGCTTAATGCGGCATTGACGCTATCGAGCCAGTTCGTAGACGCTGATGCAAGCCCGAGCAATTATCCGGACCAGGGAGCTGCCATGGCCGTGGAGTTCGTTGGGATCGACCCCGACACCGACCGGGACCACTGCCCCACCGTGTGGGCGGACGGGGAAGCTCAGGAGATCTTGTTGCAGGGATGGAAGCCGAGTCCCGAGACTCAGGCGGAGTGCGAGGGAGCCAGCCCCGCGAACGGTCCCGTCCCCGGCGGTGAGGCCATCGTCAGGATTCCGGCCCGGATGATTCCGATGATCAGGGAGGCGTGTGATGCCGTCGAGCGCGCCCAGCTTCGCTGAGCTGCTTGGTGGGTGCGAGCGCTCCGCCGTCCACCTGGAGTTGCGCGATTCGTACGCTGCCACGGACCGGTTCGAGGCATGGAAGCGCGGGCAGCGGATCAACTGGGAGGATCGCGAGTCCTGGTGGCATCCGTACGACCAGTTGATCGCTGACACGGTGGCCAGTGGTGTGGTGATCCGAAGGGCGCGGGTGGTCTCCGAGCCGGTATCGGAGTACGTCCGGTGGGAGCACTACGTCACTCATGCCAACGTCACGGCCGGAGAGCAAGTCCGCTGGCTGCCCCGGCGACTGGCCACGAACATCCCCTTGCCGGGAAACGACTTCTGGCTGTTCGATGACGCGCTGCTCCGGGTGCACCACTTCTCGGGTGACGGCGCGGTGGTGGAGGACGAGATCACGGCCGATCCGGAAGCGGTGAAGCTGTGCTCCGCCGCGTTTGAAACGGTTTGGGAGCGAGCGATCCCGCACAACCGGTACAACGTCTGACGAAAGCCAGCTCCATGCCGCCGCACCCCTCTTCACGCGTTCAGAAGGCCCGGGAGAAACTCGCGGCCCGCCTGCGGGAGATCCGGAAGGATGAGGGGATCAGCGGGCGGGAGCTGGCGGTCAGGTGCGGTTGGTCGGAATCGAAGTCGTCCCGGATCGAGAACGCCAAGACGCCGCCCTCCGATGCCGATATCCGAGTGTGGTGCCGGGCCTGTGCCGCTGACGACCAGGCAGCCGACCTGATCGCGGCCAACCGGCAGTCCGCGGAAGCGCATGTGGAGTGGAGGCGGCTTCAGCGGACCGGCCTCCGGCGCCTGCAAGAGACCACCGGCGACGTGTACCAACAGACCAAGACCTTCCGCGTCTATGTATCCGACGTGATCCCTGGGTTTCTTCAGACAGTGGGGTACGCCTCCGCGCTGCTGTCCTCCATCGCGGACTTCCGAGGTACACCGGATGACGTGAGTGATGCCGTGGCAGCCCGCATGCGGCGAAATGAGGTGTTGAGCAACGGTGGGCGCCGGTTCTCCTTCGTGCTGGAAGAGTCGGTGTTGCGATACCGGCTGTGCAGCGCCGAAACCATGGCGGCGCAGCTCGGCCACCTGCTCGGAGCCATGGACCTTCAGAACGTCGCCGTCGGCATCGTCCCGTTCTCGGAACAACGGGCTGTCTGGCCCATGCCAACCTTCACGGTCTTCGATGACCGCAGGGTGCACGCCGACACCCTGGACGCTGCCTCCACGCTCACACAGCCCAGTCAGATCGAGCTGTACACCCGCGCCTTTGAACGTCTCTCGCAGCAGGCCGCACGGGGAGCGGCGGCCCGCGCCCTCGTCGCGGACGCGGTGGCATCCCTGGGCGGCTGACTGGGTGTCGGCCCGAGGAGACACGACGGCCCCCGCCCCGACAGAGACGCTGTTGGTTAATTCGGGGGCTCGCGTGACGTCGGCCTTCAAGACCCGGTTGTGGTCTTGAAGGCCGACGTTGTCGTATGGGGTGGGTGCGGGTGTCGATGCAGCCGAGCAGGCCGAGCGAGGTGTATGTGCGGGCTCGTTGCTTCGTTCTGCACTGCCCGAACGTACCGGTGGCCACTGACAACCCGGCCGCCGAGACCGGCGGAATCCGGCCCTCCGCCCGGCCCGCCGCACCCCGTGCAACCGGCTGCTACCAGCTGGACTTCCGGCTCAGCTCCCACATCTTCATGATGATCTACGGGTCGAGGCACCCCTCGACGCCCGCGACGTCCTTCCGGGCGGCCAGGCACACCTTGCCCTCCCACCACGGCAGCAGCCTGTCGTCCTCCGCGAGTCTCTTCTGAGCCCTGGTGACCCCCCCCCCCCCGCCCCCGAGCCCCCGAGCCGCCAACAGAACGTCCGCACCCGCTCGTTCACGTACGACCCAAGGAGAAACCCATGCCCCTGTCCCTCGCCGTCGTCGGAGCCGGCTTCATGGGCAGCCTGCACGCCCGTACGGTCGCCGAGTGCGACACCGCCGAACTGGCCGCCCTCGTCGACCTGGACGAGACCGCCGGAAGGCGGGCCGCCGAGGAGTACGGCGCGCGCTGGCACCGCACCGTCGAGGACGCGCTCGAGGACCCGTCGATCGACGCGTACATCGTCGCGCTGCCCGACCGGCTGCACGTGGCGGCCACCTCGACGCTGCTCGCCGCGGGCAAGCCGGTGCTGCTGGAGAAGCCGATGGCGGACACCCTGGACGGCGCCCGCGCCATCGCCGACGCCGCCCGCCGCGGCGGGGCCCGGCTGCTGGTCGGCCAGCTGCTGCGGTTCGACCCGCGCTACGCGCAGGCCGCCGAGGCGGTACGCGGGGGCGCCGCCGGCGACCCGGTGGTGGCGAAGGCGGGGCGGTTCGCCGTACGCGACATCGGCACCCGTACCAACGGCACCAGCAGCGTCGTCTTCTACCTCGGCATCCACGACGTGGACGCGCTGCAGTGGGTGACCGGGTCCAGGATCACGCGGGTGTACTCGCGCGCGGTCTCGCGGCTGATGCCCAGTCTCGGTGTGGACAGCGAGGATGCCATCCTGTCCGTCGTGGACTTCGCGGACGGCTTCGTCGGGCAGCTGTTCAACGGCTGGGTACGGCCCGAGAACTCGGCGTTCCAGATCGACGGGCGGCTGGAGCTGATCGGCACCTCCGGCACCGTGGAGGTGGACGTGCGCGACCACGGGCTGCAGATCGGCTCCTCCAAGGGCTACGCGCTCCCCGACGGCAACCACTGGCCGGACGTCAACGGCCGGATCAGCGGCGACCTCGCGGCCGAGGTGGCGCACTTCGTACGGGCGCTGCGCCGCGACGAGGACTTCGTGATCAGCGTCGACGAGGCGATGTCCGCGGTCGCCGTGAACGACGCCATCCTGCGCTCGGTCGGGTCCGGTCAGGCCGAGGACGTCGAAGGGCTGTGAGCGTGAGCACGACCGCGGGCGGTACGCCCGGCAGGCAGGCGGGCGGTACGCCCAGCAAGCACGAGTGGCTGCGGCAGCGGCTCCAGGAGGTGGTCGCCGGGCTGGAGCCGCACACGCCGCTGCCCACCGAACGGGAGATCGCCACACAGCACGGCGTCTCCCGGCAGACGGTGCGCCGCGCGCTGGACGCCCTGGAGGACGCGGGCAGCATCTACCGCGTGCACGGCTCCGGCACGTACACGGCGGGCCCGATGATCAGCAAGACGCTGACCATGACGTCGTTCAGCGAGGACATGACCGCCCGCGGCCTGGTGCCGTCCTCACGGCTGCTGGCCGCCGAGGCCATGCCGGCCGGCGACCGTATCGGCGAGCAACTGGCCATCCCCGGCGAGGAGTCCGTCGTACGCCTCGCACGGCTCCGGCTGGCCGACAACCGGCCGATGTGCCTGGAGACCACGTACCTGCCCGAGGCCCGTGTGCCGGAACTGCTGGAGCAGGACGACCTGGAGCGCTCGCTGTACGCGCTGCTGCACTCCGCGTACGGCTTCCGGCTGACCCGCGCCGAGCAGATCGTCACCGGCGCCGTCCTCACCGGCACGGAAGCCGCGCTGCTGCGCGCCCCGGAGAACACCCCGGCGCTGCGCGTCCACCGCATCGGCCTGGACGACCGGGACTGCCCGCTGGAAGTGACCGAGAGCCTGTACCGGGGCGACCGCTACGACCTGCGTTTCACCGTCCGCAGGGAGGGCGAGTGACGGGCGCGGCGCTGGCCGTCGGCATCGACATCGGCGGCACCAAGACGGCCGGCGCGCTGGTGGACCTGGCGGCGCTGCGCGCCGGGGCCGCCGGGGCGGACGGCGTACGGGCCGCTGGCGCGGTCCTGCGCCAGGCCCGTACGCCCACGCCGGTCGGCGAGGGCCCGGACGCGCTGCTGGACGCGGCCGCGGAGCTGGTGGCGCGACTGCTGGAGGGCACGCCGCGGGACCGGGTGCGCGGCGTCGGGGTCGGCACCGGCGGCGTGGTCGACAGCACGACGGGCACGGTCTTGTCGGCCACCTCGGTGCTGCCCGGCTGGGCGGGCACGGAGGTCGCCGCGGGCCTGGGGGCGCGCTGCGGCCTGCCCGTACGGGCCGACGGCGACGGCAACACCACGCTGCTCGGCGAGCACGCGGCGGGGGCGGCGCGGGGCGCGTCGTCCGTACTGCTGGCGGCCGTCGGCACGGGCATCGGCGGCGCGCTGATGACCGGCGGCACGCTCGTACGCGGTGCCCGCCACGCCGCGGGCCACCTCGGGCACGTCGCGGCGCCGGACGCCGCCGGCGTGCCGTGCAGCTGCGGCGCGCGCGGGCACGTCGAGGCGGTGTCGTGCGGGCCCGCGATCGTCCGCCGCTACACGGAGGCGACGGGCACCGCGGTCCCCGGCGGCCTGCGCGAGCTGGCGGCCCGTACCGGCACCGACCCGGGCGCGGCGCGGGCCGTCGCGGACGGCGGGCGCAGCCTGGGCGTGGCGCTGGCCGGGCTGGTGAACACGTTCGATCCCGAACTCGTCGTCATCGGCGGCGGGGTCGCCGACATCGGCGCCCCCTTCACGGACCCGCTGGAGGAGGGCCTGCGCGGCGGGCTGCTGCCCGCGGTGCGCACCGTACGGCTGGCTCGCGCCGCGCTCGGCTCCGACGCGAGCGTCCTCGGCGCGGCGACCCTGGCGGGGTGACGGGACGGCGGGCGGGGAGCGCGTACGCACGGGGTGCGGCCTCGCGCGGGGGCGGCCGACAGCCGCGGGTTCCGGGACGCTACGCTGCCTCGCAACCAGGGCGCGAACCTCATTCGCTGCCGCGCTGCCCACGCCGCCCGAGAGACTGACGTCCCGTCAGCCAGTCCGCAAAGGATCAGCATGAGTAAGGCGACAGCCCCAGCGACATGATCAGACGCGCACCTCGCCCGGCAGTCCGCAACCATCCGCTGATCCGCGCCTTCGCCGGTCAGTCCTGATCACACCCTGGATGGCGTAACTCTCCATGTCTTGGTTCGAATCATTCATCCTCGGGCTCGTCCAGGGGCTGACCGAATTCCTCCCCATCTCCTCCAGCGCGCACCTGCGGCTCACGGCCGCGTTCGCGGGCTGGGAGGACCCCGGCGCCGCGTTCACCGCCGTCACCCAGATCGGGACGGAGACGGCGGTGCTCATCTACTTCCGCAAGGACATCGCGCGGATCGTCTCCGCGTGGTGCCGCTCGCTGGTGAACAAGGAGATGCGCCGCGACCACGACGCCCAGCTGGGCTGGCTGGTGATCGTCGGTTCGATCCCGATCGGCGTCCTCGGGCTCACGTTCAAGGAGCAGATCGAGGGCCCCTTCCGCGATCTGCGGCTGATCGCCACCACGCTGATCGCGCTCGGCATCGTCCTCGGCATCGCGGACCGGCTGGCCGCGCGGAGGACGGTGGGCGGCAGGCACCGCGCCGCGCCGGAGGCCAAGACGATCGAGCAGCTCACGGTGCGGGACGGCGTGCTCTACGGCCTCGCCCAGTCCCTCGCGCTCATCCCGGGCGTCTCCCGCTCCGGCGCCACGATCAGCGGCGGCCTGTTCATGGGCTACACCCGTGAGGCGGCGGCCCGCTACTCGTTCCTGCTGGCCATCCCCGCCGTGCTGGCCTCCGGCCTGTTCGAGCTCACGGAGATCGGCGAGGGGCACGTCTCGTGGGGGCCGACGATCTTCGCGACAGTGCTCGCGTTCATCGTCGCGTACGCCGTCATCGCATGGTTCATGAAGTTCATCTCGACCCGCAGCTTCATGCCGTTCGTGATCTACCGCATCCTGCTGGGGCTCGTCATCTTCGCCCTGATCTGGGCCGGCGTCCTCACCCCGCACGAGGGCGAGTCCATCGGCGCGGAGTAGGAGGCCCGCGCGCGGGCAAAGTGCCGTACGGCCCGGGCCGCGGTGCGGCTGCGACTCTACGATGGCACTTCGCCCGGCAGCCGGGAGGCGTTATCGTCGCGTCCCCGGACCGGCCCGGCGGCCTCCGGGCAACCGGTTCGCGAGCCGTGGGGAGGTGCGGGGATGGCGCCCACTCTGCGCTGGCTGCTGCACCGCGGCGAGCTGCGGCTGCGGGCGCTGGTGGACGCGGCGGACGAGCGGACCGTGCGGTGGGTGCACGTGAGCGAGCTGGCCGACCCGACGGCGTACCTGGCCGGTGGCGAGCTGCTGCTGACGACCGGCCTGCACACCTCGGACCGCGACTGGGACGGCTACCGCGCGTATGTCGGGCGGCTCGCCGCACACGGTGTGTCGGCGCTCGGCTTCGGGGTGGGCCTCACCCGCGACGAGGTGCCCGACGAGCTGGTCGAGGCCGCCCGCGAGGCGGGGGTCCCGTTGCTGCGGGTGCCGCGGCCGACGCCGTTCATCGCGATCAGCGAGGCCGTGGCGGGCGCCATCGCCCGTACGCACGAAGAGGTGCTGACGTCGGCCCTGAAGGCGCAGCGCGACCTGATCGGCGCGGCGCTGTCCACCGGCGGGCCACGCGCCGTCGTGGGCGAGCTGGCGGCGGCGCTCGGCTGCTGGGTGCTTCTGCTGGACCGGTCGGGGGCCGCCCGGCACGGGGCGCCGCCCGACGCACGCCGGCACGCCGCCCGTATCCGCCACGCCCTGGACCGGCTCAGCCCCGAAGCACGCGACACGACGGCGCACGCCGTGTCCCTGGATGCCGGCGGCGACCAGGTCTCCGTGCTGCCCGTCGGCGCGGGCGGCCGGGTCACCGGCCATCTCGCGGCCGGGCGGAAGGAACCGCTCGGCCCGGCCGAGCAGGCCGTCATCGCGGGCGCCGTCGGGCTGTTGTCGCTGGACACCACGTACCAGGAGCAGACGCGCGAGGCGCAGCGGCGCACCCGGCTCGCGGTGCTGCGGCTCGCCGCCGGGGCCCACGCCGAACTGGCCGAGTCGACCGCCGACACGCTCGGCGTGCCGCTGCCGTCGCAGCCGCTGCGCGTCGCCGTACTCGGCTGCGAGCGGGAGGACATGCCCGAGCTGCTGCGGGCGGCCGAGGAACACCTGGCGCTCAGTCAGGCGGGCGCGCTCATCGCGCCGTACGACACGTACAGCGTCGTCGTGCTGCTTCCCGAGGCGCAGGGCGACCAGCAGGCGCTCGAGGAGGTGCTGCACCGCGTCCCCGGCGCGCGCGGTGCGGTCAGCGAGGCGGCGCCGCTGTCCGAGGTGCCGGACGCGCTGCGGCGTGCCCGCTCGGTCTTCTACGGCACCACCGGCGACAGTGCGCGGCTCGTCCTGGCGAAGGACGTCGTCACCGCCGGGCTCCTCGCCCAGCTGGACAACCCCGGTGCCCAGGGGTGGGCGGACGCCCTGCTGGAGCCGCTGGAGCGGCACGCCGTACGCTCCAAGCTCGACCTGATCTCCACCCTCCGCGTCTACCTCGCGCACAACGGGCACATCGACGCCTCGTCGACCGCCCTCGGCATCCACCGGCACACCCTGCGCTACCGGCTCGACCGGATCACCGAGCTGCTCGACCACGACCTGGAGAACCCCACGGCACGTGCCGAACTGTGGCTGGCGCTGCTGCTGCGGGAGGCCCGGTGACCGGGGCGGGCGTGCCCGTGCCCGAGCACGCGGTCCTCGCCGCCGCGCCGGCCGCCGGAGGACGCCCGTCCGTCACCTACCGGCAGGCGGGCGACCGCTGCGTGCTCGTGGAATACGGGCCGCCGGAGCTCGACCTGCGCCTCAACTTCCACGTGCTGCGCATGCTGAGCGCCCTCGGCGCCGACCCGCCGCCGGGCCTCCTCGACGCCGCTCCGGGACTCCGCTCCGTGCTGCTGTGCTTCGACCCCTCCCGTACGGCGCGCACCGCGCTCGTGGACCACCTCCACACACTCCACGAACGCCAGCCGGACCTGTCCGGCGTCACCCTCCCCAGCCGGCGGGTCACGCTGCCTCTCGCCTTCGACGACACGGCCACCCGGGAGGCCGTCGTACGGTACGCCCGCACCATCCGTCCGGACGCGTCGAACACCAGGGGCGGCAACAACATCGACTACATCGCCGCCCAGAACGGGCTGCCCGGCCGCGACGCGCTGTACGAGGCGATCCTCGCCACCGAGTGGTGGACGGCCTTCACCGGCTTCGCCCCCGGCCTCCCGTTCCTGTTCCCGCTGCGCGGCCCCACGGCGCTGTCCGTACCGAAGTACAACCCCACCCGTGCCTGGACACCGGAGGGCGCGGTGGGCATCGGCGGGCCGTGCGTGGCCATCTATCCCGCCGAATCACCGGGCAGCTACCAGCTGTTCGGCCGCACCCTGCCCGTCAGCGACGTCTTCGCACGCAACCGGGTCTTCGGTGACGACCCGTTCCTCCTGCGCGCCGGGGACCGGGTGCGGTTCACCCTCTGCGGTGAGGAGGAACTGCTGGAGCTGCGGCGTCAGGTGCTGGAGGACCAGTACGTCTACCGGATCGAGGACGCACCGCTCGCCCTGGCCGCTCACGTCCGCGGCGCTGTGCCGGGCGGCACGGGGCACCCGGACGGCTCCGGCCGGGCCTGGGCCGGCGGGGAGGTGCCGTGAACCACGGGCTGCGCGGAGACGCTCACGACGAGGCACCGGAGCTGGAGATCCTCGTGCCCGGCGTGCAGACCACCGTGCAGGACCACCCGGGCAGGACCGGCCTGCAGGCCCGCGGGTTCTTCCCGTCGGGGCCGGTGGACGGCTTCGCGTTCCGTGCGGCCAACCTGCTCGCAGGCAACGATCCCCGGCACGCCGGTCTGGAGATCACGCAGGGCGGCTTCGCGGCCCGCTTCCGCTGCCACGCCCGCGCCGCCCTCTGCGGCGCCGAGGGCGCCGCGCCCACGCTGGGCGGCGAACCGGTGCCGCTGTGGCAGACGTTCGCCGTACGCCCGGGGGACGAGCTGGTGTGCGAGGCGGCGAAGGGCCCGGGGTTCCGGCTCTACCTGGCCGTCTCCGGGGGGATCGACGTGCCCGAGGTCCTCGGCTCGCGTTCGGTGCACACCCTCGCGGGCATCGGCGGCGTCGACGGCCGCCCGGTCCTCCGCGGCGACGTCCTCCCGCTCGGCCGGGCGGCCGAGGCGCCGCTGCTGCGGCTGCCGCAGTCGCTGCGCCCCGCGTACCACACGCACTGGGAGCTGGAGGTCGTCCGCGGCCCGCACGGCGACCCGGGGTTCCTCACCGCCGAGGGCTGGCGGGAGTTCACCTCCCGCACGTGGCGGGTCGACCTCAACTCCGACCGGCTGGGTGTGAAGCTCGACGCCCACGCCCTGGCCTGGGCGAGGCCGGACGGCGGTGTCGCGGGCGGCCACCCGTCGAACGTGCTCGACGTCAGCTACCCCGTGGGCGGCGTCACCGTCATCGGCGACGTGCCGACCGTCCTCGGGCCGGACGGGCCGACGTCCGGCGGCTACACCGTCATCGCCACGCTCGCCCACGCCTGCCTGTGGAAGCTCGGCCAGATGCGGCCCGGCCGCGACACCGTACGCTTCCGGGAGATCTCCCTCGCCGAGGCCGACGCGCTGGCGGCGCACACGGAGTTCGCCCTGCAACGCGGGCGGCTGGAGCGGCTGGAGCCCGCCGGACCCGCCGGAGCCGCCGCTCCCGCCGCTCCCGTGTGAGCGCGGCGGGGTTCCGCCGGCCTCGCGGATGCGCGGGAGCGGTTCACGCGCCGCGCCGGGCCAGCACCTCACCCATGGGCAGCAGGGCCGCGCCCTCGGCCGCGATCCGGTCGCGGACCGCCGTGGCGACCTCGACGGCGTTGGGACGGTCGCCGTGTACGCAGACGGTGTCGGCGTCGACCTCGATGCGCCGCCCGCCGCGCGTGGTGACGTGTCCCCGGAGAATGCCGGCGGCCTTCTCCGCGCACGCCTGCGGGTCCTTCGCGGGCGGGTCAGGCTCGATCACGATGTGCCCCTCGTCGTCGTACTCCAGGTCCGCGAAGGCCTCCCGCGCCACCCGCAGCCCCCGCGCCGCCACCCGCTCGGCCGTCGGACCGGCGAGCAGCACGACGATCGCCTCCGGGTCGACGGCAGCCACGGCGTCGGCCACGGCGTCCGCCACGTCCGGGTTGCGCATGGTGAGCCCGTAGAACGCGCCGTGCGGCTTGACGTGGGTCACCCGTACGCCCGCCGCGTCCGCGAACCCCCGCAGGGCGCCGTACTGGTACAGGCAGGCGTCGGCGGCCTCGCGAGGTGACAGGGCCAGTGCACGGCGGCCGAACCCGGCCAGGTCGGGCAGCCCGGGATGGGCACCCAGCGCCGTACCGGCCGACCGCGCCAGCCCGACCGAGTGGCGCATGATCGCCGGGTCGCCCGCGTGCCAGCCGCAGGCCACGTTGACGGAGCTGACCAGCGGAAGCAGCGCCTCGTCGTGCCCCAGCCGCCAGCGGCCGAAACTCTCCCCGGCGTCCGCGTTCAGATCGATCCGCGTCTTCATGGGCATCCTCCGCCTCGCAGGTCACCGGCGGCCTCACCGTGCGACGGCGGCGCGGCGCCGGCAATTCCTCGGCTGGGCCAAACCGGCCCCCGCCGCTTGGCCCACCGGGCCAATAGCCGCCCGTACCGCCTCGCCGCGAGGGTGCTCGCAGCACGGCCGAAGAGATCCGCTGACGAGGAGGGTGGCGTGGTACGCACAGCCCTGACGCTGCCGCCGGCGCGTTACGAGCACGGCGGAGACGAGTACGTCTTCGTGGAGATCGACCAGGCCATGAGCCTGGAGGCGAACTTCAAGGCCATGACGGTCACCACGGCGCTGCGGCAGCGCGCGGTGGACGGCGTGGTGGACATCTGCCCGTCCAATGCCTCCTATCTGATTCGCGTGGACCCCGACCGGCTGCACCCGGCGGACCTGGTCAAGGAGCTGCGGGCGCTGGAGGAGTCGGCCACCGAACTCACCTCCGAACAGACGCTGCACACCCGGGTCATCGACGTACCCGTCCTCTACGACGACCCGTGGACCCGCGAGACGCTCATGCGCTTCCGCGACCGGCATCAGGACCCGGAGGCCACCGACCTGGAGTACGCGGCGCGCATCAACGGCTTCTCCGGTACGGGTCCGCTGATCGAGGCGCTCTCCGGCGCCCCGTACATCGTCACCATGCTCGGCTTCGTGCCGGGCCTGCCCTTCTGCTACCAGATGGTGCCGCGCGACCGGCAGATCGAGGTGCCCAAGTACGTGCGCCCGCGCACCGACACCCCCGAGCGTGCCTTCGGTTACGGCGGCGCCTTCGCCGTCGTCTACCCGGTGCGCGGCGCCGGCGGCTACCAGCTGTTCGGCCTCGCCCCGGCGCCCGTGTTCGACGGCTCGCAGACGCTGCCGGACTTCCGCGAGCGCCTCGTCTTCCCGCGCCCCGGCGACATCCTGCGCTACCGCGCCATCGACCAGGGCGAGTTCGACGAGGTGCGCGGCGAGGTGGAGCGCGGCACCTTCCGGTACCGGATCCGGCCGTACGACTTCCGGCCCGCCGACTTCCTCGCCGACCCCGACGCCGTCACCAACGAACTGCTGGAGGTGCTGTACCGGTGAGCGAGCTGATCGTGCACTCCCCCGGCCTCTACACGACCGTCCAGGACACCGGCCGCGACGGGCACTACGACATCGGCATGCCGCCGTCCGGCGCCATGGACCAGTACTCCTACCGCGCCGCCAACCTGCTCGTCGGCAACCCGGAGGACGCGGCGGCCCTGGAGGCGACCTACATCGGGCCGCGGCTGGAGTTCACCGACGACCGGCTGGTGGCCGTGACCGGCGCCGACGCGCCGGTCAGCCGCAACGGGGAGCCGGTGCCCGCCTGGCAGACCCTCGCCGTGCGCGCCGGCGACGTGCTCTCCTTCGAGATGATCACCGCCGGCGCCCGGATCTACATCGCCGTCGGCGGTGGTGTCGACGTACCCGAGTACCTGGGGTCGCGTTCGACGTACACCCTTACGGGCCTCGGCGGGCACCAGGGCCGCAAGCTGGCCGAAGGCGACCGGCTGCCACTCGGCGAGGCCGCGGCCGGCGGCGGCGCGCCGCGCGAGGGCGCCGCGGTGGCGGACGCGCTGCGTCCGGCGTTCTGGGAGGTCACCCCGGTGCGCACCGTGGTCGGGCTGTGCTCCTACCGGCTGACCGAGGGCGGAACCCGCTCCTTCCTCGACACCACCTGGAAGGTCACCAAGGACGCCGACCGCGTCGGTTACCGGCTGCGCGGCGGCACGCTCGACTTCATCGAACGACAGCAGCCGTTCGGCGCGGGCAGCGACCCGGCCAACGTCGTCGACCTCGGCTACCCGGTCGGGTCGATCCAGGTCCCCGGCGGTGACGAACCCATCGTGCTGCTCAACGACGCCGTCACCGGCGGCGGTTACGCGACCATCGGCACGGTCGTCTCCGCCGACCGGGACCGCATCGCGCAGGCGAAGACCGGCGACCAGGTGTCGTTCGAACCGGTGGACCTGGACGGGGCGCTGGCGGCCCGGCGCGACCGGCGGCAACGACTCGACCGCGTGCGCGACGCGCTGCGCAGCTGACCGCGACGACGCAGACGGAGGAACGATGGCAACGATCAAGGCCACCATGCCCGGCGTGTTCTACCGGCGCCCGTCGCCGGAGGCGGAGCCGTACGTCAAGGAGGGCGGCGGCTTCGCCGCAGGGCAGACCATCGCGCTGATCGAGGTGATGAAGACCTTCAACGAAGTCAGGGCGGACACGTCCGGCACCCTCGTGCGGTTCCTGCTGGAAGACGGCGACGAGGTGGCCATGGGCCAGGACATCGTGGAGGTGGACGCCGCGTGAGCCCCCTGCGGAGGGTGCTCGTCGCCAACCGCGGCGAGATCGCGCTGCGCGTCGTGCGGGCCTGCCACGAGTCGGGGATCGAGGCGGTCGCCGCCTACTCCGACGCCGACCGGGACGCACGCTGGGTGCGGCTCGCCGACGACGCCGTGCACCTGGGCGGTTCGCCCGCCGCCAAGTCCTACCTCGACGCCGGCGCCGTGCTACGGGCGGCGCGCGAGAGCGGGGCGGACGCCGTGCACCCCGGCTACGGCTTCCTCTCCGAGAACGCCGGCTTCGCGCGGCGGGTCGAGCAGGCGGGGCTCGCCTTCGTCGGCGCCCCGCCCGACGTCATCGACACGATGGGAGACAAGGCCGCGGCCCGCCGTACCGCGCGGCAGGCGGGTGTACCGGTGGTGCCGGGAAGCGGCCCGGTCCGCGACGTCGACGAGGCGCGCGCCGCGGCCGCGGACATCGGCTACCCGCTGCTGGTGAAGGCGGCGGCGGGCGGCGGCGGCCGCGGCATCCGGCCCGTGGCGGACCCCGGACAGCTCGCCGACGTGCTCCCCACCGCGCAGGCCGAGGCGACGGCGTCCTTCGGCGACGGCACGGTCTATCTCGAACGTGTCATCGAACGGGCGCGCCACATCGAGGTGCAGGTGCTCGCCGACGCGTACGGGAACGTGGTGCACGCCTACGAGCGTGACTGTTCGGTGCAGCGCCGCAGGCAGAAGCTCATCGAGGAGGCGCCGGCGCCCGACCTCGACGCCGGGACCCGGTCGGCGATCTGCGCGGAGGCCGTACGGCTCGCCGCGCACGTCGGCTACCGGGGCGCCGGCACCGTCGAGTTCCTGCTGGCGGAGAACGGCTCGTTCTTCTTCATGGAGATGAACACCCGCATCCAGGTCGAGCACCCGGTCACCGAGTGCGTGACGGGCCTGGACCTGGTGGCGGAGCAACTCCGCGTGGCGGGCGGCGAACCGCTGTCCGTCGCCCAGGACGCCATCGCGCTCGACGGCGCCGCCGTCGAACTGCGCCTCAACGCCGAGGACCCGGAGAACGGCTTCCTGCCCGCCCCCGGCGAAATGACGGCCTTCGACCTGCCGGGCGGCCCCGGGGTGCGTGTGGACACCGGCTTCGCGGCGGGCGACCGGATCAGCCCGTTCTACGACTCCATGATCGCCAAACTGATCTGCACGGGCGCCGACCGCCCCCAGGCCCTCGCCCGTGCCCGGCAGGCGCTGGCGGAGCTGCGGATCACGGGCGTGCCCACCACGGCGGGCCTGCATGCCCGCCTGCTGGCCGACGACGACCTGCGCAAGGGCGCGGTGCACACGGGCTGGCTGGAGGAGTGGGCGGCGGGCTGACGGCGGCGCCGGGAGGCGCACGCGGCCCGCGCGGTGGTGCCCCGCCCGCGCGGTGGTGCCGTACGGGCGTACCGCACCACCGCGCGCTGGGCCTGCGGGCCGTACGCGGTCAGCGCGCCATCGTGAGCCCGTCCGAGGCCGCGCCCCGGCTCAGCACGGCGTCCCGGATGGTGTCGCGGGCGCCGGCGTGTACGGGGTCGCCGGACCGGCGGGTCTGCGGCGAGTTGAGGTTCACCAGCCGGTGGTCGGGCTCGGTCTGCATGAGGAACGGCACGAACTCGGCCTTCTTGACCGTCCAGCCGCTGCCCTCCTCGCGCGGCGGCACGAACGTGAAGCGGGCGGCGGAGCCCATCTGGCCGCGCGGGTCGTTCATCTCGCCGGCGACCTGGTCGCCCATCCCGTAGACCACCCACGTGCCGTTGACCTTCTCGTACGCCTGCGGCACGTGGTTGTGCGTGCCCAGGATCAGGTCGATGTCGCGGCGGCCCTCCGTACGGGAGCGGGTGAGCTGCTTCGCGAGCGACAGCTGCTGCTTGTTCGGATCCTCCTGCCACTCGTCGCCCCAGTGCACGCTGACCACGACGACGTCCGCGCCCGCGCGGCGCGCGGCCCGTGCGTCGGCGATGATCCGCTGCGGGTCGATCAGGTTGACCAGCCAGGGGCTGTCCTCGGGGACGTCGATGCCGTTGGTGCCGTAGGTGTACGCGAGCTGCGCCACCTTCGCGCCGCCCGCCCGCAGCATGGCGGGCCGGTCCCGCTCCGCGCTGGAGCGGGCCGAGCCGGCGTGCTTCAGACCGGCCTCGTCCATCGCCCGCAGCGTCCGCTGTACGCCCTCGGGACCGGCGTCGAGGGTGTGGTTGGAGGCCGTCGAGCAGCTGTCGTAGCCGGTCGCCTTGATGGCGCGGGCGACGTGCGGCGGGGTCTTGAAGGCGGGGTAGCCGGTGAAGGGGCCGCTGTCCGGCCCGTACACGGTCTCCATGTGGCACATCGCCAGGTCGGCGCCGGAGGCGAGGGGCTCGGCGCCGGCGAGCATCTTGCGGAAGTCGTAGCCGGAGCCGCCGGCGTCGGCCCGCGCCTGCCGGATGATCGAGTCGTGCGCGAGGATGTCGCCGGTCGCGACGAGGGTGAAGGCGCGTGCGTCGTCGCCCGCGAGCGCCGCGGAACCGCGGCCCTTCTCGGAACCCGTCGTCCCGCCGCCGGACCCGTCCGTGCCGCACGCGGTCACCGTGCCCAGCAGGACGGCCGCGGCCAGCAGCACTCCGGTGCGTACGTGTCTGGTCATTGAGCTGCTCCATGATCGTGATTAATAGGACAAGCCCAATAACCGACGGATCGCGGAGCGCCGCAGCACGGGACGGCGCGGGTTGGGACGAATGGCGCAACAGATGCATCCGGCTGGCCCCGGAATGCCCGCTGCGACCGGAGTGTTGGGAGTTGTGCCGGTGCGGCACGGGGAGTGCCGCATCCACTGCCGGGTGTAGTACGCGGTCCGACGTACTCCGCTGGCTGTACGCCAAGACTCCACTGCCAGACGACGACAGATGAGTCTCGGAGGAGAATGGTGGAGGTATGAACAGGACGCGCTCACCCCGTCGGGACCAGCCATGAGTGCCCTGCTGGCGTCGGTCCTGCTGTCGCTGGTGTCGGCCGTGGCGTACGCTGCGGCGGCCATTCTGCAGGAGCGGATCGCCGCGACCACGGCGCCCAGCCGCTACGCCCTGCTCAGGCGCGGCCGGTGGTGGGCCGCGGTCGTCCTCAACGGCGTCGGCGCCCTGCTTCACGTCGCGGCCCTCGGTCTCGGCCCGCTGACCGTGGTGCAGCCGCTCGGCGTGCTGACCATCGTCATCGCGGCCCCGCTGGCCGCCGTCATGGTGAAGCGCCCCGTCACGGCGGACGCCTGGCGCGGCATCGTCCTCGTCTCCGTCGGCCTTGCGGCCATCCTGATGTTCACCGGCGCGCACCAGTCCCGGCCGCTTACCGACCCGGAGCAGTACGCGGTGGCCGGCGCCGCCGTCTCCGTGATCGTGCTGCTCGTCGGGATCGCCGTGGCGGCGCGCGGCGCGCACCGCGCCGGCGCCCGCAGCGTGGCCCTGGCCATGGCCGCCGGAGTCGCCTTCGGTACGGCTTCGGTGTGCGTGAAGGCGGTCGCCGAAGGGTGGGCGCTGACGTCGCTCACGGCGGCGCTCCCGGTGCTCGCGCTGATCGCCCTGTTCGCCGTCACCGGTCTCGCCACGTCCCAGGCCTCGTACCGGGGCGGCGGCCTCGCCGCCCCGCTGGCGACCGCGACGGTCGTCAACCCGGTGGTCGCCGCGACGGTCGGCATCCTCCTCCTGGAGGAGGGCTTCCGCTACGGCGCGCCCGGAGCGCTGACGGCGCTCGCCGGCGCGCTGCTCGCGGGCCGGGGTCTGATCATCCTCACCGGCACCAGCACCGCGCAGAGCGCCGCCGAGCACACCGCGCCCGTGGAGACCGGCGGCACCGGCACCGTGGTGATCCCGCGGCCCGCGGCGGCGCCGTCCGCGCCGCGTGCAGCCGCCTTCGCCGACCGGGCGCCGGTGGCCGCGCCGGGCCCGCGGATGACGGTGCCCGACACCGTGCCCGACGAGGTTCCGGTCACCGTCCCCGATACCGTTCCGGACCGATTGCGGGTCCCGACGTCGCACTGACGACGGCCGCCACCCCGGCTACGGGCCCCGCCCGGGACCCGTAGCCGTGGCATGTCCGGCGTCAGGCGGCGGTCCGCTGGCCGTCGTCCGCCGGTGTCGTGACGGGCTGTTCGCCGGGCCGCGGCGCCTCTATCTCGTCGTGTATCCGCTGGCAGGTGCGATTGATCAGGCGTGAGACGTGCATCTGCGAGATGCCGAGCTGCTCGGCGATCCGGCTCTGCGTCATGTCGTGGAAGAACCGCAGGTACAGGATGCGGCGTTCGCGTTCCGGCAGCTGTTCGAGCCGGGGCTTGACCGCCTCGCGGTACAGGACGAGGTCGAAGCCGGGCTCGTCGTCACCCAGGGTGTCCTGCAGGCTGTACCCGTCGTCGGCACCGGGGAGTTCGGCGTCCAGGGACAGGGTGCTGAAGCTCTCCAGCGCCTCCATGCCGGCCAGCACGTCCTCGTCGGACAGGCCGCTGTGCTCCGCGATCTGGGCCACCGTGGGCGAGCGGCCGTCGAGGTTGAGCGTGAGGGCGCGGGTGCTGGCGCGGACCCGGTTGCGGAGCTCCTGGATGCGCCGGGGCACGTGCAGGCCCCAGAGGTGGTCGCGGAAGTGCCGCTTGATCTCGCCGACGATGGTCGGCACCGCGTAGCTCTCGAACGCGCTGCCCCGCTCGGGGTCGTAGCGCGCGACGGCCTTGATCAGGCCCAGGGCCGCGACCTGCTCGAGGTCCTCGAGGGTCTCGCCGCGGTTGCGGTACTGCCGGGCCAGCCGCTCCGCCATCGGCACCCAAGCCTCCACCACCTGCTGCCGCAGGGCCTCGCGTTCGGGCCCTTCGGGCAGCGCGGCGATCCTGGCGAACTCTCCGGCGGTGTCGGGAGCGTCGTCGTGCGGGTGGCGGCGCGTGCGCCGCTGCCCCTGGCGCTGCCGCTGCGGCTGGCGTTTCCGTACGGGCCTGGGCTGGGCCTGGTCCTGCTGCTGCCGCTGCGGCGGCTGGTGCTTGGCGCGGTACTGGCTTCGGTCTCGAGTGCGTGTCGCCGTGGTCATGGTTCGCTCTCTCCGTCGCGATGGTCTGCTGTGTAAGCGATCACCGCGGGAGCAGGCACATGCGGGGCAGGTCACGCGACACAGGGTGTCGCTCCGCTCCCGCGGCAGTGCCTTCACGTCCGAAGCACGGTGGGACGCATGCCCTGACGCTGCGAGACCAAACCGTTATCCGGCCGTCGAACTCTGATCGATCTTCCGCGGCGCCGCTCCGCGTACGGGTGTGAGCTGCGGGGTACCGGCCACACACCGAGGCAAGGAGGCGCGGTATGCGGATGTCGCTGGACTCGCCGTGGTCGCGCGGCGCGTTCGCGCTCGGGGCCGGAGCGCTGCCGGCGCTCACCTTCCCCGCGCCTTCGCTCTGGTGGTTCGCGCCGTTCGCCCTGGTGCCGTGGCTCCTGCTGCTGCGCTCCGCGCCCACACCCCGGCGGGCCGGGCTGGAAGGCTGGGCCGGGGGTACGGGCTTCATGCTCGCGGTCCACCACTGGCTGCTGCCGAACCTGCACGTCTTCCTCGCCGTCCTCGCCGCGCTGCTCGGCCTGCTGTGGCTGCCGTGGGGCCGGCTCGTACGGCGGCTGCTGCACGGGAGCGCCGGGCCCGTACGGTTGGCCGCCGCGCTCGTCCTGGTGCCCTCGGGCTGGCTGCTGGCGGAGCTCGTCCGCTCCTGGGAGTACCTCGGCGGCCCGTGGGGCCTGCTGGGCGCGAGCCAGTGGCAGGTACCGCCGGCGCTGCGGCTGGCGTCGGTGGGCGGGGTGTGGCTCGTCAGCTTCCTGCTGGTCGCCGTGAACACGGCGGTGGCCGCGCTGTTCGCGCTGCCGTCCGCGCGGGTCGCCGCCGTGGCCGCGGTCACCGCGGTGGCGGCGGGCACGGGCGCCGTGTGGACGTGGGCGCCCGCGCCGGAGGAGGACGGGCGGCTGCGCGTGGCCGTCGTACAGCCGGGCGGTACGCCGTCGCCGGAGGCCCGCTTCGCGCGCAGCGAGCAGCTGACCCGGCAACTGGCGGGCCGCGGCGCGGACCTGGTGGTCTGGGGCGAGAGCAGCGTCGGCTTCGACCTGCGGGGCTACCCCGGGCTGGAGCGGCGGCTCGCGGCGCTCTCCCGCGAGACGGGCGCGGAGCTGCTGGTGAACGTGGACGCGCGCGGCGCGGGCCGGCCCGGCATCTTCAAGTCCTCGGTGCTGGTCGGCCCGCAGGGGGTGACCGGGCAGCGCTACGACAAGATGCGGCTGGTTCCGTTCGGCGAGTACGTCCCGTTCCGGTCGGCGCTCGGCTGGGCGACGTCCGTGGGGCGCGCGGCGGGAGAGGACCGGCGGCGCGGTGAGGAACCGGTGGTGGAGTGGGCGGGCGGCGTCCGTACGGGCCCGCTGATCTGCTTCGAGTCGGCGTTCCCGGACATGAGCCGGCGGCTGGTGCAGGACGGGGCGCGGCTCCTGGTCGCGCAGTCCTCGACCTCGACGTTCCAGCACAGCTGGGCGCCGCAGCAGCACGCCTCGCTCGCGGCGCTGCGCTCGGCGGAGAGCTGGCGCCCGATGGTGCACGCGACGCTGACCGGGGAGAGCGCGGTGTACGGGCCGCGCGGCGAGCCCGTCGGCGAGCGGCTGGGCACGGACGCCGGCGCCGCGCGGGTGTACACGGTGCCGCTGGCTTCGGGCACCAGCCCGTACGTGCGCTTCGGCGACTGGGTCGTGTACGGCGCGCTGGGCTCGCTCGCGCTGTTCTGCGGCGCGCTGGGGGTGCGGCGGGCGCGGCGTACGGAAACCCCGCGTACGGGCGCGCGTACGGGCGCGGAGGCGGCACGTACGGACGGGGCGTCCGGCGGCCGGTCCCGGCCGTTCAGCCGGCCTGGTCCTGGACGGAGTTGACGACCCGTTCGCACAACTCGTGGGTGCGCAGCGCGTCCTGAGCCGACAGCAGCTTCCCCGCGCGCACCGCGTCGAGGAAGGCGAGCACGACCTGCTCGATGCCGCGCTGCCGGGCGACGGGCACCCAGTCGCCGCGCCTGCGGACGCTGGGCTGGCCCTTGTGGTCGACGATCCCGGCGAGGTCGCGCACCTCGCGCTTGGCGTCCTGCCCGGACACCTCGAGGATCTCCTCGGCGGAACCGGAGAGCCGGTTCATGGCGCCGATGGCGGTGAACCCGTCGCCGGCGAGCTGCAGCACGACGTGGTGCAGCAGCCCGTCCCGTACGCGCCCGCGCACGCTGACGTGGTCCGCGGTGCCGGGGGCCAGGAAGCGGAGGGTGTCGACGACGTGGACGAAGTCGTCGTAGACCATCCGGCGCGGGTCCTCGGGGAGGCCGACGCGGTGCTTCTGCAGCAGGATCAGGTCGCGGGGGTGCTCGAGGCACTGGGCGTAGCCGGGCGCGTAACGCCGGTTGAAGCCGACGGCGAGCGACACGCGGCGGTCGTCGGCGAGGCGCACCATGCGGTCGGCGTCGGCGAGTTCGTACGCGAGGGGCTTGTCCACGTACGTCGGGATGTCCGCTTCGAGCAGGCGCGTGACGAGTTCGGGGTGCGCCGCGGTCGCCGCGTGGACGAACGCGGCGTCGGGGCGCTCGCCGAGCAGACCGTCCAGGGTGCCGTGCCGGTGCTCGCGGGGCACGCGGTGGGCGTCGCCGAGCCGCTGCAGGACGGCCGGGTCCCGGGTGACGAGGTGCGGCTCCAGCCCGGGCTGGGCGGTGAGCACGGGCAGGTACGCCTTCTCGGCGATGCCGCCGAGCCCGATGATGCCGACCTTCACGCTGCTCCCCCTGGAACCGTCAGGACGCTGGCTGCTGTGTCCCGGCAGCATACGTCCGCTGCGGCGGGCTCCAGTCGGCGATCCCGTCGAGAGCGCGCAGAACAAGCCGCGGGCCGAGCCGGTTGACGGCGACGGCGGCCGCGTCGCGCAGGGCGCAGCCGGCGGCCGAGCGGACGGTGACCGCCCGCGCGGCGCTGCCGGACCGGCGTACGACGCGCATGGTGCGGGGCAGCCGGTCGGCGGTGTAGGCGGCGAGGTCCGCGGCGCCGGGCGGCGCGTGGTGGGCGAGGACGACGGCGTCCTCGGCGGCCTGGTTGCCGCCCTGGCCGAGGCTGGGGGTCATGGGGTGGGCGGCGTCGCCGAGAAGGGCGACGCGGCCGTGGTGGTACGCGGGCAGCGGCGCGGCCGTCTCGTACACGTCGGTGCGCAGTACGGACTCGGGGGCGACGGCGTCGAGCAGGGCGGGCACGGGGTCGTGCCAGCCGCCGAACAGGCGCCTGAGCTCGGCGTGTTCACTGTCCGGCACGCGTTCTCCGGCGGGCACGGCGGCCGACGCGTACGCGTAGACGCGGACGTCGGGCAGCGGCTGGCTGCCCCAGCCGAGGCCGCGGCCCCAGGTCTCGTGCGGGAGCACCTCCGCCCCGGCGGGCGCGGGGACGACGAACCGCCAGGTGGTGAAGCCCGCGTAGCGCGGCTCGGGGTGGTGCGGGAACAGCGCGCGGCGGGCGGCGGAGTGGATGCCGTCGGCGGCGACGACGAGACCGGCCTCGACGCCGTCGTCGTACGGGCCGCCGTCCGTACGCACCGTCGCGGGGCGGCCGGCCGCGCCGGGATCGGTGACCTCGGCGGGGGCGCCGGTGCGTACCGCGCCGTCCGGCAGCGCGCGGGCCAGCAGTTCGATCAGCTCGGCGCGGTGGAGCAGGACAAGGGGGCCGCCGAAGCGTTCGGCGGCGGCCTGATTGCTCGTACGGGAGAGCCAGCGGCCGGAGGGGGTGCGCAGGCCGCCCTCGGTGTGCCAGGCGGTACGGGCGCGGGCGGCGTCACCGGCGCCGATCACGTCGAGGGCGCGCAGCCCGTTGGGGGCGAGGGAGATGCCCGCGCCGACGGGTTCGAGGCGCGCGGCGCGCTCCAGCACGGTGACCCGCCAGCCGCGGCGGTGCAGCGCGGCGGCCGCGGTCAGTCCGCCGACTCCGGCTCCGATGACGACGGCCCGGTTCGCGGCCATGGCGGCTCCCTTCGACCGGTTCACTACATCTGTAGTGCACGCTACTACAGGTGCGGCGGCGGCACTACAGGTGTAGCGGCGGCGTACCGTGCCTCCATGACCAGCCGCACCACCGCCCCCGCCGGCCCGGGTTCCGCTGGCTCCTCCCCCACCCGCGCCGAGCTCGTCGCCGACACCGCCCTCGGCCTGCTCGCCGAACGCGGCATGCGCGGGCTCACCCACCGCGCGGTCGACGAGGCCGCCGGCCTCCCCCAGGGCTCCACCTCGAACCACGCCCGCACCCGTGCGGCGCTGCTGGAGGCGGCACTGCGGCGGCTCGCCGTACGGGAGGCCGCGCTGCTCACGCCCCAGGAGATGCCCGAACCCGGCGCAGGGGCCGCCGGACTGGCGGAGCTGCTCGCGGTCGCCCTGCACCGGCATCTGGCCGGACATCCCGAACTGACCCTCGCCCGCTACGAACTGGCCCTGGAGGCCACGCGGCGGCCCGAACTGCGCGCCCTCTACGACCGGATCGGGATCAGCGCGTTCCGCGAACCGCTGGCCGCCCTGCTGCGAGGGGCCGGTTCGGCGGAGCCGGAACGGCACGCGCTGTCCGTGGTGGCCTGGTGCGACGGGATGATGTTCTCCTGCTCGGCCGGGGCGCACCACACGCGGGTGCCGACGCTGGAGGAGCTGCGCGCGGGGGCACGCGAGCTGCTGCGCGGAATACTCGGCGGCTAGGCGGCTGGATAGGCGGCGGTCGGCAGCCGGGGACCGGGCCGCCCGGCCGACCGGCCGCCGGGGACGGTGCCGGGGACCCCAACGGCAGCCCCGCGCACGGGAGTTCACTCCTGCGGGGACTGTCCCCGGGGACGTGCCGGGCAGCAGAGTTGCCCGGGTGCGACGGATGACGGAGGCGCTGCTGCTGACGGGTCTCGCCGTGTCGGTCCTGTCGGGCTGCGTGACGGCCTCCGGACGGCCGGAACCGGACGGCGTACGCGGACCTGGGCACGCCCCGGGCGCGCCTCCGGTGGACGGCGCCGCCGCCCGGACCGTACGGCCGCCGCTGCCGCGCGAGGGCCTGTCCCGGCCCGAGCCGGCGCGGTCCCGGGCCGCTTCTCCCGCCGCACGGACGCCGTCCGGCGGGCCGGAGCACGCACCCGCGCCCGGCACCCGTACGCCCGCGGCCCCGGCAGCGGGTGCCGCGCCGGCTCCCGCCCGTGACGCGCCGGAAGGCCGGGCCCCCGACCGGGCGCCCGAGCGGCCACCGGGGCGGCCGCAGGGCCCGCGGCCCGGGCCGGCCGCCCAGCCCGCACGCGGCGGGGGCGGCGGTCCGGGGCCCGGCGTGTGCGACCTCGGCGAGCGCTACGGCCGCTGGGACCCGGACAGCACCCAGGCCCGCATCTGCCGCGGCGCGTACGGCCGCTGACCGCCGCGGGTCCCGTCCGGCGGCCGGCCCGGTCCGCCGCGGCTCCCCCTACGCCGCCGGGCACCCTTCCGCCTACGGCCTCTGGTCCATTCCGGCGAGGCGCAGCTCCAGCCGGTCGATGGCGGCTCTGATGCCCTGTCCGTAGTCGTCGTGCGCCAGCTCCGCCGCGGTGCCGCGCGCCAGGAGCAGCTCGCGGCGCGCGGCGCGGGTGTCGTGGAGCTTCACGTGGTCGGCCGCGAGGTTGAGGTGGAGGGAGGGATAGAGCGCCCGCACCGCCAGCTCGTGCCGCCCCCACGCCACCCGCTCCCCCGACAGCGCGTCGGCGGCTGCCAGCGCCCGGCGGTCCCACTCCAGCTCGTCGGCGGGGTGGTCCTGGGTGTCCGCCATGTAGTGCGCGATGGTGCAGCGGTGGAACAGCGCCGCCTCGTCCTCGCCGGCCTCCTCCCACAGCCGCGCGAAGCGGTTGCGTGCCTCCTCGCGGTCGCCACCGCGGTGCAGGATGATCGCCTGACCGATACGGGTCATCAGAGCGCCCTCGTCCCCGGACGTCTCCCGCTGCTGCTCCGCCACCGGCTCCTCCTGGTCCTGGCTGCGCGTACGGACGGCGTACGGACTTCGCACCCCGGTCCTTCCGACGCTAGCCGGTGGCACTGACAACCGCGCTCCGCACACGGCCCCCGGGACCCGCGGCCCGGCTCCCGGAGCTCAGCTCCCGAGGTCGGGAATGCGCCAGTCGACGGGCGTGTGCCCGTGCTCGGCCACCGCGTGGTCGATCTGGCTGAACGGCCGCGACCCGAAGAACTTCTTCGCGGACAGCGGCGACGGGTGCGCGCCCTGCACCACCGTGTGCCGTCCGGTGTCGATGAGCGGCAGCTTCTTGCGCGCGTACGCCCCCCAGAGCACGAACACCGCGGGGTCGGCGCGGTCCGCGACCGCCCGGATCACGGCGTCGGTGAAGGTCTCCCAGCCCTTGCCCTTGTGCGAGTTGGCCTCGCCGGCCCGCACCGTCAGCACGGCGTTGAGCAGCAGCACGCCCTGCCGGGCCCACGGCATCAGATAGCCGTTGTCGGGCACGGGGTGGCCGAGGTCGTCCCGCAGCTCCTTGTAGATGTTCCGGAGCGACGGCGGCGTCCGCACGCCGGGCCGCACGGAGAAGCACAGGCCGTGGCCCTGCCCCTCCCCGTGGTACGGATCCTGGCCCAGGACCAGCACCTTGACCTCGTCGTACGGGGTGGCGTCGAGGGCGGCGAAGACCTCCTCGCGAGGCGGGTAGACCGGACCGCGCGCCCGTTCCTCCTCGACGAACTCGGCGAGCTCCTTGAAGTACGGCTTCTCCAGCTCTTCGCCGAGGACGTCCTGCCAGGACTCGGGCAGCATGCCGTTCACGCCTCAACCTCCGGTATGTGCGGGCTCGTTGCTTCGTTCTGCACTGCCCGAACGTACCGGTGGCCACTGACAACCCGGCCGCCGAGACCGGCGGAATCCGGCCCTCCGCCAGGCCCGCCGCACCCCGTGCAACCGGCTGCTACCAGCTGGACTTCCGGCTCAGCTCCCACATCTTCATGATGATCGACGGGTCGAGGCACCACTCGACGCCCGCGACGTCCTTCCGGGCGGCCAGGAACACCTTGCCCTGCCACAGCGGCAGCAGCCTGGCGTCCTCCGCGAGGATCTTCTGCGCACTGGTGAACGCGCGCCCCGCCACCCCACGGTCGCTCTCCTTGCGGGACTGCGGCAGCAGGTCCTCGGTGAGCCGGGTGTTCTCGTACGGGGTGCTCATCGCGTTGTTCTCGCCGACGAACGGCGAGACGTAGTTGTCCGCGTCCGGGAAGTCGGGGAACCAGCCCCGGCCGAACACCGGGTACTCGCCCTTGGCGTAGCCCGCCTGGAACTCGTTCCACTGCCGGCCCTTGACGGTGATGTCGAACAGTCCGGAGTCCTCGAGCTGCCGCTCGATCTCCTTGAACTCGCCCTGGGTCGTGGCGCCGTACCGGTCGGTGGGGTACCAGAGGGTGAGGGAGACCTTCTCGTCGATGCCCGCCGACTTCAGCGTCTCCTCCGCCTTCGACTTGCTGGGCTCGCCGTACTCGTCGTAGTACGCGTTCGTGTGCCCGGTGATGCCGGCGGGGACCATCGAGTAGAGCGGCTCCGCGGTCCGCTCGTAGACGTTGCGCACCAGCGCCTTGCGGTCGATGAGCTGCGCGATCGCCCTGCGTACGGCGGGCTTGCCGGCGGCGTCGAACTTCGGGTTGAAGACGAGGTAGCGGATCTCCGTGCCGGTCATCTCGCTCAGGTCGATGTTGTCGGCGCCCTCGGCTCCGGCCTTCCGCAGGTCCGTCACCTGAGCGGGGGTCAGACCGCGGAGCGTCAGGTCGATGTCGCCGCCCTTGAGCGCCTTCACCATCGGCTCGGAATCCTTGAAGTAGCGGATCGTGACGCCGTCGTTCTTGATCTTGGCCGCGCCCTGGTAGTTCGCGTTCTTCGCGAGGACGGACTCGCGGCGCTCCTTGTAGCTCTCCAGCTCGTACGGGCCGGAACCGACGATCTTCGTGCCCTTCAGCAGGCTGTCCGCCGGGTAGACCTCGGGGTCGACGAGCGCGGTGGCCGGGGTGGCGAGGATGAACGGGAAGGTCGCGTCGGACTTCTTCAAGTGGAAGACGACCGTGCTCTCGTCGGGTGTCTCGACCCGGTCCAGGCTGCCCAGCAGAGCGGCCGGGCCGGTGTCCGCGTCGATTTTCAGGATCCGCTCGAAGGAGAACTTGACCGCCTTGGCATCCAGCGCGTTCCCGTTGGAGAATTTTATCCCCTCACGGAGAGTGCACCGGTAGACGCGGCTCGCGGAGTCGGTGAACTGGCAGCGCTTCGCGGCGTCGGGTTCCGGAGAACTGCTCGAGTTCGGAAAGTGCATCAGCGTCTGGTAGATATTCCGGAACAGCTCCCAGGAACCGTCCCAGGCCGCGGCCGGGTCCAGCACGCTGGGCGCGCTGGTCGTGCCGACCACCAGGGGCTCGTCCTCCTCGTCGTCACCGCCGGGCAGCACGCCGCAGCCGGCGAGCAGTACCGCTATGAGCACGGCGACAGTCGTTTTCAGGGGTCCGTTCCGGTCGAACACTTACGAGCTCCTCGGTCGGCGGGGCCACCAGTGCGGATGCGATGCGTGAGGGAGTCGCCCGTCGGCCGGTTGTTTGCGCTCTTCTGCACCCACTTGTCCCGTAGAGGGGTGGTGCCACACGCGGACCCGCTGGCCGGAGGCGAGAGTGACCATACCGCAGCATCCGGCCAAGTAGCATGCACAGATCAACTGTTTGGTACGGCCATTTTCTTTCCCGCAATGCAACCCCGGTGCCCGTCCACGGGGGACAGCCACCGGGGCCGTACTCACTGCTGTCCGTTATTCGATACCGGATTATCAGACTCCGGCATTGAGGAACAACCCGCCGTCGACCACCAATGTCTGTCCGGTGATCCAGCCCGCCTCCCCGGAGGTGAGGAACGCGACCACGCCGCCGATGTCGTCCGGAGCGCCCAGCCGCCCCATCGGGTAGCGCGCGGCGGCCTCCTCCTCGCGGCCCTCGTACAGGGCGACGGCGAACTTCGTCTTGACGACGGCCGGCGCCAGCGCGTTGACGCGTACGACAGGCGCGAACTCGTGCGCCAGCTGCTGCGAGAGGTTGACCATCGCGGCCTTGCTCATGCCGTACGCGCCGACGAACGGCGAGGCGTTCAGCCCGGCGATGGACGCGATGTTGACGATGGAGCCGCCGTTGTCCCGCTGCCAGGCCGCCCACGTACGCTGCGCGAAGCCGAGCGCGGAGATCACGTTCGTCTCGAACACCTTGCGCGCGACGCCGAGGTCCAACTCCGCCATGGGGCCGAACACCGGGTTCGTGCCCGCGTTGTTGACCAGGTGGTCGATCCGGCCGTACGCCTCCATCACGCGCTCGACCGCGGCCGCCTGGTGCGCCTCGTCATGCGCCTTCCCGACCACGTACATCGCGCGGTCGGCGCCCAGCCGCTCCACCGCTTCCTTCAGCGCGTCCTCGTTCCGCCCGGTGACGCAGACCCGGTCGCCCCTGGCAACCAGGGCCTCCGCGATGCCGTATCCGATGCCGCGGCTGCCGCCCGTGACGAGGGCGACCTCTCCGGTGTCCCGCTGCTCTGCCATGCCGCTCCGCTTCCGTTCCGTGCCCGATTCCACATGCGCGTCCGTACGGTGGCCGTGCCGCCGGTGCCGGCGGCGCGCGCACGCTCGTCAGTTGAGCGGTCCGCCGGCCACGTAGATGACCTGGCCCGACACGAAGCCCGCGGCGTCGCCGGTGAAGAAGGCGATGGCGTTGGCGACGTCCTCGGGCCTGCCGACGCGCTGTACGGGGATCTGGGAGGCGGCCGCCGCCTGGAAGTCCTCGAATCCCATGCCGACGCGCTCGGCGGTGGCCGCCGTCATGTCCGTGGCGATGAAGCCGGGGGCGACGGCGTTCGCGGTGATGCCGAACTTGCCGAGCTCCTTGGCGAGCGTCTTGGTGAAGCCCTGCATGCCGGCCTTCGCCGCCGCGTAGTTGACCTGCCCGCGGTTGCCGAGCGCGGAGCTGGACGACAGGTTCACGACGCGGCCCCAGCCCGCGTCGACCATGTGCGACTGGCAGGCGCGGGTCATCAGGAAGGCGCCGCGCAGATGGACGTTCATGACCGTGTCCCAGTCCGAATCGCTCATCTTGAACAGCAGGTTGTCGCGGAGCACGCCCGCGTTGTTCACGAGGACGGTCGGCGCGCCGAGCTCCGCCGCGACCCGCTCGACGGCCGCTTCGGCCTGGGCCGAGTCGGACACGTCGCAGCCGAAAGCGGCCGCGGTGCCGCCCGCCGCGGTGATCTGCTCGACGGTCTCCTTGCAGGCCGCCTCGTCGAGGTCGAGCACGGCGACCGTACGGCCCTCGGCCGCCAGCCGTACGGCGGTGGCCGCGCCGATCCCTCGGGCCGCGCCGGTGACGATCGCGACGCGCTGCTCGGTGCTGGACATGCTGTTCTCCTCGCCCTGTCAATGATGAGCAACCGCTTAGTAGGTTCGCATGCGTGACGCTAGAAGGCCGGGCACTCCGTGTCAACGGGTGCCCTGGTCAACGGCGTACGGGCGCGGGTGCCCGTACGGGATGCGCTGAGCGCCGGCGTCCGCACCGGCGCAGGACAGCACCGTACGCCCGCGCTCAGCGCACCAGCAGGTCCAGCAGCCGTTCGGCCTCCGCAGCCGGGTCGGCGGTGAGCCCCGTGTGCACGGGGCCGGGCTGTACGACCGTGCTCCGGGGCGCGATCAGCCACCGGAAGCGCCGTCCCGCGTCGTCACCCGCCGCCTGCCCCGCCGCGTCGCCGCCCCGGCAGACGCACTCCGCGGCGTGCAGCGCGGCGCGTACGCCCGCCACGTCGGCCGCCGGGTCGAGCGCCCGCAGCCGATCCTCGTCCAGGTGCGTGCGGGCGGTGACGAACGAGTGCGCGCGGCAGTACAGCACGACCCCCGCGTTGATCCGCTCACCGCGCTCCACGCGCGGGACAACGTGCAGCAGCGCGTACTCGAAGACCTCGCGTTTCACCGCGCACCGCCTCCCTCGCGCCCGGCGCGGCCGCCCGGCAGCGGGCGTCCGGAGCCGCCCGTGAGCCAGCCGGGCGCCTGCGACGGCCGGTCCGGGCTGGGCGGGCCGATGGTGACGCGTTCGTGGAGCCCGTCCGCACGGGCCGTCAGCACCTCCACGTACGCGGCGCGCAGCGCGTCCGGTGCCGCGAAGCCGGGCTCGTCGAGCAGCCACTCGTCGGGCACGTCGGCTGCGCACTCCGCGAGGAGTTCCGCGGTGACCCTCGGGGCCAGTTCGCGGGCGGCGGCCGCGAGGTCGGGCGCGAAGGGGGCGAGGGCGTGGTCGGAGGCGTCGTACGGGCGGCCCGCCGCGGCCTGGGCGGTGGGCCAGTTGTGGTGCCAGATCATGGCGGCGCCGTGGTCGATGAGCCACAGGTCGCCGTGCCACACCAGCAGGTTGGGGTTGCGCCAGGACCGGTCGACGTTGTTCACCAGCGCGTCGAACCAGACGACACGCCCGGCCTCTTCGGCGCTCACCTCGTACGCGAGCGGGTCGAAGCCGATCGAGCCGGGCAGGAAGTCCATGCCCAGGTTGAGGCCGCCGCTCGCCTTCAGCAGCTCCTGCACCTCCTCGTCCGGCTCGCTCAGGCCGATGACCGGATCGAGTTGGACCCCCACCAGCTCCGGCACCCGCAGGCCGAGGCGCTGCGCGAGGCGGCCGCAGATCGCCTCGGCGACGAGCGTCTTGCGGCCCTGCCCGGCGCCGGCGAACTTGGTGACGTACGTCCCGAGATCGTCAGCCTCGAGGAGCCCGGGGAGCGAGCCGCCCTCCCGCAGCGGGGTGACGTAGCGGGTCGCGGTGACTTCAGGGAGCATTCCGCCAGGTTAGACGGCATCCTTCCGTGGTCACGCGGCGGATGCGACAGTCTCGCCATGCATACGGACAACGACGCCCCCCACACCCTCCGCGCCCCCGACTTCCCCCGCCAGTACGCGCGCACCCGCCGCTTCTCCCTCGGCGAGGTGCGCGATCTGACGGTGTCACCGGACGGCGAACGGGTGCTGTTCGTCCGTACGGTGAGCGGCAGCGACCCGGTGGGCCGGCTGTGGCAGTGGAAGGACGGCGGCGAGCGGCTGCTCGCCGACCCGCGCACCCTCGGCGTCGTCACGGGCACGCCCAGCGCGCGGGAGCAGGCCCGCCGCGAACGGGTCCGGGAGCAGTCCGCCGGGCTCACCGCGTACGCGACGGACGCCGCCGCCGAACTCGCCGTCTTCGCGCTCGGCGGCGCGCTGTGGGCGGTGCGCACCCGCGAGCACGAGGCCGCCCCGTTCCCGGTGCCCGCGCACGGCCCGGTGCTCGATCCGCGGCCCTCCCCCGACGGGCGGCTCATCGCGTACGTCACCGGCGGCGCGCTCCGTGTCGTCGCCCCGGACGGCAGCGGCGACCGGGAGCTGGCGGCACCGGAGGACGGCGAGGTGACGTACGGGCTCACCGACTACGTCTCCGCCGAGTCGATGGGCCGCATGCGGGGCTTCTGGTGGGCGCCGGACTCGTCCGCGCTGCTCGTCGCGCGCGTCGACACGTCTCGCGTGGCGCGCCGCTACCTCACCGACCCGTCCCAGCCGCACCTGCCGCCGCGCGTGCTGCGCTACCCGGCCGCCGGCACGCCCAACGCCGACGTCTCGCTGCACGTGTTCCGGCTGGACGGGGGGCGCACCGAAGTGGACTGGGACCACGGCGCCTTCGAGTACGTCCCCGCCGCGGGCTGGGACGCCCACGGCCCGCTCGCCGCCGTGCAGAGCCGGGACCAGCAGGCGCTGCGGGTGCTCGCCGTCGACCCGGACAGCGGGGCAACCCGGACGCTCGCCGAACAGCGCGACAAGCACTGGGTGGAGCTCGTGCCGGGCACCCCGTGCCGTACGGCGTCGGGCGCGCTGGTCGACCCGTACGAGAGCGGCGACACCCGCGGGCTGCGCGTCGGCAGCGACGCGGTCACCCCGGCGGGGCTGCAGCTGAGGGACGTGCTCGGCACGGACGGCGACGCCGTGCTGTTCACCGCGAGCGACGACCCCGCCGAGCGGCACGTGTGGCGCTACGCCCGGGACACCGGCTGCGTACGGCTGAGCGAGGCGCCGGGGATCCACGGGGCGGCGTACGGCGGCGGCACGGTCGTACTGGACGCGCTCGGCCCGGACGGGCAGCGGGTGACGGTGCTGCGGGACGGCGTGCCGGTGGGGACGGTCGAACCGCTGGTTGAGGAGCCGTGCGTACGGCCGCGTCCGGAGCTGCTGTCGCTCGGCGAACGGGAGCTGCGCAGCACGCTGTTCACGCCGTCCTGGTACGAGCCGGGCGCGCCGGGGAGCGAGCCGCTGCCGGTGCTTCTCAGCCCGTACAGCGGGCCCGGGATCCAGCTGGCCGTACGGGCCCGGCTGGCGCAGACGTGCCTGGCGCAGTGGTTCGCGGAGCAGGGGTTCGCGGTGCTCGTCACCGACGGGCGCGGCACTCCGGGGCGCGGCCCGCGATGGGAGAAGACGATCCGCGGCGACCAGCTGACGCCCGTGCTGGAGGACCAGATCGACGCCCTGCGGACGGTGGCCGCCGACCGCCCGTGGCTCGACGCCGGACGGGTGGGCATCCGCGGCTGGTCGTTCAGCGGGGCGCTCGCCGCGGCCGCCGTCATGCGCCACCCGGAGGTGTTCCACGCCGCCGTCGCGGGCGCGCCGCCCACCGACCAGCGGCTGTACGACACGCACTGGAAGGAGCGCTACCTCGGCCACCCCGAGGAGGAGCCGGAGAACTACGCGCGCAGCTCCCTCGTCGGCGAGGCGCACACCCTGCGCCGCCCGCTCCTGCTGGTGCACGGACTCGCGGACGACAACGTGGCGTTCGCGCACACCCTGCGGTTCTCCGCCGCCCTGCTCGCGGCCGGCCGCGAGCACACCGTGCTGCCGCTGCCCGGCGCGTCGCACATGGTGCGCGACGAGGTGGCGGCGGAGCGGCTGCTGACGTACGAACTGCGTTTCCTGCGGAACGCGCTGTGTCGTTGAACGCGGCGGCGTTCCGTTGCGTAAGAAGGTGGGACCGTTCGTGACCAGACAGGGAGCGCCGCCATGACCGAACAGTTCACCTCCCGCCGTACCGTGCTCGCCGCCGCCGGCACCGTCCCGCTCGCCACCACGCTCGCCGCGTGCGGCGACTCGGAGGACTCCGGGGGCACCGGCGACACCGGCGCCGACGGAGGCGAGAAGAGCCCGGGGGCCGGTGAGAGCAAGGGCAAGGAGCTGGGCAGTGCCTCCGAGATCCCGGAGGGCGGGGGCAAGATCTTCAAGTCCGAGAAGGTGGTCGTCACGCAGCCCAGCGCGGGCGAGTACAAGGCGTTCTCGGCGGTCTGCACGCACAAGGGCTGCGTGGTCAGCTCGGTGTCGGACGGCAGCATCGGCTGCGCCTGCCACGGCAGCAAGTTCGACGCCAAGGACGGCGCCGTCACGCAGGGACCGGCGACGAAGGCGCTGCCGGAGGTCAACGTGACGGTCGAGGGCGACAGCATCAAGCTCGCCTGACAGACGGGCTGGCAGACGGGCTGACGTACGGGCAGACCGACGGACGTACGGGAAGCCGGGCTGACGTACGGGCAGTCGAGTCGGCGTACAGACGGGCCGCGGGCCGGAGGCCGTTGCGGGACCGCCGCCACGGAGCCGGCCCGCGCCGCCGTCAGCCGCGGATGTCCGCGGCGGCGCGCTGGAGCGCGCCCACGGCGGCCCGGATCGACGGGCGCCGGTCGGCGTCCGCGCGCCAGATCGCGTAGATGTGCCGCCGCATCGTGTGCCGTACGGGCACCACCACGACGCCCTCGGGCACCGGCCCGCGGCCGAGCCGCGGGGCGACGGCGACACCGAGGCCCTCGGCCACCAGTGCCAGCTGCGTGTGGTGCTCCTCGGCCATGTGCGAGAGCCGCGGCTCGATGCCGTCGCTGCGCAGCGTGAACATGAGCCAGTCGTGGCAGAACTCGCCCTCCGGCCAGGAGACCCACTCGTCGTCGGCGAAGTCGCCCAGCGCGACCTCGCGGCGGTCCGCGAGCCGGTGCGTGGCGGGCATCGCGACATCGGCGATGTCGTCGTGCAGCGGCGCCTTGGCGAGGCCGCCGGGCAGCGACAGCGGCCGGTTGTGCCAGTCCAGGACGACGGCGAGGTCGATGTCGCCGCGCACCAGGCGCCCCACGGACTCGTCCGGTTCCATCTCCGACAGCCGGGCGCGCAGCTGCGGGTGGTCGCGGCGCAGGGCCGCCAGCGCGGCGGGGAACAGCCCGCGGGCGGCGGTCGGGAAGGCGCCCAGGAGGAGTTCGCCGACGGCCTGGCCGCGGTGCGCCTCCAGCTCGGCGTGGGCGAGTTCGAGCTGCGACAGCATGCGTTCGGCGTGCCCCGCGAGCAGGCGGCCCGCGTCGGTCAGCCGGACCCCGCGGCCGTTCTTGGCGAGCAGCGGCTGCCCGGTCTCCCGCTCGAGCTTCGCCATCTGCTGGGACACCGCGGAGGTCGTGACGTGCAGTGCTTCGGCCGCGGCGCCCACCGAGCCGTGGCTGGAGATCGCGTGCAGGACGCGCAGACGGTCAAGGCTCAACATGTAAGCAATGCTACGCCATGAGGCAAAGCAATTCTCGCTTGCGCTAATCTTTCGTGAACGACACGGTGGACGCATGCCCGCCGTCACACGGACCTCGTCCGCCGCCGACTCCCCTTCCACTTCCGGTTCCGTTCGGGGTTCCGCCCCGCTCCCCTTCCGTACGGACCGCGCGCGGCCCGCGCTGGACTGGCGCGTACGGTTCGGGGTGCTGTCCCTGGTGTGGGGCTTCAGCTTCCTGCTCATCAAGCTCGGCACGGAGGCGTACGCGCCGCTGCACGTGTCGTTCGGCCGCCTGCTGTTCGGGGCGCTGGTGCTGCTCGCCGTGCTCGCCCTGAAGCGCGAGCGGCTGCCGCGGGGCGGGCGGCTGTGGGGGCACCTCGCGGTGTCGGCGTTCCTGCTCAACGTCCTGCCGTACTCGCTGTTCGCCTACGCCGAGCTGACCATCCCGTCCACGCTCGCGGGCATCATCAACGCCACCTCCCCGCTGTTCGCCATGCTGCTCTCGCTCGTGGCCCTGTCCGAGGACCGGCCGACGCGCCGCCGCGTGGCGGGCATGGCGATCGGCTTCGCCGGGGTGCTGACCGTCCTCGGCGCGTGGCAGGGCTTCTCGGGGCAGGATCCGGCGGGCACGTGCATGGCGCTGATCGCCGCGGCGAGCTACGCGGTGGGCTGGATGTACGTACGGCGGACGCTGGCCGGCAGCCCGCACTCCCACATGTCCATGTCCAGCGGGCAGTTGCTGCTGGGCACCGCGCAACTGGCCGTCGTACTGCCGCTGTTCACCTCCGTCCCGGACTCGTTCGCCACGGGCCCGCTGCTGGCCGTGGTGGCGCTGGGCGCGCTGGGCACCGGACTGGCGTTCCTGCTGCAGTACGGGCTGGTGGCCGAAGTCGGGCCGACGACCGCGCAGATGGTGACGTACTTCATCCCGGTCATCGCGACCGTCGCGGGCGTCGCGCTGCTCGGCGAGCGGCTCACCTGGAACGCGCCCGTGGGCGCCGCCGTCGTGCTGCTGGGTGCCGCGCTGACGCAGAGCGGGCCGCGCCGGCGCCCCCGTACGGAGCGCGAGAAGCCGTAGGGCGAGGCCACCGGCCGCCCAGCCGTCAGCCGCCCGGCTGTCAGGCGTAGCGGCGTGCCCGGGCCGGGCGCAGCGCCGCCGCGACGTCGGCGGCCAGCGTGCCGGCCTCGGACGCGGACACCAGCGACACCGTCAGCCGCATCCCCTGCGCCGAGCCGAGCCGGAACCGCGCGCCGGGCGCGACCGCCCAGCCCGCGTGCAGCAGCCGGGCGACCGCGCCGGTCTCGTCCGGCACCGGCACCCACACGTTCATGCCGCTGCGGCCGTACGCGGCCACACCGCGCGCGGCCAGCTCCCGTACGAGGGCGTCGCGCCGCTCGCCGTACGCCGCGGACACCGCCGCCCCGTCCACCGTGTCCGTCCGCCACAGGTGCACCACCGCGTCCTGCAGCAGGCGGCTGACCCAGCCGGGCCCGAGCCGCTGCCTGCCGCGTACGCGGTCCACGGTGACCTGGTCGCCGGTGAGGACGGCGAGCCGCAGGTCGGGCCCGTACGCCTTGGCGGTGGAACGCACCAGCGCCCAGTGCCCGTCGCCGCCGCCGGCCGCCAGCGGGTGCAGCGGCAGCGACGTGATGCCGTGCCCGTGGTCGTCCTCGATGAGCAGCGCCTCCGGATGCGCGGCGAGCACCGCACGGAGCGCGGCGGCGCGGCCGGCGGTGACCGCGGCGCCGGTCGGGTTCTGGGCGCGGCTGGTGACGACGAACGCCCGCGCACCCTCCCGCAGCGCGCGTTCGGCCGCGTCGGGCAGCGGCCCCTCGTCGTCGAGGGCGACGGGGACGGGCCGCAGCCCGAGCGCGGGAACGAGGTCGAGCAGGCTGCCCCAGCCGGGGTCCTCCACGGCCACCGGGTCGCCGGGCCTGAGATGTGCCGCCAGGACGCGTTCGATGGCGTCGAGCGCGCCGGAGGTGACGGCGACCGGGCCGCCGGGGACGCCGTCGGCGGCGAGCGCTTGCCGTGCCGCGTCGGCCAGTTCGGGCGTGACGTCGGAGGCGCCGTACAGCACGGGCTGCCGTGCGGCGCGTGCCGCGGCGGCGGCCAGCGCCCCGTCCAGCGGGGGCAGCAGCCGGGGGTCGGGGTTGCCCGTGGAGATGTCGCGTACGCCGGGCGGCGGCTCGACGCGGATCTCCTCGCGCGGCGTGGTGGCGGGGCGCGCACGGACCCTGCTGCCGCGCCGGCCCGCGGTCTCGATCACGCCGCGCTCGCGCAGCGTGCGGTACGCGGCGGCGACGGTGTTCGGGTTGACGCCCAGCTCCGCGGCGAGGTCCCGCATGGGCGGCAGCGACTGCCCCGGCACCAGCTCGCCGGAGCCGACGCCGTGCTCGACGCTGGCCGCGATATCGACTGCGCGCCGCCCCTCGATCCTGTATTCTCCTAGCACAAAGAAGATTATGCACTAGTGCAATATGAACCGCAAGACAGCGTCGCAGCACAGAACAGCAAGTCGCCCGCCGACGCAGACAGGCAAAGGAGACAGCCGTGACCCCCGCGCCGCCCGCCGCCACCGGCAGCTACCCCCGCAGCGAGCACACGACGCCCACCCGCAAGCCCGACCGGGCGTCGTACGACCGGGAGGTGGTGCACTCGATACTCGACCAGGAATACGTCTGCCACCTCGGCTTCGTCCGCGACGGCCGCCCCGTCGTGCTGCCGACGCTCTACGCCCGCGTCGGCGAGCGCCTGTACGCGCACGGCTCCACCGGTTCCCAGCCGCTGCGCGCCGCCGGGCAGCCCAACGGCGCGGCAGGACGGACCGGTTCGGACGGCCAGGACGGCGAGGACGGCGAGGGCCGGCCGGGCAGCCCGGACGACGGCGGTCCCGGGATGCCCGTGTGCCTCACCGTCACCCACGTCGACGGTCTGGTCCTGGCCCGCACCGCCTTCCACCACTCCCTCAACTACCGCTCGGTGGTGGTGCAGGGCACCGCGCGCCAGGTCACCGACCGCGACGAACGCGTCGCCGCGCTCGACGCACTGGTGGACAACGTCCTGCCGGGGCGCGCCGCCGACTGCCGGCCCGCCGACCCCAAGGAGCTGGCGGCCACGGCGGTGATCGCGCTCGATCTGAACGAGGTGTCCGCCAAGATCCGCTCCGGCGGCCCCAGTGACGACCCGGAGGACGTCCCGCTGCCGTACTGGACGGGCGTGGTCCCGGTGTCCCGCGCGTACGGCGAGCCGGTGCCGGCCGACGACCTGGCGCCGGGCACGTCGCTGCCGGAGTACCTGCGCCGGGTGGGCTGAACGCCGGGTGCGGGCGCGGCGGTTCCGCCCGCACGCCCGCACCCGGCGCACGCTGTCCCGTATGGCGCGTCCGGAAAAACGCATCCGCACGGATGCTTCCGTACGGACCGCACAGACGCTTCGCTACGGACGCAGAAGCGCTTCCGTACGGACGTAGATGCGCTCCCGTACGGAGTCGCCTCAGGCGGTCGCTGCCGCCGCCCGCCGCGCCGCCGCGAGACGGGCCTCGGCCAGGGCCAGGCCGCCCGCCGCGGCCAGCAGGAGCAGCGTGCCCGCGACGGTCGCCGCCGTGAGCCGTTCGCCGAGCAGGAGCACCGCGATCACGGCCGCGCTGACCGGCTCGATCAGCATGATGACCGAGACGGTGGCGGCCCGTACGACCGCGGCGCCCGCGAAGTACAGCGCGTACGCGAGCGCACTCGGCACCGCCGCCACGTAGGCAAGCAGCAGTGCGACCCGCGCCGGGTCGGCGGTGTGCGGCAGCAGTCCCTCGGCGGCGCCGAGCGGCAGCAGGCAGACGGCGCCGATGCCGAACGCCCATACGGTGGTGGTGAAGGCGTCGCCTCCGCCGCCGTTCCGGCCGGTCCAGCGGGTGAGGAGCGTGACGGCCGCGTAGCCGGCCGCGGACAGCAGCGCGAGGGCGACGCCCAGCGGGCGTACGGTGCCTCCTCCCCCGCCCGCGAACAGCACGAGCAGCCCGGCGAGCGCGCCGGTCACGGCGGCGAGGCCGGCGCGGCCGAGCCGTTCGCCCATGGTGAGCCGGGCGCCCAGGGCGATGACGACGGGTCCGGCGCCGAGCGCGACGACGGTGGCGACGGCGAGCCCGGTGTGCTGTACGGCGGCGAAGTAGGCCGTCTGGAAGAGGGTCAGGCCGAGTCCGGTGGCCAGCACCTGGACGGCGCGGTGCGGGCGCCGGCCGGCCGGCTCACAGGAGGACGGGCGGCGCCCACGCCGTACGGCGGCCACCGCGAGCAGCAGCGCCAGCCCGCCCGCGTAGCGCCAGAAGGAGAGGGCGACGGGCCCGAGGTCGCTGGACCGGTAGACGAGTGACGCCGCCGCTCCGGCGGTGCCCCAGGCGGCTCCGGCGACGGCGAGACAGAACAGTCCCCGGCCCACGGGCAGGCCGGGGGAAACGGGAAGGACGGTATTCGACACGTGTGTGCTCCGCGCAGTCAGGAATCGGTCGTTGATCCCGTCTGCGGGCGGCGACGACCGACGCGGCGGCGGAGACGCGACGTCCCGCTGCGCGGTCTTTCCTCAGCTGCCCGCCCTACGCGGCGGGCGGTGACAGCACTGCCGAATACATGAGCGTCACCCTACGAGGCGCTCTTCCCCACCGGCAAACCCTCCGCCGCGCCGGCCCCGGCCGCCACCGGCTCCGCCGCGGCGGGCCTCGGCGCGGAGCTCTGCGCGATGAACGCGCCCGCCAGCACGATGGCCCCACCCGCGATCTGCGGCGCGGACAGGTGCTCGCCCAGCAGCACCCACGCCAGGCCGGTGGCAATGACCGCCTCGAGGCAGGCGACCACGCCGGCGACCTGCGGCGAGAGCCTGCGTACGGACACCACCCCGGTCAGGTACGCGGCCACCGTCGCGACGAGCACGATCCAGGCCAGCAGGGCGAGTCCGGGCACCGCGGTGCCGTCCATGTACGCGTCCTCGCCGAGCACCGACCAGTCCATCGTCCAGGGGCGCGCGACCACCGTCAGCACCACGGCGCCGACCAGCAGTCCGTACGCGATCACGCCGAGCGGGTCCGGCACCTCGCGGCCGCCCTTCCCGTCGCTGCCGTGGTCCGACAGCACGAAGTAGCCGACCTGGCAGCAGGCCGCGCCGAGCGCGAGGAGCAGCCCGACGGGGTCGAACGCCATGCCCGTCCACACCTCGACGACGCACGCCAGTCCGCCGACCGCCAGCGTCACGCCGACCGCGGCGGCCCGGGTCACCGGCCGGCGCTGCACGAAGTGCACCCAGCCGAGGACGAGGGCGGGCGCCAGGTACTCGATGAGGAGCGCCACCCCGACCGGGATACGGGAGATCGCCGCGAAGTAGCACGCCTGCACGCCCGCGACGGCCAACAGTCCGAACCCCACGAGGAGGCCCGGCCGTTGGCGTAGCAGGCCGCGGTGCCGCCAGGCCAGCGGCAGTGTGACGAGGGCCGCGCCCGCGACCCGCAGCCAGGTGACGTGCAGCGGTTCCAGGCCCGCCTCGATCAGCGGCTTGGCCGCGGGTCCGGAGCCGCCGAAGGCGAAGGCGGAGACGAGGGCGATGGTGAGTCCGAGGCGCCGGGCCGGCGCAGCGGAGGTCGACGTGGCGTGCATCGGCACATCATGTCAAGCTCCGACAGGAGTGTCACCCCGTTCACACCTGTCGCGGTCGTGGGCCGCGAGCGCCGCCACGTCGGCCTCCGCTGCGCCGGCCCGTACCAGCACCTCGACGGCCCGGCACGCGCCGTCCTCGGCCAGTGCGGCCAGCAGGTCCCGCCCCTCGACCCGTACGGCACCGCGGTCGCGTGCGCGCCGCAGCGCGCGTTCCAGCGCGGCGGCCGCGGACGGCGACCAGCCGGTAATGCCCGCTTCGGGTACGGCGGGGAGCGCGCCGGAGTCCTCCACCGAGCCCTGCCAGCGCAGTCCGTAGCCGATGCTGCGCTGCACCAGATAGCCGAGGAGCCGGCCGGCCCGCGGGCCGTCGCCCCCCAGCAACTCCCAGACGCCGGGGTCGCATTCGAGCAGGCTGTGCAGCAAGTGCGCCGTGTCGACCTGCCGGTCCGCGTCACGCGACGCGCGGCGCCGGGCACTGGCGACCGCCGAGGCCAGTTCACCGCTGAACCAGTCCTCGGATGACCGGCCCACCGGCCGCTTGGACACCGTACGACTCTGCACGGGACCACTCGACCACAACGGTCGTTCCGGGACATCCGGCCGCGGAGGCATATGCCCGTCACACCGGAGTTGTGCGCGCGTACGGGCCGCCTCCTCCTTGAGGACGAGAAATGACCCTGACCGCCCCCGGTCGTACACACTTGGGCAACAGCCCCGCACCAGCCGCCCGTTACCGCCCCCGGCCGAGGAGACCGATGGCCACGCCCGCCGAACCCGTCCTCGACTGCTGGATGGTGGCGCTGCTCGGGGCCGACGGGCGGCAGTACGTGTACCGGGTGTACGCGCCGCCCGACGCGATACCGGGCGACCTGTTCTGGGCGGCCTTCCACTGCCACGACGACTTACGCTGCCCGCGCGCGCTCGACTGGTTCGACGCCGCGGAGATATGGCAGCCGGTGGCGGACCCGTGACGGCACACGGGGGCGCTCAGTCGCGGTCCTCCTCCGCGAGGATCAGATACAGCTTCTTGCGGGCCTCGTTGACCACGCCGAGCGCCTTCTCGCGCTGCTCCGGCGTGCCCGTCGACCACACCTGCTTGAACGCCTCGATGAGGCCGCCGCCGGCCTTGCGGATCTCGTTCATCGCCTCCCAGTCGACGCCGCGGCCGGCTTCCTCCCAGGGGGCCTCCGGGCCGGACTCGGCCTCCGTACGGCCCGCCTCGGTCAGCGAGAACAGCTTCTTGCCGCCCTCGCTCGCGCTCGTGATGAGGCCCTCGTCCTCGAGCAGCTGGAGCGTCGGGTACACCGAGCCGGGGCTCGGCTTCCACGTGCCGCCGCTGCGCTCGGCGATCTCCTGGATCATCTCGTAGCCGTGCATCGAGCGGTCCTTGAGCAGCGCGAGGATCGACGCGCGTACGTCACCCCGGCGCGCCCGTCCGCGCGGCCCGCCGCGTCCGCGGCCCCGGCCACCGAAGGGCGGTCCGTCGCCGAACGGCGGCCCGAACGGCCCGAAGGCCGAGCGCCGGCCTTCCGCGCCCCGTCCCTGGGGGCCCCACTGACTCCGGCAGTGTTCGTGTCCTTGTGCGTGCATGGTTCGCTTCCTTACCTCGGGAACCTGTCGTGATGGGTCAACGATATATCGGAAACACGGTTACGACAAGGCCCGCTCGCGATCCCCCTCCGGACGGCGGGGAGCGAGCGGGCCGATTCCCGCGAGGGCGTGTTCCGGGCACCGCCCACGGCCCGGGCTCAGGCCGTGGGCAGCCAGCTCACCTTCCCGGCGAGCAGCGCGTACCCGACGAACGCCACGATGTCGATGAACGCGTGCGCCGCGACGAGCGGCCCGACCCGCCCCCAGCGGCGGTACAGCAGCACGAAGATCACGCCCATCGCCATGTTCCCGAGGAACCCGCCGATGCCCTGGTAGAGGTGGTACGTGCCGCGCAGCACGGCGCTCGCAGCCAGGGCGCCCATCGCGGTCCAGCCGGTCTGGTCCAGCCTGCGCAGCAGATAGCCGACGACGATCACCTCCTCCAGTACGGAGTTCTGCACCGCGGAGAGGATCAGGACGGGGATCTTCCACCACACGTCGGGCAGGTTCTCCGGCACGATCGTGAGGCTGAACCCGGCGGCGCGTGCGCCGAGGTAGAGCAGCAGCCCCGTGCCGCCGATGGCCGCCGCGACGCCGAGGCCGCGGGTCGCGTCGAAGCCCGGGCGCCGCCGGTCGAAGCCCACGGCGCGCAGCCCGCCCGCGCCCTCGCGGGTCAGCAGGTGGGCCACCAGCGCCACCGGCACCAGGGCGGTGGCGATCCCGAACAGCTGCCAGGCGAGATCCAGCCACGGCCGGTCGGGCGCGCGCGAGGTGTTCAGCTCGGCGGCCTGGTCGGCCAGCCCGCCCGGCTCGGTCAGCGAGCCGGTGAAGCTGATCAGCGACGACAGCGCGCTCGCGCCGAGCGAGAGCGCCAGCACGAGCAACGTCTCCCGGCGCAGAGTCGTACGGGCCGGCCCGTCCCCGTACGAAGAGGGTGCGGCGTCACTCGCCTCCGCATGCACAGATGCCTCCAGTTCCGCAATCCCGCCTCATCAGGTCTCCCGCAACGCTAGGGTCTCGACTGCACGTACGAAGATCGCTCGCGACAGGCCGGGGGCCGAGCGCCAGCCGACAGGTGTGCCGCCCCTCCCTCCGATGTGACCCGAGAAGGCTTCGAAGAGAGGCGCGCACGCCATGGGACGTCACAGCTTGCCGGATGACCCCGATCCGTACTCCGCGGGGGCCGCTCCCGCGCTGCCGCCGTCCGGGCCGTCCGGCGCGCCGCGCCGCCGCAAGCGCCGCCGCACGCTGCTCGTCACCACCGCCGTCGTCCTCGCACTCGGCGCCGGAACGGCGGTCGCCGCGCGCAGCGGGCTGCTGCCCTTCGACGAGCCCTGCGAGGGGGACACGGTACGGCTGAAGGTCGCGGCCGAGCCGTCCGTCGCGCCCGCGCTGCGTACGGTCGCGGACCGCGCCCGCGAGAACCACACCACCTCCGACGGGCAGTGCCTGGATATCAGGGTCAGCGACCGTACGGGTGCCGAGATGGCCGGCACCCTCGGCAGCGGCTCCGACGCCGGATACGACGTCTGGCTGCCGGACTCCGCGCTGTGGGTGAGCCGCGCGGCCTCCTCCGGGAAGGCGCTCCCCCTGGAGAGCACCGGAAGCGTCGCCTCCTCGCCGCTTGTCCTCGCCGCCGTGCCGGACGCGGCGAAGAAGCTCGGCTGGCCGGAAAAGACCTACAGCTGGGCCGAGCTCGCCGCCGCCACCGAGAAGGACGCCCTGCGCGTCGGCAGCGCCGACCCGGCCCGCAGCGCCACGGGCCTGCTCTCCCTCGCGCACATCCAGCGGTCGACGGCGGGCGGCAAGGACGGCGGCGGGAAAGGCAAGGGCGACGACGCCGACATACGGACCGCCGCCACCGCCAAGCTCCTCTCCGAACGCACCGCCCCCGGCGACCCGCAGGTGCTCGCCACCCTCCCCCGCGACGCCTCCGGCGCCGAGACGGGCAACCCTCAGCGCAACCAGGCGCTGCTCCTCTCCGAACAGGCCGCGTACGCCCACAACACCGGCCAGGAGAACGCCCCCGACCTCCGGCTGTTCTCCCCCGGGGACTCCACGGCCGTGCTCGACTACCCGTACACCGTGCTCGACGCCGAGAACCTCGGCACCGCCAAGACCCGCGCCGCCACCCGCTTCCAGACCCTGCTCGGCAGCGACTCGGGCCGGCGGGTCCTGCGGGACCACGGCTTCCGTACGGGACACGGGCAGGCCGACGACACCCTGGCCCGTACGGCGGGCAGCCGCGACCCGCAGCCCTACGGCGAGCCGCCCGCCGACCCGCCGAAGACCGAGGAGCTCAACGCGGTGCTGGGCATGTGGACGGTCACCGTGCAGAGCGCGCGGCTGACCACCGTCGTGGACGCGTCCGCGTCGATGTCCGCGCCGGTCCCGGACAGCCAGGGGCAGAGCCGTATGACGGTCACCAAGTCGTCGCTGCTGCAGGCCCTTTCGCAGTTCACCGACGACGACGAGATCGGCCTGTGGGACTTCGCCGTCCGGCTGGACGGCGACCGCGACTACCGCAAGCTGGTGCCCGCCCAGCGCCTCGGCGAGCGTACGGACGACGGGGGCACGCAGCGCGAACGGCTCACCGCCGCGTTCGGCTCCCTGGAGCCGATCGAGGGCGGCGCGACCGGGCTGTACGACACGGCGCTGGCGGCGTACAAGGACGCGCGGGACACGTACGCCGAGGGCCGGTTCAACGCCCTGGTGGTGCTGACCGACGGCGCCAACGAGGACCCGGGCAGCGTGTCCCGCGCCGAACTGGTCAAGAAGCTCCGCCAGCTGGCCGGCACCGAGCGGCCCATCCCGCTGATCGCCATCGCGGTCGGCCCGGACGCCGACGAGGCGGCGTGCCGGGAGATCGCCGAGGCGACCGGCGGCTCCTCGTACCAGGTCAGCGATCCCGCGGAGATCCACGAGGTGATCCTGAAGGCGATCATGTCGGCGGGCCAGTCGGGCGGCTGACGTGCCCGCACCCGCACCTGCACCCGCCGCGTCCCGGGCCGCCCGCGCGGTGCGGCGGCGCGGGACGCGGCACGCCGCGGCTACGGCCCGACGGGCCAGCTGTGCACCGGCTCCTCCGTACGGACCAGCTCGCAGTACCTCCTCGTCATCGCCGTCAACGCCTTCTCCCGGTCCAGCCCGGCCGCCTGCGCCCGGTGGAAGGAGGCGGCCTGCCAGGACGCCCCGTTCGTACGGAGCCGGCAGCGCTCCTCGACCACGGACAGATAGCGGTCCCGGTCCGCCGGCTCGATGCCCCAGGCATCCAAGCCAGACGCCGCGAGCGGCAGCAGCTCGTCCCGTATGAGCCGCACGGCGGGCACCGTGGCCGGGCCGCCGCGCCCGTGCCGCGGCCAGTGCAGCTCGGCCTCGATGCCGTGGCGGCAGGCGTTGTCGAAGTTCTCCCGCGCGGTGGCGAACGGCATGCGCTTCCACACCGGACGCGGATCGTCGGCAAGCGCGCGCACGAGGCCGTAGTAGAAGGCCGTGTTGGCGAGCACGTCGGTGACCGTGGGGCCCGCGGGCAGGACGCGGTTCTCCACCCGCAGGTGCGGTACGCCGTCGGCGACGCCGTACACGGGGCGGTTCCAGCGGTAGACGGTGCCGTTGTGCAGGACGAGTTCGGCCAGGGCGGGTATGCGGCCCGCGTCGAGCTCCGCCCGCGGGTCCTCGTCTTCGCAGAGCGGCAGCAGGGACGGGAAGTAGCGGACGTTCTCCTCGAAGAGGTCGTACACCGAGTTGATCCAGCGCTCCCCGAACCAGGTGCGCGGCCGCACGCCCTGCGCCGCGAGTTCGGGCGGCCGGGTGTCGGTCGCCTGCAGGAAGAGCGGCGGGCGCGACTCGCGCCACAGCTCACGGCCGAACAGGAACGGCGAGTTGGCGCCGAGCGCGATCTGCGGGCCGGCGATGGCCTGAGCGGCGTTCCACACGTTCGCGAACCGGCTCGGCGTCACCTGGAGGTGCAACTGCACCGAGGTGCAGGCCGCTTCGGGCGCTATGGAGCCGGAGACGTAGCTGAGGTGCTCGACGCCCTGGATGTCGAGCGTGACCTCCTCGCCGCGCGACGCCATGATCTGGTCGTTGAGCAGGGTGTAGCGGTCGACGGCGGAGAGGTTCGCGGACACCAGGTCCTCGCCCGTGAGCGTGGGCAGGATCCCGATCATCACGATCCGCGCGGCGACCTCGCGGGCCTGCCGGTCGGCGTACGCGAGCCCGGTGCTCAGCTCCTCGGCGAGCTGGTCGAAGACGCGCCCCGTCAACTGGTGCGGGACGATGTTGACTTCGAGGTTGAACTGCCCGAGCTCCGTCTGGAAGTCCCGGCTGCCGATCCGCTCCAGCACCTGCGCGTTCATCATCCGGGGCTGACCGCCGGCGTCGGCGAGATTCAGCTCGATCTCCAGCCCCATCATGCTGCGGGGGCGGTCGAACCGCTGCTCCCGCAGTAGCCGTTCCAAACCCTCCAGGCACAGCCGCAGCTTGCTGCGGTACCTCTGCCGGTCGGCCAGGCCGAATCTGTCGGCCGCGACCTTCTCTCCCATCGGGGCGTTCCTCCTCTGACGGCGGTGCGGGACTGCTGGGCTTGGGGGGTGCGGGGCCGGATACGGCCGGGGTCACACGTATGACGAAGGATTGATGCCCGTCCGTATGATCGATAACGCCTCCCCGGAGCCGCCGTCGGCCGTTACCCTTGACGGAGAGACCGGCAGGCACATTCCATCGGCATACGGCAGTGGCCCACGCCACTCGCACAAAGGCTCGTGAAATGCGCCGAAAGCTTTCGGCCGACCACATTCCGAGGGAAATCCGAGGCAGCGCACATGCGGTCGGCGCGTAACCGGAGAAATACCCCCGCCAAATCGTCCGGATTTCCCCTTGTTGAAATGCTGCGGGGGTTCTAGCGGAAACATGGTGGGAACAAAGGTCGTATAAACTCCTCGAACGAGGCAGAGACTTGGTGCCCGAACGGCCCACGACCGTCGACGCCCTCCCAGCCGCCCTCCGCGGCTTTCCGTACGCCGACAGCGCCGTCCGCGCACCGTCCTCGCACCGCCATGTCTCCGATGAGAGGCGACCCATCATGCCCTTGCGTATGTCCCCGGCTCCGGCTCCCGCGCTGCGCAGTCTCCTCGACGCGCTCGGCTCCCCCGCCGCCGGGATCACGGGCGCACCGCGACCCGACCTCCCGCTGCCCATCCACGAGATCGCCCGCGTCGGCCAGCGGCAGGGCCCGCCGAGCACCCGGCTCACCGGGTGGCGCTTCCTGCTGCGCGACCGGCCACCGGGCGCCGCCGACGGTGCGGGGGACGCGCAGGCGGTCGTCGTGGGGGCGGCCGAGGTCATGATGTCCGCGGAGGGCTGGTCGTTCGCGCACTTCCGGGAGGGCCCGTACGTGTCCTCCACCGAGCGCGCCATGGAACAGGCAGGCGCGCTGCCGCTGCCGTACCAGCCGCGCCTGCTGTCCGTGCCCGAGCTGTACATGCTCACGCTGTGGCTGCACGGCGACGCCGACGCGGACCCCGCCGAGGGCTCACCGGCCGCGTCGGACCTGCTGATCCCGCTGGCCCCGGCGCCGCCCGGGATCGCCGCGCACCAGCCGCACCGGGTCGACGCGCTGCTGCCGCTGCTCACGCACCGGCTGGTGGCCTCCTCCTCGCCGCTGCTCGGTACGGCTGTCTGACCCGGCGGAACCGTCCCGTCCGGCACGGCTGCCCGGCCCCGTACGGCCGTCCGACCGCCCGCCGACCAGCCGCCGGCCGGCGTACCGCTCGCACACGGAGCGGCGCGCCGGCCGGCGGCTGCCGTGCCGCGCCCGGGCCGCCCGGCTCCCTCCCCCGCGGGCGTAGCCCTCCGCGTTCTTACGGCTACCCGAAAGGACCGGATCCCGAGGGCAACCGCTCGAGTGGGTGACGCGTCTCAAACCTGTGAGGAGTGCTGCCGCAAAATGCCTGCGGATTCTCGTCCGCAGGGCAACACTGGGGACAGACCGACGAAACGGGGGGCGGCGATGGACACCGCACCGAGCCGCAGGACAGACACCGACTCACAACGGAAGACACCGCAAATGTGCCAGCACCAGCCACCGTGCCCGACCGCAGAATCCGCCGACCGGGAAGCCGCGCACCTCGTGGCGCACTTCCCCGAACAGGGCTGGAGCCTGCTGTGCAACGGGGTCCTGCTCTTCGAGGACACCGGTGAGCTGCTGCCGGACGGCAAGGTCATCGCGCCGCACCGTCCGATCGACAGCGAGCGCATCATCACCGCCGCCTGACACGGCGCGCACCGCTCGCCTCAACTCAGCGCCGTCCGCACGGCGCTGAGCGGCACATCACCGAACAGCACAGCACCAGCACCGCCGCAGCACCACGCGGCACCGTACGAACAGGGGCCGGCCCGGCGTCACCGCCGCACCGGCCCCCACCTATGCCGGCTGTCAGCCCTCGTACTCCTCCACCGGCGGGCACGAGCACACCAGGTTGCGGTCGCCGTACGCGCCGTCGATGCGGCGCACCGGCGGCCAGTACTTGTCGGAGGCCTCCACCCCGGCCGGGAAGGCCGCCTCCTCGCGGCTGTACGGGAAGTCCCACTCGCGTCCGAGCTGCGCGGCGCTGTGCGGGGCGTTCCGCAGCGGGTTGTCCGCGACGTCCCACTCCCCCGACGCCACCCGCTCGATCTCCGCGCGGATCGCGATCATCGCCTCGCAGAACCGGTCGAGTTCGGCCAGGTCCTCGCTCTCGGTGGGCTCGATCATCAGCGTCCCGGCGACCGGGAACGACATCGTCGGCGCGTGGAAGCCGTAGTCGATCAGCCGCTTGGCGACGTCGTCGATGCTGACGCCGGTGGCCTTGGTCAGCGGCCGCACGTCGATGATGCACTCGTGCGCGACCAGCCCGTTCGGGCCGGTGTACAGCACGGGGTAGTGCGGCTCCAGGCGCTTCGCGATGTAGTTCGCGCCCAGCACCGCCACCTGCGTCGCCCGGCGCAGGCCCGCGCTGCCCATCAGCCGCACGTACGCCCACGAGATCGGCAGGATGCCGGCCGATCCCCACGGCGCCCCGGACACCGGCCCGATGCCCGTCTCCGGCCCGGCGGAGGGCTGGAGCGGGTGGTTGGGCAGATACGGCGCCAGGTGCGCGCGTACGCCGACGGGCCCCACGCCGGGACCGCCGCCACCGTGCGGGATGCAGAAGGTCTTGTGCAGGTTGAGGTGCGAGACGTCCGCGCCGAACCGGCCCGGCTTGGCCAGCCCGAGCAGCGCGTTGAGGTTCGCGCCGTCCACGTACACCTGGCCGCCCGCGTCGTGCACCGCCGCGCAGATCTCGGTGATGTGCTCCTCGAACACACCGTGCGTGGACGGGTAGGTGACCATCAGCACGGCCAGCCGCTCGCCGTGCTGCTCGATCTTGGCGCGCAGGTCCTCGGCGTCGACGTCGCCGTCGTCGCCCGTCTTCACGATGACGACCCGCATGCCGGCCATCACCGCGCTCGCGGCGTTCGTGCCGTGCGCGGAGGAGGGGATGAGGCAGACGTCGCGCTGCGTGTCGCCGTTGGCGCGGTGGTACGCCCGTACGGCCAGCAGCCCGGCCAGCTCGCCCTGCGAACCGGCGTTGGGCTGGAGGGACACCGTGTCGTAGCCGGTGACCTCGGCCAGCCGCTCCTCCAGTTCGCGGATGAGCGTGAGGTAACCCTGCGCCTGGTCCTCGGGCGCGAACGGGTGCAGCGCGCCGAACTCCGGCCAGGTGACCGGCTCCATCTCGGTGGTGGCGTTGAGCTTCATCGTGCAGGAGCCGAGCGGAATCATGCCGCGGTCCAGCGCGTAGTCGCGGTCGGCGAGCTTGCGCAGGTAGCGCAGCATGGCCGTCTCGGAGCGGTGCTGGTGGAAGACGGGGTGGGTGAGGTAGTCGTCGGTGCGCAGCAGCTCCGCGGGGAGCGCGTCGGCGGTGGCGCCGTCCAGCGCGTCGATGTCGGCCTCGACCCCGAACGCCCGCCAGACGGCGGCCAGCTGGGCGCGCCCGGTGGTCTCGTCGCAGGAGATCCCGACGTGGTCGGCGTCGGTCAGGCGGAGGTTGACGCCCGCCTCCCGCGCCGCCGCGACGACCTGCGCGGCCCGGCCCTCGACGCGCGCGGTGACCGTGTCGAAGTAGGCGCCGTGCACGACATCCACGCCGCCGTCCCGCAGCCCGGCGGCGAGCAGGGCGGCGTACCGGTGCGTGCGCCGGGCGATGCCCGCCAGGCCGTCGGGGCCGTGGTAGACGGCGTACATCCCGGCCATCACGGCGAGCAGCACCTGTGCCGTACAGATGTTGCTGGTGGCCTTCTCACGGCGGATGTGCTGCTCGCGGGTCTGCAGCGCCAGCCGGTACGCCTGGTTGCCGTCCACGTCCTTGGAGACGCCGACGAGCCGGCCGGGCAGGCTGCGCGCGAACGTGTCCTGCACCGCCATGTAGCCCGCGTGCGGCCCCCCGAAGCCCATCGGGACGCCGAAGCGCTGGCTGGAGCCGACGGCGATGTCCGCGCCGAGGTCTCCGGGCGAGGTGAGCAGGGTCAGCGACAGCAGGTCGGCGGCGACGGTGACGATCGCGCCGAGCTCGTGCGCCTGCTCGATGACGGCGCGCGGGTCGCGTACGGCGCCGGACGCGCCCGGGTACTGCAGCAGCACGCCGAACACGCCGCGCTCGGCCACCTCCGCCGGGATGCCGTCGCGGAGGTCGGCGACGACGGTCTCGACCCCGGCCGGCTCCGCGCGCGTACGGATGACGGCGATGGTCTGCGGCAGGCAGTCGGCGTCGATCACGTACACGCCCTGCTTGACCTTGCCGACCCGCCGGGACAGCGCGACGGCCTCGGCGGCGGCGGTGGGCTCGTCGAGGAGCGAGGCGCCGGAGGTGGGCAGTCCGGTCAACTCGGCGACGACGGTCTGGAAGTTGAGCAGGGCCTCGAGCCGGCCCTGCGAGATCTCGGGCTGGTACGGCGTGTACGCGGTGTACCAGGCGGGGTTCTCCAGGACGTTGCGGAGAATGACGGGCGGCGTGAACGTGCCGTGGTAGCCCAGCCCGATCATCGGGTGGAGGACCTGGTTCCGCTGGGCGAGCCCGCGCAGTTCGGCGAGCACCTCCGCCTCGCTTCGCGCGTCGGGCAGCCCGAGCGACTCGGTGCTCTTGATCACGTCGGGCACGGCGGCGGCGGTGAGCTCGTCGAGGGAGCCGTATCCGACCTGCGCCAGCATCTTGGCCTGATCCGCCGCGTCCGGCCCGATGTGGCGGCGCTCGAACGGTACGGCGCTCTCCAGCTCGGCGAGAGAATTGCGGTTGGCGGTCATCTGCGGGGGCCTCCTGGGTCTCTGCGACCTGCGAGGGGCACCATGACGGTGCCCGGACGGCCTCCCCCTCTGTCATCTCAACCTGAGAGCTTCACCGGTCCCGCCCGCTCGCGGGCCGGTCCGGCTTTCACCGTCGGTGAGGGGGACTTCGGCACTCGTCCGCGGCCCGCCCTGCTTTCCAGAGTGACCTCGTCCGTACGGTACGTGAGCCTGAGAGATTCCGGGGAGGAGTTGCTCCTTCGGCGCCTCCGGCACATCTTGCCGGAGAACTCTCCCGTACAGGGTCGACAGCCGTCTTCGAGAGTACCAGCGAGGTTCAGAACGGGTACCCGCAGCGTCAACCGGAGGCCACCGGAATGTCGCTTTTGCTGATCCTGAGGGATTCTGTACTCACGGACATTCCGGAATGACTGCGACCAGTTGGAGGGATCGTGCAGACCGAGATCGATCCGCGGAGCCTGATCGGCCGCAAGGCATTCGACCGCGACGGTGCGCGGATCGGCACCGTCGACGAGGTGTACCTCGACGATGCCACGGGCCAGCCCGAGTGGGCGGCCGTACGGACGGGCCTGTTCAGCCGCGACGCCTTCGTCCCGCTCGAGCCGAGCGAACTGGACGGCGACGCCCTGCGGATTCCCTTCGAACGCGCCCTGATCAAGGACGCGCCGGACTTCGGCGTGGGCCGCCACCTCTCGCCGGAGCAGGAGCTGCAGCTGTACCACCACTACGGCCTCGACGTGCCCGCCACCGGCTCCGAGCCGCCGGGCCCGCCCGCGCCGGACCCGGAGTTCGGCCGCATCGCGGGCTCGGAGGACCGTCCGGCCGGAGGCTGACCGGCCGGGGGCTCACCGGCCGGGGGCTGACCGGCCGGGGACTCACCGGCCGGGGACTCACCGTCTGCCGTGTGGTCCGGCCCGGCGCCGCCCCGTACGGGCTCCTCCGCCCGCGGGGGCGCGCCCTCGCCTGCCGCCGTCGTGACCAGCGGGGGCGGATCGGTGCTGCTCAGGTCCGGGTCGTCCACGGCGAAGGTCCGTACGCGCCCCGGCGCCGATCCGGGCCCCTCGAAGCGCACCGTGACCCGCCCGATGCCGCTGCCCTGGACCCAGCCGGGCCCGTGCACGGCGTGCAGCACGTCGCTGCCCGGGAGCCACCTGCGGGGCGCGCCGGTCCGCTCAGCGGCCGCCTGGTGCGGCGCGGCCGTTCCGCCCGGCGCCGGCTCCGCCCCCGCGGCGGTGGCCGTCTCCCCCGCTCCCGCCTCGCCCGCGTCACTCGCTTCGGCCGCTTCGGCCACCTCCGCCGCGCCCGCGGCCTCCGCCGCCTGCGCGAACAGGTCCTCCTGCGTGAAGTCCGCCAGCCCGCTCACGCCCACGCCCAGCAGCCGTACGCCCGCCGTGGTGTCCACGCTGTCCAGGAGACGGGCCGCGGCCTCCCGTACGACCGCGGGATCGTCCGTGGGCCCGCGCAGCGTCTCGGAGCGGGTCAGCGTCGAGAAGTCGTAGCTGCGCACCTTGATCACGACCGTACGGCCCGACCGCCCCGCCGCGCGCAGCCGCTGCACGCAGCGCTCGGCCAGCCTGTCCAGCTCCGTCTGCACGCGCGTGCGGTCCGTGAGGTCCACGTCGAAGGTGTCTTCCACGGATACGGACTTGGCGTCCCGCTCGGCCACCACCGGCCGCTCGTCGACCCCGTTCGCCATCGCGTACAGCGCGGAGCCGTGCGCCTTGCCGAGCAGCCTGAGCAGCTCGTCCTCCCCCGCCTCCACCGTCTCGCCGACCGTGGTGATCCCGGCCCTGCGCAGCGTCTCGGCGGTGGCCGGCCCGATGCCGGGGAGGATGCGGACGGACAGCGGCGCCAGCAGGTCCCGCTCGGTGCCGGGCTCGATGACCACCAGCCCGTCCGGCTTCGCGTCCTCGGACGCGATCTTGGCGAGCAGCTTGGAGCCGGCCAGGCCCACGGACCCGCTCAGTCCGGTCGCCGCCCGGATGTCCGCCCGCAGCCGATGGGCGACCTCGCGCACGGCCGCGGTGTCCGCGGGTGTGCCGCCGGCCTCCAGGTCGACGAACGCCTCATCGAGGCTGAGCGGCTCCACCAGCGGTGACAGCTCCTGGAGGAGCCCCATCACCACGTCGCTGACCTGGCGGTAGAGCCCGAAGCGGGGAATGAGGTACGCGGCGTTCGGGCAGAGTCTGCGGGCCTGCCCCATGGGCATCGCCGAGTGCACCCCGAAGCGCCGTGCCTCGTACGACGCCGTGGCCACGACTCCGCGCGGCCCGAGGCCGCCCACGATGACCGGCTTCCCGCGCAGGCTCGGCTTGGCCGCCTGTTCCACGGCGGCGTAGAACGCGTCCATGTCGAGATGCAGAATCGTCGGTGCGGACCTCACATCTGTCGATGCTGCCGCAGACCACTGACAATCTCACCCGGCGCGGTTGCCGCGCCGGCGCGCCAGCTCGTCCTCGGGGTGATCCCGGACGATGGTCTCGCCGGTGTCCACGTGCTCGGCGTGCAGCTCGGAGAGCGCGCCCTCGACGTCCTTCCAGACCACGCCCACGGCGATGCCGAAGACGCCCTGGCCGCCCTGGAGCAGATCCACGACGTCGTCCGGCGACGAGCACTCGTAGACGGTGGCGCCGTCGCTCATGAGCGTCATCCGGGCCAGGTCGGTCCTGCCGCGCGACCGCAGGTGCTCGACAGCGGTACGGATGTTCTGCAGCGATACGCCCGTGTCCAGGAGTCTTTTGACGATCTTGAGGACGACGACGTCGCGGAAGCTGTAGAGCCGCTGGCTGCCCGATCCGTACGCGGCGCGGATGCTCGGCTCGACCAGGCCCGTACGCGCCCAGTAGTCCAACTGCCGGTAGGTGATACCGGAGGCCGAGCAGGCCGTGGGGCCGCGGTAGCCGAGCCGTTCGGCGGGACTGCCGTCGGCCGGTACGGCCTCGGAGGCGTGCTGCGCTGGGGGCCCCTGAAGTGGAGGGGATCCGTTCGCCGCCGTGCCGTCTCCGCCGGTGCTGCTCACGCCGACCTCCTCCTTCACATTCCGGGGATAGTCCCCCGGAACCTGCCCAACTGAAGGTAGGCAGTCACCCGGGGTGCGTCAACGATCGCCACACTCGGCACGCCGAGTGATAATCACCCAAAGAGTGGTTTCACGTATCCCGGGTGCGGGAACGGATCAGCGAATGTGCGCGGCGGCCTCCCGGCCGCGTACGCGTCACTGGCTGCTGGTGCCGAAATCCTCCGGCGAGATCTGGTCGAGGAACTCGCGGAACTTCTCCACCTCGTCCTCCTGCTCGTCCGGGATCGCGATCCCGGCGTCGTCCAGCACCCCGTCGCTGCCGAAGATCGGCGTACCCGTACGGAGGGCCAGCGCTATCGCGTCGGACGGCCGGGCGCTCACCTCGACTCCGCTGGCGAACGCCAGCTCGGCGTAGAACACGCCCTCCCGCAGATCAGTGATCCGGACCGCGGTCAGCTCCTGTCCCACCGCCTCCAGCACGTCCTTGAACAGGTCGTGCGTCAGCGGCCGCGCAGGCGTCATGCCCTGCTGCGCGAAGGCGATCGCGGTCGCCTCCCCGGGGCCGATCCAGATGGGGAGGTATCGGTCGCCTCCCACTTCTCGCAGGAGAACGATCGGTTGGTTGGAGGGCATTTCGACCCGGACACCCACAACGTCGAGCTCGTTCACACAGCAACCCTAGGACGTGCCCGGCCTGTTTGGGTAGTCGGGCACCCTTTCGGCGAGGGCATTCGTGTACCCGCGTCAGGGTGCGGGCAGCCGCAGCGCCGTCCGTACGAGCGCGGCGTGGAGCCGCAGGGAGAGCCCCGCGAGCTCTCTGGCGGTGGTCTCGGCCCGTTCCCTGGTGCCCGGATCGCGGTGCTGCCGCAGCGGGGCCACGACCTGTTCCACGAGCCCCGCCTCCCGGTCGGCCGCCGCCTTCACGGTCCGCAGATGGCGCGCCTCCAGCCCGAAGCGGCCGAGGTCGGCCAGCAGCCGGGCGACGGACACGGCACCCATGTCGTATCCGCCGTCCTCGTGCGGGCCGATCAGCCCGTACGACTCCCACTCGGCGAACTGGTCCTCGGTCACCCCCGCCACGGCGACCAGCTCCGCCCTGCCGAGCCGTACAGGGCTGCCTGCGCCCGGTGGCCCGTCCGCCGCTCCGCGGGGCTCAGGGAGCCCGCCAGGGTGCGGGGCGGGCGGCAGGGGCAGCTCCTCACCGCGCGCCAGGGCGTCCAGGTGCTCGCGGATGACCTTCAGCGGGAGGTAGTGGTCGCGCTGCATCCGCAGGACGTAGGCGAGGCGCTCGACGTCGCCGTCCCGGAACTTCCGGTACCCCGACGGCGAGCGCTCCGGCTCCACCAGACCCTCGGACTCCAGGAAACGGATTTTGGAGATGGTGACCTCGGGGAACTCCTCGCGCAGCACCTCGAGCACGGCGCCGATGCTCATCGGCCTGCCGTTCCCCCCGGTGGTGGCGCCGGCTCCGGCGCCACCCGACGGTGTGTGCAGCATGAGCCTTCCCCTGAGACGGGTCAGATGCCTCGCTGGCTCGCGAAGAAGACCAGCCGGTACTTGCCGATCTGCACCTCGTCGCCGTTGGCGAGCGGGACGCCTGTCTCGATCCGCTCACGGTTGACGTACGTCCCGTTCAGGCTGCCGACGTCGGAGACCGTGAAGCCGCCGTCCGGGCCGCGCCTGAACTCGACGTGGCGCCGCGAAACGGTCACGTCGTCCAGGAAGATGTCGCTCTCCGGGTGCCGTCCCGCCGTCGTCAGCTCGCCGTCCAGGAGGAAACGGCTGCCCGAGTTCGGCCCGCGGCGCACGACCAGCAGCGCCGATCCCATGGGGAGAGCGTCGACAGCCGCCTGCGCCTCGGGGGGCAGCGCCACCACGTGCTGGCCGGTGGTCTCCGAGTCGTGGGCCTCCAGGCCGGAGATGGAGATCGTGGACGTCGTCTCCGACGGGGCCTCGCCGGCCGGCATGCCGCCTCGCAGCGGCGCACCGCAGTTGGAGCAGAACCGGCTGGCCTCGGCCGCACGGGTCCCGCACCTCGAACATACCGGCAAGGTAAACCCTCCACCCGTACTTGAGGTTGATGGTTCTTCGAAACCTATGCGGCCCGTCGCTTCGGGGTCAACAGACACCACGCCGGGACCACCCTGATTGGGGCCGCCAGGCGCTCCCACCTCGTCGCGGAAGAGCGGACGCTCGCCCTCGTCTCCCGGGGCACCGCCCTGGGCGGCCTCGCCGTGCCGGGGGGCCCGATGACGGCGCGACTCGCCGCCACCGCCCTCCTTGCGGCTCTTGCCGAACAACCTCGAAAAGAAACTCACGGGCGATTCCCCTCGCACGACACAGACCCGCCCGTGGGGCAGGACAGACCCTCGATGTTCCCACTGGCCATTCCGGACGCCCTGAGAACGTCCCCGGCCTCGGAACAGTTTCCCTCACGGGGGCCGCTGCACCCCCGCCGACCCCCTCGAAGACTCGATCGCCACCTCACTGTGATGACCGAGCGTAGTCAGGCCGCTTCGTGGAACGCAAGGCGTCCACGGTGATCTTCTCCGACCGCGAAACCTCCACGGCGGCCTGCTCCTTCTCCAGCGTCTGCACGACGCCACCTGGGATGTTGAGCGCGGGCTCGAGATCCTTCGGTTCGCCGATCACTTCGAAACGGTACGGCGGGGAGACCGCGTGTCCGTCGATCCGTACATCGGTCGCGCCCTGAAGGTAACTGCTCGCCACCACCCGCACGTTGTTCACCTCAATCGCCTCCGCGCCCGCGGCGCGCAGTTCCTGGATCGTGTCAAGAAGCATGTCGGCCTCGACGGCGCCGCCGGGGTCCCGGACCGTGATGTGCAGCCCCGGGCCCTCGGCGCCGACCGTGCCCGCCAGCACGCCCAGCTGGCGCGCCTTCTGCTGGGTCTGCTTACGGGCCTCTTCGGCCTGGTCCGAGCTGTTCTCCAGCTCCCGTTGCTGGCCCTCCAGGCGCTGCTTCTCGCCCTGGAGCCGCGCGGACCGGTCGTCCAGCTCGTCGAGGATCCGTACGAGGTCCTCCTGGCGGGCGCCGCGCAGCGGTCCGCCCTCGCTGGTCGAGCGCACCTGGATGGCCAGCCCGAGGCCGAGCACGAACAGCAGCACGGCGACGGTGAGTTGGGCCCGGGTGACCCGCGGCGGCCAGACCGCGGCCACGAGGCGCTGCCGCCCGGTCAGCTCCGGGGCGCCGTCGTCCGTGTCCGCGTCCCCGTCCGGGGGCGCGCCGTCGTCCGGCCGGCCGTTCTCGGCGTGCGTCGCCTCGCCGGCGTTCCCGGTGCTCCCGGTGCTCCCGGTGCTCCCGCCGTGACCGTTGCCGCTGCTGCCGTTGTCCGCGTTGTCGCCGCTGTCCTCGGGGCCCTTGGCGGGGCCGGCCTTCCCGGCGTCGTCGGTGCTCCTGGCGTTGTCGTCGCTCATCGGCCTCACGCCCGGAACACGTGCCGGCGGATGGCGGCCGCGTTGGAGAAGATGCGGATGCCGAGGACGACGACCACGCCCGTGGAGAGCTGCGCGCCCACGCCCAGTTTGTCGCCGAGGAAGACGATGAGCGCGGCGACGACGACGTTGGAGAGGAACGACACGACGAAGACCTTGTCGTTGAAGATCCCGTCCAGCATCGCCCGCAGCCCGCCGAAGACCGCGTCCAGTGCCGCGACGACGGCGATCGGCAGGTAGGGCTCCACCACCGTCGGCACCACGGGCCGGACCACGAGTCCGGCCACGACTCCCACGATGAGGCCCAGTACGGCGATCACGATGTGCTGCCCTTTCCTGTCTTCACGGGCTTCCTGTCTTCACTGGCTCCGCCGTCCGTACGGACAGGCTCAGCGCGGCGGGAAGCCGCACCTCGTCCTGTGCGGAGATGTTGTAGCGCACGCCGTAGCTCTCCTTCAGCACCTGCAGGTAGCGCCCGTCGGCGCTGTCCCGGAACGCACTGCTCAGCTTCCGGCCGTCGCCCACGCCGAGCACCGTGTACGGGGGCGCGAGCGGCTTGTTGTCGACCAGTATCGCGTCGCCTGCCGCCCTGATCGCCGAAAGGGCCGTGAGGCGCTGACCGTTGATGGACACCGCCTCGGCGCCCGCGCCCCACAGCCCGTTGACGACGCGCTGCATGTCGCGGTCGCGGATGCGGCCGGTGTCGGAGAACCCGCTGTCGTTGCGCGGCCCGTCACCGCCGTCCTGCTGGGTGTTCTTGGCGTCGTCCACGACCAGCTTGAGGCCCGGGCCCTCGACCGGCGTCGCGCCGGCGAGCAGCGCGGTGAGCGCGCCCTTGTCACCGCCGTGCCGCTCCAGCGCCTCGTTCTGCCGTGCGCTGACGCTCTTGCGCAGCTCCTCGATGCGCTCCTCGAGGGCATCGGCCTCCCGTGTGCCCTCCTCCACGCGGTCGATGAGCTCTTCGCGCTCCTTGGCGACGGTGGGCGCGTCGACCCGCGCCTGCACCGCCCCGACGGTGACGACGAGCGCGGCCAGTACGAGTCCGGCGGCGAGCCACAGCTTCGCGTTCAGGGTGCGGGGCAGCCCGGACCGGCCCGCGGCGACGTCGCGGGCGGCGGCCTCGGCGTATCCGTCGTCGAGGCTGTGATCCATCACGTTGGTCAGCAGCGACATCGAGGCGTCCGGACGCGCAGGCCGCGATGCGGTACTCCGTCCGGGGTGCTGCTGCGGCATGCCGCACATCGTCGCACGTCGACGGTGCTGCCGCCGAACGGGCCCACCGGTGCTGCCCGGTGGGCCCGTTCACGCGCGCCGGTCGCGCCGTACGGCCGCCGGCGCGGCGGCACTTCAGCGTCCGGCGCCGTCCACGACCGCGGACCACTCGTCCAGCAGCGCCTGCGCGGAGGTGTCGTCGGGGCCCTCCGCCCACAGGTGCGTGACCGCTTCGGCCCGGTCCGGGAGGACCATCACCCAGCGGCCGTCGGGCTCGACGATACGGACGCCGTCGGTGGTGTCCACGGAACGGTCGCCAGCGGCCTCCACGACCCTCCGCATCACCAGCCCCTTGACCGCCCAGGGCGTCGCCAGGTCGCGGCGCAGCACGTGCGCCTGCGGGATGCGCGCGTCGATCTGGCTCAGCGTGAGCTGGGTGCGGGCGACGAGGCCCAGCAGCCGTGCGAACGCGGCGGCCCCGTCGAACACGGGGCTGAACTCCGGCACGATGAACCCGCCCCGCCCGTCCCCGCCGAAGACCGTCGCGTCCTCCCGGCCGACCCGCGTGAGGTCGTCCGGAGAGGTCGTCGTCCACTCCACCTGCGTCCCGTGGTAGGCCGCGACCTGCTCGGCGATACGAGTGGTGGTGACCGGCAACGCCACCTTGCCGCTGCGCCGTTCGGCCGCCACAAGGTCGAGCATCACCAGCAGCGTCCGGTCGTCCTCGATGATCCTGCCGCGCTCGTCGACGAGCGAGAACCGTTCGCCGACGGGGTCGAAGCGGACGCCGAACGCGGCGCGCGCGGACGCGACCATCTCCCCGAGCCGTACCAGCCCCGAACGCCGGGTCTCGGCCGTCTCCGTGGGGCGCGACTCGTCCAGTCCGGGGTTGATCGTCAGCGACTCGACGCCCAACCGCCCCAGCAGGCTGGGGAGTACGAGGCCGGCGCTGCCGTTCGAGGCGTCCACGACGACCTTGAGGCCGGACTCCTCGACGCCCGTGGAGTCCACGGCGCGCAGGAGAGAGCCCGTATAGGAGTCGAAGACGCTGGCGGGGAAGCGCAGGTCACCGATCTCGCCGGGGAAAGCGCGGCGGTACTCCTGGCGCGCGTACACGCGGTCGAGCTTGCGCTGGCTCGTCTGCGAGAGGTCCGCTCCCCGCTCGTCGAAGAACATGATGTCGACGGAGTCGGGCACACCCGTCGTCGTACGGATCATGATGCCGCCGGCGCTGCCACGTGCTGTCTGCTGGCGGGCGACGGGGAGCGGGACGTTCTCCAGGTCCCGTACGTCGATGGCGCTCGTCTGCAGCGCCGAGATGATCGCGCGCTTCAGGGCGCGGGCACCGCGCGAGTGGTCGCGGGCGGTGGTGACCGTGGAGCCCTTCTTGAGGGTGGTGGCGTACGCGCCCGCGAGCCGTACGGCCAGCTCCGGGGTGATCTCGACGTTGAGGATGCCGGACACGCCGCGGGCGCCGAAGAGATGGGCCTGGCCGCGGGACTCCCAGATCACGGAGGTGTTGACGAAGGCGCCAGCCTCCACGATCTTGAACGGGTAGACGCGGACGTTGCCCTGGACGATGGACTCCTCGCCGACCAGACACTCGTCACCGATCACGGCGCCGTCCTCGATCCGCGCGGCGCGCATCACGTCGGTGTTGCGGCCGATGACGCAGCCGCGGAGGTTGCACTGCTGGCCGATGTAGACGTTGTCGTGGACCACGGCCCGGTGGAGGAACGCGCCGCTCTTGACGACGACGTTGGAGCCGATGACGGAGTGCTCGCGCACTTCGGAACCGGCTTCGACCTTGGCGTAGTCGCCGATGTAGAGCGGGCCGCGGAGCACCGCGTCGGGGTGCACTTCGGCGCCTTCGGCGATCCACACGCCGGGCGAGATCTCGAACCCGTCGATTTCCACGTCGACTTTGCCCTCGAGCACGTCCGCCTGCGCCTTGACGTAGCTCTCGTGCGTGCCGACGTCCTCCCAGTAACCCTCGGCCACGTAGCCGTAGATGGGCTTGCCTTCCTTCATGAGCTGCGGGAAGACGTCGCCTGACCAGTCGACGGAGACGTCGGGGTCGACGTAGTCGAAGACCTCGGGCTCCATGACGTAGATGCCGGTGTTGACGGTGTCGGAGAAGACCTGGCCCCAGGTCGGCTTCTCCAGGAAGCGTTCCACGCGGCCGTCTTCGTCGACGATGGTGATGCCGAACTCGAGCGGGTTGGGGACGCGGGTCAGGCAGACGGTGACGAGTCCGCCGTGCTCGCGGTGGAAACGTATGAGGTCGGTGAGGTCGAAATCGGTGAGCGCGTCACCCGAGATGACGAGGAACGAGTCGTCCTTCAGCGCCTCTTCGGCGTTCTTGACGCTCCCTGCCGTGCCGAGTGGCTTCTCCTCGTTGGCATAGGTGAGCTCCATGCCGAGCTCCTCGCCGTCCCCGAAATAGTTCCGGACAAGAGAAGCGAGGAATTGCACGGTCACGACGGTTTCGCTGAGACCGTGCCGCTTCAGCAGCCTCAGCACATGCTCCATGATCGGGCGATTGGCCACAGGCAGAAGCGGCTTGGGCATGCTCGCGGTCATGGGGCGAAGGCGCGTGCCCTCGCCCCCTGCCATTACGACGGCCTTCATATCGGAAGCGTCCTCCTTGCAGAGACGACAGTCACACCGACTGTCCCCCGTTCAAGATGACCCACAGTCCCACATTACGGGCAGCCGGCCCGGGCCGCTCAGCGTTGAGCAGGCGAGCAGGCTCAGTCGGCCGCGGCGTCCGCCTTGACCAGGCGGCGGACCTGGACCACGTAGAGGATCCCTGCCCACCAGTAGAGTGCCGTACCCCAGCCCGCGAAAGCCCAGCCGAAAACTGCGGCGAGCGAGGCGACCCAGCCCGATCCGTCGCTCAGCAGAAGCAGCGGAAAGGCATACATAAGGTTGAAGGTCGCGGCCTTGCCGAGAAAGTTCACTTGCGGCGGCGCGTAACCGTGCCGGTCGAGGATCCAGACCATGACCAGCAGCAACAACTCTCGCGCCAGAAGCACGCAGGTGAGCCAGAGAGGAAGGATTTCGCGCCAGGTGAGACCGACGAGGGTGGACAGGATGTAGAGGCGGTCGGCGGCCGGGTCGAGGATGCGCCCGAGATTGCTGACCTGGTTCCAGCGCCGGGCGAGCTTCCCGTCCAGGTAGTCGCTGATGCCGCTGAGAGCGAGGACGAGCAGGGCCCAGCCGTCACTGTTGGGGCCGCCGAACTCGGGCCACAGAATCAGCCACAGGAAGATGGGCACGCCGACGAGACGGGCCATGCTGAGGATGTTGGGAACGTTGAAGACCCGGTCCGTCTGAGCCCCCGTCTCCTGGACCTCCACCCTCGGCCTCCTGCTGTGAGTCATCGCGCGATCGATACCGACCTGACCCTACCGGGCTGGGCGGCGAAGCCGAGCAGCGGGCTTGGGGCACGAGTGGCCCTGAACGTGAGACAGCCCCGTCGGCACAAGGCCAACGGGGCTACCCCTAAAGAAAGTTCGGCGGTGTCCTACTCTCCCACACACTCCCGTATGCAGTACCATCGGCGCAGAAAGGCTTAGCTTCCGGGTTCGGAATGTAACCGGGCGTTTCCCTCACGCTATGACCACCGAAACACAACGAAACCAGCACCCAACACCAGCACACCCCACGCATGGGGCCAGGGGGCGCGCAGGGCGAGGGCGTGGGCCGGGATGGTGATCAGGGCGAGGATCGCGGCGAGGACGGCGTAGGTGGCTCGCCAGGTGAGGTGGTCGGCGAGAGCGGCGGTCAGCGGGGCGAAGACGGTGCTCGCCAGGCCGCCCGCGAGGGTGACGATCGTGAGCGCGCGGACACGGTCCTCGCCCCACCAGCGGGTGACGGCGGCGAAGGCGGGCGGGTAGAAGGTGGCCGCCATGGCGAAGCCCGCGAGTATCCACGCGCCGGTGAAGACGGGCAGGTTGGGTGCGGTGGCGACGCCGAGGAGCGCGAGTGCGCCGAGGACGGAGCCCGTCGTCATGACCGTACGTGGTCCGCGTGCGTCGAGGATGCGGCCGACGGCTATCCCAGCGAGCGCCGATGTCAGCAGCGCCGCCGAGAACGCGGCACTGGCGGTGCTCGTGGACCAGCCGGTGTCCGCGCTGAGGCGGGGGAGCAGGACGGGGAAGGCGTAGAAGAGGACGCCCCAGCTGGTGATCTGGGTGGCGCACAGGGCGGGCAGCACACCGCGAGGCCGTGACTGGTCCCCCGTACCGGTCACGGCCTCGGCGGCGTCGAGGCGGGGCACGGGTCAGCAGCCGCCGGTGGTGGCCGGGGCGGTGGCGCCGATCTGGAGCGTGGGCGGTGCAGCGCAGCAGCCGCCGCTCTCCTCTGTCTGCGTGGTGTCGGGGGCGTCGGGGGTGTCGAAGAGGCCTGAGCCGCCGCAGACGCCGGTCTCGGCGAAAACCAACTCGACGCGTTCGGCGGCCTCGTGGTCGCCGGCGAGGGCGGCGGCGATGGAGCGGACCTGTTCGTAGCCGGTCAGGGCCAGGAAGGTGGGGGCGCGGCCGTAGCTCTTCATGCCCGCCAGGTAGACGTCCTGTTCGGGGTGGGACAGCTCCTTCGCGCCGTGCGGATAGACGGTGCCGCAGGAGTGCTGGTTGGGGTCGATGAGGGGAGCGAGGGCGACCGGGGCCTGGAGGCGTTCGTCCAGGCCGAGACGGAGCTCGGAGAGGAACGAGAGGTCGGGCCGGAAGCCGGTGAGGGCGATGACCTCGTCCACGGGCTCGAGGCGGCGGCCGTCCTCGGCGACCAGCACGAGCTGTGCGCCCTCGGCCTCGACGGTGGCGGTGCGGAAGCCGGTGACGGCGTCGGCGTGGCCGTCGTCGACGGCGGCCTTCGCGGCGAGGCCGAGGGCGCCGCGGGCGGGCAGCTGGTCGGCTTCGCCGCCGCCGAAGGTGGCGTCGCCGATGCCGCGCCGCTGGATCCACGAGGCGTGGGTGCCGGGCGTCTCCCGGGCGAGGGCGGCGAGCTGGGCGAGGGCGGTGAAGGCGGAGGCGCCGGAGCCGATGACGGCGGTGCGCCGGCCCGCGTAACGGGCCCGTACGGCGGGGTCGTCGAGGTCCGGCACCCGGTAGGAGATACGGGCGGACGCCTCGTGTTCGCCGGGCGCGGGCAGTCCGTCGCCGCCCAGCGGGCTCGGGGTGGACCACGTGCCGGAGGCGTCGATGACGGCGCGGGCGGTGAGGCGTTCGGTGCGGCCGTCGGTGTGCCGGAGGTGAACGGTGAAGGGCTGCCGTTCGCGGTCGGCGTCCACGACGCGGTCGCGGCCGAGGCGGGAGACGCCGGTGACGGTGGCGCCGTAGCGGACCCGGTCGCCCAGGGCGTCGGCGAGCGGCTGGAGGTACCGCTCGGCCCAGTCCGCGCCGGACGGGTAGGCGGCGGAGTCGGGGGCGGTCCAGCCGGTGGGGGCGAGGAGCTTCTCGGCGGCGGGGTCGACGAGTTCGGCCCAGGTGGAGAACAGCCGTACGTGGCCCCACTCGCGTACGGCGCTCGCGGCGGCCGGTCCGGCCTCCAGTACCAGGGGTTCGAGGCCGCGCCCGGCGAGGTGGGCGGCGGCTGCCAGGCCGATGGGGCCCGCTCCGATGACCACGGTGGGCAGGTCGGAGGCGGTAGTGGTGGGCGCGTTCACGAGGACTCCCGGAATTCTGGTTCGACGTCTGTCGATGCTTGCGCCGCAAGCATCCCATCTGTATTGATAGACGTCAACATAGACATCTGTCGAAGTTAGGGGTCACGTCTCATGGGTCAGCATGATGTATTCGATGTCGCGGTCATCGGCGGCGGGCAGTCCGGCCTGGCCGCTGCCCGTGCACTGCTGGCGGAGGGGCTGCGGCCCGTGGTCCTGGAAGCCTCGGACCGCCCGGCGGGTTCCTGGCCGCGTTACTACGACAGCCTCACCCTGTTCTCGCCCGCCCGCTACAGCGCCATGCCGGGCCTGCCCTTCCCCGGTGACGGCGACCGCTACCCGCACCGCAACGAGGTCACCGCCTACCTCACCCGGTACGCGGACCTCCTGGACGCCGAGATCCGCACCCACACCCGGGTGGAGACCGTCGAGGCCGACGGGCCGGGCTTCACCCTGCGCACGTCCGACGGCCGCCGCGTCGCCGCCGCCGGGGTCGTCGCGGCCACCGGCGCGTTCGGCAACCCGCACCTGCCCGACCTCCCCGGGGCGCCGGACTTCACCGGTGAACTCCTGCACGTCGCCGACTACCGCGACCCCGAGCCGTACGCGGGCCGGCGGGTCGTCGTGGTCGGCGGCGGCAACTCCGCCGTACAGATCGCCCACGAGCTGGCCCACGTCGCCGAGGTGACCCTCGCCAGCCGCAACCCGATCCGGTTCCTGCCGCAGATACGCGAAGGCAGGGACCTGCACCACTGGCTGACGACCGCGGGCTTCGACCAGCTGCCGCCCGCATGGCTCGCCCACGTCGTCGGCGGCACCCTCGTCCTGGACGACGGCCGCTACCAGAACGCCCTGCAGAACGGCCACTTGGAACGGCGGCCGATGTTCACCGCACTCGACGGGGACGCCGTCATCTGGGCCGACGGCCGCCGCGAGAAGACCGACGCGGTGCTGCTGGCCACCGGCTACCGTCCCGGCCTGGACTGCCTCCGGCCGCTCGGCGCGCTGGACGCCGACGGCGCCCCGCTGCACAGCGGCGGCCTCTCCCTCACGCACCCCGGTCTCGTCTACCTCGGCCTGGAGTTCCAGCACTCCTTCGCCTCCAACACCCTGCGCGGAGTCGGCAGGGACGCCGCCTACGTCACCCCGCCGCTCGCCGCCCACGTACGGGGCGCGGCCGCCGCGGCCGGGTTCTGAGGCCGGCGGGAGAGTTCACCTGCGAGGAGAACGGGTGCCGCCGTTCGCGGCGGTACCCGCTCCTGCGGTCCCTGTACGTGCGGGAGGGCGTCGGGCGGCGTGCGTCCAGCCCTCCCTTGTTGATTCGATATGTGTCAACATATATGCATGTCGAATGACAGGGCGCTGCCCGTGCTGGAGCCGGACGTCGTGCCGTGCTGTCCGCCGCTGACCGAGCGCACGTTGACCGCGGAGGAGGCGGTCCGTACCGCGGCGATGTTCAAGGCGCTCGGCGACCCGGTGCGCCTGCGCCTGTTCTCTGCCGTGGCCTCGCACGAGGGCGGTGAGGCGTGCGTGTGTGACATCTCCGGCGTCGGCGTTTCCCAGCCCACCGTCTCCCACCACCTGAAGAAGCTGCGGGAGGCCGGTCTGCTGGCCTCCGAGCGGCGCGGGACCTGGGTGTACTACCGGGTGGAGCCGTCGGTGCTGGCCGCCATGGGTCAGATGCTGCGGCACTACGGGCCCTGACGGCCGGTACGGCCTCGACCGCCGACGGTTCCGCGCGACGGGCCCTCCGCGTCAGCGGATCAGTCCGGCGATCTGGCGGGCCGCGTCGCGGGCGGGCCGGCCCACGCCGATGAGGGTGGCGGAGGCGGGGCCCGTCCAGTCGCCGTAGCCCATCAGGTGGAGCCGGGGTTCGCCGGCGGCGCGGGTGCCGTGCGTACGGATGTGGCCGCGGGCGCCGCGCAGGCCCAGAGGTGCCAGGTGGGACAGCGCGGGGCGGAAGCCGGTGCACCAGATCACGGTGTCGGCCGGTGCCCGCGTTCCGTCGGCCCACTCGACGCCGTCCTCGCGGAGGCGGGCGAACATCGGCTGGGCTTTGAGCCGTCCCGCGTCACGCGCGGCGCGGACCGGGGGAACGGCGACGATGTCGCCGAGCGATGCCACCCCGCCGGTGTCCGTCGCTCCGGTGTCCAGGGCGCGCCGCCGTGCGGTGGCCGCGTCGAACAGCGCGCGGCCGTCGATCTCGTCGGCCAGGAACCGCGGCGGACGCCGGGTGACCCACGTCAGGTCCGTACGGGGAGCGAGGTCGGCGGCGATCTGCGCGCCGGAGTTCCCGCCTCCGACGACGACGACCCGTTGCCCGGCGAACGCGTCCGGGCCGCGGTACTCGGCCGTGTGCAGCTGCCTGCCGCCGAAGACGTCCCGGCCGGGGACGGCGGGGAGGAAGGGGCGCCACCAGGTCCCGGTCGCGGAGACGACGGTACGGGCGGACCAGGTGCCCGCGCCGGTCTCCACCCGCATCCGTTCGCCGTCGCGGTGGACGCCGTGCACGCGGACGGGCCGCCGTACGGGCAGGTCGTAGCGCTGCTCGTACGCGGCGAGGTAGTCCACGACGTGACCGGCGTCGGGGTAGAGCGCTCCGTCCTGGTGGGGCATGGGGTGGCCGGCAGCGAGGAGTACGCGGCAGGTGAGAACAGCCGCAGCGACTCCCAGCCGTGCCGCCACGCCCCGCCCGCCCGGTCCTGGGCGTCCAGGATCACGAAGTCCAGGCCGAGGCGGCGCAGGTGGTAGCCGGTAGCGAGCCCCGACTGGCCGCCGCCGATCACCACCACGTCTTCGCGTTCGGTCATGCGGTCACCGGCGCTGTACCGACCTGGCAGCCGAGGCGACCGGGGAGGTGCATCAGCGTTCCTGCGGTGGGGAGGTGGTGACCGCGTCGGGTGCGAACTTCCGGCGCCAGGCGAGCGACACGTACACGAGCGCGACGAGCACGGGCACCTCGATCAGCGGGCCGACGACGCCGGACAGTGCCTGGCCGCTGGTGACGCCGAAGGTGGCGATGGCGACGGCGATGGCCAGTTCGAAGTTGTTCCCGGCGGCGGTGAAGGCGAGCGTCGCGGTGCGGTCGTACGCGATACCGAGCGCTTTGCCGAGCGCGAAGGTGCCGAACCACATCAGGGCGAAGTACACGAGCAACGGCAGCGCGATACGGGCGACGTCCAGCGGCTGCGAGGTGATCGTCTTCCCTTGCAGAGCGAAGAGAAGGACGATCGTGAACAGCAGTCCGTAGAGCGCGAACGGACCGATCCGCGGCAGGAATTGCCCCTCGTACCGCTCGCGTCCCATCGACCTCTCGCCGAGGCGTCGGGTCAGGAAGCCCGCGAGCAGCGGGACGCCGAGGAAGATGACGACGTTCAGGGCGATCTTCCACATCGAGATGTCGAGGTGCTCGCCCTCGCCCAGGCCGAGCCAGCCGGGCAGCAGGTCGAGGTAGAGCCAGCCGAGCAGGCCGAAGGCGAGGACCTGGAAGACGGAGTTGAGGGCGACCAGGACGGCGGCCGCCTCGCGGTCGCCGCAGGCCAGGTCGTTCCAGATGATGACCATCGCGATGCAGCGGGCGAGGCCGACGATGATCAGGCCCGTACGGTATTCGGGCAGGTCGGCGAGGAAGATCCAGGCCAGGGCGAACATGACGGCCGGACCGGCGATCCAGTTGATCACCAGGGAGCTCGCCATGAGCTTGCGGTCGCCGGTGACGGCGTCGAGCTTGTCGTAGCGGACCTTGGCGAGTACCGGGTACATCATGATCAGCAGGCCGAGCGCGATCGGCAGGGAGATGCCGCCGATCTCCATCTTGGACAGCACGTCGTTCAGCCCGGGGATGAGCCTGCCCAGTCCGAGGCCGAGGGCCATGGCGGTGAGGATCCACACCGCCAGGAAGCGGTCGAGGGTGGAGAGCTTGGCGACCACACCCGTCTCGCCGGTGCTCGTCCCGCTGGTGTCGGTGGCGGGTTCCGTACGGGTCACGGGCAGGGCCTCTTCCGGTCTGTGGCGAGGGTGGTGCGGGCAGCCTCAGCCAGCTCCCCGAGTGCTGCGGCGAGCGCGTCGAGGACCTCGGGCCGCAGCCTGTAGTACGTGAAGCGGCCGCAGGGCTCGGTCTCCACGACGCCCGCCTCGCGCAACACCCGCAGGTGGTTGGACAGGTTGGTCTGCCGGGCGCCGGTCTCTTCCACCAGATGTGTGGTGCAGAGCGTTTCGCGGGCGAGCAGGGTCACGATCTGGAGCCTGAGGGGGTCGGCGAGCACCCGGACGAGGTCCGCATCCGGGGCGTTCAGCTCAGGCTTGGCTGACGTCATCATGCGCTGATACTGTCACATCATTGCTGCCTGATGCCAGCTGTCGCTGATGCTGCGCAAGCGGGACGAAGCTCCCCTCGACGAAAGAGAACCGTCATGTCAGACAAGCCGTCCGTGCTCTTCGTCTGCGTCCACAACGCGGGCCGCTCCCAGATGGCGGCCGCCTGGCTGGCGCACCTGGCCGGGGACCGGGTGGAGGTGCGTTCGGCGGGCTCCGCTCCGGCCGACGCCGTCAACCCGGCCGTGGTGGAGGCGATGCGTGAGGTGGGCGTCGACATCGCCGCCGAGACGCCGAAGGTCCTCACCGTAGACGCCGTGCAGGCCTCCGACGTGTGCGTGACGATGGGCTGCGGTGACGCCTGCCCCGTCTTCCCCGGCAAGCGGTACCTGGACTGGCAGTTGGCGGACCCGGCGGGTCAGGGCGTCGCGGCCGTACGGCCCATCCGTGACGAGATCAGGACCCGTATCGAGGGCCTGATCGCCGAGATCGCCCCGGAGGCCGTGAAGTGACCGCAGCCGACGTCCGCAACGTGATCATCATCGGTTCGGGACCCGCTGGCCATGCCGCCGCGCTCTGCACCGCCCGCGCGTCGCTGACCTCCCGTACGGGCCCAGCGCGGGCGGCTGCCTGTGTAACCGGCTTGCATCCTGTACCTAGGTACAGGTTTACGGTGCGGGGGAGACGTCCTTCCCCCGCGCTGTAGCGGGGGAGCGCCGACAGGAGGGTCACGATGACGACCTGGGTGCCTCAGTCCTGCACGCTGCCCACGACGGAGCAGCCGTTGCGGGTCGCGGAATTCGACGTGCTGTTCCGTGAACGGCTGTGCGAGTGGACCCGGCCCGACCGGATGCGCCTGCAACTGGTGCTCCGCGGCGGGCCAGGGGTGGCGGAGACCGTACGCGACCTGGTGGACCGCGAGAGCGGCTGCTGCTCGTTCTTCACGTTCTCGCTGGTCGTCGATGCGGACAGGCTACGGCTGTCCGTCACGGTCGACGAGCCGCACCAGGCCGTACTGGACGCCCTGCAGGAGCGGTTGGCCCTGGCCACGGGGCGGGAGCGGCCATGAAGGCAACGGGCCTGCGCACCGGGGAAGTCGCGGACGCGGCAGGTGTGAACGTTCAGACGTTGCGCTACTACGAACGGCGCGGACTGCTCGCCGAGCCCGAACGCAGTCCCGGTGGGCAGCGGCTCTACGGCGAGGAGGCGGTGACCGCCCTGCGCGTCATCAAGGCGGCGCAGCGCCTGGGGTTCACGCTGGGGGAGGTGGCCGAACTCATGGAGGCCGGACGCCACCGGCACGGCCGCCCCGTCTCAGGTCTGCGAGAACGGGCTGGGGTCAAGCTCACGGAGGTCGACGCGAAGATCGCCGACCTGACCACGATCCGCGCCACCTTGGCTGCCGCCGTCGAGGCCGGATGCGACGACCTCGCCGCGTGCGCGGCAAGCTCATGCTGTCCCCTGCCGTTCGCCGAACTCGCCGCGGACGGGCAGCCCGCTCCCGGCCCCAGCGAATGAGCGAATCCGGGCTGAGCGGGTGCGGCTGCGAGACGCCATGTGAACCGCCCCACATCACCGGCAGGAGCCGTCGTTAGGCTCCCTGAACATGACCGTCCTGCGCTCTGTTGCCCTGTTCGTCGTCGCCGCGTTGTTCGAGATCGGCGGCGCCTGGCTGGTCTGGCAGGGCATTCGGGAGCACAAGGGCTGGATCTGGATCGGGGCGGGCGCTGTCGCACTGGGGCTGTACGGCGTGGTCGCCACCTTCCAAAGCGATGACAACTTCGGTCGTATCCTCGCCGCGTACGGCGGAATCTTCGTAGCCGGGTCGATCGCCTGGGGCATGGTCGCCGACGGCTACCGGCCCGACCGGTACGACATCGTCGGCGCCCTCGTCTGCCTCACGGGGATGGCCGTGATCATGTACGCGCCCCGCGGACACTGACCTGCAGCTCGGTCACCGTGCCCGGAACGCGCCGGGGGCAGAGCGTGCTCCCCGACCCGAGCGTCCCGACACCAGGGCAGGGGAGCCGTGAACGCGGCGTACGACACCGGGCGCCCTGGTCACCTGATCGATCCGACGACGAGCCAGTGAAATGACGAGACGCTCGCGCCGGGCTAGGAGCGGTGCCCCTGCCCGACGCCAGGGACGAAGCGTCCGGTTCGGCCGGCGTAATCCGCGTACGAGCTGCCGTGCACGCCTGCGAGGTAGGGCTCCTCGACTACACGCACCTGCATCTCGACTGCGGCCAGCAGGAGGGCCAGGGATGCCACCGCGATCAGGTTGAGCACCATCAGGGAGAGCCCGGCGGCAGTGCCGATCATGGCGGTGAATACCGGATTGCGTACGTAGCCGAATACTCCGCCGGTGACCAGGTCGGTGCGCTCCGCGTCGTCGACCCCGACTCGCCAGGACGCGCCCATCGTGTTCTGCGAGAGGAGCGTCGCGGTGGCGCCGAGCAGGGCGACAACGCCGCCCAGGGCGTGAACCAGCAGCGATTCGCCGCCGGGTACGTGGGGCATGCCCCCGAGCGCGGCGAGTGGAGCCGCGGCTCCGCCGAGGAGGGCCAGGACGAAGAGCACCCCGGCCCACCAGGCGGCAGAACCCGGCGCTCCGGAGATGCCGCGGAATCCAGAATCGCCGGTGCGGCGGCGCTGCAGCACGGCTCGGAGGCCGAAGGCGGCTGTCGCCCACACCGCGAACAGGGCCAGTGCGGACCAGGCCCATGCGGAGGCGGTCATCGGGCAGTCGGTTCCGCTGACTCGGCCCGGTCCGGGGCGCAGCACGAACAGCCGGGGCGGCAACCGCATGCGTCTTCGCCGTCTGGCGCGCGTTTCTGCACGGTGGCCGTGGGCGGCACGGCGCAGCAGTTCTCTCCGCGCCAGGCTTCGCGGCCCTCCTTGAGGGCCACGGCCGCTATGACCAGGGCGGCGAGCGGATCGGCCCAGGACCAGCCGAGGGCGGCGTTGGCGACGAGACCGACCAGCAGAACGCCGGAGAGGTAGGTGCACAGCAGGGTCTGCTTGGAGTCGGCGACGGCGGAGGCCGAGCCCAGCTCCCTCCCCGCGCGGCGCTGGGCGGCTGACAGGAACGGCATGACGGCCAGGGACAGCGCGGCGAGGACGATCCCCGGCAGCGACGTGTCCGCCTCTCCGCTCTGGGTCAGCGACCGGACGGCATCGAATGTGACGTAGGCGGCGAGCGCGAAGAAGGAGCAGGCGATGATCCGCAACGCCCTCTTCTCGCGGGCGTCTTGTATGTCATGGTCGCTGGCGGAGAACTGCCACGCCACGGCGGCCGCGGAGGAGACTTCTATGACCGAGTCGAGTCCGAAGCCGATCAGTGCGGTGGAGGACGCGAGCGAGCCGGCGGTGATGGCGACGACCGCTTCGATGACGTTGTACGTGATCGTCGCCGCGACCAGGTAGCGCACGCGCCGCGTGAGCACCTCCCTGCGAACTGGGGAGGGGCCGAGCTGCACGGCTGCCATCAGCAGCATCCCTTCTCGTCGGCCTCAGGGCAGGTGCGGTCGGCCTCCACCGCGACGACTGCGTTGCGCAGGTCGTCCAGAGCGTGTCCGAGGCGGGCGTCGGCGAGTTCGTACCGCAAGCGCCGCCCCTGCGGTACGGCGACGACGAGGCCGCAGTCGCGCAGGCAGGCCAGATGGTTCGAGAGGCGGGTGCGCGTAATGCCCAGCTGGTCGGCGAGGTCCGCTGGGTGGGTCGGTTTGTCGCGCAGGGCGAGGAGGATCCGGCAGCGGATGGGGTCGGCGAGCGCCCGGCCGAAACGGGCCAGAGCGTCGATGTCCGTGGCGAGAGTCAGCACCCGCATGATGATACATGCAATCCTGAATTCAGAAAATCATGGACTATGGGCCGCCTGACCGCCGTACCCGGAGATCACGGTACGGGGCGTGAAGGCGGCGAGCACCGTGGCGGTGATGTGGCCGGGGCATGGTCGGGACGTCCACCGCGAAGTCGGCAACCACTGTCGGCTGTCAGCCGTTGCGCGGGGCGACCAGGCCGGATGCGTAGGCGAGAACTACGAGCTGGGCCCGGTCGCGGGCATGGAGTTTGGTCATGGCCCGGTTGATGTGGGTCTTCGCGGTCATCGGGCTGATCACCATGTGGTCGGCGATCTGGTCGTTGGACAGGCCTTGTGCGACCAGGGCGACCGCTTCGCGTTCGCGGCTGGTCAGCTCCTCGAGCGCGGCACTGGAGGCGGGGGGCGGCTGGGTGACGTACCGGTTGATGAGCTTGCGGGTGAGGGACGGGGCGAGCAGAGCGTCGCCGCGGGCGGCCACCCGTACGGCGTGCAGGAGGTCCTCCGGCACGATGTCCTTGACCAGGAACCCGGCGGCGCCGGCGCGCAGCACTTCGAACACGTACTCGTCCATGCCGTAGTTGGTCAGCATGACGACGTGCACGCTGGCCAGAGCCGGGTCCGCGGCGATGCGCCGGGTCGCCTCGATGCCGTCCATGACCGGCATCTGGATGTCGATGAGCGCGACGTCGGGCAGATGCTCCCTGACGAGCGCCACACCTTCTTCGCCGTCGGCGGCCTCGGCCACCACCTCGATGTCGTCTTCGAGGTCGAGCAGTGCGCGGAAGCCGCTGCGGATGAGCGGCTGGTCGTCGACCAGCAGGACACGGATCATGATGCTCGTTCCACGGGGAGTTCGGCCTGGACGGTGAAACCGTGCTCGGTGCGCGGCTGCGCGTTCAGTCGGCCCCCGAGGGCGGTGACGCGTTCGCGCATGCCGAGCAGCCCGAGGCCGGGGGCCGGGGCGTCATCGGGGGTGGCCTTGCCGTCGTCGTCCACCTGGATGGACAGCGCGTCTGGCCGGTATGCGATCCGGACCGCCGCGGTGGTGGCACAGGCGTGCCGGGCGGTGTTGGTCAGCGCCTCCTGGACGATGCGATAGGCGGTCCGGCCCACCGCGGCAGGTACGTCGTGCCGTTGCCCTTCGATCGTCAGCGTCGCGTGCAGCCCCATGGAACGGGCGCGCTCCACCAGTTCCGGTACGTGCTCGAGGCTCTGCGGCGGGGTCGTGTCGTCGTCGCGCAGCGCCTCCAGAGTCGCGCGCAGCTCCCGGGTCGCCTCCCGGCCGGCCGTCTGGATCGCCAGCAACGTCTCGGGCACCTGCTCACCGCGCCTGCGAGCGACGTGGACGGCGACCTCGGACTGCACCTTGATGATCGAAATCTGGTGGGTGAGGGAATCGTGCAGCTCCCGCGCGATGTGCAGCCGCTCCTCGTCGGCGCGGCGCCGAGCGGTCTCCTCCCGGGTGCGCTCGGCATCGTCCGCCCGCCGCTCGGCCTGCCGCAGCGCTTCCCCGGCGGCGAAGGCGGCGATCAGCCAGGCGATTTCCAGCACGTCCCGGGCCTGCGCGAACGCCTCGCGCGCCGGCCCGTCACGGAAGACCAGCGCCGTGAGAGGCAGGACGACGAGGAGCAACACGGATGCCGCCATCGTCTGGGCGCGGTGCCCGGCCCGCACGGCGCCGTACACCGCGACCAGGTACGAGACGGCGAGCACTTCGAAGCCCGCGGCCTCGTACCCCACCGCGCACAGGCCGGTGACAGCCAGCACGGCGATCGGAGCTCTACGACGTGCCACCAGCGCCAGACCTCCGGCCGCCAGCAGCACGGCGCCGAACAACTCGCGCTCCCCGTCCGGGTGCTGCCCGGACATTCCGGTTCCCAGCAGCAGTGCCGCCACGCTGACGGCCATCACCCAGTCCATGGCGCCGGCCGGGACACGAAAACGCCTTGTGTCCATGCGCGCACCCTAGCCGGACGTCGCTGCGGGCGAGTCCCGCCCGCGGACGAGCGGCCGGCTACCGCACCCGTGGTACTTGCCCGCCGTCTGCCGCATGCGCAGCAGTCGACTGCCATGTCGGTGGCAGCCCGAAGAGACCGCACCCGCCGGACGACCAGCAGGGCGGTGGCCAGGCACGCTCAAGGCACGGCGAAACCGCGGAAGCCGCCACGCACGAAGGAGGAGAACGGCATGAGCGCAACAGATGTCCTGACGGTGGCCGCCGAGGGCGGAGTCGTAGGCGACGGGCGGACGGGGGCCAACCTGGCCCTCGGGGTGGGGCTGATCGCCGTGGCCATTGGCTGTCTGGCCCTGGCCCGCCCCGGTGGCCGTATCAGCCTCGGCAACGCACGCACCGCCGCCATGTCGGCCATGGCGGCGGGCCTGTTCGGGGCGGCCCTCGCGGCGCTGCATCTGGCCACCTCCAGTGGTGGCCCCGGCACCGGCAACGGGATGGTGGGCGCCGTCGTGGCCATTCCCTTGGGGCTGATCGCCATGGTCATCGGCTGGCGCGCTCTCGCCCGCTCACGACGCGTTGAGCGGACCGCCGACCGCTTCGATCGCGAGCGGGAGTTCGAGTCCACCTCATAAGCACGGCCGGACCTACGTCGACGGCCGGCCCGGACATGTGAGTTCGGGTCGGCACCCCGCTCGTGCAGGTGAGCGGCTCAGGACGCCGGGCGGGCGCTGATGGACCGGCGTATGCCGTAGGCGGCGATGCCTGCGGCCAGGACCAGGGTTCCCGATGCGACGGAGTCGGCGGGCAGGGTGAAGGCCAGCACCAGGCAGCCGGCGAGGCCGACCGCGGGGACGAGGCGGGGCGGACGGTTCTCCTCCGGCGTGAGCGTCCAGGCGCAGGCGTTGGCGACGGCGTAGTAGACCAGGACGCCGAACGAGGAGAAGCCGATCGCGCCACGTACGTCGGCGGTGGCGGCGAGCACCACGACGACGGCACCCACCAGCAGTTCAGCGCGGTGCGGCACCTGGAAGCGCGGATGAACGGCGGCCAGGACGTGGGGCAGATGCCGGTCACGGGCCATCGCCAGGGTGGTGCGGGAGACGCCCAGGATCAGCGCGAGCAGGGACCCGAGCGCGGCGACCGCCGCCCCGGCCCGCACGACGGGCGCCAGCCAGTCCGCCCCCGCAGCCCGTACCGCATCCGACAACGGCGCGGCCGCCTCGCCCAGCCCGCGAGGGCCCAGCACCATCAGGACGGCGAGAGCCACGGCCGCGTACACGACCAGGGTCAGGCCGAGGGCGAGCGGGACGGCGCGGGGGATGGTGCGCGCGGGATCGCGGACCTCCTCGCCGAGGGTGGCGATGCGGGCGTACCCGGCGAAGGCGAAGAACAGCAGACCCGCCGCCCGCAGTACGCCGGTGACGGTGGCGTCCGAGCCGACGTCCAGCCGGCTGGTGTCCGCCGTCGACGAGGTGAGGCTCACGACCACGACCACCGCGAGCACCGCCAGTACGACGGCTACGACAGACCGGGTCAGCCACGCGGACTTCTGGATCCCGGCATAGTTCACGGCGGTCATCGCCACCACCGCGGCGACCGCCACCGCGTGGGCGTGACCGGGCCACACGTACGAGCCGACGGTCAGCGCCATCGCCGCGCAGGACGCCGTCTTGCCGATCACGAAGGCCCAGCCGGCCAGGTAGCCCCAGAAGTCGCCGAGGCGTTCGCGGCCATAGACGTAGGTGCCGCCGGAGGCTGGGTAGCGGGCGGCAAGCCGGGCGGAGGAGGTGGCGTTGCAGTACGCCACCACCGCGGCCACCGCCAGAGCGGCCAGCAGCCCGGAGCCGGCCGCGCGGGCGGCCGGGGCGAGTGCCGCGAAGATGCCCGCGCCGATCATCGAACCCAGTCCGATGAGGACGGCGTCGCCGACGCCGAGCCGCCGCTGGAGCTGAGGTGACGGGGTCTCGGCGGGCTGACTCATGACGTGCCTCCGTCTTCCGGCATTGAGCGTCAGTGCTCCCGACAGCAAGGTACATCAATTTGGTTTGATGTATTCTGGCTGCATGAGGCCCTCGGATCCTGCTGCCCCGGCGTTCGTGCAGCTGGCCTCCCACCCGCTGCGGTGGAAGCTGCTGGCCGAACTCGCCGCGAGTGACTACCGGGTTCGTGAACTGGTGGAGCGGGTCGGCCAGCCGCAGAACCTGGTCTCCTACCATCTGCGGCTGCTCCGCGACGGCGGGCTGGTCACCGCCCGCCGCAGCAGCTTCGACGCCCGCGACAGCTACTACCACCTGGACCTGCAGCAGAGCGCGGACGCGCTCGCCCGCACCGGTAGCGCCCTGCACCCGGCGCTGGGTTTCGCCCCCGCCCTGCCGTCGCCCTCGTCGTCGGCGTCGCCGGCGAGACGGCCCGCCGTCCTGTTCGCATGCACCGGCAACAGCGCCCGCTCCCCGATCGCCGAGGCACTGCTACGCCACCGCACCGACGGTCACGTCGAGGTGGCCAGCGCCGGCAGCCACCCCAAGCCCCGCATCCACCCCGACGCCGTACAGGTCCTGCGTGAACAGCACGGCATTGACATCTCCGGGCAGCGTCCACGACACCTGGACGCCCTGCTCGGCCGCCGGTTCGACTACGTGATCAGCCTGTGCGACAAGGTCCGGGAGGTCTGCCCCGACTTCGGCGACCAGCCACGGCTGGTCCACTGGAGCATCCCCGACCCCGCAGCAGCCACCAGCCCCGGCCCGGTCGGCCACCCCGCATTCGTCCGCACGGCAGCAGAGATCGACACCCGCATCCGCTACCTGCTGCCGCTGCTCACCCCCACGCCACAGGAGGTTCAGCCGTGACCACGCCCGAGCAGTTCGCCAGCGTCCGCTACCTCGTCGACGACGTCCAGGCGGCCATCGACTTCTACACCACCCACCTGGGCTTCACCCTCCGCAGTAACCCCGCCCCCGCCTTCGCCGACGTGACCCGCGGGCCGCTGCGGCTGCTGCTGTCCGGCCCGGCCACTTCCGGCGCCCGCGCCACTCCCAACGACCTCGGCGCCGGGGGCAACCGCATCCACCTGACCGTCGACGACCTCGACACCGAGATCGACCGGCTGCGCAGCGCCGGACTCACCTTCCTCAGCGATGTCGTCTCGGGCCCCGGCGGGCGTCAGATCCTGCTCACAGACCCCGCCGGCAACCTCATCGAACTGTTCCAGCCCACCCGCTGAGCAAAGTGCATCCACCGGCTCACCGCGCCGGTGATCACGCCCGGCACGGTGCGTCAACTGACTGAGCAGTGAGCCGCTTCGAGGGAGAGGCCCGGTCGCCCAGGCACGCCGCGCCCTCGTAGTCGGCTCACACTCCCGCGTCAGGTTCCGGCACCGGGCTTCCCGGCGGGGTGAAGGAAGCCAGCACCGTGGCGGTGATGTGGCCGGCGGCGCGGTCGGAGGTGAGACGACCGGCGCGGATCTCGTCGGCGGCGCTGTGCATGATCGAGTGCAGGACATTGACCAGCCATGCGATCGGCAGGTCGGTGCGGAAGATCCCCTCGGCGCGGCCGCGGGCGACAAGCGTCTCCACCCGGGCGGCGGGGCCGCTGTGCAGCTCACGGATACGGCCCGGGGGCAGTTCCCTCTGGGCGGCGACGAGCAGAGCCCGCGCCTGGTCCACCAGATGCCAGCTGGCCTCGACATAACGTGCCAGCGCGAGGAGCGGATCACCGGTCAGGTCGACCGCGTCCAGCGCGTCGTTGCTCCGGTCGACGGCGCGGCTCATCGCCGCGTCGACGACCTCCGCCCGGGAGGCGAAGTGCGCATACAGCGTCACCCGGCCCACACCCGCGGCACGCGCGATCTCACTGAGACTCGCCTCCGGGTTTTCCCCCATGCACTCGGCCGCGGCCTTGACGATCGCGTCGATGCTCCGTAGGGCGTCGGCGCGCTTGACGGTGCTTCTACTGCCCATGCCCCACACCCTACCCACATTAGTCGAACAGTGCTGTTTGGTTTGAGCTCCGACTAGGGCTAACCTGAACAACACTGTACGGGTTATCGGATCGAGGGGTGACGTCATGAGCGACACGGAAACCACCAGCGCACACGCGCCGGGAGCAGCCCATCCGCTGCGCTGGCCGATTCTTGGTCTGTTGGGGCTGGCGCAGCTGATGTTGATCCTCGACATCACCGTGGTCGCCATCGCCCTGCCTCACATGGGTGCCGAGCTGGACCTTGACCGCGCCGCCCTGACCTGGGTGGTCAGCGGCTACGCCCTCACCTTCGGCAGCCTGATGCTGCTCGGCGGCCGAGTAGCCGACGTGTTCGGCGCCAAGCGGGTCGTCCTCACGGGCCTCGCCGTGTTCACCGCCGCCTCTCTGGTCGCCGGGCTCGCCACGGGCGCCCCCCTTCTGCTGGCGGCACGGATCGCGCAGGGTGCGGGAGCCGCGATGCTCTCGCCCGCCGCCCTCTCCGTGGTGGTGCGGCTCTTTGACGGCGAAGAACGCAATCGGGCGCTGGGCATCTGGTCGGCGCTCGGCGGTGGCGGCGCCGCCCTGGGTGTACTGCTAGGCGGACTGATCACGGCCGGGCCGGGTTGGGCCTGGGTCTTCTTCATCAACGTCCCCGTCGGCCTGATCGTCCTCGTCGCGCTCACCCGGATACTGCCGGACCTGCCTCGGGCGGGTTCTGGATCCCTCGACGTACCCGGTGCAGCCCTTGTCGCCGCGGCCACCGGCTCCCTGATCTACGCCCTGATCCGTGCCGGTGACCACGGCTGGTTCGACGCCGTCACCGTCCTCCTGTTCGCCACCGCGGCTGCCGCCTACACCGGCTTCGCCGCCTGGCAGCACCGGGCATCGGTGCCCTTGATGGACCTCCGCCTGCTCAGCCGGCGCCCCGTGGTGGCAGGCATCTTCGTGATCGCGGTGGCCACCGCTTTGATGGTGGGTGTCTTCTTCCTCGGCTCGTTCTACTTCCAGAACCACCGGCACCACGGCGCCCTGACGACCGGGCTGCTGTTCCTGCCGGTGGCACTGGTGACCATGGCCGCTGCCACCGCCTCCGGCCGCGTGATCGGCCGCCTCGGCGCCCGAGTCCTGGCCGCAGTGGCCCTGGTGGTCGCCGCCGCTGGATTCCTCGTCCCCGTGCTCTGGTCGGGCACCGCCGCGATGGTCGTAGGCGTGAGCATCGCCGCGGCCGGTCTGGGGGCTCTGTTCGTCGTCGCTTCGGCCACCGCACTCGGCGACGTCGCCCCCCACGAGGCGGGTGTGACCTCGGGAATCGTCAGCACGTTCCACGAGTTCGGCGCCTCGGCAGGCGCCGCGGCCGTCTCCAGTGCAGCTGCCGCCAGCATCACTGCCCGTACCGGTACAAGCGCTGGCTCCGGGTTCGACGACGCGTTCCTCGTCGCCACGGGCGTGGCCGCCGTCGCCGCTGGCATCGCCCTGTGGCTGATCCCGGCCAGGGGTGATTAGCCCGACTCATACGAGCCATCAAGCGGGAGATCGACGGGTTGAACAGCCTTCGCAGTGTACTTATCGAGCGGGTCGCTCGAATCTTTGCGCCACGGGGTGAAGATCCATCTCGCAAAGAAGGCTATCGATCTTCGTCCCGCCGAGGCATCCCGTTGGTGCTGCTGTCGGAGCTCGTGTTGGTATCGCCATTGAGATAGCGCTTCGGCGAGGTGCCGACAGTTCGGCGGAACGCCGCGAGGAACGCGCTGGGCGTTGCGTAGCCGATGGTGTGAGCGACCCGGGACACGGGCTGGCCTTCGGCGAGAAGGGGCAAGGCCGCCCGCAGTCGCACATGGGTGCGCCAGCGATCGAAGTTCATGCCGGTGTCGTGGACGAACAGCCGTGTCAGGGTGCGGCGGCTCACTCCGACGGCCCGGGCGTGCGCCTCAAGGCTCCGCGGGTCGGCGGGGTTGGCGAGCAGCGCGTCGGCCACGGCGGTGACGCGTTCGTCGACGGGTTGCGGCACGTCGATCGGCGTTGTGGGCAGCGGACGCAGCAGATCCAGGACGACCGCCTCGGCCCGCAGCCGTACGCCGTCGGAAAGGTCTTCGCGATGGAGGTAAGCGATCAGGTGCGCCAGGAGTCCGTCGACGGCGACCGGGGTGGGCTCGGTCCAGTCAAGGCCGCACCGGTCCGGTTCGAGGTAGAGACTGCACAGCACCGCGTCGCGGGTCGCGCCGGTCCGGTGGACGACACCTGCGGGCAGCCACAGGGCGCGCGTGGGCGGCAGCACCCAGTACGCGTCATCGACGGCGACGCCCAGGACACCGCTTCGCGTCCAGGCCAGTTGGTGCTGCGGGTGGCTGTGCGCGGAGAACCACTGCCCCGATGACAGCGGAAACCGCGCAACGACGATCGCCCCCACCCCGGCGGGGACGGCACCCACGACAGCCTCGGCCATGCGTCCCAGCGTATGTCCTCATCGCGTTATGGCGTGGCCTGGTAGCGCATCGCGGCCAACGCCACCAGTGCATAGCGTCGTTCCATGCCGACTGATCGCTCGCGCGGACTGGCCCTGGTGGTGCTGTGCTTCGTGCAGTTCATGCTCGTACTGGACGACACCGTGGTGAACGTCGCCCTTCCCCACATCCGGGATGACCTCGGCTTCAGCGCCGCCGGTCTGGCGTGGGTCGTCAACGCGTACTTCCTCGCCTTCGGCGGCCTGCTGCTGCTGTCCGGCCGTGCGGCTGACCTGCTGGGGCGTCGGCGAGTCTTCCTGTGCGGCGTAGCACTGTTCGGTGTGGCGAGCCTCGCCTGCGGGCTCGCGCAGGAACCCTGGCAGCTGGTAGCGGGACGGTTCGCCCAGGGCGCGGGCGCGGCCATGGCCAGCCCGGCCGCGCTGTCACTGATCACCCTGCTGTTCCCCGGAGCCGAGGAGCGTGCCAAGGCGCTCGGTATCTGGGGCGGCATCGCGGGGCTGGGCGGCACGATGGGCCTGGTGATATCCGGTGCACTCACCGGGCTCGCGTCCTGGCGCTGGATCTTCCTCATCAACCTGCCGGTGGCGCTCGCGGCCCTCACACTGCTCCCGCGTCTGGTCGCCGAGAGCCGGGGAAGCCGCCCGGCACGCCTGGACGTAGCCGGGGCGGTGCTGGGTACCGGCGCCCTGGTATCGCTGGTCTACGGTCTGCTGCAGAGCGCCGAGGCGGGTTGGGGCCGAGCCGGTTCGGCCGGGCCGTTGTCCCTGGCCGCTGTGCTGGCGGTCGCGTTCCTCGTGGTCGAGTCACGTACGGCCGAGCCGCTGGTGCCGCTGTCGTTCCTGTCCTTCCGGATCCGCGCCGTCGCCAACGGTGCGACTCTGCTGTTCTCCGCGGCGTTCTTCTCGATGGCCTATCTGCTGATGCTGCATCTGCAGACCGTGCTGGGCTACCCCCCGCTCACGGCAGGCGTTGCCTACCTGCCGTACGGAGGCGGCATCCTGGCGGGCATGTGGCTCTCCTCCCGTGCGGTGATCCGGCTCGGAGAGCGTCGGACTCTGGTCGCCTCCTTCCTGATCAGCGCGGCCGGACTGCTGTTGCTGTCCGGTGTGGCGCCTGGCGACGCATACGGGTCCGGGGTGCTGCCCGGCATGCTCGTGACGAGCCTGGGCTGCGGGCTGTCGCTGCCGGCCCTGACGATCGCCGCGGTAACCGGGACCACTGAGGAGAACGCCGGTCTGGGCTCGGCCGTTCTGAGTTCCGTTCAACAAGTCGGCGGCGCCGTGGGGTTGGCGGTACTGGTCTCCCTGGCCGCGCATCGCACCGATACGCTGACCGGCTCGGCCACTCCGCAGCGCGCGGCGACGGAGGGCTTCTCGTTCGCGCTCACCATCGCCGCGGCTCTCCTCGCGCTGGGCGCCGTCCTCATCGCCACGCTGCTGGAGAGCCGTCGTGCCGGACCCGTGGCTGGCGTCCGCGAAGCCCCGGCAGCGCAGAGGTAGCCGTACCGGAATGGCTGACGGGTGTATGGGTACCCGCCACGGTGGTTTTCGCCCCGGCGATGCTCGTGAGCCGCACGTGTACGAGGGGCCGCGCGCTCAGTGGCCGCCGCCACCAGCGACCGGCAGTCGCTCGGTGAACGTCTTGCCGCCGTCCCGCGACTCGTACACGCCGCTCTGCGTGGCGGCCAGCACGCGGTCCGCGTCGACCGCGGTGAGCGCCTGGGGCTGTCCGCCGGGAACGGTACCGACGCGCTTCCAGCTGCTTCCTGCGTCGGTGCTGCGCTGCAGCTCACCAGTGGGGGAGATGCCATAGAGCGCCTTGGGCTCCGGCCAGGAGAGGAACGCCAACGCGGGCTCGGCTCCCTTGTCGAAGGTCCGTCCGCCGTCGGCACTCCCCGCGATACCGCTCTGCGTGGTGGCGAGCACCACCTGCGGCTTCTCGGGGCTGACGGCCAGGTCGAGTGCGCCGAGTTCGGCACGCGTGTCCCAATCGGTGCCGTTCTCGCTGACGCGCAGCACGCCGTTGGTGCTGTCGTAGCCGTAGATGGTGTCGTGCGCGAACTCCAGGGAATGGAAGTCCACTTCACCGCCGAGCGAGAGGGTCTTCCAGCTCTTCCCGGAGTCGGTGCTGCGCAGCAGCCCACGGTTGGCGGGCTCGTCGCTGCCCTCAGGCGGGTGACCGCTGCCGAGGAACGTCTTCGCCTTGGCCACGGTGAAGCCCATGTAGTCGGCTTTGTCGCTGACCCGCGCCGCAGCGCCGTCCTTCGCCACGGAGATCACGCCTTCGTGTGTGGCGACATAGAGACGGCCATCGGCCGGATCGATGCCGAGTCCGTGGATATGGCTGACCGTCACAGCCGAGGAGGAGGACGGTTCCTGCGCGCTGTCCGAGGCGGAATCGTTGGAGCACGCGGTCAGCACGGCCGACAGCAGCAGCGCGGAAGCGGCGGAGACAACACGGAGGCGGAGATGCATCGGGACGTCCTCGGGGATCGGGAGTGCCTCCACCTTATCTCCTAAGGAAAATGGGTTTTGGTGGTGGGTGGGTACGCCGCCCGCATTCCGCAGCAACCTGCTGTTACGGCGGTTGTCGCTTCGGTAGCCGATCAAGGGGTTAGTATCACGGCATGATCACGGCCCGATCGCGTTCTCGCGTACGGCGGTCCCGTGGAGCTGCGGCTCCGCTGCGGCTGCTCGGGCTCGTCGTGCTCGTGCTGGGGCTGATGTACGCGCACGGTGTGAGCGCGGAGAGCACGGCAGGGCATCTCACCGGTGGCGCGAGTGCGGCGCCGTCCGTACACATGACCTTCGGCGAGGGTGGCTGCGCGGAGGACTCCGCAGCGTCGCTTCCCATGACTGCGCCATCGGCGCCCGGCCACGGCGGACACGAGCACAACGGTCACGAATCCGGCCACGCCGTTCCGGACTGTGTTTCCGCGCAGCCGCACGACGACGTGGAACTCGAGGTTCCCAGCACGCCGTTGCGCTGGGAGCAAACCCGCCACGATCAGCCGCCCTTGAACGCGGCCAGCGATGTGGCCGCGGAGTCCGGTGTCCTGCAGACGCTGCTCAACCGTTCCACCATCCTGCGCGTTTAGAGCCCAGCTCGCTCCTCCACTCGTTCTCTCCCCGCTGACCAACTTCCCCCGCTGCCTGCCGCTTTACTGGCGGTAGCCGGCGCGGGCACGGAGGATCTGTGCTGTCTCGCGCCCTGTCCGGGGCGGGCTGGCTCGTCGCGCTCTTGCTGGGGCTCTCGGCCCTGACCACGGTTCTCTGCCTGCCGGCCGAGCACCACGACGGCAACGTTCACGGCCCTGCCCCTGCCCCTGCGCTCACCACCGCTCTCACGCAGCCTGCTGAACCAGCCGGTCCGGATACCCCCGAACTCTCGCGCCCCGCCTCCTGCGGGCCCACCGAGCACCTGCCGGCTGGATCGTCGGAGTCGCGCCAGACGCCCCGGCAGTCTCCCGACCTGCTGGCCGTCCGCGCCCCTGCTCTCACTTCCGCCCGGCACCCGGAAGCGCCGCTCCACATCACCTTCGGAGAGCAGAGACCGCGGACCGGACGCACCACACTCACCAGCATCTGCCGGTGGCGCATATAGACCGCGGCGCACCGCGCCCGACGCCACGAGCGGGAGCCGTCAAGGAGCCCGCTTCCGCCCGAGGGCCGCGAGCCGACCATCCATCGCGCCGCCATCGAACGAGAGCAGATACATGCGAGCCCCACTCACCGATACCTTCACCGACCGCACCGCCTTGTCCGGGCTGGTCGGCAACACCCCCGTCCTGCGTGTGACGCAGCCCTTCGCTCCCGCCGGACGAGGCTTCTGGGCGAAGCTCGAAGGCTTCAACCCCGGTGGCATCAAGGACCGTCCCGGGCTGCACATGGTGGAACGCGCCCGCGCCCGCGGCGAGTTGCGGTCCGGCAGCCCGATCATCGAATCCACCAGCGGCACCCTGGGACTGGGCCTGGCGCTCGCCGGGCTCGTCTACGGCCATCCGGTCACTCTGGTCACCGACCCCGGCCTGGAACCGTCCATGGCCCGGCTGCTGTCCGTCTACGGCGCGGACGTGGAACTCGTCACTCAACCGCACCAGGACGGCGGCTGGCAGCAAGCACGCCGGGACCGCGTCGCCCAACTGCTCGCGGAGCACCCTGGTTCCTGGTGCCCGGACCAGTACAGCAACCCCGACAACGTCGCCGCGTACACCCCGCTCGCCCTGGAACTCGCCGCACAGCTCGGCCACATCGATGTACTCGTGTGCAGTGTCGGCACCGGTGGCCACTCCGCGGGCATCTCCCGGGTCCTGCGCCAGCTCTACCCCGGGCTGCGGCTCGTCGGCGTCGACACCATTGGCTCCACCATCTTCGGACAGCCCGCTCGTACCCGCCTGATGCGCGGGCTGGGCTCGAGCATCCACCCGCGCAACGTGGCGTACGAGCACTTCAGTGAGGTCCACTGGGTTGCCCCGGGCGAAGCCGTATGGACCTGCCGCCAGCTCGCCACCTCCCACTACGCCACCGGCGGCTGGAGCGTGGGGGCGGTCGCGCTGGTCGCCGGGTGGCTCGCCCGCACGCTCCCCGCCACGGCGCGTATCGCGGCGATCTTCCCGGACGGGCCGCAGCGCTATCTGGAGACGGTGTACGACGACGCGTACGGGGCCACCCACGGTTTGCTCGACACACCGCCCGCCCCGGAACCCGAGGTGACGGGACGGGCGGACGAGAAGGAGGTCACCCGCTGGACCCGCTGTACCGAAGTGGTCGACCCGCTCTCCCTGACCAGCGCGGAAGAGGTGCCCCGGTGATGGCGCTCGTCGCACAGGTACGCACGTACGAACGCAGCGTCCAGCTGTTGATGGTCAACCAGTTCACCATCAATCTCGGCTTCTACATGCTGATGCCCTACCTGGCCGCGCACCTGTCCGGTTCGCTCGGTCTGGCGGGCTGGCTGGTCGGACTGATCCTGGGCGTACGCAACTTCAGCCAGCAGGGCATGTTCCTCATCGGAGGCACACTCGCCGACCGGCTCGGCTACAAGCCGCTGATCGTCGCCGGGTGCGTGCTGCGTACCGTCGGTTTCGCGACCCTCGCTCTGGTGAGCTCACTGCCCGCGCTGCTGGCCGCGTCGGCGGCCACCGGGCTGGCCGGGGCGTTGTTCAACCCGGCCGTACGGGCCTATCTCGCAGCTGATTCCGGAGAGCGCCGGGTCGAGGCGTTCGCCCTGTTCAACGTCTTCTACCAGGCGGGCATCCTGCTCGGCCCGCTGGTGGGCATGGTATTGACCGGGGTCGACTTCCGGGTCACCTGCCTGGTGTCAGCAGCGATCTTCGCGCTGCTGAGCGTGGTCCAGATCCGTGCGCTGCCCGCTCGACGGGCGGACGAGGCGGGCGGCACACAGAAGGCGGCGCGGGAGAGTGTGCTCGCCGAGTGGCGTGGCATCGTGGCGAACCGGCCCTTCCTGCTGTTCTCGCTCGCGATGATCGGCTCGTACGTCCTCTCGTTCCAGGTCTACCTCGCGTTGCCCCTGGAAGCGCGCCGCATGGGAGGCGACGGAATGGCAGGGACCGGAGCAGTGGCACTGCTCTTCGCGGCATCCGGGCTGAGCACGATCATCTGCCAGACGCGGGTGACCGCCTGGTTCAAAGCCCGCGTCCAGCCCGGACAGGCGCTCGCCTGGGGGCTGCTGACGATGGGGGCGGCGTTCGTCCCGCTGCTGGCGGCGACCGCTCTGCCCGTTCCGGACGGCGGTGTCGGGCAGTGGCTGCTGGCTGCTCTGCCTGCATCGCTCGCGGCGCTGCTGCTCGCTCTGGGCACGATGATCGCCTACCCATTCGAGATGGACACCATCGTCCGGCTCGCCGGCAACCGCCTCGTCGCCACCCACTACGGGCTGTACAACACCATCTGCGGCATCGGCATCACGCTGGGCAATCTGCTCACGGGTGCCGCGCTGGACGCTGCACGCTCTGCGGGCATGTCTGCGCTGCCATGGATGGCGCTCCTCGGCGTTGGACTGGCGTGCGCTGCGGCCTTGTACGGTCTGCACCGCACCGGTCGGCTGACCTCGGCTGATTCCCCGGCGCGGCCCGCCACGGTCTGACGGGTGCCGAACGACGGGGGAGGGGCGGCGGTTTCCGGGCCGTCCCTCCCCCGCCTGCGGCGGGCGGCGTCCGCGCCGTGGCCAGGCGGGCCGACGCCACCCGGGTCAGCCGATGCGTACTCCCCACATGAACGGCATGCCACTGCGGCTGATCGACTCGTAGCGCACTCCGGCGCCGGGCTTCGGGGCGTGGAGGATCTGTCCGTTGCCCGCGTAGAAGCCGATGTGGCTGAGGTCGTCGCGCATGACGATGAGGTCGCCCGGCTTGAGGTCACCCTGGGAGTTGATCCGCGTGCCCACCTCCGCCTGCGCCTGCGAGGTGCGGGGTATGGAGACTCCGGCCTGCTTGAACGCCCAGGACGTCAGCCCCGAACAGTCGAAGGAGTTCGGCCCGTCCGCTCCCCAGACGTACGGCATGCCGACCTTGCTCTTGGCCGCGTTGAAGGCGGCAGCCGCCCGCTGCGAGGCGCTGGCCTCGTTGCCCAGACTGGCCCGCGCGCTGTCGCGGTTCGCCCGCTGCTCCTCGGCCTTCATCTTCGCCCGCTCCTTCGCGGACAGGGTGTTGAGGAGCCGCTGAGCCTTGGCGAGCTTGCCTTGGATCTTCTCCTTCTTGGACCTCAGCTCGCCACGGCTGTTCGCGAGTTCGTCGAGCTTGCCAGTGGCTTCGGCGCGCTGCTGGCTGAGAGTGCGCTGCTTCGCCTGGACCTTCTTGAGCGTCCCGAGCTGCTTGCCGCTCATCCGGTCGAGAGTGGCAGCCTTGTCGAGATAACCGTCGGGGTCGGAGGAGAGCATCAGCTGTACGGAGGGGTCCATTCCGCCGCTGCGGTACTGCGCGGCGGCCATCGAACCCAGGCCGTTCCGGAGGTCGTTGAGCTCGCCCTGGCCGCGGGCCACGGTGTCCTGCAGACCGGTGACCTGTTTCTGCAGCTTCTTCTGCTTCTCGTCCGCGCCGTTGTACTTCTCGGTGGCCTGGGTGGCTTGTTCGTAGAGCCGGTCGACCTGTGCCTTGACGCCCTTCTTGCTGGGGTCGGGCACGGGGTCGGCCTGGGCGGTCTGCGTGGTGACGGCGACGGCCGCGGCGGTGGTGGCGGTGAGCACGGCCGCGTACGTGTGCTTCGGCTGCTTGGGACGACGGTGGGACGCCACGGGGGCGAGCTCCTTCTTCCTCAGCCGCCTGCCGGGTGTGAGGGCTCATGCCCCGGCTCCGCGCGGGCATCGCGGGAACGGCGGAGACCTCCGCCGCCACCCCGGGTGGGCGGCCGGCCGTGCGAAGGCGTGACGCCAGATCCTAAACAGCTAAGGACTTTCGCTGCAATCGTCGGTACCGTGCTGCAGTCTGCTGGTACACGAGGTTCTTCAGGGCTAAGCGACTTAGCGAAGGGATGGGCCTGCTGCGCGGGGAGCCTGACGAAGACGGCCAACCGCCCACCGCGGCACCGAGACCCGGCACCTTCGGGGCCTGCCCACGGTCCTTGACTAGCATGAGGCCGGGTCGGTGCGGCAGAGTACCGGCATCGGACGTGGAGGGAGCGGTGGTGCGGCCGCTGGGGGAGCTCGAGGCCGAGATCATGAACCGGCTGTGGGCATGGGGCCGGGCCGCGACCGCGCGCGACGTGCTCACCGATCTCAGCAAGCAGCGGCCCGTTGCCTACAGCACGGTCAAGACGGTCGCCGAAATCCTCTACCACAAAGGCCTGTTGAAGCGGGAGAAGGCCGGGAGGGCCTGGGTCTACGAGCCGACCTGCACGCGCCAGCAGTACACCGCGGCGCTGATGCGCGAGGCGCTCGGCAGCAATCCGGACCCCGCGGGCGCGCTGGTCAGTTTCGTGGAGGGGATCTCGGCGGACGAGGCGGAAGCCCTGCGGTCGGCGCTCCGTTCATCGAAGCGGCGGGGCGGAGGGTGACCTCGGCTCTCGCGCTCGCCGCGTACGCCGTCCTGGTGGGTGTGCTCGCGCCATACGCCGTGACGCGGGCGCGCTGGCCGCATCGCACCCCGGCTGCGGCGGTCTTCGTCTGGCACGGCCTCATGGTGACGTTCGTCGTGACGACGGCGCTCGCCGCCTACCACCTGATCGTGGGAGAGCGGCATGTCCACAGCGGCGTCCAAGGCCTGCTGAATGCCTGTGGCCTGGTGCCCGCAGTCCTCCCCGGTCAGACGGCACCGCTCGGAGCCGATACGGCGCTGCTCCTCGCGGTCCTCGTCCTGCTGCTTCCGGTCGGCTGGTTTGTGCATACGGTGCGGAGCACCCGCCGTGTGCAGGGCCGCCACCGGGACATGCTCGCGCTGGTCGGTGTGCCCGCGCCCAAGTACGGTGCGACGATCGTGGAGCACGACACCCCGGTCGTGTACTGCCTGCCGGGCCGCTACCGGCAGGTCGTCGTGACGACCGGAGCCGTTGAGGTCCTGTCCCCGGAGCAGCTGTACGCGGTACTGGAACACGAGCGCGCCCACATCGCCGGGCGGCACCATTTGCTGCACGCGGTACCGGCGGCGTTCGAGCGCACTTTCCCCCGGCTGCCGCTCGCCGTGCAGGCCCGGGAACAGACGGCGCTGCTGCTGGAGATGATCGCCGACGACCGGGCGCTGCGCGCCTGCTCGCACGAGGTACTGGCTGAGGCGATCTGCGAGGTGGCGGCCGGGCAGGCGCCGCGTGCCGCGTTCGGCGCGGGCGGGTCGAACGTGTCCGTCCGGGTGCGGCGGATTCTCGACCCCCGGGCCGTGAGGCGTCCGTCGCCCGGAACGTGGTGGGGGGTCGTCAGCGGAGCCGCGGCCGTAGCCCTGGTCCCGCTGCTTCTGTCCTGCTGAGGGCCGCCCCCACGGGCGGGGCACCGTCCGGAGTGCGGGCAGGTTCTAACATGCAGGGGGGATTTCCCATGACGGAAAGGCAGGCTGGATGCGGGGCTTCGGCGAGCTTGAGCAGGCGATCATGGACACGGTATGGGCGGCGGAAGCGCCGGTCACCGTACGGGAGGTCCTGGACCGGCTCACCGTTGAGCGGCAGCTCGCGTACAACACCGTGCACACGGTGACGGAGGTCCTGCACCGCAAGGGCTGGCTGTCCCGGGCCAAGGACGGCCGGGCGTACCGCTACGAGGCGACCAGGAGCCGTGAGGAGTACGCCGCCTCCCTCATCGACCAGGTATGGGCGAGCGGCGCGGACCGTACAGCGACGCTGGTGCGGCTCTTCGACGAGCTGGACGAGTCCGAGGTCGCCGAGCTGCGAGCCGCACTCGCCGCACGTGCCAAGGAAGATCGCTCATGATCTCCGCCGCCCTGCTGCTCGGCTACGCGGTCATGCTGGCCGCACTGGCGGCTCCGGCGCTCGGGCGGGCGGCGTGGACCGTACGCGCACCTCGTCTGGGCATCTGGGTGTGGCAGGCGCTCACCGCGTCCGTGGTGCTCTCGGTGGTGCTGGCCGGGCTGGTGGTGACGGTGCCCACGGTGCGGGTCAGCGGGAGTCTGGGCGACATGTTGCACGCCTGCGCGCTGATGCTCCGCGCGCAGTACGAGACGCCTGGCGGGGCCACCGCCGCCGCGACCGGCAGCGTGCTGGCGGCGGCGGTGGCCGGGCGTATGGGCTGGTGTCTGGCTGCCGCGCTGTGGCGGGCGCGACGAGAGCGCCGGGCGCACGCCCGCGTGCTGGCTCTGGTCGGCACCCCGGACACCGCTCTCGGGGTGACGGTGCTCGAGGACGCCCGGCCCGCGGCCTACTGTCTGCCGGGCCTCGGACACCGCATCGTGCTCACCTCGGCTGCCTTGGCCGCGCTGGAGCCGAAGGCGCTGGCGGCGGTCATCGCGCACGAGCGAGCGCACATCCGGGGGCGCCACCATCTGGTGCTGGCGTACGCGGAGGCGCTGGAGCGGGCGTTTCCTCGTACGGCACTGTTCCGTACGGCCGCGACACAGACGCGGCGGCTGGTGGAGATGGCCGCGGACGATGAGGCGACAGCCCGGTCCGATGGACCGCTGCCGCTCGCCGGCGCGCTGCTGGAACTGGCCGGAGCCGGCGGCCGGTCCGGCGGTCCGGCCGCCTCGCTCGCGGCGGGGGGTGACGTGGCGCACCGCGTGCGCCGGCTGCTGGGCCCGCGCCGCCCGCTGCGCAGGGCCGTGAGCTGGGTGGGCGCAGGGACGGCAGCCGCTGTGCTGGTACTGCCGTTCGTCCTGGCGGCGCAGCCTGCCGTGGCCGCGACCAGCATGAACGCCTGCCCGCTGCTGGACGCCCCGGCGGTCTCGGAATCGGCCCACTGACCGGGTCCTGGCCGCGGCCGGCGCCTGGTAGATTCACCGGCAGCCTCTCCTAGACTGCTTAGGTGGACAGGATGTCAGCAGCCGCACGCCGACTTCGCGATCCTCGCGGTCGCGTATACGCGCGCGGCGGCGGGCCCTTGGGCGCGCTGGCCATCGTGCTGTCGACGCTCACGGCCACGGTGCTGATGTGCCTCTCCGGAACGGCGGGCCAGTTCGCCCCGGCTCCTGGGCCCGCGATGAGCGCGGCGGCGAAGCCGATGTCGATGGCCGTCTCGACGATGCAGCCGGTGCAGGCAGCCGTGCCGTACGACGGCAGCCGCACGGCTCAGGAGATCGGGCACGGTGAGGGTGCGTCGATCTGTGAGGCGTGCGTCCGTGAGGACGCCGGCGGACACTGCGGGGGCCATGTCCCGGATGCTGTCCGCTCCGCTGTTCCTCCCGGGGGGACGGGCTGCCCGGGCGTCGTCGCGGACACCGCGGGCGGCGCGCGCGTCCTGGACTCCGGGGGATCAGCTGACGTGGGCCCGCCGGGTGCCGTCGCCGCGGCTCGGCCGCCCGACCTTCATCTGCTGCAACTGCTGCGCGTGTAGGCGGGTGTGTGGCCGGAGTTCCGTGCGTGCAGGTGAGAAAACCGCCGCACCGGCGCCCGGCCGTCCGCAGCCCACCCGTCACGCAGCAGTCCCGCCCCCGACGCACAGGGGTGCCGGGCAGAAGGACAGGCACACCATGGCCAAGAACAGGAACAAAGCCGCGACCGACCGCCGCGCCCGCATAGAGGAGATGCGCCGCGCTGAGGCCGCCCGCGACCGCCGTAACAAGATCCTCGCCATCAGCGCGGCCACCGTGATACTCGCCGCCACCATCGGGGGCGGCTGGTACCTCTTCTCCGCTGCCGAAGAGGAGGAGCAGGCGAAGACCGCGCCGATGGAGGGGGAGAAGACGTGGGACAAGCTGGGCCGGGATCACGTCGAAAAGGACGTCGACTACCCGATGACGCCGGCTGTCGGCGGTGAGCACAGTCCCGTCTGGGCCAACTGCGACAGCGAGGTCTACACCAAGGAGCTCAAGGAGGAGAACGCCGTCCACTCGCTCGAGCACGGCGCGGTCTGGATCTCGTACAACGACAAGGCGTCCCGCAACGACGTGAAGGCCCTTACCGAGCGTGTCGAGAAGACCTCGTACACCTTCATCAGCCCGAACGCCCGCCAGTCCTCGCCCATCACCCTCAGCGCCTGGGGCCACCAGCTGACGGTGAAGAAGGCGTCCGACCCGCGCGTCGGCAAGTTCGTCGAGAAGTACGTGCAGGGCGAGCAGACTCCTGAGCCGGGAGCCGCCTGCACCGGTGGGACTTCGGCGTGAGCGGACTTCGACGGCGGTGGTGGCCCGCCGCGTTGTGTACGTTCGTCGCGCTCTGGCTCGCCGTCCTCACCCTGGTGGTGCTGACAACGCAGCCGTGGGAGACGGAGCGTCCCGGTACGGACTCGGCGGACGCGGGTTTCGCGCGGGACATGGCCGTGCACCATCAGCAGGCGGTGGAGATGTCGTTCCTCGTACGCGACAGCACGGATGACGAGAACGTGCGCCGCCTCGCGTACGACATCATCAACACCCAGGCCAACCAGCGCGGCATGCTCCTGGGCCGGCTCGAGACGTGGGATCTGCCCAAGACTTCCGAGAGTCCGCCGATGGCCTGGATGGGCCACGACATGGACCACAAGCCGCAGGACGGCTCCCGCATGCCCGGCATGGCCACCGACACGCAGCTGGACACCCTGCGCGAGGCCACCGGAGAAGACGCCGAAGTGCTGTATCTCCAACTGATGACCGCACACCACCGGGGCGGGGTCGACATGGCCCGCGAGGCCGCCGGGCGAGCGGAGGACCGGCAGCTCGCGAGTCTCGCCAAGGGCATGGTGCGCAGCCAGCGTTCCGAGATGACGCTCATGGCGGCCATGCTGAAAGAACGTGGTGCCAAAGCCAGTTGAGGCACCGACGACAACACGACGAACCAGGAAGAAACGTGCGCAAGACCACCGTACGCATGGCCGCGCTGACGTCGGCGGCAGCGCTGCTTCTGGCCGGCTGCGGCAGCGAGGGCGGGGAGGCGGCCGACGGCGCCGAGCCGGTCGTTTCCACGTCCGCTACCGCCAAGAGCGCCCGGGCCGCGACCGTGCTGGACCAGCCGTTCGCGAAACCGGACGTCACCCTCACCGACACCCGAGGGGAGAAGTACCACCTCGCAGAGGAGACGAAGAAGCGCCCCACCCTCCTCTACTTCGGCTACACCCACTGCCCGGACGTCTGCCCGTTGACGATGAGCAACATCGCCATCGCCAAGTCCCGGCTCCCGCAGGCCGACCAGGACAGGCTCCGCGTCGTCTTCATCACGTCCGATCCGGAACGTGACACCCCAGAACGGCTCCGCAAGTGGCTGCGGGGCCAGGACCCCGACTTCGTCGGACTGACGGGAAGCTTCGACACCATCCAGAAAGCCGCCCGCAGTGTGGGTGTGGGGATAGTCGAGCCGGCCAAGGACAAGAAGGGCAACGTCGTTTCGGCGCACGGAAAGTCCGTGCTCGCCTTCTCGCCGAAGGACGGGAAGGCCCATGTGATCTACGGCGAGGAGGCGACCGTCAAGGACTACACCCGGGACCTGCCCACGCTCATCAAGGGCAAGACGCCGGGCACCTCCTGATCGCCTGCCGGCGCCTCGGAAGAAGGCGCACCTTCACGCGTCGTCGCCGGGCCTTCCGCGGTGCTCCCGCACGGCAGTGAAAAACCTAAGCTGTATAGGAGATAGGGTGCTGTCGACCGTGCTTCCGTGAGTGAAAGGACGCCGTCGTGCCCGTCGACGTCAGTCAGGTGGTCGGATCCGGATCTCTGCTCCTGGCCGCACCCATCGCGTTGGCTGCGGGCGCCATCACCGTTGCCTCCCCGTGCTGTCTGCCGCTGGTGCCGGGCTACCTCTCGTTCACCACGGGCATGACCGCCGCAGACGCCCACGAGGCCCCTTCCTCCGGCGGCAGACCGGGGCGCCGGGCACTGCTGGGCACCGCTCTGTTCATCCTCGGCTTCGCCGCCGTGTTCACCGCCTACGGCGCACTTTTCGGCGCCCTCAGCACCGTGCTGCTGGCCCACCAGGACACGCTCATACGCGTTCTCGGCGTGCTCACACTCCTGCTGGGCCTGATGTTCATGGGCGTTCTCGACCGCCTGCCCCTGCTCTCCCGCACCCTCAAACCCCGCTACACGCCACGCGCGGGCCTCGCCAGCGCTCCCGTTCTCGGGGTGATGTTCGGCATCGGCTGGACACCGTGCATCGGGCCCACTCTCGCCGCCGTGCTCTCCCTGTCAGTCACCACCGGCACCGCCGGCCGCGGCGCGCTCCTCGCCTTCCTCTACGCCGTCGGCGTCGGCATCCCCTTCCTCCTGTTCACCCTTGCCCTCGGCAAGAGCATGCGCACCTTCGACCTGGCCCGACGCCATGCCCGTACCTTCATGCGCCTCGGCGGCGGGCTCCTGGTCGCCGTCGGCCTTGCCCAGGTGACCGGTCTGTGGAGCCGGATGATCTACGAGATGCAGATCTGGATGAGTGCCTACCAGCTCCCCTTGTGACCACGCGCGGCCTGTCACAGCGCTCATCGCGGTCGTCGACACCGCGTTCGTGCGACCAATCCGCTGCGATGTCTACGATGAGGACGTGAAGCGCGCCGTGTCCCTGCTCCGTACGCGACCCGGGTCGCAGCTGAGAACTGTGTTCGTGCTCGTCGTACTGGCCGGGGTACTGGGCATGCACGGTCTCGGCACGGTGAGTACGCCACTGGCCGAGCGCCCGACTTCACACGCCGCATCCGGGATGCCGGCATCAGGCACCGCATCGCATGGCGGCCTGTCCGGGAATGCGGCCGCAGCCACCGAGACGGCGCAGCACGCGTGCGACGACGGCCAGGGCAGCACACCCGCGCCGCACGACGACCACGCTGACGAACAGTGCCTGTCCGGTGCGGTTCCCGGCCCGCCCGCCCCGCCCGCGCTGTCGGAGACAGTGCTGTCCCCAACGGCCGCGGCATCGACCGTCTCCGCCCCCACCGCGTATGAGCCAGTGGGCGGACGCGCTCCCCCCACACTCGCGGAACTCCAACTGCTGCGGATCTAGAAGTCGCCCCAGCAGCGCAGCGCCTCACCAGGCCTGACGCCGTTACACGGGTATGCCTTGATCCGAACCAGCAACAGGAGTCCCACCATGAACACCCTTCGACGCAACACCCGTACTGCCGTGCGCCGCACCGCACTGGCCGCCGCCGTGACCGCTGCCGCGCTCGTCCTCGCCGCTTGCGGCGGCGACGACTCCGGCAGCGGTGACAAGCCGAGCCCTTCCGCGTCAGCCTCCGAGAAGACAGGGGCCCACAACAAGGCCGACGTCTCCTTCGCGACCGGCATGATCCCGCACCACCGCCAGGCGGTGGAGATGGCCGACCTGGCCGAGACCCGGGCTTCGTCCAGCAAGGTCAAGGATCTTGCCGAGAAGATCAAAAAGGCCCAGGACCCGGAGATCACGACGATGTCGGGATGGCTGAAGGCCTGGGGCGAGAAAGTGCCCGAGGACATGTCCGGCATGGACCACGGCGGCATGGACCACGGCGACGACTCCGAGATGCCCGGCATGATGGACGGGAAGGACATGGAGAAGATGAAGAAGTCCGAGGGCAAGGACTTCGACACCATGTTCCTCAACATGATGATCGAGCATCACGAGGGCGCCGTCGAAATGTCGCAGACGGAGAAGAAGAAGGGGGCGTACGGCCCCGCCACGTCCCTGGCCGACGACATCATCGCCGCCCAGAACGCTGAGATCGCCCAGATGCGGAAGCTGCTCGGTAAGGACTGACCACAGCCGACGGGTGCGGGGGCGGCGCTTGCCCGCCCCCGCACGCCCGCGGCCAGATCAGGCCGTACAGGATCGGCCCGCCCGAGGGGGTGCTGCGAGGGCGGGCAGTGCGACAACAATGGAGGGGAAGGGGAGGCTGCGCGTGGTGCTGGGTGCTCTGGAGTCCGAGGTGATGGGTGTGCTGTGGCAAGCACCCGGCGCCCTGACCGTGCGCGAGGTGCTGGATGCGTTGAACGAGGGCCGTTCCGAGGAGCTTGCCTACACCACGGTCATGACGGTCCTGACCCGGTTGACCACCAAAGGAGTGCTGAGCCGCTCCCGGCGTGGCCGCGGTTTCGCCTATACACCGCTGGCCGAGGATGAGGCGGGAGCTGCCGTGCAGGAGGTGCTGAACCGCTACGGTGACGCAGCCGTCGCGCACTTTCTCCACGCATCCGCGGCCAGCCCGACGGCCAAGGAACGGCTGCGACGGCTGCTGGAGGACGGGTGAGGACCCGAAGGCGCCCGCTCCTGGGGAACCGCGCCTTCTGGACGCTGGTCGCCACCGCGGCAGCGGTACGGGCCGCGATCGCCGTCTCTTCCTGCTGCGTGGTGGTGCTCCTGGCCCAACGGGCGGCCGGGCACGGGGCCGCGGCGCTGTGGAGCGGCACCCCCAGCCCGCTTCCTGCCACAGCGGCCGTCGCCGTTACGGCGGTCGGTCTTCTCGTCGGCGCAGTGACGGCCGTACGGCTCGCCCGCGCCTCTCTGGCGTTCCGACGCCACGTCAGCGCCATGCGTACCCAGGGGCCCGCCGCGGCTCGCGATGCGAGCAGCCGACTGCGCATGGCCGGACGGGTGACGGTCGTCCGGGACCAGCGGCCGTTCGCTCTCACCTACGGCCTGATCCGGCCCCGGGTCCTCATCAGCTGCGGGCTCCTGGAGATTCTCGATCCGGTCGAGCTCGACGCGGTGCTGGCCCACGAACGCGAGCATGTCCGCAGCCGTGATCCGCTCAAGGCCGCCCTGGTCAGGGTCCTGGTGGGCCGGTACTTCTTCCTCCCGCTCTTCCGGCACCTCGGCGAGCGTTACACCGACGGACGCGAACTGGCAGCCGACCGCCGCGCCGTGGCTGCGTACGGCGTTCCAGCGGTCGCCGGCGCTCTGCTCAAGGTCGTCGAAACGCCACGATGGGCGAGCGCGACACCCGCCGCAGCGATGGGTGCGGCCGGTCTGCTGGACGCCCGGATCGGCCAGCTGGAAACCGGGGACGCCGCACCGGTACGCAGCCTGGGGTTCTTCCGCCTGTCGGCGAGTATCGCTGGAGCGGTAGTGCTGACCTGGGCCCTCGCTGGTACGGCAGTGCTCATGGCCAGCTCGTCCCCCGTCGGCTGCGTGCTGATGGCTGGTTGATCGCGGGGTACCGCACGCCCGCGAACGCATCGCGGCCCACTCCCTGAAGAGCACATCGTTCCCGGCGTCGTTTCCGTGAGGGCCGAGTCGGATCCGGCCCCTGGGACGCGCCGCCGGGGGCCGCCGGGCGAGCCGGTCACACCTTGTGGGCAATACCGACGATGCAGGGAGAGCTGGGCGTGGTACGGCCGTTGATGAGGAAATTGAAGCGCCGCACCTGCTCGATGCTGAAGCCGGCGTCCTCGATGGCCTGCTCGCTGTCACAGGTCAGGCTGCAGCCACCGGCCAGCACAGGCCATACGGTGTTCACGATCCGCTGCTTGCGGGCGAACCGGGGGTTTGTGGAGCGGACATGCTCGTAGAAGTACAGGCGCCCTCCGGGGCGTAGCACGCGCGCCGCTTCACCGAGTGCCCGAGGGACGTCTGGGATGGTGCAGAGCACGAGGGACATCACCACTCCGTCAACTGCGCTGTCCTCAACGGGCAGTTCCTCGCCCTGGCCCGTACGGACCTCCACCGGTACGGGTGCTTCAGCAGCCGCCCGGGTGGCGAGGCCTCGCAGCCGCGGCTCGGGTTCGACTGCGATGACCTGCTCGACCTGCGGCGGGTAGTGGCGGAAGTTCGCTCCGCTGCCTGCGCCGATCTCCACGATCCGGCCTGTGGCGTCGGCCAGCAGCTCTTCGCGGTGTCCGAGGGCGCCATGGGTCTCGGCGAATGCGTTGATCCGTGGGTAGATCCGGGAGAAGAGCGGATGGCTCACCCGAGGTTTGGTGGACGTTGTGGGCATGGGTGTCGACTCCTTCCACGTAGGGGACAATCAATCTACTACGGATGCGTAGTAGTTGAGGAGCGGTACACCGCGGGAACCCGTCGCAGCCGTGTGGTGACGGACGCGGTCAGTGCTGGTGCCCGCCTGCCTCCCGTTCAGAGTCGCCCTGCTTTTCCGGCTTCGGCTGCGGTGCGGTGGATGCACCGTCAGCGCGTACGGTGAACGCGGCGGTGTGGACTCTGCCTTCGTGCTTGAAGTCGAGGAAGAGGCGGTAACTGCCCGCGCTGGGCGCGGTGGTGGTGAAGGAGATGCCGGGCCCGGACTTGGTTTCGCCGTCGCCGGGCTCGCCGTTGGGGTGGACGTGCAGGTAGGCGAGGTCTCCGCCGCGCAGGGCGACGAGGTGACCGTAGGCGCCGAGGTAGGGCTGGAGGTCGGTGACCGGCTTTCCGTTCCGTGACACGTTCAGGGTGAGTTCGCGTGGTGAGCCGGGCTTCAGTGAGCCTTCGAGCCGTACGCGGTAGTCGTCGACGACCGCGGTCCGGGATGGTTCCGGCAGCGGCTCGGGCTCGTACATGCCGGAGACGGCCAGGTCGGTGCCGAGGGTCACGTTCTCCGCGCCTCGGGCGCCGGGGGTGAAGTCGGCGAAGATCCGGTAGTCGCCGCCCTTGGGCAGTTCGACCGGTGTGCTCCAGGTGCCGTCGGCGGCACGTTCGGGGTGCAGGTGCCGGTAAGTGCCCAGATCGCGGGCGGCGACGATGAGGTGGAGTTCCTTGTCGTGTTCCTTCTCGTACGCCGTGACCGCGCGGCCTTTCGCGTCACGTACGGTGAAGCGCAGTTCGGAGCGCTTGCCTGCCTCGATGCGGGGAGTGCGCAGGTCAAAGCTGTAGCCCTGGTCGGTCACCTGCAAGCCGCCCATCGGTTTGCCGCCTCCGCTCTCCTTGCGTTCTTCGGCGCCCCCGTGTGATTGCTTCCCGTGCTTCGCATGCTGCGCGGGCTCAGGCTCGGCTGAGACGGGGTCGATGCCGCTCCCCAGTCCGTATGCGCTGCCGAACGTGGCCGTGAGCGCGGCAGCGAAGGCGGCGATCTTTGTCGCTGTGTTCATGAGAATCCCCTTCGGTTCCCCATCTGGGCGGTTACACCAGCTGAAGATACCCCTCAGGGGTATTAAGTCAAGCTGCCCTCAGAGGTTGCATCAGATACGGGGTGGGGGTATACATGACATCGACAAAGCGCATTACCCCCTGAGGGTATCTGAGCTTGAGTCGCTGGGCCGTCTCTACCAGGAGGAAACATGTCAGAGCAGACCGTCGCCCCGTCGTCCTGCTGCACCACCGACGGCAGCTGCCACAGCGACGCCGCCGCAGCGGACGCCCCGCAGGAGGCCGTCAGCACCGTCTACCAGGTGACGGGGATGACCTGCGGTCACTGCAAGTCGGCGGTGACCCGGGAGATCAGCGCGCTCGACGGCGTTCGCGCGGTCCACGTCGAGCTGTCCACCGGCCGCGTCACCGTGACTTCCGACGACGAGCCCGACGACGCCCTCGTCGCCGAGGCCGTCGACGAGGCCGGTTACGAACTGACCGGCCGGGCCTGACCGTTCCGGGGCCCGGCACCGGCCGGGCCCCGGATCCACCCGCACCAGCTCGAAGACTCCAGGAGCAGTGATGACCACCGCGGTCACGGAAACAGCAGACGTTGAACTCGCCATCGGCGGCATGACGTGCGCCTCGTGTGCGGCGCGTATCGAGAAGAAGCTGAACCGGATGGACGGCGTCGAGGCCACCGTCAACTACGCGACGGAGAAAGCCAAAGTCGCCTACGCCGGCGACGTCGACGTGTCGGATCTGATCGCGACCGTGGAGGCCACCGGCTACACCGCCACGCCCCCGGCCCCCGCACGTACGCCCGGCACGGACGCCGAAGCCACCCCCGTGGAAGGGGCGGGTGGCGGCGACGAGCTGACACCGCTGCGACAGCGGCTGATCGCCTCGGTGGTGCTCGCCGTACCGGTGATCGCGATGGCGATGGTGCCGGCCTGGCAGTTCGAGTACTGGCAGTGGCTCTCGCTCACCCTCGCCGCCCCCGTGGTCGTGTGGGGCGCCTGGCCGTTCCACAGGGCGGCGTTCACCAACGCGCGGCACGGCGCGGCGACGATGGACACCCTGATCTCGGTGGGCACTTCGGCGGCGCTGCTCTGGTCGCTGTGGGCGTTGTTCTTCGGTACGGCCGGCGAACCGGGGATGACGCACCCCTTCGAGCTGTCCATCGCCCGTACCGACGGCGCGGGCAACATCTATCTGGAAGCCGCCGCCGGGGTCACCGCGTTCATCCTCGCCGGGCGGTACTTCGAGGCACGCTCCAAGCGCAAGGCCGGAGCGGCGCTGAAGGCGCTGCTGGAGCTGGGCGCGAAGGAAGTCACCGTGCTGCGCGACGGGCAGGAGGTGCTGATCCGCACCGAGGAGCTGGCGGTCGGCGACCACTTCCTCGTACGGCCCGGGGAGAAGATCGCCACCGACGGCACCGTGGCGGAGGGCTCCTCGGCTGTGGACGCCTCCATGCTGACGGGGGAGTCCGTGCCCGTCGAGGTCGCCCCCGGGGACTCGGTGACCGGCGCGACACTGAACGCGGGCGGACGTCTGGTCGTTGAGGCCACGCGCGTGGGAGCGGACACCCAGCTGGCGCGGATGGCGAAGCTGGTGGAGGACGCGCAGAACGGGAAGGCCGCCGCGCAGCGGCTCGCCGACCGTATCTCCGCCGTGTTCGTGCCCGTGGTCATCGCGCTCGCGCTGGGCACCCTTGGCTTCTGGCTGGGCAACGGGGCAGGTCTGACCGCCGCGTTCACGGCCGCGGTCGCTGTGCTGATCATCGCGTGCCCCTGCGCGCTGGGCCTGGCCACGCCGACCGCGTTGATGGTTGGTACGGGGCGTGGCGCGCAGCTGGGCATTCTCATCAAGGGGCCGGAGGTGCTGGAGAACACCCGCCGGGCCGACACCATCGTGCTGGACAAGACCGGCACGGTGACCACCGGCACCATGACCCTCCTGCGTACCCACACGCTGGAGGGAACGGAAGAGGCCGAAGTGCTGCGGCTGGCGGGTGCGTTGGAGCATGCCTCCGAGCACCCCATCGCCCGCGCCGTCGCGAGCGGCGCGGCCGAGAAGGTCGGCACCCTGCCGGTCCCCGAGGACTTCGCCAACGTGCCCGGCCTGGGTGTCCAGGGCATCGTCGAGGGGCACGCGGTGCTGGTCGGGCGCGAGAAGCTGCTCGCCGAGTGGGCGATGGAGCTTCCCGCGGAGCTGGCCCGGGCCAAGGCGGAGGCGGAGGCCGCAGGGCGTACGGCCATCGCGGTGGCCTGGGACGGCGAGGCGCGGGCCGTACTGGAGGTCGCCGACGCGGTCAAACCCACCAGCGCGGAAGCCATCACGCGGCTGCGCGGGCTGGGGCTGACCCCGGTGCTCCTGACCGGTGACAACCAGGCAGTCGCAGAGTCCGTTGCGGCCGAGGTCGGCATTGGACCCGAGGACGTCATCGCCGAGGTCATGCCCGAGGACAAGGTCGACGTCGTCAAGCGACTGCAGGGCGAGGGCCGTTCGGTGGCCATGGTCGGCGACGGCGTCAACGACGCGGCGGCACTCGCGCAGGCGGACCTGGGCCTGGCCATGGGAACAGGCACCGACGCCGCCATCGAGGCCGGCGACCTCACGCTGGTACGCGGCGACCTGCGGGCCGCGGCCGATGCCATCCGGCTCTCCCGGCGCACGCTGGGCACCATCAAGTCCAACCTGTTCTGGGCCTTCGGCTACAACGTCGCCGCCCTGCCGCTGGCGGCCGCAGGGCTCCTCAACCCCATGATCGCCGGAGCGGCGATGGCGTTCTCTTCCGTCTTCGTCGTCGGCAACAGCCTCCGCCTCCGCCGGTTCCGCGCCGAGGCGTGAACAGCCGAACTGCGGGCGGGGACGGACCACCAGGGTCTGTCCCCGCCCTTTGGCACATTCACAGGAGAAGAGGCCGCCGGTCGGCGGGATCAGCTGTCGACCCGAGAGGCACTTGACGCCGGGGCGGCCGACGGGCCGGGACTCGCTCGGCATGCGAAGTGCGATCCGGAACTATGAGCTTGGGCACGTGAGACCGCTTGTGGATGTCGGCCCCAGCACGATGCGGTGCTGCTCACCGGACTGACCTGGAGTGCATCCCGGGTTACGGGCGAGGTTGCGTCGAACCGTCGCAGGCTTTCATGGGTTCCGGGTCGCCGGCTTGGCTGTGGCTGCAGGCGTCCCCGTCGGCACGGACCGCTGCGTGCCCGTGCCGTACGGCAGCCGCCTATCGTTCCTACGACGGCACCGCGGTCGACCGCCTGCAGTTCATCCAGGCGCAGGCACCTCCTGGGAGCCTGCGCCTGCGCGAGGTCCGTGCCCCGCTCGCGATCCGTGGCATCGGCAGGCCCCCATCGGGGGGTTGTTTCGCCTGAGTATCGGCCCGGAGTCCGGCCGCAGCGGGCCCGGTTCCGCTGAGCTGCGCGTCAACCACCTGAGCGGTGAAGCCGCCCTGCGGAAGCCCGCCGACGAACGCTACAACCTGGCCTCACCGCTTGCCCGGCGGGCGACCTCAGCGATCACTCGTTCCGCGTACAGGCTCTGCACCGGGGGAGGGCTGACGGTCGCCCGCCCCGCCCGGTGCGTTGAGGCGCCGCGCAGCGGCGCTCAGCAGGCAGGCGAGGAGGCAGCGTACGACGGGGTGTGCCAAGGTATCGCGCACGGCGGCGCGTTGGGTGGGCTTCATGGTGTGACTCCTTGCGTCGTGCGGCTGTGCCGCATGTGCCGTCCGTATCGAGGCGCTTCCGGTTGTCCACGGCGGATCGGTCCTCCTGCTCGGGAACGCCTGTGCCGACCGGAGCCGGTTAGGGCTCCGGTCGGCGGGGGAACTGGCCGACGGTGTGCGGTGGTCAGCGGACCGCCGGGGTGTCGGTTGCGCGTTCGGGCTCCCGCTCTGCGGCCGACGGGTCGACCGCTGGCTGGCTGGTGCGCAAGGTGACTGCGGCGAGCAGCGCGCCGATGGCGGCGACCGCTGCCGCGCCGGTGAAGGCGGCGGAGAAGCCGTCGGTGAGTGCCGTGGGGTTGCCGAGTTCCTCGGCGCCCTGAGTGGCGGCGAGGGCGGTCATGGCGGCGAGGCCGAGTGCGGAGCCGATCTGGTAGTTGGTGTTGACGATTCCGGAGGCGAGGCCGCCTTCTTCGGGGCGGGCGCTGGAGATCGCGGTGCCGAGGGAGGGGATGAAGGCGAGCGACATCCCGACGGCGGCGACCAGCGAGGCCGGGAGCACGTCCACCGCGTACGACCCGTCGGGGCGTACGAACGACAGCCACAGCATGCCCGCCGCCAGCAGGGCCATCCCGGTGACGATCATGACCTTGGGTCCGAAGCGTTCCATGAACCGGGGCGCCAGCAGGATCATCATGATCATGACGGCACCGGTCATCGGCAGCAGCGCTGAGCCGGAGGCGAAGGCGCCCAGCCCGAGGACCTGCTGCAGATAGAGGTTGAGGAAGAACCACATCGGGATCCATGCCCCGGCCAGCAGCAGCTGGGCGAGGTTGGCGGCCGCGAGGTTCGGGGTGCGCAGGATACTCAGCCGCATCAGCGGCTCGCGGCGCCTGGCCTGGAGGACGACGAACAGCCCCAGGAACAGCACGCCCGCGGCCAGTACGAGCCAGGTCTCGGCCGTGTCCCAGCCCACTTCCGGCGCCCGTACGACGGCGTAGACGAGGGTGCCCAGGCCGGCGGTGGCGGTGAGGGCGCCACCGATATCGACCGAGCCGCGGTTCGCGGGGGCGGAGGGCATCAGGCTCGGGGTGGCCGCGAGGGTGAGCAGCGCGACGGGAATGTTGATGTAGAACACCCAGGGCCAGCTGGCGTATTCAGTGATGACACCGCCGAGGAACACGCCCGCTGTGCCGCCCGCCGGAGCGGCGGCGCCGTACAGGGCGAACGCCTTGGTCAGCTCCTTGGGGTTGGAGCCGAAGAGCATCATCAGCAGCGTCAGCGCGGAGGGGGCGATCAGCGCCGAGCCCGCGCCCTGGACGGCGCGGCCGGACAGCTCGATCCAGACCTCGTCCGCGAGGCCCGCTACGAGAGATCCGGCGGCGAGGACGACCCAGCCGGTGCTGAACACCCGCTTGGCGCCGAAGAGATCGGACAGTCTGCCGCCGAGCAGCAGGAGGCCGCCGAGGGCGACCACGTAGGCATTGAAGACCCAGGACAGGTTGCCCGGGGTGAATCCGAGGTCAGCCTGCATCTCGGGCAGGGCCACGCCAATGATGGACGTGTCCATGATCACCATGAACTGCGCCATGGCGATGAACGCGAGCGCCATCCAGCGCCGCGGATCCGGAGTCGGTATCGCGGACAACTCACTCACCTCTCACATACTCCAGGGGGGTATCTATTTGGCGCTGTGAAAGTACCCCATGGGGGTATCCGATGCAATGGGGGTAGCGAGCGGCCTTCTGTGCGGCCCTCTGTTGCAGTAGGCGGCCGTTCGTGGTGGCGCGCGATGGTGGTGGAATACCTGCCGGGGGTATAGTCGCGGCGTCGGGAGAAAGTACCCCCCAGAGGTATGTGAGGTGAAGGGTGTCCGCGATACCGAGCAGGTTGGATCAATTGCCCGCGACGGTTGTGCCGCGGGGCGGCGGTGAAGCCGAGAGCCCGCGGCTGGGCCACCATGAGGGCTGGCGACACCGGCCTGCGGAGCGCGGGAGGGTGACACGATGAGCGCCGGGGAGTTGGTCGGGGACGGGTTCGACGCGGTGCGTCACGTCTTCCATGGCCTCGTAGGCGACGGCCGCGAGGCGGGTGCGGGTCTATCGGTCTGGCGGAACGGTCACGAGGCCGTCCAGCTGAGCGCGGGGTGGGCCGATACCGAGCGGCGCCGCCCCTGGCGCAGCGACACGCTTGTCCAGCCGTACTCGGTGTCGAAGCCCTTCGCCGCACTCGCGGCACTGGTGGCGGTCCGCAACGGCGCACTGGAGCTGGATGAGCCGGTCGCCAGGCACTGGAGCGGGTACGAGCGCCGGGGCAAGGAGCGCACCACGCTGCGTCATGTGCTCACGCATCAGGCCGGCCAGCCCCGCTTCCCGGCAGCCGCCGCAGAGCTGGATCTGCTGGATGATGCCGCACTACGGGAGAGCCTGGCTGCGGCAGCGCCGGAGTACGTTCCGGGGACGTCGCTGGGGGAACATGCGCTGACCTACGGTCACCTCATCGACGGCATCCTGCGCGCGGGCGCTGGGACGTCCCTGGGGGAGATGTTCAACGACGTGGTGCGGCCGGCGTTGGGGATAGATGCCTGGTTCGGGGTGCCGACGCACGCCCTGCACCGCGTCGCCCACCTCGAATACGGCGAGCAGGACTGGCCGCAACAGCTCCCCGCAGCGCCATGGCTGGAGACGCCCACAGGCGTCATGGACATGGAGTTGATGAACTCCGGGGCCTGGCGTCAGGCAGTCTTCGGTGGAGTCAACCTGCACGCCTCCGCGACCGCCGTCGCGAAGTTCTTCTCCCAACTCACCAGCGTTGACGGCCCGGTACGTGACCTGCTGGGACCCCAACTGCACACCGAGTACCTCGCATCCCAGGTCACCGGCCACGACGAGGTCTTCGGCACCACGGTCACCTGGACGTTGGGATTCGTACGCGACCGCGGCAAGATCGCCAAAGGCGGGCTCGGCGGTTCGGCCGCCTGGTGGTCGCTCAAGCACAACCACGCCTGTGCCTTCCTGACACGCCACCTGGACGACTTCTCCCGCGCTGCCGATATCGCATCAGCCCTGGGGGACGACCTGACCGTGGTGGGAGAGGACTGAAGCGCGGTGAGGGCCACGTGTCGTCGTACGTCCGGCGCATCCAGGCGGCCGGTGGGTGCAGCCCGTATAGCGCGGCGCGGCGGTACAGGCCAGGCCGGTGCGAACAGCGCGATCCACAGGAGTGCGGGACGCCTCGTAGCCGCGTCGGTGATCACGCGGCTGACTTCACCGCCCAGGGTGATCTTCAGCTCCGTGCCGGAATATGGCGTCGGTGAACGGCTGTTGGCTTTGGGCGATCTTGAAACGACACGGTTTCTCCTTCAAGTTGCGCGCGCGAAAGAGCTCCCGCAGCAGCGGAGACCTTTCGAAACGCAGCAAGACCCCCGATAGCCAGCTCGGAGGCCTTGCCGCGTAAGGCTACTGGTTGGGCTTACGTGCCTGGACGAGGAGGGTCGCGATGTGACCCGGATTCGGTGCCACCACCTCGCGAGCTTCAATCCTGGTGAAGCCATGGTGTTCGAGGAGAACCTTCCACGTTTCCGGGGTGTAGCACCAGCGGCGCACGTACGTCGCCTTCCCCGCGAACCCGCCCTTGTACATGCCCTGCGGCCCGTAACAGCCGGGGATCGGCGGCGGTTGAGCGAACACGAGCCGACCGCCGGGCGCCAGCCGCTCGTAGGCCGGCGGCAGGAGACGCTGCGGATCGGTGAACCACATGGCGCCGAAATACGAGATCAGCGCGTCGTACGTGTTGTCCGTATGGGCAAGAAAGTCGGATGCCTCGGCGAGGACGAAGCGTGCACTGTCCACGTCGGGCCAACGCTCGGCGGCCAGTTTCCCCGCGACGGGCGACAGGTCGACGCCTTCGGCATCCACGCCAGCACGGCAAAGCGCAGCAACGGCCGCGCCGCTGCCGAAACCGAGGTCGAGGACGCGGCGCGCACTGTCGATCAACTCCGCGCCGGGGCCATGGTTTTCGTATTGCGTCCAGTGCACCGTCGGGAGTGTCGCGTCCGCACGTTTCGCGGTGCCCTCGGCGTACGCGTCCCAGTTGTCTTGTTCCGGGCTGATCACTGTTCCTCATGCGGTTGGTCCGGTGGTACGCCCGGCCGAGAGGGGCCTCGGCCGGGCGCTGCCTACGGGTTGGTCAGTGGGAGTCGGGCGCCTTCTGGTTGCACGGTGAGCAGTCGGCGGAGTCCATGCTCCACAGCTCCTCGTCGACTTCGAAGCCGTTGTTCCGCAGGATGTCTGCCGTGCGGAATACGGTGCCGTCGCGGCGGCGAACCAGGTTCGGTTCGTGGTGCTTGTAGTTGCCGCCGTTGTACTTGTCGCAGAACTCGAAGTACACCTTCGTGTCCAGAATGAGGGTGTGCACGCCGATGTCGACGGTCTGGCCCACTCCCATATCGGTGTTCGGGTTCTCCATGGCCGTGATCAGGTAGGCGATCGCCTGGCCGAAGATGCGTTCCGCCATGTCACGCACCATGACGTTGTCCCGCATCAGGAGGATGATTTCGCGGTTCCATACCTCGGGACTCACGAACGATCGTGGATCTCGTGTTGCGGTAGCTGTGCTCATCGGCAACCTTTCCGCTTCGAGGTGATCCTTTTGGTGCCCGCCCCCGGCGTACCGGATGGACTGCGGGCTGAGGGTGGGGGTTTGGGCCCGCCCCCTGCTGGGATGAGCTGGCCGACGCCGAGGGGTCGACGGCCATACGGGGGGAGTACCAGCAAGGGGCGGGAGTTTCAGGCGGCCAGCCTGCGCCAGCCGCGGTCCTTGGTCATGGCACCCTCAAGGACCATGTCGACGAGGACCCTTATGCACCCCTCGCAGGCGAATGCCTGCGCAGCCATGCCGGGTACGTGAATGGTGCCGACGTACAGCACCTGAAGCTTGTACCCGCAGTAGAAGCAGGTGCCCTCCGCCCAGTCGTTGCCGTCTCCCTCCGAGGCGGGTTCGGGGAGTCCGGCTGTCGTTGGCATTCGCATCGTGTGCTCTTCTCCCTTCACTGGACAAGGCTCCGGGTGCGGGCGAGTTCCGCACGTCGCATGCCGTCGCGTTCGGCGGGGCTGGCTGCGCGGAGCCATTCGGCTCGGGTGCGCCAGATCAGTCCGCTCGGCCTGACGGCACGGCGATAGTCGCCTTCGACGCCGATGACTCGTCCAACCCACTGATGGGTGGTGCAGTACACGTAGGCCCCGACCGCGAACCGCTCGTCGCTGGCCACGACTAAGCCCTCTCCATGATCCAGTGCGCCAGTTTCACGACTTCGGCGGCGGGGGCGTTGCCCAGGCGGACTATGGCTGTACCTCGGACGGAGCGGCCGCCTTCGACGGAGGGCAGGACGAGCCCGGCCGTGGTCAGGGCCTGGTTAAGCGCTCTCGCAGCTTCCTGGCCGAGGAGCCGGGTCTCGTGTTCGCTCCCGGGTTCGTACTGCGTTGGCTCGTCCATGTCGATGAAGGTACGAGCGAGGAAAGTGACGAACCAGACACGCCACGTAGCAGTTTCGCCGATGGTGCGTCAGCACTGTTACGTGGCGTGGTAGTTACGCGCGGACGTCGAGGTGGGAGGCCATCTGACGCATGTCCTTCGTCAGTGTCCTTTTCCGCTGCGACACGATGTCCGTCATGATGTAGCGCGCCATCGTCTGGTGGCGAATCCACTCAGGCGACGACCGTTTGATGCCAATCAATTCGTCCATCGCATCCTGGTGTGACCCCAGCAGCGTGTGGGCTCGTGCCACATCCAACCTGTGCCTGTCCCAGTTGTTCTGGCTCGGTCGGCCGAGGCGCTTCAACGCCTTCCGTCCCACGGGCCCATCGTCCGCCCTGCGCAGGACGCCGCGAGCATCACCGACGAGCGACAAGTCCTCGATGGCTTTCGTTTCGGCTGTCACCGGACCGAAAGTCGTCCAGTGCTCACGGAAGTTGACGTGCTCCGAGTCGAGGGCGCTCGCCGCAGTCGCCGTCATCCGACGTGCCTCCTGCGTGATGTCCGGACGGTTGTTGCGCATCGCGGCAGAGGCGATGCGCTGACACAGCTCGCCCCAAACGGCCAACTGACCGGGAGAGGCAGAGGACATGCGCGGCTCGACCGCGCTGGCCGTCTCGGACGCCAGGCGCTCACATTCGTCGAAGCGATCCTGCCGCAACAGAAGCCAGCTCATGCCGACAACTCCCGTGGCAGCAGCGAGGATCTGCCCGGTCTCGCGGGCGTCCCGGATGCCTTCTTTGAGGGCGGTGTGCGCGGCGTCGTACTGCCTGACCTGTGTCAGATACTTGCCTGTGAGGAGGAGGGCCCGTGCCCTCACGATGATGGCGCGCTGCCGGGGCTCGCCTTCTTCACTCACGGCGACGGCCGCGGAGGCAGCACGCAGGATCGACGGCAGCTTCTTCGCGACCGAGTCGTACCGATCAGCCTGATACAGGCTGTGCGCGTCATCGATGTCCCGCTGAATCACGGCCAGATCGGCGGCGTCATCGGAATCGATGAACGCCTCCCCAAGGCCGACCGGCGGCATGAGGGCCCGCCGCAACTCCATGAGGCGGACGCCGTTGCCCTCCCCGCCGTGTACCGGCTCGGGGGGCCCGGACGAGAACAGGGAAGAGGTAGTGGTGCCGAGGGCCCGCGCAAGGTCGTGCAACGTCTCGACCCGGACGGAACCGCCCTGCTCGATCTTGCGTACAACCCCGACTGACAGGTTCGCGGCGGCGGCCAATTGCTCCTGGCTCATCCCAGCTCGACGGCGATGGCTGCGTACGTTCTCAGGCAAGGACATGGGATCACCTCTCACGGCAAGGGTATGCCCACGTTCTTCCGCCCGATCACGCTTCTCTCTTCCTCTCGCGTACCTCGCGCGACCCGACCAGTTCAACTCGGCATGGTTCGTGGCGGCCCCGACCCCGTCGACCAGCGCCAGCAGGTAGACGGTGACCTTCATCCCCCCAACTGCTCCCGCTCCGCTGCTTCTCCCGCCGGAAGTACCGCACCTCGTGCACCCCCACGGCGCTCGCCCACCAGCTGCCAGGAGCCGCGGTGGACGTCGAACGCGAAGCGCCGCAGCACTCACCATGGAGACGACCGTCTGCACTGTGCTCATGCTCATCGGCTGCCAACTCCCATCAGGGCGACCGGGAGGACTTCCCAGCCGGTGAAGCGCCTTGAGTCGCCGAGCGCACCCGAAGCGTCCTGGCGTCTGTCCAGCGGTACTCGCCCGCAATTCGTTGGGACTCCGCCTGCGTGAGCAGAGGCAGGCAGAGCGCTGTACGCGGCGCTTCATGCGGCCTTGGACAGGGTGGACCGGTCCTTGCTGGGGGCGTGCCGGGCGGGTGTCACGGTTCTGGTCATGGCTCCTCGTCCGTCGTGGCGCGGCCACAGGAGGAGGGCACCGATCGCTCCCGCCCCGGCAAGGGCCGCGAGGACGGACCAGGCAAGGGTGAAGCCGGTGTTCGTGCCGAGCCATCCCGCGACGGGATAGGTGATGAGCCAGGCCAGGTGCGACAGAGAGAACTGGGCCGCGAACGCCTCGGGGACCGCGTTCCGGCTGACGGAAGTACGCAGGACCATGCCGGTCGGTGTGATGATCAGTGCCATGCCGATGCCGATCACGGTCCAGACGATCGCCGTACCGGTCCATGTGGTGAGGTCGGCCGCGATGAGCGTCACCGCGGCGATCGTGCCGCCGACGAGCACTCCGGCGCCGGCCATCATGACGGTGCGGGCAGTGATCCGGTCGAGAACGCGGGGCAGTACGAGGGCGGCCAGGAGGGTTCCGGTGCCGGAGGCGGCGAGCATCCAGGCGACCTCCGACTGCGCGCCGCCGAGCTCGTCACGGACGTAGTTGACGGTGTTGACGACGACGATCGACCCTGCCGCCGCGACCACGAGGTTGAGCGCCATGACACCACGCAGCCGCGGTGTCCTGAGGAAGGTCCTGATCCCCGCCGCGGCCTTGTCCCATGCCTTGGCGTGGGTACTGGGGCGGGCGTCGGGGATGCGCGTCGACAGGACGAGCAGGGCGGAGACGAGGAACCCGGCGGAGGTGCCCAGGAACAGCCAGTTGAAGCTCATGAACGTCAGGGCGACGGCTGCCAGCACGGGGCTGAGCAGGCTCTCCATGGTGGAGGCGACCTGGGAGGCGGACAGGGCACGCGTGTAGTCGGACTCGTCGGTGACGATGTCGGGGATGACGGCCTGGAACGTCGGGGTGAACGCAGCGGAGCCGGCCTGGAGCAGGCCGATCAGGACGTAGATGTGCCAGACCTCGGTGACCAGCGGCAGTGCCAGGACCACCGCACCGCGGACCACGTCGAGGAGGACCAGGAGAGATCTCCTGGGGAGCCGGTCGACGTACGCGGCAGCCAGCGGGGCTATGACCACGTACATGACCATCTTGATGGTCAGGGCGGTGCCGAGGACCATGCCGGCGCGCGGGCCGGCGAGTTCGTAGGCGAGCAGTCCGAGGGCCACGGTGGTCAGCCCGGTACCGAACAGGGCGATGACCTGGGCGCTGAACAGGTGGCGGTAGTCGCGGATGGCGAACAGACGCATGGCGTGTTCCTTCCGTGTCCATGCGGCGGGGCGCGGCCCCGGGGTGGAGGCCGTGCCCCGCGAGTACAGGCGGGGGTGTCTCTACGCACCGGTGTCGCTCCCGGGCGTGAGGCCGGCGAGCAGGTTGAAGGCACCGGTGAGGATGTTGAGTGCGACGACGCCGACGACGTCGGCTATCGCGCGGTCGCTGTAGCCGTGCGCACGCAGCGCGCTGACCTGTTCGTCGGTGATCGACGTCGGCTCGCGGTAGATCTGGAGGGCGAGGGTGATGACCGCCGCGATCGCGGGATCGGCGGAGGTGCCCGCGTGGGCACGCGCGATCTCTTCCTCGTCCACTCCCGTCGCGCGGGCGGCACTGACGTGCGCGTCGAGGCACAGCCTGCATCCCTGCAGCGCCTGGACGGCGATCGAGATCCGTTCGCTGGTCCGGCGATCGAGCTTGGCTCGTCCCATGGCGCGGCTGAGCTGGAGGTAGCCGCCCAGTACGGCGGGCGAGTGCGCCATCGTGGAGACCATCGCACCGGCTTGGCCATGGCGGGAGACCAGGTCGGCGAGGAGGTCGCGAGAGGCGCCGACCGCCGTGTCGGGCGTGAGTCGCGTCAGGCGGGGCATGACGGTCCTTCCGTGGTGGGGGTGTGCTGGGGCGGTGCGGCGGCTGGTCGGTGACCTGCGTGCTCAGTGGTGGGCGTGGCCGCCGTGGTGGTGGTGCTGGTGGCCCCTGTGTTCGGCTGCGACCTGGGATGCCGCGTCCGACTGGCGGGTGGTCGAGGTGGTCCGGACCGTGAACTCGGCTGTCCGTACGACGTCTTGGTGCTGGAAGTCCAGGTACAGGCGGTAGGTACCGGCGGAAGGCGCGGTCGCCACGAAGGCGATCTCGGGTCCCGGTGCGGTGGTGCCGTCACCGGGTTCGCCCTCGGGGTGGACGTGGAGGTAGCCCAGGTCGCCGACCCGCAGTGCCACCAGGTGCCCGTACGCGGCCAGGTAGGGCTGCAGGTCGGTGACGGGGCGGTCGTTCCGGCTGACGGTGAGGGTCAGCTTTCGTGCCTCACCGGGCACGAGCTCGCCGTCGAGCGCGACGGTGTACTCGCCGATCTGTGCGGTCCCGGTGGCCTCGGGGAGCGGCCGTGGGTCGTACGGCCCGGCGACCGCGAGATCGGCCCCCAGTGTCACGGTCCCGTCGTGTCCGGCCGGGTGGACGTCGGCGAAGATCCGCCAGTCTCCCGGTTCCAGGGCCAGTTCGACGCTCCAGGTGCCCTTCTCGTCCCTCACCGGGTGTACGTGCTGGAACCCGGCCGTGTCGCGCCGGACGGCGATGAAGTGCAGTTCTTTCTCGTGCTCGGGCGTGAACTCGGTCACCGCCTGGCCGTCGGGGCCGATCACCCGGAAGCTGACCGGCTGCACACCGGCGGTGACGATCGTCGAGTCGAGCTCGAGGGTGTACCCGTTCTCGGAGACTGACAGCCCGCCGGGCTGGGCTCCGCCGTGGCCGCTGTGGTTGGTCTGGTCGTGGCCGGAGTGATTCTGCATGACAGCTCCATAGGTGTGATGCGTCTGCTGGCGTTGCCCCGTTCAGGACGACGATCACAACCATATACCCCTGGGGGGTATTCCGCTATCTCGATGGAGGGCTGGTTGATGCCGGCCGGCCGGGGCGTCCGAAGTCCGGGGGTGGTCCTGACCGGAGTCGAGCGCGAGCAACTGACGTGTTGGGCACGTCGGGCGAAGACCTCGCAGGCCCTGGCCTTGCGGGATCATGCTGGCGTGCGCGGAGGGGACGTCGAATAGGCACGTCGCCGCCCGGCTGGGAACGTCCGTTTCCACGGTGACCCGTTGGCGGCGCCGGTTCGTGGAGTCATGGCTGGAAGGGCCGACTGACGGACTGCGGCCGGGACGGCCACTGCCGGTCCTCAACGACCGGGTTGAGGCGGTCGTCGTTGCGACGCTGGAGACATCTCCGCCCAACGCCACGCACTGCTCTCGGGCCTCGATGGCCCTTGCGCCGGTCTGTCGAGGTCGACGATCGGACGGACCTGGCAGAAGTTCGAGCTGAAGCCGAATATCCAGGACCGTTCAAACTTTCCACGGACCCGCAGTTCGTGGAGAAGGTCGTTGATGTCGTCGGGCTCTACCACCACCCGCCCGAGAAGGCAGTGGTCCGCTGCGTGGACGAGAAATCCCAGGTGCGGGCCCTGGGTCGGGTGTTGGCCGAACCGGTCCAGCCCGAGGCAGGCAGCCGGGCTTCACCCTGCAGAACCTTCTGAGGCGCGACGGGGAAAGGGCCGACCGGGACTGACCCGGGCTGAATCCCTGTCGCGATCACCCGCGGTGCCGGGGACGTGAACGCTGTTGCCGGGGAGGCCTGTTCGAATTCCCGGAGTTGCTCCCATGGGAGGCGATCTGCCTGCGTTCGTCCTACCGGTACTCGGCGAGCGGCTGCGCAGGGCTCATTGGATCCCGGCGGCCGCCGTACCGGCACGGGAAGACTCCTTGTTGCGACGAGGAGGCCGGTGGATGGCAGCCATGACGGGGTGCGCCTTGCCGGTTATCCCGGGCCGTCGGGGATGCGGGTGCAACAGGTCAGCGCGGTGGCGTTGTCTGCGGCGAGCGAGCGGGCAAGGACAAGCAGGTCCGCGACGCGCGGGTCGCCGACGGAGTAGCGCAGTTTCTTGCCGTCCCGGCGGGCGGTGACGTAGCCGCAGTCCACAAGGCAGGACAGGTGGACCGAGACGCGGGGCTGGGAGATGCCGGCGTGCTCGACGCACTCAGCACTGGTGCGCTCGCCTCGAAGGATGAACTCCAGGAGCTTCAGCCGGGTCGGGTCCGCCAGGGCACGGAAGAATTTCGCCACCGTGTCCAGATGGGTGCACGGCACCTCATCAGCAGCCGGGCTGGCGACCCCGGTGGGAGTGCTGAGGCGTTGCGGCATACGGATGGCCTCCACGGCTGAATCTATTCGCTTACCCAAATAGTATGGTGAAGGTGAGCTATCCGGCAAGGCGCATAGCAGTGAGTCTGGAGGCCTGGACTCTGCACGAGGAGGCAACACCGTGACCACAACGCACTCCGGCTTCGACCTGGCCGTCATCGGCTCCGGCTCAGCGGCCTTCGCCGCCGCTATCGCCGCCACCAACCAGGGCAAGCGCGTGGCGATGATCGAGCGTGGCACTACCGGAGGCACCTGCGTGAACGTGGGCTGTATACCCTCCAAGGCGCTGCTGGCCGCAGCCGAGGCCCGCCACGGTTGCGGAGCGGCCGGGCGATTCCCCGGGCTTGCCGCCGCGGAACTGCCCGTCGAATTCCGGCAGTTGATCGACGGCAAGGATGCCCTGGTCGAGCAGCTGCGGGCGGAGAAGTACACCGAACTCGCCGCCGACTACGGCTGGGAGATCGTGCATGGAACGGCCACCTTCTCCGGCACCAGCGACGCCCCGGCCCTCGAGGTCTCGTTGCGCGACGGCGGCACCCGGCGCATCGAAGCCGCTCACTACCTTGTCGCCACCGGCTCCGCGCCCTGGGCACCGCCCGTAGAGGGCCTGGCCGAAGCGGGGTACCTGACATCGACCACGGCGATGGAACTCGACGCGCTGCCGGAGTCGATGATCGTCGTGGGCGGCAACGCCGTTGGCCTGGAGCAGGCCCAGCTCTTCGCCCGCCTCGGTACCCAGGTCACTGTGATCGAGGCTCTGGAGCAGCTGGCCCCGTTCGAAGAGCCTGAGGTTTCCTCCGTCATTGAGGACGTCTTCGCCGAGGAGGGCGTCACCGTCCACACCGGCGCCACCCTCGCCAGTGTCCGCACCGAGGACGGCGCCAAGATCGCCGCCGTGCGCACGCGCAGCGGCAGGGAGACCGAGCTGCGCACCGAAACGCTACTGGTCGCCACCGGCCGGCGCCCCGTCATCTCCGGCCTCGGTCTCGACGCGGTCGGCGTCAAGACGGGCGAGCGCGGCGATGTGGTTGTCGACGACCACCAGCGCACCACCAACGAGCGGATCTGGGCCGCGGGGGATGTCGCCGGAGGCCCGCAGTTCGTCTACGTCGCCGCCGCCCAGGGCACTCTGGCCGCCGACAACGCCTTCGCCGACGCGGAGCGCACGCTGGACTACACCGCGC